>NZ_MSMP01000035.1 GCF_001936575.1 Tenacibaculum agarivorans
AACTTCGAGTGAAATTATTCGCAATTAAATGAAGAATAATTTTATATCGAGAAGTATTCGGATAGTTCTCGATACATTTTTTACTACGTTAACACTTCATAAAAAATACTCGAACTGACATATACGAAAAATTAATCGTAGATGTATAATTTTCAATTTAAGATTGTTTAAGTTTCTTAAAAGCATAAGGAGTGAAATACTGGTTATTCATAAAAAACAAAAAGGAATGAAAACAGCTTTCATTCCTTTTCGAGATCTAAAATTAAATTGATCTTATTTTACAAAATCGATTGTTGTACAAGAAGATAGTGTTCCACATGTAGTAGAGGTAGCTTCAAAACATACTTCAACTTTCCCCGATTGTTGTACGTGATCTTCAATTAAGATAAAGCTAGGTCTTCTTGGAGTAACTACAGTACCATTAACAGTCCACTTTATAGAACTTTGATCAATATCTCTAATGCTTATAATTTTTACTGCTGCAAATTGCTTTTTAGAAAAAGAAAATTCAAAAACACCATTACCAAAAACAGTACAATCTATTGGTTTTGGATCACCAGGCTCTTCCTCTTCTGATCCACTATCTCCGTTTTGATCGTCATTCCCATTGTCGTTGTTTTGATCATCAGAATCATCTTGGTTATCGTCTCCATTATTCCCGTTTTGATCATCAGAATCATTTTGGTTGTCGTCTCCATTATCCCCGTTTTGGTTGTCAGAATCATCTTGGTTATCGTCTCCATTATCCCCGTTTTGGTTGTCAGAATCATCTTGGTTATCGTCTCCATTATCCCCGTTTTGGTTGTCAGAATCATCTTGGTTATCGTCTCCATTATCCCCATTTTGATCATCAGAATCATCCTGATTATCATCTCCATTATCCCCGTTTTGGTTGTCAGAATCATCTTGGTTATTGTCTCCGTTATCCCCGTTTTGATTATCAGAATCATCTTGGTTATCGTCTCCGTTATCCCCGTTGTCACCATCATTACCATCTCCGTTATCACCATTATCGTCATCAGAATCTTGCATTTCACTTAATGCATTTTCTGCTCCTTCAACTATTTCAGCTAAATTTTCCTCTTCAACTGGATTTTCATTTTGTTCACAAGCAGTAAATACTAGAGTGAATACAATTAAGAACTTTAATAATTTCATGTTTAAAAAGTTTTTTAGTTATTATTTATTGCTTTACGTAGTCAAACGTAATCGTTCTTTCAACTTTACCACAAGGTGATGATGCTTCAAAAGAAACAGTAACCTGACCAGATTGAGAAACGTGGTTTTCTAAGATGATAAACTTAGGTCTCACAGAATTTACTTGACCTCCGTTAACTTTCCAAACAATAGTACTAGCATCTATATTTCCTAATCTATTCATAAATACGTAAGTGCTTTTACCTGAAGGCGATGTAGCTTTTCTTAAATTTTCAAAACTACAGTTGTTGTCATCAGTTCCGCTATTTCCGTTATCTCCATTATCGCTATTTTGATCATCAGAACCGTTGTTACCGTCTTGTCCATCATCTCCATTTTGGTCATCAGATCCGTTGTCATCGTTTTGTCCGTCATCTCCATTTTGGTCATTAGATCCGTTGTCACCGTCTTGTCCGTCATCTCCATTTTGGTCATCAGATCCATTGTCGCCGTCTTGTCCATCATCTCCATCTTGTCCATCAGAACCGTTGTCACCGTCCTGTCCGTCATCTCCGTTGTCGTCATTTTCTCCATCGGCATTTTCATTGTCGGGGTTTTGACTGTTAAAATCGTCAATAGCATCCTCAATTTCCTGAATAACGGAAGATTGATCTTCAAGCTCGTTTAATCCTTCATTTTGTTCACACGAAGTGAATACTAAAGCAAACACAATCAATAGCTTTAATAATTTCATAATTAAAAAGTTTTTAGTTATAATATTAGTTACGGGATAAAACTTTTATGGGGGCTTTATCCCAATTCTGTAGTAATACAATTGAGTATTAAAAAACCCTACATTTTTTTCGAAAAAAATGTAGGGTTTTTGGTAAGTGTTTGATTGTTAGTAGTCTTGTCTGGGAGTTATTTTGTTATTTCTTGACACAATTCAATTAATACACCATTGGTAGATTTAGGATGTAAAAAAGCAACCAGTTTATTGTCAGCTCCTTTTTTAGGAGTTTCGTTGAGTACGATAAATCCCTCTTCTTTCAATCTTGCTATTTCACTTACAATATCATCTACAGCAAAAGCAATGTGATGAATACCTTCACCTTTTTTCTCTATAAATTTAGCAATAGGACTATCAGGCTTGGTAGCTTCTAATAATTCTATTTTATTAGGACCAGTTTTAAAAAATGAAGTTTTAACACCTTCACTTTCTACTTCTTCTATTTTATAATGAGGAGCTCCAAATAAAGAAGCAAAAAGCTGATTTGATTTTTCTAAATCTTTTACAGCTATACCAATATGTTCTATTTTATCCATAGTGTAAAAGTAAAATTTTTTTAAAAGACCTCATAGGTTTTTAAAACCTGTGAGGTCTCATCATGATGAAGTTATTAGTATCATTGAAAATAAATCCTAAGCCTAGTTGAAGAGAGAATGCAACAATTTTTGTGTCAATAAGGAGATTTTAGTTTTTAAACTATAGATTACTTCGTCGTTGCCTTCGAGTACCTCAGGCAACGCCTTATGATGGTGTTTTATTGTCTTTGCGAATGAACCCTGAGCTATGTCGAAGGGAGAATGAAGCAATCTGTTTTTAGTAATTTAAATTGTTAAGTAGTTACCTTCAATAAATTCAAGCAACTTGCTGTTTTGGAAAATAGTTAAAAACATAGAGGTGGAATTTCATATCTACGCACATTGAAAATTATTTAATAGAAATAAAAAAACTTAACACTCAACTAACATTAAAAGAAAATAGTTAAGTAACTTTGTAGAAAATTGTTAGCTGTATACTTTCTAAATTATAAATGCTATGAAAAACAGCTTCCTAATATGAATTTATTAACCATTTAAATTTTATATATATGAAAACAATTAAAATTGTTGCTATTGCACTATTAACAAGTGCTGTAACGTTCATCGCGTGTCAAAAAGATGAAGAAACGGTAAATCCTACTGCAGAAGCCGAAGTAGAAAGACCTTGGAATATGTTGTCTTACAAAGAGATGATTGAAAGGTTAGAGGATTATGATAAAACAAGAAAGCCAGTTTTGGAACAAGCACTAGGATATGAAGATACACGGATAAACTTTTATTCTATTGAGACTTTAGAAAATTATATCGCTTATGTAAAGCAGTTATCTAAAGAAAAAGGGATTGAATTAACCGGAATTAATTTTGTTTCTGGAGCATATCCGAAAAATGCTGACTATGGTACACCAGGCTATCAGAGTATTATGCTTATGCCAACTACAACTATTAATGGGAAAAACATATCTTTTGACCCTGTACAATCTACAACGGAAAAAGTAGTAACCATGAAACAAATATTTGCTAATTACGGATACAATTGGGTATATGATAGTAAGGAAGATTATGAGAATAGAAATGTTGCGAATAAAGAAATACAAGATAATTTGGCTAAAAGAGCTCAAAAATCAGATTTGGAGAGTGCTGGAAGTAATTTTGGTAAGGTTACACCTCCTTACGCTAAATAAAACTTAATTGTAAACTTTTTAAAACTAACCATTTCACATCATTGTGAAGTGGTTTTCTTTTTCAATAATTTTTGTCATTGTTAATGAACCGTGAGCTATGTCGAAGGGAGAATGAAGCAATCTGATTATCGATAAAGAGATTACTTCGTCGTTGCTTTCTACATTTCCTCCGAGAGCCTCAGGGAACGCTCAGACAACGCCTCATAATGAATTTTTTATATCCATTATTTTTAATTTACATAAAAAAATACTGTCAACTGAAAACTGATTACTGTTAATTGATCAGTGATTATTGATCACTGATAATTGACAACTATTCACTGAAAACCCCTACAATCCTCACAGGAAAGACACTTAAGGCTAAAAGGGGTTTTTCCTGTTTTTTAGTATATAACTTCTTGATTTCTTTGATAAGAACTTAAATTGTTTGTTTTGCGTATTGAAATAGCTTGTATTTTTGAGACAAAGTCAACAACAAACTTATATTATCATGAAAAAAATACTACAGGCTATTCTAGGAATCTTTGGATTCAAAGTGTTAACAAAAAAAGAGTATAAAGCGTTACTACCTGCCAAACCAATTGACCCAGCAGAACTAGAAACATTACTAACCTATGAAGAGGTAGTAGATATGTTGCAAAATTATGATGAAACCCGATTAAAACCATTAATAGATATACTTGGTTTTGAAGATAGCAGGATCACTACCTTCGATTTTAGAGAATTAAAAAAGTATATGGCATTTATGGAACATCAAGCAGAAGAAAAAGGAATTCGATTAAAAGGAATTAGTTTTATTAAAGGTGTGTATAGTGGTAAAGTATCAAAGAATGAGAACTTTATAGAATATGAAAATTTATTTTATGTACCAACAACTATGGTGAATAATGAAGAAGTGTTAGTAGATGTGATCAATTCTAAGAAAGGAGAGCTAGTAACCTTTAAACGAATGTTAGCAGAATTTGGATACGAATGGCGCTATGATAATATCAAAAACTTTAAATTGAAAGCGAATCTACAGATAGAGCAATTACAGAAGGTAGAGTCTCAAGTATTAAAATCGATGGTAATGATGAGAGAAAGTGAACAACTGAAGTTAAGTAGTGCAGGAAATATGGGGACTATAGCTCCTCCATTACCTTCAAAATAATATTTTATGGAATTTCAAATCTTTACTGTAGTTATTCAAGTTTTTGTAGCATTAATGTCGGTGTATTATTTTTTTAAAAAAGATAAATCACCTTTTGTTTTTGCTTTGACATTATTATTAGCTTTAACCGCTATTGTAGAGATTTCTGGAGCTGTTTTAATTTACGTATTTAGAAAAAATACTCTTTATCTTCATTATTTTAACATTCTCATAATGTATACACTTATTTTTAGAATGTATACACTAATTATAAGTAATAAAAGAAAGAAAAATATTATGCAAATTATGCATATAGTTTTCATTATATTATGGGGTGTGTTTTTGTTTGAAAAACAAATAGGTTATACAATTATAATCGGGTCTTTTAATACAAGTATTTATTTATTTTTCTATTTGAATCAATTGTTAACATCTGAAGAAATAATTAACTACAAAAAAATACTACCATTTTGGGTAACAGTCAGTTTTTTTACATTTTATTTACCATCTGTACCCTTTTTTATTATAGTTAGCTATTTGAAAGATAGACCATTATTTGTTATTTTGAATATTTTGACATTAGTTATGAACTTAATTCTTATGTACGGTTTTATATGCAGCAACAAGGAGGAGAAGTACTAATAATATCAACTATAATAATAGGATTAATTGTTGTTTTCCTAGTGTTACTTTTTACAGTGTTTCAACGCCGTAAAAATCAGTTATTACGAGAGAAATCAGAAGAGAAAAAAAGATATGAGCGAGAGCTTGCAGAAACACAAATAGAAATACGAGAAGAAACCTTACGAAATATCAGTTGGGAGTTGCACGATAATATTGGGCAACTCCTTACTTTAGCTAAAATACAATTGCAACAAGCCTCTCCTGAAAATTTAGATGATATTTCAGAAACCATAACTAAAAGTTTAACAGAAATACGAACACTATCTAAACTTATCAATCCTGAGTTTATAAAAAATGTAACCTTAAAAGAAGCTCTACAACTAGAAGTAGAGCGTTTTAATCGTTTACAGTTTATTGAGGCAAGTTTAGCAATTCAAGGAGAAGAAAAAGAAATTAATCAGAAGCATGGGACTATTTTATTCAGAATTTTACAAGAGTTTTTTTCCAATACGATAAAGCATGCTAAAGGATCTAAATTAGAAGTAATTTTAAATTTTACTGATGAAATACTAACCATTACAGCAAAAGATAATGGTATTGGGTTTACCATGAGTGAGGTAGCAAAAAAGGGAATTGGCTTGCATAATATGAAAACAAGAGCACAATTGATTAACGCTACAATTAATTTGGAATCTAAACCTAGTTATGGTACAGAATTAAATATTTATTATTACTTTTATGATGTATACTCCCCTATACAATAGTTATTTACTAATCTAATAATCAGTCAACAAATGAAGTATTCAGTTGTTGTGGTAGATGATCATACACTTCTATCACAAGCTATTGAGAGCATGGTTAATACGTTTGACAAATTCAAGGTATTATACACATGTAAAAATGGGGGGGAAGTACAAGAGAAGTTTCAAGCCTCTCCAAGGAATATCCCAGATATTGTTTTGGTGGATGTAAATATGCCAGTGATGAATGGTATAGAAACTACAGAGTGGATCGTCGCTAATTATCCGAATGTGCATGTATTGGCACTTTCTGTTGAAGACGCTGACGGAACAATTCTTAAAATGTTAAAAGCTGGTGCTATTGGGTATCTTTTAAAAGATACTCAAAAAGAAGTACTAGAAAAGGCATTATTGGAGATCATGGAAAATGGTTTTTACCATACTAGAAATGTAACTAATCTATTGTTAGATTCTGTTTCAGGTAAGAGTAGCAAAAATCAAGTGAATTTTAAGGAAAACGAAATAAAATTTATGCGATTGGCTTGTTCGGAACTTACCTACAAAGAAATTGCAGAACGGATGTTTTTGAGTCCTAAAACTATTGATGGATATCGAGATAGTTTATTTACAAAGCTCGATGTTCGAAATAGAGTCGGTTTGGTTATGTATGCGATAAAGAATAAAATTTTTACGCCATAGCATAACAATTACTTTTCCAAAAAAATATAATAATACTAGGTGGTTGGTTAAGCCTGTCGAAACCAACCACAAGGTATTATTGTGTTTTAGTCTAAAGCTCGAAGTTTGGAAGCTTGAAGTATGTTGTACATCACAACTCGTAATTCGTAATTAAAAAGTCTTAATTCCTAATTGATTAAATATTTATCAATAAATTTGCAGCATGGAAGAAAGCAATAGACAGCGAAAGATAGCGGCCGTACTGCAGAAAGATTTAGTTGATGTATTACAGCGTGCTGCTCAAAATGGAATGAAGGGAGTTATTATATCTGTATCTAAAGTATCTGTTACGGCAGATTTAGGTGTGGCAAAAGTATATTTAAGTGTTTTCCCATCAGAAAAAAGAGAAGAAATAGTAGAAGGTGTAAAATCGAATACACCATTAATTCGTCATGAATTATCACAAAGAACAAGAAATCAATTAAGAAGAATGCCTGAATTGTTGTTTTTTGGTGATGACAGCTTGGATTACATTGAAGATATTGACAAATCCCTAAAAGGAGAAGACGATAATCCAATAAAAAATCCTGAAATATTACCACGTCGTCAAAAAAGATAACCGATAATAATTAGTACATTGCTGCTAATTTTATAAGCATTGAATTTTCCATTTTACATAGCAAAACGTTACTTACGATCTAAAAATAGCACTAACGCTATTAATATCATTACAAGTATAGCTATGTTTGGTGTTATAGTAGGTACAATTGCTTTATTTGTTATTTTATCTGTTTTTTCAGGATTACGAACTTTTAGTTATTCTTTATTGAATGATTCTGATCCAGATATTAAAATCTCTGCGACTAAAAGCAAAAGTTTTGAGTATAGTAAACAACTAGATGAGATTTTAATTTCAGATATTCATATCGCATCATTTTCTAAAGTAGTTGAAGAACGTGTTTTTTTAAAATATGGAGATAAAAGCCATATCGCTTATGTAAAAGGTGTGGATGTAAATTATAATGAAGTAGTTCAAGTAGATTCTTCGTTATGGTCAGGAACTTGGATAGATCCTGAGTTTCAGAATACAGCTGTTATAGGTTATGGTATTTATGCTAAACTTTCACTTCATAATAATGTAAGACCATTACAGGTTTTTGTACCCAAACCAGGAAAAGGATTGTTGAATCCTAATAATGCGTTTAGATCTACAAACACACAAGTAGTGGGTATTTATAATGGTTCTGAAGATTTCAGGAATAAATATGTATTTACTGAAATAGAAGTAGCACAAGAGTTACTAGGCTTAGCAAACGATAGAGTTACAAGTATAGAATTGAAAGTTAGAGACGAAGAAACTATAGATGAACAAGCAAAACAACTACAAGAAGCCCTAGGAAGTACGTATAAAGTACAAACTCGAGTGCAATTAAATCAATTGATTTATAAAGTAATTAATACAGAAAACTTTGTCTCGTATCTTATTGCTACACTTATTGTAATTATAGCTTTGTTTAATATTATAGGGTCTATTATTATGATGATTTTAGATAAACGTAAGAACTTAAAAACACTATCTAACGTTGGAGCAACAGTAAAAGAAATCAAACAAATTTTTACATTTCAAGGTTTACTGTTATGTCTCGTGGGTATGTTGATTGGTTTACTTATAGCTGTGATTTTAGTGTTATTGCAATATTACATGGGATGGATTAAAATTGCGGTTGGAATTCCATATCCAGTGGAATTTAAATGGTTTAATTTAGGAATAGTAGCATTAACCATTTGTGTTTTAGGTTTTGCAGCTTCTAAAATTGCAAGTAGTAGAATTACTAGAAAGTTTATAGAAGCATCTTAGATCTACACTTAAGATAATGATGAAAAAGCCTAGCTAGGGTATATTTTTTTTGATTGATACAGATGTTTCTTTTTAGGGATCTATTATTTCAAGATTTAAGTTATGTTTCATCTGTGCTATCAAAAACATTTTGAATCAGTGTAAAGATTCAATCAACTTCATTAGTATGACACATTAATTTTTATAAAGTCACAATAGTCTGATTCATTTTGAATTACGGTGTGTTTTATTTCTACCTTCTTTCTTCAAACGAAAATATGACATTCACTACTGTAAATGTCATATTAAATATTTTTTGATTTTTGTAAGATTTTGATTGCTCTAAAAAAGAACAGGGGATTAAAAAACGAACCTAGCTAGGGATTTATTTTTTGGTTGATACAGTGGAAATGTTTCTTTTTAGGGATCTGTTATTTCAAGATTTACTTTATGTTTCATTTAAACGGCATCAAAGTAATTTAAGGGAATAACTTAGGGATTATTTCTTATTAATTACACAGCAAAATTAAGGTTTATGTGTGTTATACATAAAGTTATTAGTTTTTTCTTAGTATTTCATCGATAAAAGGAAGAGAAATATAGACGAATGGTAATTATTTCATTTCTGCTATTCGGGCATTACCAAACTTATTTTCTATCTCTGTGAATGTATCAAAAACATCTTTCGGATCATCAGATGTCACTAATTTCAAACGGTGTTCTTTAAAATGTGGAATCCCTTTAAAGTAATTCGTGTAATGCCTTCTTGTTTCTACTACACCCAAATGTTCGCCTTTCCAATCAATAGACATTTGTAAGTGACGGCGAGCGACTTCCACACGTTCTGCTATTGTAGGCTTAGGTAAGTGTTCACCTGTTTCAAAATAATGTTTAACTTCATTAAAAAACCATGGATATCCTATAGAGGCTCTACCAATCATAGCGCCATCTAAACCATAAGAATCACGCATTTCCATAGCTTTTTCAGGAGAATCAACATCACCATTACCAAAAACAGGAATATGCATTCGAGGATTGTTTTTTACAGCAGCAATAGGTTTCCAGTCTGCAGAACCTTTATACATTTGTGCTCTAGTTCTACCATGGATAGAGATGGCTTTAATTCCAACATCTTGTAAACGTTCAGCAACTTCTACAATACGTATAGAATCATGATCCCAACCTAAGCGCGTTTTTACAGTAACTGGTAAATCGGTATGCTTCACCATAGCTTCTGTAAGTTTTACCATCAGATCAATATCTTTTAGAATACCTGCACCAGCTCCTTTAGAAACTACTTTTTTTACAGGACACCCAAAATTGATGTCAATAATATCAGGTTTCGTTTTTTCAACGATTTCTATAGAACGAAGCATAGAGTCCATATTAGCACCGAATATTTGGATACCAACAGGACGTTCTTTTTCGTAAATATCTAATTTAATTACACTTTTTGCAGCATCACGAATTAAACCTTCAGAAGAAATAAATTCTGTATATACTACGTCAGCACCATTTTCTTTACATAAAGCTCTAAATGGCGGGTCGCTTACATCTTCCATTGGTGCTAAAAGCAACGGAAAATCAGGCAGTTCTATATTGTCAATCTTTACCATAATTCAAAATCGTTGCAAAATTACAGTTTTTTTGAATAATGGTTTTTACTTTTTTTGATCTAAATAACTACCAAGCTGATCTAATGCATTATCCCAGAATTGTTCGTAGAAATTTAACCAGTTTTTTATTTCTTTTAAAGGCTTGGTGTTAGGAAAACAAAAACGTTCTCTTCCTTCTGTTTTTATTTCCACTAAACCAGCAGATTCAAGAGTTTTAATATGTTTAGTTACTCCTTGTCTAGTCATATCAAAATCTTTTGCAATTTGAGTTATAGACATAGCAGAAGCTGCCACTACTAACACATGGAAAATTTTACGTCTAGTAGGGTCAGCTATAGCTTTAAAAAGTAAATCTGTATTAATTTGCTTCGACATATTTTGCTAAATAATCATTCAGTAAATTTAAACAGTTTATCCATCCACCAGTAAAACTGTCAAACATTTTTATTGCAGTTTCGTGTGGATAATTAGCAATCCCCGTGTGTGTTAGAGTTAGCTTAGTGCCATTTTGGATTGGTTCTAATAACCAGGTTACAGTAGTTTCAATACTTGTGCCCGAAACTATCCATGTGTAGACTAATTCGTAAGGAGATGCTTTTTTTACTTCTCCTTTAATCTCACTGCAATCTTCTTCTTTTGAAGAAAAGGTGTACTGGTACCCAACAATGGGTTTAAAATCAGCATTTAAAAACCACTCACTAATTTTTTTTCCTTCAGAAATCGCTTTCCAGATATCCTCTATTGGGTGTTTGAAAAGTTTTTCTTTTGTGATTGTGTCTTTCATAATTTTAAAATTTAAAGATTATAGGCAACTTTATGGTTGCTAAATTATGGTATTTATTTTTTATGCGCAACTTTTTGGTTGCTTATTAATGGAAGACTTTTTTATAAGTTTGATAGCAATCAAAAAAATTAACCGTTGGATATCCCTTTTGAACCCGTTATTTTCAACTATACAATCAATATTCATCTAATTTTAGAGTATTTGGCTTTTTTCTTAGGATATAGATATTATGCCTATCTGAAGAGACATCAAAAAGATATTATTTCTTCAACCAACAGATTGTATATCATTTTAGGAGCGGCTATTGGAGCACTTTTGGGCTCTAGAATAGTAGGACTTTTAGAACATCCGCAATTATGGAGTCAAAAGTCAATAGTGTATTTGTTGAATGTAAAAACCATTATGGGAGGTTTGTTTGGAGGTTTGCTAGGGGTAGAGTTAGCCAAAAAGATTATAGGAGAAAAACATTCTTCTGGAGATTTATTTACGCTACCTATTATCTTGGGAATTTTCATTGGTCGAATTGGTTGTTTTTTATCAGGAGTAAATGAATTTACTTATGGTAAGGAAACAAACTTCTTTATGGGGATGGATTTAGGGGATGGATTACTTCGGCATCCTATAGCTTTATATGAACTACTTTTTTTATTGATTTTGTTCTTCATTTTAAAAATATGCAGTAAAAAGATTAATGAAAGAGGAGATCTTTTTAAACTATTTATGCTCTCATATTTTGGCTTTCGATTTGGTATAGAATTTTTAAAACCGAATCAATTTTTTGTGCTTGGATTGAGTAGTATTCAAATATTATGCATAATTTGTTGGTTATATTACTATAGATTTATATTAAAAGCTATGAAATATGCCCGTTAGAAAATATACCTACTACGATTTTACACTAAGTTTATGTCCTGAATGTTTACGGAGAGTGGATGCCAAAATTGTGTTTGAAAATGATAAAGTATACATGTTAAAAAGATGTCCAGAGCATGGAACTTCTAAAGTATTAATTGCTGATGATGTTGAATATTATAAGAATATCAGAAACTATAACAAACCTTCAGAAACACCATATACTTTCAATACAAAAACGCATTATGGCTGCCCATATGATTGTGGTTTATGTCCAGATCATGAACAGCATTCCTGTTTAACCGTTTTAGAGGTAACAGATCGATGTAATTTAACCTGTCCAACCTGTTATGCAGGTTCTTCCCCACATTATGGAAGACATAGAACCTTAGATGAGGTGAAAAAAATGTTAGATACTATAGTGAAAAATGAAAAGGAACCAGACGTTGTACAAATAAGTGGTGGAGAACCAACTATTCATCCTCAGTTTTTTGAAATTTTGGATTATGCAAAATCACTACCCATTCGCCATTTAATGCTCAATACTAATGGGATTAAAATAGCGAAAGACAAAGATTTTGTAGCACGATTAAAAAGTTACACCCCTGATTTTGAAATTTACTTACAGTTTGATTCATTTAAAGAAGAGGTACTGCAACAAATGCGTGGTGCAAAATTGACTGAAATACGGAAACAAGCTATAGCGAATTTAAATGAAGTCAATTTATCAACAACATTAGTAGTTACGCTTCAAAAGGGGCAAAATGACGATGAAATAGGGCAAATCATAGAGTACGCACTACAACAAAAATGTGTGCGCGGAGTAACATTTCAGCCTACACAAATAGCAGGAAGATTAGAGAACTTTAATCCTGAAACTGATCGATTAACCTTAACGGAAGTTAGAAGAAAAATTTTAGAACAAGCCCCTGTTTTTAATGGAGACGATTTAATTCCTGTGCCCTGTAATCCTGATGCATTAGTTATGGGGTATGCATTAAAGTTAGATGGAGAAGTTTTTCCATTAACACGATATGTGAATCCAGCAGATCTTTTAGATAATAGTAAAAACACTATTGTGTATGAACAAGATGAACAATTACATGGTAAAATGATTGAGTTGTTTAGTACAGGGAATTCAGTAGAGGTTGCTGAAGAAAATCTGAAATCTATAATGTGCTGTTTACCTAACATTGATGCCCCTAATTTGGGCTACGATAATTTATTTCGAATTATTATCATGCAGTTTATAGATGCCTATAATTTTGATGTTAGAGCGATCAAAAAGTCATGTGTTCATATCGTGGATAAAGACTATAAAATCATTCCTTTTGAAACTATGAATCTGTTTTATAGAGATGATAAAAAGAAACGATTAGAAGAACTTAAAAAAGAAAGTGTATGATTTTAGAAGTCGGAGATATGTCTGGTATAGTAGTCATAGTTTTTATAGTATTATTATTACCACCAATTCTGTTAATTACCATTGGACTTTTATTACGAAAGAAGTATAAAGAGTTAGCTGTTGTTTTTTATATTCTAGCCGTACTTTATTTATTAATAGGAATAGGTTTGTGCTTTGGTGGCTTTTAATTAAATTGAAATATGTTTTTTGGATTTACAATACTACTTCTTCCTTTTATTTTAATACTTATAGGAGTTTTACTCAAAAAAGAGCATAAACAAGCATCCAAATTTTTAATTGGATGTGCTATTTTTTTGATTGTAATTGGTATTGTAGGTTTTGGACTTTGTGTCGGGATTTTGTCAAGTTGATTTTTGAGGTGATTTTGAATATTTACTACTAATTTGTACTTGTTTATAATAGTACCTTTTATTTTTAAATTTTAATTACTTTATTTTGAAAAAATACAATTGGGCAATCTTAGGTTGTGGATGGATTGCAGAAATATTTGCAGGGGATTTACAATTGTTGGACAATGCAAACCTATATGCTACTGCTTCACGTGACTTATCTAAAGCTCAGGGTTTTGCAGAAAAATTCGGGTTTGAAAAATCATATGGAAGTTATGTAGAAATGTTAGAAGATGAACAAGTAGATATTGTTTACATTGCTACACCACATACATTTCATTGTGAACATACTCTATTATCATTACAACATAATAAAGCCGTATTATGCGAAAAAGCATTTGCTATTAATGAGAGCGAAGTGCAATCGATGATCGATGCATCAAAACACCATCAAACTTTTTTAATGGAGGCTTTCTGGACTCGTTTAGTACCTACTTTTCAAAAAATATTAAAAATTATCGCTTCTAAAGAATTAGGAGAATTGAAAATGGTACAGTCTGATTTTATGTTTCATTCACCTTTCAATGATCAAAGCAGATTATATAATTTAGATTTGGGAGGAGGGGCTTTATTAGATATTGGTATTTATCCTGTTTTTACGGCATTAGAAACTTTAGGGGTTCCTGAAAATATAATTACAAATGCTATAAAAAGTCCTACAGGTTCTGACCAACATATAGATATTATTTTTGAATATGAAAATGATAAAAGAGCTTATTTACGAGCAGGTTTTATGAATGATTCTTGTAACTATTCTATTTTTCATTTTGAAAAAGGGACGGTACAAATTTCTAGAGAAATGAACTGTCCAATTGTGATTAAAACTGAAAATGGAATTGAAGAATTGAAAGAAGATGATGGGGCAGGATATGGATATTACTTTGAAGCTGCCCATGTTATGGAGTGTCTAGATAAAGGAGTAATTGAAAGCCCGGTACTTTCAAATAATTTCAGTTTGCAATTGATACAAACTTTAGATAAAATTAGAAAACAAATAAACTTAGTGTATCCAAATCATGATATTCATGATTAATTAGATACACTAAGTTGTATGCTTTAGGTTAGAATACTCTTACAATATTAAATCCAAATACAATATCTCCATCAGCATTACTAATAAATCCAGGTTCATTGGTAGATTGTGCATTGGTAAATAATAATTGAAATACATGTCCTCCAGTTTCAATATCTACACCAAAAGCATATGGGTTATAAAAAATTGAGTTTTCATCTCTATTAAAGTTATGGGTGTATTCTGCATTAAAACTAACGCGTTTGCTTAGTTTTATGCGGCCACCCAAACCTAAGGCAAATTGATTATGATTTGCAGTACCTGTTTCTTCTAAGATTTGTAAATTTTCTCTAACATAAGTTGGAGCAATTTGAAAAGAGAAATTTTTAGAAAATCTACGAGAAGCTAATAATTGTAAAGCATAACTAAATCTATCTTCATCAATCATTCTATAATTCGTAAATCTTCTGTTATTCAATTCAGTATTAATATTGATCGTTCCATAACCTGAAAGGTTTAAAGGAAAAGAATCTGATTGTCTAGCTAATCTTACTTTACTAGCAAAAGCAACTGTTTTTTCAAAAGATTCTCTACTTATTGAAAACTGAATACCATCGAAAAAACTATATAATAATTCAATTTTAGTGTTGGCCTGATCTAAACCTAAAAACGTATCTAATCCATCTTTTAAAGGTCCAAATCTATGAGAAACTACTAAGTATAAATCACCTTTTTCAGCTACTTTTGTAGATTGTAAATTGGCAATTTTTAATGTTTTAAAAGCAGGTAGTTCAAATGACTTTTCTTTGTTTTTAGACGTATCATCTTGTTTAGCTTCTTCTGCTTTAATCTCATCATCTAATTCTTTAAGCAAATCATCTTGAGCAGTAACAAAATTTGAACTTAAAATAAATAGAAATGCAAATAATTTGATTAGTTGTTTATAATACATTGGTTTAGTTTTAATTCTTCTAAAAGATCATCATAGCCAATAACAAGACCTTTCACTTTTAGTGTTTGATTTTCTTTAAACGTAGTCAAAATAGCATTATCAGTAAACTGACAAAAGATAGTATTGTCAAGAATAATTCCTTCATCGTTTACAGCAGATACAACACCTTCAATAACAATTACCTTATTATTCCATATAGATGCATCTGTATTTAATAAGGTTAAAAAATCTTTGGACGTACCTTCAAAATCAACTTTGGTAGTTTGTGCAACATCTTCTGTTGTTTTGAAAATTTGTTGATAACCTATAACAGATCCTATAATGATCAGTGCTACAATGAGAAGAGTTACTTTATTTTTTTTTAGAAAACTCATAGTTTAAATCTACAGTAATTTCTCTAGCTATTTTCTTACGTACAACGCTAGGAATTTTAATGTTAAAATCACCAGGAAGCAATATAAAGTTAGAGGTGAGTATAACTTTATCATTAACTTTAGAAATTGTCCCTTTAGTTTCTATTTCTTTATCTATTCCTCTAATGTTTATGGATCCTTTAATATCAACTTCTTTACTTCCAGTTAAAGATTTTACATCTAGATCTTTAATATGTCCTTTAAAAGTAGCTTTAGGGAACTCATTAGATTCCATAAAATTTTCATTAAAGTGCTCTTGCATTAAAGCAACTCTAAATTTAAAAGCACTAATAAAAAGTTGCGAAGCAATCCTTCCATCATTAGTTAGTATAGCGGATGTACTTTTATTTAAAGCTTGTACAGGTTCAAAAGCTGCAACATTAGCTTTAAATCCAGTTGAACCAGTTCTGGTATAATATTTTTGACTGAATATTGATTGAGAAATCAATACTATAATAATAAAAAGTCTCATAGTGATATTGGGTGAATTGTTTATTGTTCTAGATAACCGTCGTCTTTCCATTTATTAATAATGTTTCTGGTAGGACTGGGTAATTGTCCTGTAGGAGGCATAAAATTAGTAGTGCTGTTAATTCTACCAAAAAGATTACCATTTTCAGCAGCATTTCTCACTAAATCATACGTAGTAAGTGATAAACCTGCTGTAGGTGATACATTGTCATGGCAAGCGGCAGTAGCACAGCTTGAATTAATGATGCTTTTAACATCTTTTTCGTACGTGATCTTAGTTGACGGATCTATTGGGTCTTCTGCTGGAACTTCTGATGAAGAACAACTAGCGATTAATAAACCTAGAACCAAAGACGATAGTTTGATTGAATTTTTCATAATTAGAGGATTGTGTTAGTTTATGATTAATATATATTGGACTTAAATTTATTAATAAAAATAACTACTTGTTAATTTAATTCCATTTATATAAACTAATTTTTATCTCGTATTGTTGTTTAACGTTGACAAATTTATGTAGTAAGTAGGTTTTCTCAGTAATTAAAAGGTGTTAAGAGGAATTATAAATAGTTAAAAAGGAAAAAAAAGGGTTGAAAGGATCATGAAAAGGTCAAATAAAAGGAATTTGAATCCTTTAAATTCACATCTTAAGCAAATCAAAAAAATGATAAAGTTTTGGCATAACTTTTTATTTGATATAGCCTTTCAAATAGCGTATCTTTGTCGGTCATTAGAAGTTAATAGAACGAATGAAGAACATTAGAAACTTTTGTATTATCGCGCACATTGATCATGGAAAAAGTACGCTTGCAGACAGATTATTAGATTTTACCCAGACTGTAACCGAACGCGAGAAACAAGATCAGTTGTTAGATAATATGGATTTAGAGCGTGAGCGTGGAATCACGATTAAATCACATGCCATTCAAATGGATTATGTCCATAATGGAGAACCGTTTATCTTAAATTTGATTGATACTCCAGGTCATGTTGATTTCTCTTATGAAGTTTCTCGTTCTATTGCAGCCTGTGAAGGAGCATTGTTAATTGTAGATGCAGCTCAAAGTATACAAGCACAAACAATTTCTAATTTATACTTGGCTTTAGAAAATGATTTGGAAATTATTCCAGTATTGAATAAAGTAGATTTACCATCTGCAAATCCAGAAGAAGTTACTGATGATATCGTGGATTTGTTAGGTTGTGATCCTGAAGAAGTAATTCCTGCTAGTGGTAAAACTGGTTTTGGAGTAGATAAAATTTTAGAAGCAATTATTGATAGAATTCCTGCGCCAAAAGGAAATCCTGATGCTCCTTTAAAAGCCTTAATTTTTGATAGTGTTTACAATTCTTACCGTGGAATTGAAACTTATTTTAGAATTATCGATGGTTCTATAAAGAAGAATCAGAAGATTAAATTCATGGCTACCGGAAATGATTACTTTGCTGATGAGGTTGGTACATTAAAATTGAATCAAGAACCTAAAAAAGAAATAAAAACTGGAGACGTAGGATACCTAATAACAGGTATTAAAACGGCAAAAGAAGTAAAAGTAGGAGACACAATTACTGATTTTGCAACTCCAACTACAGATACTATTGAAGGTTTTGAAGATGTAAAGCCAATGGTATTTGCAGGAATTTACCCTGTAGATACGGAAGATTATGAAGAATTAAGAGCTTCTATGGAGAAGTTACAATTGAATGATGCTTCTTTAGTATTTCAACCTGAAAGTTCTGCAGCATTAGGTTTCGGTTTCCGTTGTGGATTCTTAGGGATGTTACACATGGAAATTATTCAAGAGCGTTTAGAGCGTGAGTTTAATATGACAGTTATTACAACGGTTCCTAACGTATCTTACCATGCCTATACTAAGAAAGAACCAGACGAGATTATTGTTGTAAATAATCCATCTGATTTGCCAGACCCATCTAAGTTAGATAGAGTAGAGGAGCCTTTTATTAAAGCTTCAATCATTACTAAATCTGATTTTGTAGGTCAAGTAATGAGTTTATGTATAGAAAAGCGAGGACAAATCATTAATCAAACTTATTTAACTCCAGAGCGTGTTGAATTGATTTTTGAAATGCCATTAGCTGAAATTGTATTTGATTTTTATGATCGATTAAAAACAGTTTCTAAAGGTTATGCTTCTTTTGATTATCACCCAATTGGATTGAAAAAATCGAAGCTGGTTCGTGTAGATATGTTATTGAACGGGCAATCGGTAGATGCACTTTCTTCGTTATTACATGATAGTAATGCGTATTCTATAGGAAAGCGTATTTGTGAGAAGTTAAAGGAATTAATTCCACGTCAACAGTTCGATATTCCAATTCAGGCTGCTATTGGAGCAAAAATTATTGCTCGTGAAACGGTAAAAGCATTACGTAAAGATGTAACTGCTAAGTGTTATGGAGGAGATATTTCACGTAAACGTAAACTATTAGAAAAGCAGAAAAAAGGTAAAAAACGTATGCGCCAGGTTGGTAATGTAGAAATACCACAACAAGCATTCATGGCCGTATTGAAATTAAACGATTAAAATATAGAAAAGCTCAGTAATTTTTTACTGAGCTTTTTATTTGAAAATAAATTATACCTTTGTGAAAGAAAAATTAAATTAAAAATTATTATGGAAAATTCATTCAATTCATTTGATAACAACAGAGTTTTAGTAGCGCATTCAACAGAACTAGAAAGAGTAGAGTTTTACAAGAAAACTTATGCACATGTAGCAGGAGGTGTATTGCTATTTATGGTTTTTGAGTTCTTTTTATTACAAAGCGATACTATTGTGAATTTTATGTTTTCAATGACACAAGGTTGGAAATGGTTATTATTACTCGGAGGTTTTATGTTAGTTACTAATTATGCCGAAAGTACAATTTTAAGAACTACGGATAAAAATTTACAGTATATGGCCTATGCAGGTTATGTATTTGCTGAAGCTATTATTTTTGTTCCTTTACTAGCTATTGTAACTCGATTAATGGGACCAGAAGGGATAGCAATTCTTCAACAAGCAAGTATTGTAACATTAACTTTGTTTGCAGGATTGTCATCTATAGTATTTATAACAAAAAAAGACTTCTCTTTTTTAAGATCTGCAATCACAATAGGCTTCTTTATTGCTATTGGTTTAATTGTAGCTGGTGCTTTATTTGGGTTTAATTTAGGATTATGGTTTTCAGTTGGTATGTGTGTATTAGCAGGTGGATCTATTTTATATCAAACATCAAACTTAGTACACAAATTCACAACCGAAGATTACATACCAGCAGCATTAGGGTTATTTGCATCTTTAATGTTATTATTTTGGTACGTTATACAAATCTTTTTAGATAGAGATTAAAAAATAAATTACAATCGTTTATATATCAAAAAAGACTCGAAAACTCGAGTCTTTTTATGTTTATTGTTCTAGCCATTTTCTGAATTCTGCTGTTGTTGAGGAGCTGGTCATTGGTTTTTCTTTGTATCCAGTTACAGAGAGTAATAATCTGTTTTTAAAATGATTTTCAATACCTTCTATATAATCAATACTTACAATTTCACTTCTATTAATTTTAAAGAATTTCACAGGATTTAATTGAGAGTAAATAGAACCTAAATTTTGAGAAATGGTATGTCTTTTCCCATTTTTATCTATAGCAAAACAAAAATCTCCTGATGCTTCTATAAAAGTTATGTCTATGACATTTAAAAGCTGAATGCCAGTGCTTTTTTTAATTACAAATCTCTTTTTATAACTCGTGTTTTCTTCCTTTAAAGCAGATTTTAGTTCTGATAGAATCTCAGTATTTAAATTGTTATAACTTCCTTTTTTAAATAACGATTTATATTTTTCTATAGCTTTAGTTAATTCCAGTTTGGTATATGGTTTTAAGATATAAGCAATTCCATTAGTATTAAAAGCTTTAAATAAATACTCGTCATGAGCAGAACAAAAAATAATAGGAATGTCTGTATTAATTTCATCAAATAAATCAAAAGAAATTCCGTCTAAAAGTTGAATGTCAGATAAAATAAAGTCGTAAGTATTTTGCGCTAAAAACTTTTTACCATCTTTTACAGATCTTGCCCAATCATGTGGTGCTTCATTTCCAAAATAGTCATTAAGATAACTTTCTAACTTTTGGTAAGCAGGCATTTCATCTTCTAATATTAGTATTTTCATAAATCATCTTTTTTAAGTCTTGTAAAGATTTCAAAAACAGTTAAACCGATTAGAATAGTTAGCAAAACTGCATGGAATAAAAATAATCTTATTTGAAAGGTAGCAGAATCATTATCTTGATATCTCTTAGTTTTACTAAGTTGAATATAGTCTACAGCTGTATTTCTTAAAAACTCAATGTCATTAGAACTATTAACCTTGTTAATCATAAATTGAGAAGTTGTATCATTCTTTTTTCTCAAGAGATCTATTTTTTTACTACTCTCATCTATTTGAATAAAAGCAATAACAAAAATTGCAATTAATAAAACAAGAGAACTTATTAAACGTTTCATAGATTATTCTGCTAACTTGATTATAGGTATGATAACTTTAAACTCATTAGCTGTATTAATAACACTAATCTCTTTGTCAGATAATAACAAGTATCTTGTTTTTAAATTTTCTAATCCAGTACCTAATGAATCTTTTTTTACCATTAGATCAGATTTTGAGTTTAATACAGTTAAATAATCATTGGTAATTTGAATCTTTGTTTTTATAGCTATGTTTCCACTTGGTTTATTATGTTTTACTACATTTTCTAGTAAGGTTTGTATAGCTCCTGTAGGAATGAATAAATCTTCAACTGTAGCATTATTTTCAATAGAAAAATTATAGTCGTTACCAAAACGGGTTAAGATTAAAAAAATGTAGTTTTCTGCAAATTGTACTTCTTTGGATAACTCCATTACTTCAGAGTCTTTAGTTTGGATTAAATACCTGTAAATCAAAGATAAACGATTAATGTATTCTTTCGCTTTATTAGAATCAGTATCAATTAAGCTATCCAAAGTATTCAGATTATTGAATAAAAAATGAGGATCAATTTGAGAGCGTAATAACTTTAACTCATTTTCTTTTTGTTGTTTTTCTATTTCTGCAAACTGCGTTTGACCTTCATAAAACTTTTTCATTAATAAGATTCCAAGAGGGAACCCTACCATGTCAGTTGCATTGTATAAACCTTTTTGTAAGTATAGAAAAATGTTTTTAATGTCACTTAAAGGTTTTCCTGCAGTAAATCTACCAATAATATTTTCTAAAGTACCAAAGAATGTTAGCAATAGCGTAGCTAAAACAAAGAAAGAAATATATTTTTTTTGTTCAATTAACAGTTTAGGAACTAAGTGTATAAACATTAAAATGATTATAATAGAAATTATAGCTGAGCTAGGAAAATCAATTATATACTCGATTAACCTATTGCCTTGTCTATAATAATCAATACAGTTAAGTAATATAGTAACCGAAAATATAACTGAAAGAATTATCCAGTCCGACTTATTAAGCTTAGTATTCATTGAGTTGAATTTTTTCTGGAATATGTTTTTTTATTACATAAAGACCAAATAAAAGGCAAGGTAAGGAAAGTATAATTGAAAAAACAGCCCCTGTTAGATCTGTTTGGTTTGTAATTCCTTTTTGAAAAGGAATGCCTATGCGATCAATTTTTGCAGCAAAATCTATTAGTGCATGAATTATAATTAACGGATAAATACTTTTTGTAGCTATTAGTAATGCACCAAATAAAAAGCCAATAAAAGTAGCAAAAAAGAGTTGTGATATCTCACCAAATATACCTTTGTCAAATTTGATTAAGTGTGCTAAACCAAAAGCTAAAGCAGAAATTATTATGGCTTTGGTAATCGACTTTTTATCCTTACTGCCAAGTTTAATGAATAAAGGTAAAAGAACACCTCTTAAACTAAATTCTTCGGAAAAACCTATACTAACACAGTATACAGCTAAAATTAAAATTTGGTATAGACTAAAGTTAGGGATGTCATCAGCAAATACAAGGTTTAATGCAACAAAATAGAGTAGAGGAAACCATAATAAATGTTTCTTTTCAGGTTTGTACGAGTTCAATCCTCCTAAATTAGAAAGATCATTCTTCCAAATAAATAGGAATGAGATTAAAGTCAATATGATGTTACTAGCTGTTTTTACTAATAAATGAGTATTATAATCGTAAATCTCGTTAGAAATTAGGTAATCTTTTACAACATTATTAGTTAGTAGAATCACTATAAAAAAAGTAATAAATAACACAATCTGCTTTGTAATACTATTCTTCTCCATGTTGTATTAGTTATTATCTTGAATTCTATTTTGTTCTTCTTGAGAAGCATTTCTCTTACTTTTCTTCTTACCAAACTTAGCACCAAAATTGTATGTTAATCTAAGTTGCACATTTTGTCTAGATCCATTACTTTCTATGTTAGCATCAATGTTGTTATAATTTACAGTTCCTACAAAACCTCTATCTAATACTTTATTGATTCCTAAATTCACTTTCAATCGGTCATCTAAAAACTTTTTCCCGAATGAGAAGTCTAGATTTCCAATCCATCCCACATTTATTTGTCCTTCTAAAGCTCCTGTTCCAAAGTAACTAGACATTTCTGCGTCAATTTCCCATGGTAATTCATAGCTTGCTTGAGTATACCATCCTAAATTCCATTTAGATAATGAAAAAGGAACTGTAACAATATCAGTTACACCAGATTCAAATTTATTATAATCGACTATGAAACCTGTAAAACCTTCTACATCTTGGATAAAATCTAACGGTCCGAAAATTCTAAAATTCCAGTTTTTTCGATCTTGAAGATTTATTGTAGTTCTAGAAATTTGTGCATTCTGATTGGTTGGAGTTACTTCCTCTTGAGAAATAAATAAGAACAAATCGTCTTTAGTTTCACTATAACTTACAGTAAAGAATGGTTGATTGTCAAATGTTAAATTGAATTGTAGGTTGTTTGTAAATGCTGGAATTAATCTAGTATTTCCACGTTCGCTAGTAATCACATCGTATAAAGTAACAAATGAATTCAAACTATTGTAATTTGGTCTTCTAATACGATAACTGTAAGCCACATTTGCACCTAACTTTTCCGTAATCTTTTTGCTAATAGATGCACTTGGGAAGAATTCAGAAATTTTTCGTTGTAATGTAGTATTAGTAGTTCTAGAAGTACCTTTAGTAACACTATTTTCGTAACGTAAACCTGCTGAAAAAGACCAAGTGTTTACAGTTGCATTAACTTTAGTATAGGCAGCAAAAATCTCTTCATCAATTAAGAAACGGTCGCTATCGTTGGGTTGAAAGATGAAATCACTTGTCCCATTTTGTAAAAATAATTGTAAATCACTATCTGTATCAATATCAGAATATTTTGTTCCGAAACTTAATTTGAAATTATCTGATAGTGTTTTGTTGTAATCTCCTTTAATGGTTCTAATAGAGAATTTTCCACTTTGTACAAATTTTTGATTAGGTAAGGTTTCTGTACTTCCATTTAGAACGGAATTGATGTTAACATTATCATCAGCAAAGTTGATATAGTTAAAGTCAATTACAAGCTTGTCTTTTTCTGACTTATATTCATAATAAGGATTGATCGTAAATGTTTTTCTATCTCTATCAAAGTCATTGTCAGAAAGTATAATTCTTTGACTGCTGTTTGTATCAATCACTATTCTAGCATTTGAGATTCTATCAGAATCTGTTGTATTGTATCTAGAGTTTATTCCTACAGAATGTTTGTCATTAATGAAATAATCTAAACCACCTCCAAATCTTAGATATTTAGGATCAAACGGTTCTATAGTGGTTTGGTCATAAGTATCTATAGAGTTAGTAACCGTATTTTCTACTCTTCTGTTAATGAATAAGTCATCTCTCCAAGTAGGAGCGGAAAACCCTGTATTTAGTTGCCAATTAAGCTTATTCTTATAACTAGCAATAGATGCGCTTGTACCATATTCAATACCTTCATCTTCACCTACCCAAAATCCTACAGAACCATGAGTCCCTAATTTTACATTCTTTTTAAGAATAATATTAATTATTGGTCCAGAACCTTCTGCATCGAATTCAGCTCCTGGTTGTTCAATTAATTCAACTTTAGCAATATTATCTGCAGGTAAATCTCTCAAAAGAGTTTGTGTATCCATGTAATCGGTAGTTTTCCCATTAATCAGGATTCTTATATCTGATCTTCCTGCGAAGTTAATACCGTTGTTAGTCACCAAAACTCCAGGAACTCTTTTTACTACATCTTGTAAATTACTGTTTAACATCTCAGATTGTTCTAAATCTAAAATTAATTTTTCGGCTGTTTGTTTAATAACAGGACGTTTACTTTTTACAACTACTTCGTCCAGAGCTTGATTTTCTTCTACAAGAGTAAAGTTTAAAATAACGTCCTTTGAAAGTTGAATTTTATCAGAAGTTTTGGTTTTAAAACCTAACATTGAAATTTCTATTGTATAGTTTCCTTTTTTTAGATTTTCAAAAGTGTAATTTCCATTGTCATCTGAAACTACACCCTTGGGCTGTGCGTTGCTATCTTGATTCAATAAAACAACATTAGCAAATGGTAAAGATTGATTTTGATCGTCAACAATTTTTCCACTGATACTAAATTGGGCATGATTTATTCCAAACGTTAGAATAGATAATGTAATTAGTAGTTTTAAGCTTTTCATTTGATTTTAGTTTTTTTAATGACACTTCAAAACTAGAATTGTTACAGAGCTTATAAAATTCAAAAAAGCTGAAATGGGGTAAAAACACGTTGAAATGGTTTTTTATATAATTATAAAATATATTGTTAAAAAAATAGCAGTAATTTAATCTCTAAAAAGGATACAGGTATTAATGGTAAAACTTACTTCTTTTTATTGGTGAACCACCTGTTAAACATTTGTTTAAGATGTTTTTTTTGTTGAAAATATTCTTGTTTTTCAGTGGTTATTTGATTTCCAGTATTTATATTTGTAGAGTAATTAACCCAACTAAATCCCTAAAAATGAAAACTAACCTATTTTCCCCATCAAGATTTATTGAATCTTTCGAAAAAGCTTTGTCTATCATAGATTGTAATCAATCTTAAATACCATATAATTTATCCGGATACTTATTAGTGTGAAAAACTAAAAAACTAGTTTTTTGCACCACCAGTTCGTAACTATTCAATTCGTACTTCGTAAGGCTTAGCTACTCTTATGATATATTGTTTGGTTGCTTCAATTAACCTTTGTTATTAAAATAAAAACCATGAAAACAAACTTTATGTTGTTGGCATTCTGTATGCTAGCAATATCTTTAACGTCCCAAACTCAAAAAATTAAACCTAAAGACCGAATTATTTCAGCTCAATTGATAGGTAAGAAATTTGAAGAAATCAAGTTGTTTAACTTCGGAAAAAATAGTGGTAGAAAACAGCGAGTTAAGATTCCTAAAGAGTTTAAAAATTACGAGTTATTGTCGTTGAGTCAACAAGCTATGAGACGTTTTTCTAATGCAAATGCATCTCCAGAAGCTATAAACTTACCATTACCAAACAAATCATCAATATTGATTTTACAACTGGTAAAAGTTGCTATCAAATCGGAGAATTTTACATCCATTGAATTACCAGCTAAACAAATTGTAAAACCATCAAACATTACCCATTATCGTGGAATTGTAAAGAATAAAAATAATTCTAGAGCGGCTATTTCTATCCAAGATGGCGAAGTGTATGGGTATATAAGTTTAGATAATGTAGTTGGTAATTTTGTTTTAGGAAAAGTAGAAGGAAGTACCAACCATATTTTATATGAAGATAAAGATATTAGTCATTTAAATAACTTTATTTGTCAAGCAGATGAATCTTATTACATAGGTACATCAAAGAACATAAAAAGTAAATCCGAACTTCCTCAGAGGCGTACAGGAAAATGCCCTGAAATTTTCTTTGATATTGCAAATGATGTAGTCAGAGATAAGGGAAGCACAAGTGCTGCGTCTGTGTTTGTTGAAGCTATGTTCAACCAAGTTGCAATACTTTATAATGATGAAGGAATTAACCTTAAACTTTCAGGAATAAGAGCATGGACTTCAACCGCACCATTTAATGATTTAGATAGCTATAGAAGTTACAGGAACAGAAATGGCTTTAATGGAGATTTGGGGCATTTTGTAACCTATAATTATTCAGGTGGTGTAGCATGGTTAGATGCACTTTGTGGATCTTATCGCTATGGGTTATCTGGGATTTACAGGAATTATTCCAATGTACCACGCTATTCATGGAATATTTCAACAATTGCACATGAATTGGGACATAATTTTGGATCTAGTCATACTCATGCATGTGTATGGAATGGAAATAATACAGCAATAGATGGATGTTATCAAACAGAAGGAAATTGCAGCAGACCAGGAGCGCCATCTGATGGAGGTACTATTATGAGTTATTGCCACTTGAATAGTGTAGGTACTAATCTTAGAAAAGGTTTCGGTTCTCAACCTGCTAATGTAATCAGAAGAGCAATAAATAACGCAAATTGTGTAGACTCATGTTCAGATAATGGAGGTGGAGGTAATGATGGAGAAGTAAGTTGTGCAGGAGTAGAAGAATGGTCTGGGAACACTAACTATTCTTCTGGAGACAGAGTTGTGTATAATGGAAGGCTATTTGAAAGAACTGGCAACAATGATTGGAATGATTTAGGAGCTTGTAGCTCTGATAATTGTTATGGGGTTAAGGAATGGAAAAGTGATACTACTTACATAGAAGGTGACTTAGTCGTATATCAAGGGAATTTATTTAAAAGAGAGAATAATAATTGGACAAGCCTAGGATCTTGTGATAATCAAAATGGAGATCCATGTTCAGGAATAGATCCATGGCAAGAAAATACGAATTATCAAGCAGGAGATAAAGTTATATATCAAGGAAAAGCCTTCGAATGGGACGGTTCTCAATGGATTGAATTAGCGACTTGTACTTCTCAACCTGGCGTAAAATTAAAAACTATTGATGGAAATAATTTTACATCTATGGGGCTTCAAATATACCCTAATCCTGTCAAAGAATATTTAAGTTTTAAAGTAACAGACATGAATACCAATGAAACTAAGGTGGATTTGATGAACATATTAGGTAAGTTAATATTAACTAAAAACATAAGTGGAATTTCTCCAAGTGCTACAATTTCAGAAAAAATAGATGTAAGGGTATTACCTAAAGGAATATACCTATTAAAAGTAACCAACGGAGATAAAAGTATTGCTAAGAAAATTATGATAAAATAGAATTAACCTTCAATCAAAAAACCGATAAAAATGAAACAATTAACCTCATTAAAATTAACGATGGCAGCACTACTGTTGTCATATAACTTTTCGGCAGTAAATGCCCAAGAGTTATACGAATTGTCTCAAGAAGAAAACTTAAAAGTAAAAAAGTTTGAACGTTTGGGAGAAAAGTACTACAAAACCCACAGCAAAGGTAAGGGTAGTGGATTTAAATTATTCATGAGAAACTTGTATTGGGCAAAGCGGAATCAAGATGCCAATGGTCGTGTTATTAGTGATCGACAAGTGGTAGACGAATGTGAAAAATTCAAAAAGCAATTCAATACGAGAGAAATTCAATCCAAACAAGTTAAAAATGTGAGTGGTTGGAAAGAACTCGGTCCTTTTAAATGGACAAGAACTAGAAGTTGGAGTCCAGGTTTAGGAAGAATAGTTTCTATAGCTGTAGAACCAAGACAACAAAGTATAATCTATGCAGGTTCACCAGGTGGTGGAATATGGAAAACTACTAATGGTGGTTCTTCATGGAGTCCATTAGGTGATAATATGACCAATATGTCA
This sequence comes from Tenacibaculum agarivorans, assembly GCF_001936575.1. Taxonomy (GTDB): domain Bacteria; phylum Bacteroidota; class Bacteroidia; order Flavobacteriales; family Flavobacteriaceae; genus Polaribacter; species Polaribacter agarivorans. The sequence goes on from NZ_MSMP01000035.1 coordinate 28,445, forward strand.
ATATGGTCAATTGCTATAAATCCAACAAACACAAACACAGTTTACTTGGGGAATTCTGCAGGGCAAATCATGAGATCTACCAATGGAGGGAGTTCATGGTCAGAAATTTATCGTGTAAACGGAACGCCTAGGAGAATTCTAATTCATCCAAATGGAAATACAATTTTTATAGGTACTTCAAAAGCGTTGTATAGATCTACCAATAGAGGAGCTAGTTTTTCCTTAGTGTTAAATGCCAATTCAGAAGATGTGGAATTTAAACCAGGGAACACCAATGTTGTTTACGCCTGTGGAAGTAGTTTTTATAAATCTACAAATGGAGGAGCATCTTTCAGTAGAGTTACGAGTGGTATAAATCGTACAGAACGAATGAAAATGGCAGTAACTCCTGCTAATCCGAGTTTGGTGTATTTAGTGCAAAAGAGAGGAAGTAGTTTTGGATACATTTATAGGTCGACCAATAGTGGTTCTAGTTTCTCAACCAGATCAAGTTATCAAACACTATCAACAAGCGATGTGTATTTTACTCAAGCATCTAGAGATATGGCTATTACAGTATCAAATACAAATGAAAATGAAGTTCATGTAGGAGGAATGGATTATTCAAGGTCTTTAGATGGAGGTAGGTCATTTACAAAATTAGCAACTTGGAGTAGCCCTGGAGATAGATCTTATGTACATGCAGATATTGAAGTAATGCAGTATATCAACGGAACTATTTATGTAGGAAGTGACGGTGGAATTTTTAGAAGTTCAGACCGTGGAAATAATATGAGAGATCTAACTCAAGGTGGATTAGCTGTTCGACAGTATTATAGAATAGGAAATTCTGCTACCGATGCAAATATGATTGTTGGAGGGGCACAAGATAATGGAACAAATATTATGAGAGGTTCTAACCGACAATTTGTTGAATGGTTAGGTGCCGATGGAATGGAATGTTTTATAGATCATAAGAATAGAAACATTATATATGGTACCGTACAATTTGGTAGCTTATACAAGAGTACTGATGGCGGTAACAGTATTGGAAGTATTAGTAAACCAGGAAACTTTAGTGGAGAGTGGGTAACACCATTTACCATGGACCCTATTGATAATAGAAAAATTTATGTTGGTTATAGAAATTTATATAGGAGTAACAATGGAGGTGCTAATGGAAGTTGGACTAATATTACTTCAAGAATAAATATTGGAGATAATTTAGATGAAATGGCAATTGCAAACTCTAATAACAATTATATCTACATTGCAGATGAAGGTAGAGTTTGGAGAACTAAAAATGGACAAAGCAGTAATCCAACTTGGACAGAAGTAAGCAATTTCAGAGGTGACGTAAACTTTATTGCTGTAGATCCAAATAATCCAGAAAGAGTTGCTATTGCAGCTACAGGTTCAAGAGTATATATTTCTACAAATGCAGGTAGTAACTGGACAAATATTAGAGGTAACCTTCCTAATATAGCGGCTCAATGTTTAGTATTTGATGATACAAGTAAAAATGGACTTTATGTAGGTATGCAATCAGGTGTTTACTACACAAATGACGATTTAAACTCTTGGGTGTCATTTTCAAAAAATTTACCAGGAGTACAAACTACAGATCTAGAAATTCATTATGGAACTAGAAAACTTCGTTTAGCTACTTACGGAAGAGGTATTTGGGAGTCTGATTTATATAGCGAAGATAATACTAATGATAAAATCAATGCACCAAGCGATTTAGTAGCTTCTTTAAATGAAAGAAATGTAACTTTAACTTGGAAGGATAATTCAAATAACGAATCTGGTTTTGCAATTCAAAGGAATGACGGACAAGGTTTTAGTAGAATTGATTATGTAAATGACCTCACAACTTACACCGATGAAAACCTTGCAGATGGTACATATACATATAGAGTTAGAGCTTATGATGTTGCCGATTATTCAGATTTTTCAAATGTAGTTGAAGTAAAGGTAAATGATAATACAAATGAACCAGATATAAAAGATGATTGTAATGGTTGTGTGGTTTACGATACAAATAGCGAGGAAACTACTAATGCAGATCATGCTAAAGAAAAGGCTGCTGATGGAAACCCAAATACATATTGGCATTCTAATTGGTACGATGATAATACATCACATCCGCATTTTATTGCTATAGATTTAGGTGAAGAAAAAGAGTTGGTAGGCTTTTCATATCAAGGACGACAATCTGGTACAACAGGTATGGTAAAAGAGTACATTCTTTTTGGATGGAATGGAAGCAATTGGGAACAATTATCAGCAGGAGAACTTCAAAAATCAACATTGAAACAATCTGCAGATTTTAAACAGTTTAAAACTCGTTATCTATATTTTAGAGCACTTTCAGAAGTAGATGGGAAAAGATGGGCTTCAGTAGCGGAATTTTCAGTAAAATATATTAATATTCCTACAGTTGCAAGTGAGATAGAAGGAGGAAATGTAATAGCGCCAAGTGTAGTGGAAAGCCAAACGCAGCCAAATGTTGATCTACAAGATTTTGAAGGTGTTAAAGTTTTCCCAGTTCCTTTTAAAAACAAATTAATTGTAAAAGGACTAAAAACTAGAAAATCAGCTAGGAGTTTAAAATTAATAGGAATTAATGGTCAAGTTGTGCCAATAGGGAAAGGTTATGATGGTGAAAACTTAATTATTAACGTGAACGATGCTTCAACAGGGTTTTATATCATACAGTTTGAAGAGGGGAGCACTATGAAATCCTTTAAAGTATTTAAAAAGGATTAATCTAAAAGCCTCAGTATTTACTGAGGCTTTTTTAATTTAAATTTTATCGATTAACTTCTTAGGTTGCTTTTTAGGTTTTTCTTTCGGGCGTTTACTACCAGGAAAAACTAAAGAAGTACTAGAGAAAGTAGAACCAAAGTTTGCATGTGCGTAAAATACTTGGCTAATGGCATCATAAACCTGCTCTTCGGAAAGTTCTTTTAAAGGATGTATAAATACAGACCATAATACATCATCGGAAATAGCATACTTTACATCTAATGCAGTATGAAAATTAGCCATTAACGAAGCTGTTTTTAACTCTTCTGTTAATTTTTCACTAGGTGCTATAGGAGAGATAATTCGCATTCTATTATGAGTGGAGTCCGCAATAGCTATAAATGGAATTTCTTTAATCATAAATCGCCATTGTGGTTTTTGACTTACAATACTATCACTAGCACTTTCAAAAATATCACCGAGTTTAGTTAATGTCATTTCTTGACTTGACAATGATATTTGGGCTAATAAAAAGAGAACGACTAGAGTTATATGTTTTTTCATAAGAATGATTTTATAACTTAGACGTAAGTATATCATTAACATAACAAAGGCTCCTAAAAAAATAGGAGCCTTTTATTCTTTTACTTATAAATAATAGAGTATAACTAATCTCTACTACTTGCCATTAATTTCATTACCCAGTACAATAGCATAGCTAAAGATCCTAATGCAGCTACTAAATACGTTCTAGCTGCCCATTTTAAAGCGTCTTTAGATCCTGCTAATTCATCACGAGTAACAATATGTTTTTGTTCTAACCAAGCTAAAGCTCTATTACTAGCATCATATTCAACAGGTAATGTTACAAAACTAAATAATGTTGCAATTCCCATTAAAAATACTCCTGCAGCTAAAACCCAATATCCTAAAGAAGAAGCAGCCCCTAATAGTAAACCACCCATTACTAAATACTGTGAAAATGAAGAAGAAATATTAACCATTGGAACTAAATCTGAACGCATTTGTAACCATTTGTACGCTCTAGCGTGCTGAACTGCATGTCCAACCTCATGAGCAGCAACAGCTGCAGCGGCAGCATTTCTCTGATTGTAAACTCCTTCACTCAAGTTCACTGTTTTATTTTTTGGATTATAATGATCAGTTAACATTCCTGGAGTAGAAATAACCTGTACGTCAGAAATACCATGATCTGCTAACATTTTTTCAGCTATTTCCGCACCACTCATTCCGTTTCTTAATTGAACTTTAGAATATTTTTTAAATTTTCTTTTCAATGTATTACTAACTACCCAACTTAAAAGGGATACGGCTCCGATAATAATATAATATTCAAAACCTATTGCAGTATGTACCATACTTTTACTTTTTTAATTGATTTTATTGTTCCTTTGTTTGATAAATTTACAACATAAATTATTCCATTTCAATTAATGGATATAAAAATTGACAAAATGACAAACGAACCAAACATATTATTAGTATATACTGGAGGTACTATAGGTATGGTGAAAGATTACAAAACAAATGCGCTTAGAGCCTTTGATTTTAGTCAGATTTTAGAGAAAATTCCTGAATTAAGACAGTTAAATTGTAGCATTGATACAGTTTCATTTGAAGAGCCAATAGATTCATCAAATATGAATACTAAATATTATGTCAAAATTGCCGAGATTATTGAAGAAAACTATAAAAAGTATGACGGTTTTGTGGTGTTAACAGGATCAGATACTATGTCTTATGTTTCTTCTGCAATAAGTTTTATGTTTGAAAACTTACAAAAGCCAGTAATATTTACGGGGTCACAATTACCTATAGGGGATTTAAGAACAGATGCAAAAGAGAATTTAATCACATCAATTCAAATCGCTTGTGCTCATGAAAATGGTAGGCCAGTTATTCAAGAAGTAGGCTTGTATTTTGAATATAAATTGTATAGAGCTAATAGAACAACTAAAATTAATGCAGAACAATTTGAAGCATTTACTTCTATGAATTTTCCTCCATTGGCGGAAAGTGGAGTCCATTTAACATTTAATAAACACTTACTTATATATAAAAATGATGAAAAAAATGCATTAATTTTTAGAAAGAACTTGGTTGAAGATATCGCAATACTTAAGCTCTTTCCAGGGATTACTCCTCAAGTTATAAAAGCAGTATTAGGAATAGAGAACTTAAAAGGATTAATTCTAGAATCCTATGGAGCAGGTAATGCACCTACTGAAAAATGGTTTATTTCATTATTAGAAAAAGCTATACAAGATGGGCTTAAAGTTGTAAATGTTACCCAGTGCGCAGGAGGAAGTGTTATTTTAGGATTATATGAAACCAGTACTGATCTAAAAAATATGGGAATCATTAATGGTAAAGATATTACTACTGAAACAGCTGTAGCTAAAATGATGTATCTGTTAGGAGAGAATTTATCTCAAGAAGAGTTCAAACACTATTTTGAATCCTCGCTTCGAGGAGAAATAAGTTAAAAGATGGGTATTATTTTCATAATGAAACAGAAAGCATGTTTTTTGTAACAAAAACTCAAAGTTTTTTAACAATAACCTTGATTTTTTTTTACTGAACCAACATTTTTTTGTTAATTGGCAGTCTGAAAACTGGGGGTTTTTATCTATGTACCAAAATTTACGATAACGGTTGAGGTAAAACGCCTACGTTTTTACAATTTTAAATTTGTATTTTTAACACGTTAACTATTTAAATTAATTATAACAAAATGAAAAAAGCAGTAAATGTCCTAACACTTACAGGAGTTATGTTCTTTGGGGCTATTCAGTCAACTTTTGCTCAAGAGGCAGCTAGTACAGTTGAAAAAACTTTTCACCAAGATTTAAAGCAACGTTTTATTGAAGGTGGTCCAGGATTCATGGGTATTGTATTAGTTACTCTAATTTTAGGTTTAGCTATCGCAATAGAAAGAATCATATATTTAAACATGGCAACTACAAATACTAAGAAATTAGTAGCTAGCGTAGATGACGCTTTAAGTTCTGGAGGTTTAGAAGCAGCTAAAGAAGTTTGTAGAAATACTAAAGGACCTGTTGCATCTATTTTTTACCAAGGATTAGAAAGATCTGAAGAAGGTATAGATGCTGCTGAGAAAGCTGTAGTAGGATATGGTGGAGTTCAGATGGGACTATTAGAAAAAAATATTTCTTGGTTATCTTTATTTATCGCATTAGCACCGATGTTAGGGTTCATGGGAACTGTAATTGGTATGATTGGAGCTTTTGATGCAATTGCAGTTGCAAACGACATCTCTCCAGCGGTAGTAGCAGGTGGTATTAAAGTAGCTCTTTTAACAACGGTATTTGGTCTTGTAGTAGCTATTATCTTACAGATTTTCTACAATTACATCGTGTCTAAAGTAGATAGCATTGTAAATACAATGGAAGATGCTTCAATTTCTTTAATTGATTTATTAGCTAAGTACAAAAAATAATTATGAATAGTAGTAGAATATTAACAATATTGGTTGCTGTCATTTCTGTGATTGGGTTTGTCCTTTTCATAAGAGTGTTAGGAGTCGATGAAGAAAATGTACAAGAACTTTCTGGAGTAGTTTCTCCGTTAGTAGGTTTTTCACTTGTACTCTTATATGTTACAGTTGGTATAGCAGTTGTTGCGTCATTCCTTGGGATTTTCAAAAATTCAGGAGCTTTAAAGAAAACTTTATTAGGAGTATTAGGTTTAGGAGTAGTATTATTAGTGTCATATCTAATTTCTGACGATGGTCAAGTAGTTGATGCTAATAAGGAAGTAATTGCTGCTGCTCAAAGTTCAGTTTCTAAATTAACAAGTACAGGTATATGGACAAGCCTTGTGTTGTTAGTTTTAGGAGGAGCTTTTTTTGTGTTTGATTTATTTAAAGGATTAGTTAAATAATTTAATATGGCAAGAAGAGAAAACCCAGAAATTAATGCAGGTTCTATGGCAGATATAGCCTTCTTGCTTCTTATCTTTTTCCTAGTAACTACAACTATGGATGTTGACTCAGGTATTTCTAAGAAATTAGCTGAAAAACCTCCTAAAAATTACGATCCACCAAAGATCAAAGAGAAAAATATATTCCAAATTAGTATTAACAGAAACAATGAATTATTTGTTGATGGTGATGTAATGGAATTAAAAGATTTAAAAGCTGCGGCTATTAAATTTGTTGATAACGGTGGAGGTGTTGGAAATCCAATGCCAGGAGAAACTAAAGGTAAAGAGTGCGATTATTGTGGAGGTGAAAGAGACCCAGGTTCTTCAGATCACCCAAATAAGGCAATTATCTCGATAGAAAGCGATAGAGCAACTGAGTATGGAACTTACGTTACTGTACAGAATGAACTATTAAGTGCTTATTCTGAATTAAGAAATAAGTTATGCCAGAAAAAATATGGTATATCTTTTACTGAATTGGAAGAGTCATACAAAGATAGTGGTAGAAAGGATCAAGATTTAAAGAGAAAAGTTGAGAGTATCAAATTAAGTTACCCTCAAATTATCACTGATTTAGATCCAACTAGTGATGGTAATTAATAAATAAACAATTTATTATGTCTAAATTTAAAAAGAAGAAATCAGGTCAACAAGCCATATCTACAGCTTCTTTACCAGATATTGTATTCATGCTGTTATTTTTCTTCATGGTAACAACAGTAATGAGAGAAACTGATCTAAAAATAGACAGTCCTCGACTACCAAGTGCTACAGAAGTAAAAAAATTAGAGCATAAAAGTTTAGTAAGTACTATCTATGTAGGTAAAGCAAAAGATGCTAAGTATGGTACTAAATTCAATAGTATTCAGTTGAATGATAAAATAGCTACGCCAGAAGATATTCCTGCTTTTATCTTAAATGAGCGTCAGCAAGTTTCAGAAGCTGAAATACCATTTATGACTACTTCTATCAAGGCAGATAAAGAGTCTAGTGTTGGTACACTAACTGATATCCGTCTTAAATTAAGAGATGTAAATGCACTTAAATTAAGTTTATCTACACAAAAAGGAAGTAGTATTTCTAAATAAAAGAAATATTTAAAATATTTATAAGTTAAAAGAGCAATTTTATATTGCTCTTTTTTTATACAAAGATTTTATATTTACATATGAAATATTGTTTTTTTACTTTGTTTTTTGTCTTTTCTACTCATCTTTTGTTAGCTCAAAAAGATTCTTTGAAAATAGGAGATAAGTACTGGGAAGATCAACTGTATTTGAATATAAGTTACAATGTATTACAAAATCAACCTTCAGGTACGGAAGATAGTGGTTTCTCTTATAGCTTTTCTGGAGGTTATATTAAAGATGTTCCGTTAAATAAAAGAGGTGATTTAGCAGTTGGTATTGGACTAGGATATGGTTTTAGTTCTTTTAATCACGGTTTACAGGTCATAGATGATACTACTATTGAACTTCAGAATGCAATAACGAATAATAAAATTACATTACATAATTTAGAATTACCTATTCAATTTAGATGGAGAACATCTGATGCAGTAACCTATGCTTTTTGGAGAGTTTACACAGGGGTAAAAATGACGTATAATTTGTCGAATACGCATAGTTATATCCTAAATAATCAGTCTATTGAGTTTTCTAATGTTTCTTTTTTTAATAAATTTCAAACGGGTTTAGAGATCTCTGCAGGTTACGGAGCTTTTAATTTATATGGCTATTATGGATTTACACCTATCTATAAAGATATAACAATTGCTAATGAAAATTTAAACTCAAAGATTATAAAGTTTGGATTAATTTTTTATTTATTATAAGATATAATAAATCGCAAGTTGACTTACTAAACCTATTATAAAGCCTAAATAAACCTCTTTCGGAGTATGTGCCTTTAAATATAGTCTTGAACTACCTAAAAGCCCTGAAAGGATGATGAAAATGACAATAAGAGGTAAAAGAGAGATATTGTATATAAGTTGAAGTACAATAAAAAAACCTATTGCACTTCCCATAGAAAGTAGATGTAAGCTTGTTTTAGTTTTTGTAAAAAAGATAAAATATACTAGTATTAAACCTAAAAGAGTACCGTAACATAAATACGTTAATTCCCTAACTATAGCAAAACCATAAAAGAATTTCCCTAAAATTAGGAATATGGTCATCATTATGAATAATGGTATTTTTCTTTCTTGGATGGTGTGGACTTCAAAAGACTTTATCTTTCCTGTTAATTTTAAGAAAATAAGAAGCAACATAGGAAAAACATAAGTTGCTAGAAATAATATAGTCAGAAGATAAGTTTGTTGTTTTATATTGATTCGATTTGGTGTAATCATGAAAAAACACAAAATACCTATAGTAGGCATAACTACAGGATGTAGTATAGTAGATATAAACTTCTGCCAACTCATTGATTAAATCTCCTTTCTTAATCGAGCTACAGGTATGTCTAGTTGCTCTCTATACTTTGCTACGGTCCTCCTAGCTATTGGATAGCCTTTTTCTTTTAATAATTTCGATAATTTTTCATCTGTTAACGGTTTACGTTTATCTTCTTCAGCAATAACATTTTCCAATATCTTTTTAATTTCACGGGTAGAAACATCTTCTCCTTGATCATTTTTCATAGATTCTGAGAAAAAGTCTTTAATTAATTTTGTTCCATAAGGAGTGGAAACATATTTACTGTTAGCTACCCTAGATACTGTTGAAACATCCATGTTGATCTGATCCGCAATATCTTTTAAAATCATTGGTTTTAATTTTCGCTCATCACCTGTTAAAAAGTAATCATATTGATAATGCATAATAGAATTCATGGTCACTAATAACGTTTGTTGACGCTGTTTAATAGCGTCTATAAACCATTTAGCAGCATCTAACTTTTGTTTGATGAACAATACCGCATCCTTTTGTGATTTACTTTTATCTTTTGAATCTTGATAGCCTTTAAGCATGTCATTGTATTCTCTAGATACATGGAGTTCTGGAGCATTTCTTGAGTTTAATGTAAGCTCAAGTTTACCGTCTAAAATTCTGATGGTAAAATCAGGAACAATTTGCTCTGCAATTTTGTTGTTTCCAGCGTAAGAGCTTCCAGGTTTAGGGTTGAGTTTAGAAATCTCAGTATTCACCTCTTTTAGCTCTTCTTCAGATATACTAAACTTATCTAGTAATTTTTTATAATGTTTCTTGACAAAATGATCAAAGGCGCTCTCTAAGACATTAATAGCTAAAGCTCTACTTTTGGTTTCTGATTTCGCTTTTAATTGAATAATTAGACACTCTTTTAAGTCTCTAGCTCCAACACCAATAGGGTCTAATTTTTGAACTACTTCAGTTAATACTTTTTCAACTTTGGCTTCTTCTGTAAACACATTTTGAGTAAACGCTAAATCATCTACTAAATCGATAATTTCTCGTCTGATATATCCACTATCATCAATACTACCTACCAAAAATTCAGCGATAGCTTTTTCTTCTTCATTTATTCTAAATGTATTGAGTTGATTTTTTAAAGATTGATGGAATGTTGTACCTGCTGCATAAGGCACTTGTTTTTCTTCATCATCCGAGGAGTAATTATTACTTTGAGTTTTATAACTCGGATACTCATCGTCACTTAAATACTCATCAATGTTAATATCTTCTGCATCTATTTTTTCATTTCCAGTATCATCATATTCAGCATCGTTTTGTAAAGAATCTTCAAAATTATCGGTTTCTTCTTTTCCAGTATCCAAAGCAGGATTTTCTTCAATTTCTTGTTTCAAGCGTTCTTCAAAAGCTTGAGTAGGTAATTGAATTAATTTCATCAACTGTATTTGTTGAGGAGATAATTTTTGAAGTAATTTTTGATGTAAACTTTGCTTTAACATAATTACAAATATATGAATTCAAAGAAAAAGAAAATCGCCATTCTTAGCTAAGAATGACGATGATCTTAATTATATATTACTGTAGAATTAAAATTCTGCATTTTGTGGTGTTCTTGGAAAAGGAATAACGTCTCTAATATTACCCATACCTGTTGTAAATAATACCAAACGTTCAAAACCTAAACCGAAACCTGAGTGAACAGCTGTTCCAAATTTACGAGTATCTAAATACCACCATAATTCTTCTTCCTCTATATCAAGAGCGGCCATTTTTTCTTTTAAAACATCTAAACGCTCTTCTCTTTGAGAACCACCTACCATTTCTCCAATACCTGGGAATAATACATCCATAGCTCTTACAGTTTTTCCATCTTCATTTAATCGCATATAAAATGCTTTAATTTTAGCAGGATAATCAAATAAAATAACTGGACACTTAAAGTGTTTCTCTACTAAATAACGTTCGTGTTCAGATTGTAAATCAGCTCCCCATTCATCAATTGGAAATTGGAATTTTTTCTTTTTGTTAGGTTTACTGTTACGTAAAATATCAATAGCTTCTGTATAAGAAACTCTTTTGAAATTGTTATCCACAACAAACTTGATTTTTTCAATTAAAGACATTTCACTACGCTCAGCTTGTGGTTTTGTCTTTTCTTCTTGAAGTAATCTGTTCTCTAAGAAATTTAAGTCATCCGGACAGTTATCTAATACATATTGTAAAACGTACTTGATGAAATCTTCAGATAAATCCATGTTTGCATCTAAATCGTTAAATGCAACCTCAGGTTCAATCATCCAGAATTCTGCTAAGTGACGTGTAGTATTCGAATTTTCAGCTCTAAAAGTAGGTCCGAAAGTGTATACTTTACCAAGTCCCATTGCATATGTTTCAGCTTCTAATTGACCAGATACTGTTAAATTCGTCTGCTTACCAAAGAAATCCTGAGTATAATCTATCTGACCTTCTTCGTTTAAAGGAGCTTTATTTGCCTCAAAGTTGGTTACTCTAAACATTTCTCCAGCTCCTTCTGCATCTGAACCTGTAATTATAGGTGTATTTACATAGTAAAATCCATTTTGTTGAAAATACTGATGCACAGCAAAAGATAGAGCAGAACGTACTCTCATAACAGCACTAAAAGTGTTAGTTCTAACACGTAAGTGTGCTTGCTGTCTTAGAAATTCTAACGAATGTCTTTTAGGTTGTAAAATTGTTTTTGATACTTCATCTGGATCAGCATCTCCTAATATTTCAACATTGGTAACTTGTATTTCTACAGATTGTCCTTTTCCTTGACTTTCAACTAAAGTACCATTAACAGAAATAGCAGCGCCAGTAGTTATTCTTTTCAATAAAGCCTCATCTGTATTTTCAAAATCTACAACACACTGAATATTATTTATAGTAGAACCATCATTTAATTGGATAAAACGATTACTTCTAAATGCTCTTACCCAACCTTTGACATTTACTTCTTGTAGAAATTTTTCTGAAGCTAATAATTCTTTTACGCTACTTGTTTTCATCTGTTTGAAAATTTTTTGATTTCTGAATATTCAAAAAATTTGAATGGATTCAGTTACTCACATAACATTTTAATCATTTTAGCATGATGAAAATTTATGTTCGTTCATATTCTTTAAAAAATTGAGGGACAAATATAATTTTTTAGATAGAAATTAACAACGTATTTGCTAAACTAGTGCTTAACGAATTAGATAATTATTTGTTTTTTTCTTTAGGTGGAAAAATCTTAAACTTTGTTTCTTTTAATACCTTTTGGTTTGCTATTTTTCTTTCAAAAGAAAGAAGTAGAGAAGGTAGTAATAATAGATTAGAAACCATAGCAAGTAAAAGAGTAACAGATACTAGACCTCCTAATGCAATGGTACCTCCAAAACTTGAAACTGTAAAAACTAAGAAACCAAAGAATAATACAATAGAAGTATAAAACATACTTACCCCAGTCTCTTTTAGTGCAGCATAAACTGCTGGTTTTATTCTCCAATTATTTGCTAGTAGTTCTTGACGATATTTAGCTAAGAAGTGGATAGTGTCATCCACGGAAATACCAAAGGCTATACTGAATACTAAAATAGTTGAAGGTTTTATCGGAATATCAAAGAATCCCATTAATCCTGCTGTCATTAATAATGGAAGCATATTAGGAATCAATGAGATTAATATCATTTCTAATGACCTGAACATCCATGCCATGAAAATTGAAATTAAAATAATGGCAAGTGATAAAGATATCACTAGGTTTCGAATTAAATAATTTGTTCCTTTCAAGAAAACTAATGCTTTACCAGTCATAGAAACATTGAATTTCTCTTCTGGGAATTGTTTTTTAATTACTGCATTTAAGCGTTCTTGTATGATATCCATTTTATCAGTACCAACATCTTTCATAAATGTTGTAATACGAGCATAACGACCTGTGCTGTCTACAAAGTTTTTTAACATGCCAGCATTACTGTCAGAGTTTTTGGTATATGCAAATATGTAACTTTTCTCCTGATTGGTAGGTAACTGATAATATTTAGGATTTCCTTTATAATACGCCTGTTTTGAATATTTTACTAAATTATTTACAGAAATTGGTTTTGATAATTCTGGAAATGTTTCAATAGTTTCATTTAACTTTTCCATTTTTTTCAGTGTAGATAATTTCATTACCCCTTTTTCTTTTTTAGTATCAACTAAAATTTCTAAAGGCATAATACCACCAAATTCATTTTCAAAGAACTTAATGTCTTTATAAAACTGTTTTCCTTTTGGCATATCCTCAATTAAGCTCCCAGAAACTCTAATTAAGGTAAGTCCAGCCATACTTAAAATGATAATTATGACTGTAGTAATATAAATGGTAATTCTTTGATTTCTTACAGCACTTTCCATCCAATTTACCACATTTTCCATCCATCTTTTTTCTAAGTGATTCAAATGCTTTTTCTGAGGTAAAGGCATAAAACTGTATAGAATAGGAATGATAAGTAATGCTAAAATGAAAATACTGATAATGTTAATCGAAGCAAGAATACCAAATTCACGTAATAATTGACTTTTAACAAAAACAAAAGTTGCAAAACCAGATGCTGTAGTAATATTAGTCATTAAGGTAGCATTCCCTATCTTAGAAATTACTCGTTGTAGTGATTTTGCTTGATTACCATGTTTTTTTACTTCTTGTTGATATTTATTGATTAAAAATACAGCATTAGGTACTCCAATAACTATAATTAAAGGAGGGATAAGTGCTGTTAAAACGGTTAATTCGTAACCTAATAAACCAATAAAACCAAAAGCCCAAACCACACCAACACCAACAACAAGTAACGTAATAAATGTTGCTCTAAAGGATCTGAAAAAGAAGAAGAATATGATAGCCGTAATTAACAAAGCGCCACCTACAAAAAGTAGCATTTCATCAGCAATATTCTTTGAATTTAAAGTTCTGATATAAGGCATACCTGATATTCTAACTTGCAGGTTATTATCAGCTTCGAACTTTTCAACTTCAGGAATCAGAATTTGCTCAATAAAATCAGCTCTTTCAGGTGTGTTAACAATATCTTTTTTTAGATAAATAGCAGTTTGTATTGTTCCTTCCTCATTATAAAGTATGTTTTCATAAAAAGGGAGTTTCTCAAATAATTCCTCTTTTATATTTTCAATATCTTTCTGTTCAGTAGGTTCTTTTTCGAGTAAAGGACTAACAACAAACTTTCTTTTTTTTCTGTCTGCTTTTAATTTTTGAATGTCAGTTATAGAAACTGTTAACTCAACTTGTGGATTTGAGTCTAGTTTTTTAGCTAATTTATTCCAAGCATTGAATTTTTTAACTTCAAAAACAGTGCTGTCTTTTAAACCAAGAATGATTAAATTTCCTTCTTCACCAAAAATTTCTAGGAATTTATTGTACTCTACATTGACTTCATGGTTTTCAGGTAATAGATTAGCTTCGGTATAAGAAAAGCGAATATGTTTTGTTTGAGTAACTAATAAAGCAGTAATTAAAATAATAAAAGCTAATACCAAGTAACGATTGCGTAGAATAAATCCTGCGATTTTAGTCCAAAAAGTCATCTAAAAAAAATTTGTGCAAAGGTAGTTTAAAATCATTGAAAAATTAAAAAAGAGCGTTTTATAAACACTCTTTTTAATTAAAAATATTATTAGAAATATTAAACAGTCATAATTTCTTTCTCTTTGACTGTGTATTTCTCGTCAATTTCTTTTACAAAATTATCGGTTAAGGTTTGAATATCTGCTTCTGCATTTTTCTTCATATCATCAGATGCATCTAACTTTTTAATTTCATTGTTAGCATCTTTACGAGCATTTCTAACACCTACTTTAGCATGTTCAGCTTCAGCTTTAGCTTGTTTTGCTAAATCTTTACGACGTTCTTCAGTTAATGGAGGAACGTTAATAATGATATTTTCACCATTGTTCATAGGATTGAATCCTAAATTAGCAATCATGATTGCTTTTTCAATCTCCTGCAACATGTTTTTTTCCCATGGCTGTATAGAAATTGTTCTTGCGTCAGGAGTATTTACATTAGCAACTTGACTTAACGGAGTTTGTGATCCATAATAATCAACTTGAACATTAGCTAACATTGCAGGAGAAGCTTTTCCAGCTCTAATGCTTCGTAACTCTTTCTCTAAGTGAGAAATAGCGCTATTCATTGCTTCTTTTGTACTATCTAAGATAAATTCTATTTCTTCAGTCATTTCTTTAAAATTTAATTCACACTCGTAAAATACGATTTATTTGTGATCAACTATTGTTCCAATTTGTTCACCAGAAACTAATTTAAGTAAGTTTCCGTTTGTATTCATATCAAATACTATAATTGGTAATTTATTTTCTTCACTAAGGGTAAAAGCAGTCATATCCATAACTTTTAAACCACGTTCAATAACATCCTTAAAAGTAATAGTTTCAAATTTAACCGCATCTTTGTTCTTTTCTGGGTCGGCATTGTAAATACCATCTACTCGAGTTCCTTTTAAAATAGCATCAGCATCTATTTCAATTGCTCTTAATACCGCAGCAGTATCTGTTGTAAAGTAAGGATTACCTGTACCAGCACCAAAAATAACTACTCTTCCTTTTTCCAGATGTCTAATCGCTTTTCTCTTAATATAAGGTTCAGCAACTTCTTTAATTTCTAAAGCAGTTTGCATTCTAGTATACACACCTTCATCTTCCAAAGCACTTTGTAGTGCTAATCCATTTATACAAGTAGCTAACATTCCCATATGATCTCCTTGTACTCTATCCATTCCATTTGCAGCTCCAGCAACACCTCTAAAAATGTTACCTCCACCGATCACTATGGCAACTTCAATACCTTTTTCTACGACTTGTTTTATTTCTTGGGCATATTCCTTTAATCTGTTTGGATCGATACCATATTGACGATCTCCCATTAAAGCCTCTCCACTAAGTTTTAGAAGTATTCTTTTATAATGCATAATTCTGTTGAAAGTTGTGCAAATATACAAAGTATTCATAATAAACAAAGTGAAACTCTAAAATGTAAAGTGTTCTTGTGGTTTGGTTGTAAGGGGTTGTTTTTTAGTTGTTTAAAAATTAATTAAGTATGTGTTTTTTTTAAAATACTACTAAAAAAAGAATCGTTTTTTTATGATATTTACAGATATAACCTCTAAACCCTACTTACCCATGAAAAAAATTAATAGACTTCCAATTTAACAAGAATCAAGATAATTTGTTAAATAACAGTTTAATCACTTTCCATCAAAACTTTCCTGTTTAAACCACACCTGATAGTTTGATATTTTTTAGTTAACCAGTGGATTTGTTCATTGAAACAAAAGGGTATATCTATAAAGTTATTATAACTACCGACGTCTGATTTTAAAGGGTGTGTACGCAATTACTTAACCAAAAGTTATTGTGAAAAGTAGTTGATAATCAAAATGTTAAAAAATGTTAAAACAATTGTTTTATGTTAAAGGATGATAATAAAAAAAAAGAAAAATTGTTGTCGTGTGTGAATTAATTCTCTAAAAATAAACCAAATAATGAAAAAACATTCAAAACTTAAAAAATTATGCAAATTGTTAATATTCCTAATATATCTTGGAGTGCAATCAATTTATGCAAAGGATATTTACGTTTCTAAAAATGGAAACGATGCAAATCCTGGAACATCAACAAAACCATATTTAACCATACAAAAAGCATCGTCCGTAGCGCAACCGGGTGATGTAATAATTATTGGAGGTGGTACCTATGAGGAAATTATTAGGCCAGTTAGATCGGGTAGAGCTGGAGCACCAATTACATACGTTTCTAAGTTTGGAGAAAAAGTTATCATTACAGCCATGCAAGCCTTGAGTGGATGGCAAAAGGACAAAGGATCTATATACAAAACAAAAGTTAACTGGGATTTAGGTCAAGAAAATTTCATCTTAAATGGTAATACCGCTATGGATTTAGCGAGATGGCCTGATAATACAGATGGAGATCCATTTACGTTGAATTCTAAAAGAAGTAAAGGGGGAAGTGATGGGAACACCATAAATGCTTTTTTATTGTCTAATGAATTACCTAAAAAAGTTAAAAATTGGAAAGATGGTGTTGTTTTCTTCTATGGAGATAGACCTGGATCAGGTTGGATTGCTTGGAAAGCAAAGATTACTAGCGGTTCTTCTGGAAAGATAAATTTCAAGCTAGATAAAAATCCAGATTGGATTAGAACTTTCCATCCACCAAAAGATGGAGGCGATTTTTATATTGAAGGCTTAAAAGATATACTAGATTATAAAAACGAATGGTGGTTTGATAAAAACACAAAAGAGTTATTTGTTTTTATGGAAGGCGGTCAAGCTCCTGCTAACAATAAGATCAAGATGAGAAGGAGAACATTAACTGTCGACTTATCTAACAGAAGTTACATTGAAGTTAAAAATCTAGCGGTTTTAGGAGGGGAGATTAAAATGGATAATAAATCTAAAAACAATAGAATTTACGGAGTATCTTCATTTTACGGAAATCATACTGTAGGTATACAAAAAGGATTTAGTGCAAATAAACAAAGTGTATTATTAGAAGGTAAAAATAATGTAGTTGAAAAATGTGAAATAGCGTTTGGAGCTGCTAATGGAATCAAAATTGGAGGAGATAATAATAAAATATTAAACTCTAGAATTCATGATTTCAATTATTTAGGATCATATGATGCGCCTATAAATGCTCGCGGAGGAAAAAACTCTGTGTTTAAAGGAAATACGATCTTTAGAGGAGGAAGAGATGGCGTTCAGTTCTTTAATAATAATAGTGTTTTTGAATATAATGATGTTTCTTACAGTAACTTAATTAACGATGATTGTGCTTTAATTTACACTGTTGGTGGGCCTCATAATGGAGAGATACATCATAATTGGTTTCATGATGCAGAAAGTAGAGGGAAACTAAGAAAGGCAGCAGGAATTTATTTGGATAATAATGCTGAAGCATTTTCTGTGCATCATAATGTGGTTTGGAATGTTGAATGGACTAACATTCAAATCAATTGGAACGGAAAAGATATTAATGTTTTCAATAATACTTTCGCAAAAGCAAAAGGAGGAACAATGGGGTTCTGGCGTCGTAAAGCTGATCCGAAAAAAGGAAGGCCAAATCCAGATAAGCTAACCAATGTTAAAGTTTGGAATAACATTACAGATAAAGTAGCTACAGATCAAGGGGGAAACCAAGAAACTGAGAGAACTTGGGATGAACAAGCTAACAGGCAAAATAATTTAATTGACAGAAATTCTTTTGTAGATTATAATAACAACAACTTTAGATTGAAATCTGAAGGTAAAGCAGTAGATTTTGGTAGAGTAATCAATGGGATAACTAATGGTTACAAAGGAAAAGCACCAGATGTTGGAGCTTATGAATTAGGAGATACTTGGAAACCTGGAATTAATTGGAATCCTGCCTCAGGGCCAGCAGGTTTAGGATGTTATGGTTTGCCTGGAGAGCCTTGTAATACACCAGATATTCCTACAGATGATAGAGTAGATGCAAACTTAGCGAATGGAGTGTATTTTATTCAAGATATATCAGAAAAGGTAAGAATTAATAGCCCTAGTGGAAGAATTGTAAATACAGCAGATACTTCTAACGATAGTGCTAAATGGGAAATTACAAAGGTCAATAATTATTATACAATAAAAAACTTGAGGAATAATGAATATTTAGAAGTTCCTTATGCTGCTTGTAACAAGAACGATACTTCTGAAAACCCTAATATTAATTTAGGTACGTATAATAGTACTGCTGGAAATCATCAAAAATGGAGCATCACTAAGTTAGGGGAAGATTACTTCCTTCAACCCTTACATTGTGAAAAAGTAGTAGATAGAAATGTCAATGGACAACCCATGCATTTATGGCCTTATTTTAAAGGAAATAAAAATCAAAATTGGAGAATTATAAGTGCAGAAGAAAAATGTACAGTTGATACAGAAATTTCTGGAGTATCTATAAGTGACGCAAAAGAAACTTCATTAACTGTAGTATTTGATGGAGTGAATGGAGCAAATACTTACGAGCTTAGAGCTTGGCCAAAAGGACAATTTACAGGAGATATAAATACACCAGCAGCAACTGCATACAAATCTGGAAATTCACCTTCATTAACTGTAGAAGGATTACAAGCAAATACAGAATATACCTTAATTTTAAGAGCAGTTTGTACGGCAGGAGGTACATCTAAACTAATACAAGTTGAAGGAAGTACTAAAGGAAATGATGTATTGAATTTTGTAAATGCACCAACTACAATTGAACCAGCAACTTCATATACATTTACTATTAATTATGAAGCATCTACAGATAGAGAAATTGTAGTAGCTTTCTGGACGGCTACAAGTTGGGTAGCTCAAAGTACAGCCAAAGTAACTAAAGGAAAAGGAGAAACTACAGTAACAGTTACTTTACCAGCAGCACCAGTAGAAGGAAAAGGATATATTTATAAAGCACATATAAAACCAGTAGGCGGATCATGGCAACAAGCCTTAGACTGGGATCAAGTAAATAATGTTACGGTAGAAAAAACATATCAAGATAAAGTAGCTTTTGTAAATCCGAAGACAACTATTGTACAGGCAAAATCATATATGTTCGATGTGAGTTATGAAGCATCAACAGACCGTGATATTATTGTGGAATTTTGGTCAGCAACATCTTGGTTAGGTGAAAAAAAAGTGAAAGTAGCCAAAGGAAAAGGAACTAGGCCAATTACAGTAGACTTGCCAAATTTACCTGTTGCAGGAACGGGATATATTTATAAACTTCATATTAGACCATTAAATGCAAACTGGCAAGCAGCTATAGATAGGGATCAGGTTAATGATGTTACAGTAACTTCTCAACGACAAGCATGTGGAGCTAATGCTTCCATTAGTGGAGTTAAATTTTTAGGAGGTACAAGCAGTGCTATTACTGTAGCTTTTGACGAGTTAACAAATAGTAAAACATATGAGTTAAGAGCTTGGCCAAAAGGTCAATTTACAGGAAATATTAATGTACCTAAAGCAGTTTCATTTAAAAGTAGTAGTAGCTCACCTATAACTATATCAGGATTAAAGCCAGGAACTGCGTATACTTTGGTTTTAAGAGGACTTTGTTCTACAGGAGGAGGAACTAAATTATTCCAGATAGAAGGAACTACTGCTGGTAATGCCTCAAAGAACGTGATAGAAGATGCTAAAAATGAATTAGATAAATTTGAAAGTGCCGTTTCAGTTTACCCTAATCCATTAAAATCTGACCATCTAACAATCTCTTTAGATGATAAAGAAGAAACTTCTAAAGTTTTTGTATTCGATATTCAAGGAAAAGTACTATTCCAACAACAAATAAATGGGAAGAGTATAGATATAGAACGCACTAATTTTGGTGAATCAGGATTATATTTTATCAAAGTTGAACAAAATGAAAAGTCAACTATTAAAAAGATTATTGTTCAATAATCAAAATAGAAAATAGTTATAACGCATCAATTATAATTTAATTGATGCGTTTTTTAATT
>NZ_MSMP01000036.1 GCF_001936575.1 Tenacibaculum agarivorans
GATTACTTTTGTAGTGCAACCCAATGTGGAATATAGTATTGACGGAGTTACATTTCAGTCTAGTGAAGTATTTACTAATCTTCCACCAAATACCTATGATTTAACAGTTAGAAGTACTACAGATATTAGTTGTACCGCTACAGGTTCGGTTCCAGTAACGATAAATGCAGTTCCAACCTCACCAAGTTTACCAATACTAGCAAGTGTTTTACAACCTACATGTTCAATACCGAGTGGAACGATTACTTTTGTAGTGCAACCCAATGTAGAGTACAGTGTTGATGGGGTAACATTTCAATCGAGTGAAGTATTTACCAATCTTTCCCCGAATACGTATGATTTAACGGTTAGAAGTACTACAGATATTAGTTGTACCGCTACAGGTTCGGTTTCAGTCACTATAAATTCAGTACCAACTTCACCAAATGTGCCAGTTTTGGCTAGTGTTTTACAACCTACGTGCTCGGTACCGAGTGGAACGATTACTTTTATAGCGCAACCCAATGTGGAGTATAGTATTGACGGAGTAACATTTCAATCGAGTGAAGTATTTACTAATCTTTCCCCAAATACGTATGATTTAACGGTGAGGAGTACTACTGATATTAGTTGTACAGCTACAAGTTCGGTTTCAGTCACTATAAATTCAGTACCAACTTCACCAAGTGTACCAGTATTGGCTAGTGTTTTACAACCTACGTGCTCGGTACCGAGTGGAACGATTACTTTTATAGCGCAACCCAATGTTGAGTATAGTATTGATGGAGTAACATTTCAATCGAGTGAAGTATTTTCGAATCTTTCCCCGAATACGTATAATTTAACAGTTAGAAGTACTACAGATATTGGTTGTACAGCTATAAGTTCGGTTTCAGTCACGATAAATGCAGTGCCTACGATACCAATTATAACAGCTGCAGTAACAATTGAAACAAGTTGTATTGTTAGTAGAGGAGAAATAACAGTAAGTCAACCATTAGGTTCTAATTTTGAGTATAGTATTGATGGAATAACTTTTCAAAGTTCTAATGTGTTTTCAATTTTACTACCAGATACTTATACCGTAACTGTTAGAAATATTACGGATTCAACATGTAGTAATACTACTTCTTTAATAATAAATCCAAGTCCAATAGTAAATTTGATGATTACTTGTCCACCTCCAATTACAATAGAATGTGGAGATTCTATAGATATAGCTGACACTGGAATACCAACCGTTAATGATAGTTGTGGAGATGTTGTTTTTACTTTTACAGACAGTAATTTGGTTAATGGATGTAATGCTAATACAGGAGTTTTTATTAGAACTTTTACAGGTATTGATGAACAAGGGAATAGTACAACTTGTACACAAGAAATAACAATAGAAGATACAACACCACCAATATTTGATGATACAATTTCTCAGAGTTTATCTGTTTCTTGTGAAGCTATTCCAGAAGTTGTAGAACCTATTGTAACTGATAGTTGTGGAGGCAATATAATTATAGCATTTAATGAAAATGAAATTAGAGGAGAATGTAATAGTCAATATGTAATAGAGCGTATTTGGATAGCAACTGATCAGTGTGGTAATGAAAGCTCTTTCACACAACTAATTAACGTGTTCTGTGCCATAAATGTATATAATGGTGTTTCATTTAATGATGATGGGGTTAATGACTTTTTTCTACTCGAAGGAATAGAGTGTTATATTAATAACAGTGTGAAAATTTTTAATAGATGGGGAGTATTGGTTTTTGAAACAGAAAATTATGATAATAAAGAAAATGTTTTTAGAGGGGTTTCAGAAGGTAGGTTAACAATTGCTCAGAATGAAAAATTACCTACAGGAACCTATTTTTATGTTATTAATTATGAATATTCCGATAATGGAAGTTTAGAACAGTTAACCAAATCAGGGTACCTTTATTTAAGTGATTAAAAGTAGTTTTAGATAAGTAGAATTGATTATTGTAACAGATTTTAATAAAAATAGAAAGTGTAATTCTATTTTTGTAGCTATCTAAATGAATCTTTAAAGTGAAAATCCCTCATTTAACAATTGCTATATGCTTTTTGTTATGCAATACTCTAGTGGTATCAACTCAAAACAATAAAAAGCTTGACAGTTTACAAAAACTTGTACAAAATTATAAAACATCAGATTCCACATTAATTGTGGCATACAATGAAATAGGAATTCAATATGCTGGTTCTAATTATGAATTAAGTAAGAATTATATGAAGAAAGCATTAGCTATTGCTAAAAAAAGTAACAATCAACGTGGTATGGCTGGTGCTCAAAATTGTCTAGGAATAGCTCATTATTATCAAAAAGAGTACGATTCTGCATTAGTTTGTTTTAATAAAGCGTTAACCATTAATAAAAAAGAAAATCATTTATGGGGACAAGCATCGGCATTATTTCAAATAGGAGTAATTCATAAGTATCAATCTAATTACCTTAAAGCTATATTTAACTTTCAGGAAGCAAAATCAATTTTTGAACTAAAGAATGATTCCATTTCAATAGCAAAATCATTAGAGAACATAGGAGCTTCTTATGGTTTAATGGGGTATCAAAAGGCAATGTCTTTTTATTTGGAGGCAAATAAAATATATGAGAAAAAGCAAAATGATATGGGAATAGGCCGAATATATCATTATATAGGTAAGATGTACCTAAAACAAGGAGAGTATAAGAAAGCATTAGAGTATATAAATAAATCATTAATAGGATTAAGTAAAGCAAATAATAAAAAACAGATAACAACTGTTTACTTGGGTTTAGGGCGATGTTATTTGGGATTGAAAGAATATGAAAAAACATTGTTTTATTATAGAAAGGCATTAGATACTAGGGTTTTAATGAACAATAAAAAGAATATTGCAGTTACTCAAATGAGAATGGGTGAGGTCTATTATCACTTAAAAGAGTATGATAAATCCATTCAATTTTTAAAAAAAGCATTAAAGAATCAGATGTTAAATGGAGATCATCTGGATAGAATTATGGCAAATAATTTTATTGCAAAATCTTATTTAACAGTTGGTAAACTATCTTTAGCAAATCAGCATGTGAAAAAAGCGATTACTTTATCAGAAAAACTTAAAGATTTAGATAAGCAAAAAGTGTCATATAATATATTCATTGATGTTCTAAAGGAAGAAGGAAAAATTAATAATGCCCTAAAATATGCTCAAAAAGTAAATGTTTTAAATGATTCTATTTATAAAATAGCAGAACTTAAAAAAGTTAAAGAACTACAAATAATTTATGAAATTGAGAAAAAAGAAGAACAGATTAATAAACAAAAAAATGAAATTAAATTCTTTAAAAAAGAAAGAAAAATTCGAGAATTAAGAGTTAATATTTTAGTGATAACTATTGTTCTGTTTTCTATTTTTTTGGTGCTTGGTTTTTACAGTAATAAACAAAAAATATTGAAGTCCAAGTTAAAAATAAAGAATTCAATTTTAGAACAAGAAAAACTGAATTCGGAAATAGCTTTTAAAAGAAGAGAATTAGTTACACATACGTTGCAGATTACCAAAAAGAACATGGTTCTAGAAAAGTTAAAAAAACATATTGAAAGTACATTAAAATCTGATAAAAGTAGTATTGAATATGATTGTAAAATGTTATTACAGATCATTAGAAATGAACTTATTCATGATAAAGAACAATGGAGGAATTTTAAAAATTATTTTGAAAAAGTACACCCCAATTTTTATGTAGTTATAAAAGAAAAGTATTCCAAAATAACCCCGGGAGAATTAAGGTTAATGGCATTAATAAAAATGAATTTATCATACAAGGAGATAGGTGGGGTTTTGAATATTACTTATGAAGGAGTAAAAAAGGCTACATATCGTCTTAGAAAGAAGATGGAATTAACTCCAGAAATATCATTGCAAGATGTTATTAATAAGTTATAGTTTTTTTTAAAAAAAAGTCTGATCAAAAAGATGATCAGACCTCAATATTTAATAACCTAATTAATTTATACGATAATGTTATTACTTAATAATCAGTTTTTTTGTAGTGGTTACATTATCTTTCTGAACTCTTATTAAGTATAATCCTTTAGAGAAATTATGAGTATCAAAAGATGTAATTTCTCCTTTAGCTACTTTAGATAAAACTATTTTTCCGGCCGTATTGGTAATATATATTAAAGCATTTTGCTCAGATGTTATATTAACAACTTGTACAGAAGGGTTTGGGAAAACCTTAATTTTTTCATTAGCTTTAGTTAAACTTCTTTGCGAAGTATCACATGTACCAATTTTCTTCCATTGTTTTGTAGAGCAAGTTGCATTACCTCCGGGTTTACATTTACCAACACTATTATTCTGTAGTTCATATATAGTATTGTTGAGTTTTACCTTATCACCTTTGGTATAAGAATTCGCTTTTCTCCAAGTAGGGATAGTATTACAATTCATTCCATCGTTAGAAGAATCATCATCCGAATCATCTGGATTATCTGGAGCAAGTCCTGCAGATCTAGGAGGAACAGGTATGATAGCGTTTTTATTTTGTCCAGGATTTTTAGAAACCGTAACTTCTATATCATCAAAGAAATTTCCTTCATTCGTAATTACTCTAAATATAGCAGTACCTTCTTTTAAAGCTGTTACAATTCCTGTTTTAGAATCAACTCTAGCGACATCCATACCAGATACACTATAAAAACTAAACTTTTTGTTACTTGCTTTATTAGGAGCGATTACTGGAGTTAAAATAGTATTTCCTCCAACTCTTACTGGTACTTCAGATTTTCTTAAAGTAACACCAGTTACAGGTATCGATTGTGTAGATTCATTTAAAGGTTCGAATACTTTTACATATAATACTTGCATTGATTGAGGAAAGAAATTTTCTGCTTGGGTAAGTACAGTTGGGTTCGGCATAACAAACCTATTACTACAAAATTGATTGTATGGAGCACGTATTCCTAAAGATAAGGTAATACGCATCGGATTGGTTAAATCGGCTTCCCTTTGCCATAAAACATTAGGCTTTCTTCCTATTTCTTTACCATTAACATACCAAATAATTTCGTCAGGGGTAACTCTACATCCAAAGATGTTTATGTCTCTTGGTTCAAACTCGTCTGTCTCGTTTCTGGCAGCCGCTGTATTTTGTTTCGGACGCCACCATCTTCTACCAGCTGTACTATTAATAGGACCTACAGTTAAAGCGCCATTATCTACGGCAGGAACGAAAGCACCTACAGGAGGATTTAAAGAATTATCAAAACGTTGTCTGGAAGAAGCTGTTGTTATAGCATGTAAATTATGATCCATTACTTTACGTTTAGCTTGGCTAGTTCCTTCTTGTGTAAGTTCTACAACGTCAATTTCTTGGTAACGAACTTGACCAACAGTAGTATTAGATCTGATTTGATTATATAACCAAAAAGCAGGAGATACACCAGGAAAACCATCACTCCCCTTTATAGCTGCTTCATAATAACCATATACAAAACCAGGAGAAGTACTTCGCAGCATTCCAGAGGAAAATCTCACAGGAACCATTTTTGTTGAAGGACTTCCATTGATACAACCATCTGGAACCCTATTTTCAGGAAAACCAGTTTCACTATAACGAGCTGTAATAAATAAAGAACCATTTTTTTGTTCTATATTTTGTTTATTTCTCCAAACCCAGCTCTGAACATTTTCAGGTTCTTTAGCCCAAATCCTAGTATTATATTTAAAATCAGGATCTGGAAAATTATCATTTTTAAAAAGATCAGATCGATCCCAACGTATTTTCCAATTAATAGTTGGATCATCTGCTTCACCAAAAGGACGGCTTCTTTCCTCTAGGCTTTTTTCGTCAAAATTTTGAGACGTAGCGCTAAACAATGCGCTTAATATCAAAAGTAAAGTCAAGAAATTATTTTTCTTCATTTTTAGAATTTGGTTTTTAGGGAGTTTGAAAATTAGAGAAAACAAGAAGTAACCGTTGTTAACTATAATTAAGTGTTTTTGGGTTTTTTGATTTAATATAGAGTGATATCTTTTTGTTTTGTAGGTAAATTAGATATTCTCATTCTATTTATTTAATTCTTGTATAAATTAGAGTTGAGGTTATTTTACTTTTTTAATGTACAATCGATTATCTTGCTACTAATTTTCTTTACATCCATGATTAAATAATTAATATTTTAAAAGTCTAGACAAAATTAAATTGCTAATTAATTTTTTTGAAAAAAACAGTGTTACAAAGAGAATACAAATGAGGTATACATTGTGTATACAACTTTTAATAATAGATACTTTAGGTATATTAAGAGCAAATTTTATGGAATGATTTTTTATAAAGTACCTCATATAAAATAAGGTAATTAAGAGTAATGAATAGTTAAACTTTTTTTGGAAAAGATTGATGGTTTTGAAAAGTATCGAGATATTCTTTTAAGTTAATTTGATCTTTATAATTTATTTTTTTCTTAATACGCTGTCGAGCTATTTTTATAGCATGTACAGAAACATTCAAGAGTTCGGCTGAGTCTTTTAAGCTAAAACCTAAGCGAAGTAAAATACAGTTTCTAATATCATTCTTAGTAAGGTTAGGGTGTACGTCTTTTATACTTGTACTGAAGTAGCTATATTGTGATTCTAGCTTTTGAAATATCAAATTTAAATTTGAAGACGATTTCGTAATTTTTTTTAATCTATTATAAACTTTTTGAAGCTTTGGATCAGGTTTTTCATCTTTTAAGTCTTCAACAACTTTTAGTGTTTGAATTAACTCTTCTTGTTGAGTAGATACAGCAATTAGTGTTGCAAGTATTTCTTGCTCCTTTTGTTTAATATGTTTCTGTAAGTTAATTTGTTCTTTAATTTCCGAACTTTGATTTTTTATAGTACTCTTTTTGAATTTAGAAAACATAAAAATCAAGCATGTTGTGAGTAAGAGGAAAACTATAATGAACATGATCAATAGATATCTAAACTTTTGTTTAACCTTTAAAAGTTTACTATCTAGATTATACTGTTCTTCAAAAATATATTCGTTGTTCTTGTTAGAATTCAAAAATGTAACTAAGCCCAACGTATTGTTAATAGTAGTATATTTTAATGTACTGTAATCTTTAAATATTTCAGTATTAAAAGCATTTAAGCTTGTTGTATATCTGTTTATATTTCTAGGATTGAAATTTAATTTTTTAAAAGAGTATGCTTTAACATTTAAAAATGAAATAAGAAGAATAATAATGAATATGTCATTTTTAATATAGTTCATAAAAAAAGGGGGTTTTTAAAATAATTTTCATACTAAATAACGGAAAAAATAGCTCAACATTACTTCACGTTTTTTCAAAAACGCCGACACTTAAAAAAAAATAAAAACAAAAAAATATAAATAAGTTTTAAAAAATAATTCAATTTAAATGTTTGATATATAGTGTTTTGTGTTTTTTATGTGTTAAAAAACAAATGTTAAATTTTTTAAATTTTATAGGTTAAAAAAGTCATAAAAAATGAAGTTTTAGGGTAAAATAGAGTAATAATAGGATAAGATTGTTTGTCTAAAACGTTTTCGATGAGAGTAGTTTGGCGGACTATAATCATAAACCCTAAATAATGTTTTTAAACAGAAATTTTTTGATAGCCGCAACCCTAACGGCTACAAGTTTAATGTCTTGCTCAGACAATGTGGAAAAATTAGAAATTGAGACAGAAAGCAGTAACTCAGCAATTGAAATTGCTAATCGCATACCTCCAAAATTTGATCAATCAAACTTTTACATTGCTCCAACACAAATTACAAGAGTTCGTTTTACAGGAACTACAACTGAAGATCTAAATAGATTGATTACCCAACAATCAGATGAAAATGGTTCTGGAGTGATAATTGAAATTCCAAAAGCGACCTATTATTGGAATAAAATAACGTTAAAATCTAATATTCATTTAGAAATAGCAGGTGGAACTAAGGTAATTTTTGACGGCACTAGAGGAAGTGTGTTTTCTATTGGAGGAAGTAAAAATGGTAATCGTTTAAAGAACGTGAGCATCAGTGGAAAAAATAAAAAGCGGTTTACTGTAGATATTTCTTCACCTTCATTAACAAATCAAAACGTCAATGTACTTAGAGTTGGACGTATAGACAATTTTAGGTTTGCTGATATTAATATAAAAGATAGAAGAAGTTCTGTAAATTCTATTGTATTGGTTCATGTTCCAGGATCACCAGAAAGAAGACCTGGTCCAGAAGATGGTGTTATAGAAAATATTAGTCAAACTGGAGCACACACAGGTTATGGTTTGGTGCAAACATATAATGCAAAGCATGTTTTATTTAGAAAACTTTCTTGTGAGGGTGGAATTACTTTAAGAATGGAATCTGATGATAAAGGAATGAAAGATGAATTAAAAGACGGAAGTAAAAAAGGAGGAATTTCTAATATTTTTGCTTTTGATATTCGAAATAAAAACGGATTATGTGCTGTGATGTTCTCTCCACATTTTGTTGAAAATGGAAAAGTTACTGTAGAGAAAGTAAGATCTATAGGTTCAGCTTTTGCAGTTAGAGTAGAAAAAGGTTTCTTGGAATTATTTGATAAATCAAGAAGATTTCCAATCAATAACCAAGGTAGAAAAGATTTCGAAGCATTTGTTAAAGCACAATTTCCAGGAATTGATAATGTGTTATCTGGTAACCCATACAAAAGAAACAATGGTACACAATGGGCAACAAGATTATCTCCAGAGGCAAGTATAGCACCTAGAAATGCATATGTATTAGACCAGTTAGGAAACGGACTACAGGCAGGAAGTTACGAAAGTTCTACCGTAACCGATATTACTGCAATTTACCAAAATGATGGTGGGGCTAAAATAAAACAAGCACACTTAAAGTTTTTACCATGTAATTTATGGGAAAACAGACTTAAAAACCCAGTAACTAGTTTAGGAATGTTTGATGGTTTTGAATACCATGGACCGTCGGTTTCTTTAAGTTTCGATAACACCAATGGAACTACAGTTGGCGGTCATTACAACGTGACTTTAGTTGATGAAGATTTTAAAAATTTCCCAGCAAGTTCAATTCAAAATATATACTATAATACTCAAGGTATTTGTGATAACAAGCCAGGAGATATAACAAAATTCACAGCTAGTTTTATGAATTAAAATATAAAGCGAATGATTCGAATAGACTGTCTTTGAAAAATTGAAGACAGTCTATTTGAATTTTGAAATATGAATTTATAAATCACGTTATTAATTTGAAATCAAATCATCTCCTAATTATGAAAACTAAAAAATCAACCGAATATCTAATAGTTTTTCTATTTATAATATGTAATACTAATTTGTTAAAGGCACAATTGAGAGTCGGTGATCCTGGAGTAACATTTAATACCAATTTAATCAATCAAAATAAAGCTGAATATCCACAAATAGAAAAATGGGTTACGGCTGGAGTTCGAGGAGGAATTCCTTTAAAAGAAAATTTAGTTATTCAACGTACAATTGAAGGAGGTACAAGTATAGATGCAATTAATGAAGCCATTCGAGATGTTAGTAGAATGGGAAATAAAAAGAACACCATTCTAATTAAGAAAGGAACTTACATTGTTAACAAAAAGATTGTTATGAAAAGTAATGTGAGTTTAATAGGTGAAAGTAGAGGAGAGACCATCTTTGAAATGCATGAAGATTTTGATGATAAAGCGTTCAATTTTGAAAGAAATACAAAATATTCAGGGTTATATAACATGACTATAAGGGGAAGTAAGAAGTGGGGAGATTCAAGTGGTTTTCCAAAATTTACATGGAATACTAGTAATTCAGCCAATGATGAATTGAATGGTAGTGATAATATTCTTGTTTTTTTCAAAGAAAGTTCAGATTGTTGGTTAGATGATGTCAACTTAATAAATGCTGGACGTGACCCGATGCGATGTAATGCTAAGCATAACACTTTTAGAGGATTAATTGTAGATGGAGCATTTAGCAAATCAGGAGGAGCACAAGGGTATTTTTTCATTCAAAAAGGATACAATCTAATCACAGGTTGTCAAATGACTCATTTGCGTCATTTTTCATTACAAGGATCAGGAGTGGAGTATAATGTAGTTTATGATAATGAAATCAAACAAGAAATTAGTTTTCACACTGGAGATGATGGAAATAACCTAATAGAAAAAAATAAGGTTGTTTTACCAAAAGATATGTCTGGATCAAACTCATCAGCTTCTAGAAGTCCAGACTATTTTTCAATTATGGGACCTTGGTCTTCACAACATCAAAATTCTGCAAGAGACAACTTTCTTTTAAACAATTCAACTTTAGAATTGCAGCACAATGGGGCATCACCGTTTTCGAGAATTAATAAGGTGTACTACGGACCACTGAAAGTCAAACCTGTAGATCATTCTACAAACTTTAAGGTAGATGAGTCAAAATACCCAACACCAGTAGGAAATACATTGTATCCTGTTATGGTTTCGCAACCATCAGTTGTAGCTACTGAAGATTTTGAACCATATTTTGTGATCTTAAAAAACAATCAACAGTTTAATATAGGAGATCATTTGGTGGCTACAGTAGACGCATCAGCAAAAGTAGAAGAGGTGAGTTTATTTTATGATGGTACATTAATAAGTACACAAAATTCAACTCCCTATAGTTGGAATAAAAATAGCCAGTTTTTAGGTAGTTTAGAACAGGGAAATCATGAGTTAAAAGCTATAATCAAAGGCTTAGATGGTGCAACTAAAATGATTTCAATAATGATAAGAGTTGGTTCTTCATCAACATTAAGTACAGATGATATTATTAATCAAGCTAAGAATACTTTCACAGTATATCCAAATCCATTTATAGATCAAATTACATTAGAAAATGCAGAACAAGATGAAGTGGTAAGTGTGTATAGCATGGAAGGAAAACTTATTCAAAAAAATAAAATAGAAGCTTCAGGAAATTTACATCTGAATAAGAAACTCAAAACAGGTATATATTTTCTTATATACAAGCAAAAAGCATATAAACTAATTAAAAAATAATCCCATTAATTGAGTAGTATACCTTACTATCAAAACGTATAATCTCCAAATTATGAAAATCAAAAAATCAATTAAATACATTACTATTTTTTTATTTGTAGTAAGTAATGTTATTACGTTAACAGCACAATTAAATATAGGTGATCCAGGTGTAACATTTGATAATACTAAAAATGATCCTAAGTATCCATTTATGCAAGAATGGCAAAAGTCAGGGGTAGAGGGAGGAGTTCCGCTTCGTAATTCAATACCTATAAAGAAAGAACTAAACCCCACAAATTCTGACGGATTACAAAATGCTATTGACAACTTAAATACAAATGGAGAACCAAGTGTAATTCTATTAAAAAATGGAACATACACTATTGATAAAACAATTCAATTAAAATCAAATGTGGTTCTACGAGGAGAAAGTAGAGAAAATGTAAAACTAAATGTCACTATTCGTTACCAAAGACAACGTTTTGAACATAAAGGAGCCTTAGTATTAGATGATGTAGAATATGTGGGAATAGAAAACTTAACTATGGAGTATATTCCAGAAAAAGCAATTACGATTTATGACGATAGAAATGTGGATAGAAATAAATGGTGTGGAGATCGTTGTTTTGGTAATGATCCTGATGGAATTAAAAATATGTATGTAAGTTTTGTGATGATAGAAAAAAAGAGTGAAAATTGTTGGATAGATAGTTGTACACTTAAAAATTCAGGTAGTAACCCAATTAATATTAATGGAAACCATAATACGTTTAGAAATAATTTTGTAGATGCTGCTTACAACAAAGGAGGTGGAGGAGCTGCTTACTATGCAATTAATGGAGATTATAATCTTATTGTTAACGAGAGAGTAAGAAGAATTCGTCATTTCGCTATTCAGGTTGGCGCTAAATATAATGTTGTTTATGATTGTGATTTTGAAGTTGATATTAACTTTCACAATGGAGACGACGGATTTAACTTAATTGAAAATAATAAAATAAAAAGTGAACAATGGAGATCTTGGGGAGCTTTCGCAAGTGGAGGAAGTCAATTCGGACACAAATCTCCTGGAAAAAACAATATTATTTTTAATAATGAAGTCAGTGGTAAAAATAATTCAGAAAGATTCAGTAGCGTAACAAAAGTTTTTGTTTTTGATCAATATAGTAATCCTAGAGAATTATCACCAAACCCACCAAGTGGAGGAACTTTTTATCCTGTTGTTCTTGATGTAACTACTTTAAGTACTGAAGATTTAGTAAAAGATACCACTGTAAAAATATACCCTAACCCTTTCACAGCAGAGTTTACAGTAAAAAACATGGAAGAAAATAGTGTAGTCCAAGTTTTTTCAATAAACGGACGACTTATCGTTGAGAAAAAGATTGAAGAAGGAAATAAAATTGATTTAGGAAATGAATTACGAAGTAGAGGAATTTATTTTTTACGCTATAATAGCCAAACATTTAAAATAGTTAAAGAGTAGTTTTCTATTTAAAATCTTAGATAATTAAGTTATATTCAAGGGTAATATTTGACCTGTATAAGATAAATATGATCTTAAAAAGAGCGAAGTGAATTATTAGCTTTGTTTACTTTCACTTAATTTATTTAAATATGACAATTGAAAAAATAGAAACTTTTATACTTAAAGATAAATTGTCAAACAGTTTTTATTTCTCACAATGGGAGTATTCAGAGCGATGTATATGTGTAGTTAAAATAACAGCATCTAATGGGCAGTACGGTTGGGGTGAAGGTTACGGACCGGCTCATATTCTAAAAGCAGGAGTAGATTTTTTAAAAGATCATATCGTAGGAAAAAATCCATTAGAAAATGAAGTGATATGGAACCATCTCTATCGTAAAACGTTAGATTATGCCAGACGAGGAGTGTTGGTAGCATCTATAAGTGCTATAGATATTGCATTATGGGATTTGAAAGGAAAAATATTAAATCTACCTGTATCTACCTTATTAGGTGGAGCTTTCAGGGATAAAATAAAACCCTATGCGACAGGTTTATATTTTATGGACCCTGATAATCCATCTAAACATTTTAAGAAAGAAGCTGAAACTTATGTAAAACAAGGCTTTAAAGCGATTAAAATGAAAGTAGGGTTGGGGATTGAAGAAGATTATAAAAATATTAAAATGATAAGAGACATTATTGGTGATGACATACAATTAATGGTGGACTCTAATCACGCATATAGTTTAAGAGAAGCTATACTATTAGCTCAAAAGATAGAGCCTTTTAATATTAGCTGGTTTGAAGAGCCAATTTCTCCAGAATTTTATAAACAATATAAAGAATTAAGAAGTAAAACATCAATACCAATATCAGGTGGTGAATGTGAATACTTGCGTTATGGTTTTCATCAATTATTCCGTAACAATTCAGTAGATATTGTACAGCCTGATATTTGTGCTGCAGGAGGATTAACAGAAGCTAAAAGGATTGCAGCTTTGGCAAGTACTTATGGAGTAGATGTGATACCACATACTTGGGGAACAGCTATTGGGATTCATGTAGCATTGCATTTTATTGCGAATCTTGAGCATATCCCTGGTCGTATGAAATCCCCAGATTTCTTAATTGAATATGATCAAACAGAGAATGGTTTAAGAGAACGTTTAACATATCCAAAAATCAAAATGGTGGATGGTATGATTGAAGTTCCTAAAAGACCTGGTTTAGGTATAGAGGTAGATGAAGATGTGTTGTTAGAATATGCACTATCTGATGAAGAAATAAATGTCCTTTAATAGTAATAAAATGAAGATTAAAAATTACGGATATAAAAAAATGTACATTAATGGCGAGTTAGTTGATGCCATTAGTGGAGAACGTAGTAATGTTATTAGTCCTGCCACTGGTGAAGTTATTGCTGAAATAGCAAAAGCAGGTAAAGAAGATGCTGAAAAAGTATTAAAAGCAGCTCAAAAAGGTTTTAAATATTGGTCTAGTTTATCTCTTGAAGAGAGAACAGGATGGATGAATAAATTAAGAACAGCAATATTAGAAAAACAAGAAGAGTTGCGTACAGCCATGGTATATGAAATGGGAAAAACCTATGGTGGAGGACAAGAGGATATTGATAGGCTGGTTGAAGCTTTAGAATGGTATCCTGCTGCAATGAAGAACACGAGAGAGGAACTAATCCCTGATTATGAAAATACGCATACGCATAAAATGATTTCTAGACCGGCTGGTGTTGTTGTTGCATATTTAGCTTGGAATTTTCCTATTTTAAATATTGGATATAAGATTGGACCAGTATTAGCTTCTGGTTGTTCTTTAATTATTAAACCATCAGAGATTTCGCCATTATCAGCTTATCTTATCGGTGAAATTTTGCATGAAATTAATTTCCCTCCAGGAGTTGTCAATATTATAGAAGGTCCAAGTGAGATCGTAGCTACAACCATGACTTCAAGTACAATTCCAGCTGTAATTACAATGATAGGTTCTACTGCTACAGCAAAGAAAATTATAGCGGAAAGTACCACATCAATCAAAAGATTTGGTTTAGAGTTAGGCGGAAATGCTCCGTTTATAGTTTTCGAAGATGCTGATTTTGACAAAGCACTAGATTTAGCAATAGCACTTCGATTTGGAAATAGTGGACAAGTTTGTGTTGCAGCAAATAGAATTTTTATTCATAAAACTATTTATGATAAGTTTGTAAAGGCATATGTTCAGAGAGCTTCAGAATTGAAAATTGGTCTAGGAACAAAAGACAAACCAGATGTATTTATGGGGCCAATGGCTAGCCGTAAAGGAAGAGATAGAATGTTTACATTAATCAATGATGCTGTTGATAAAGGGGCTACATTAGAATTTGGAGGAGAAATACCAAAAGATTTACCAGAAGGAGGTAATTGGTTAGAACCAACTGTAGTGTCAGGGATATCAACAGATATGAAAATGTTTAGAGAAGAAATTTTTGGACCTGTAGCTGGGATAATGAGCTTTGAAACAGATGAAGAAGTTTTAGCATTAGCAAACGATACAGAATATGGATTAGCATCTTATATTTTTACTAACAACCATAAAAGAATAGCAAAATTTACAGAGGAACTTGATTTTGGTGAAGTTCAAATTAATGGAGTTAAATATGCTATTTATTTACCTCATGGAGGATTTAAAGAAAGTGGAATCGGTCATGATTGTTCACACTTAGCTTTAGAAGATTATCTAGTTAAAAAACGAGTATCTACAGCGATAAATTAAAAAACAAAGCGCAATTTTGTGTAAGTAAATTTGGTAGCGATAAACCCCGTTTAATATATTTAAACGGGGTTTATTATTCCATATGATAAAAAACTTGTTGATTACTGAGCTAAATTTCCCTTCCAACCTTTATTAAATTGTTCTACCAAATTTTTTGTTAATTTGGGTTGTTGATCAGCTATGTTCATGGTTTCGTTTGGGTCATTGCTATGATCATATAATTCTAGGAAGATAGGTGCTGCTTTTGGATCTCTATAATCTTTCCAAACAATCAATCGATGTTTCTTTGTTCGCATTGCGTATCCCATTAAATACTTTTCAAACAACTCTCTATTCCACTTAGTTTTTTGTTGTTGTTTTATACGTTCCTCAACTTCTTCTATCAGAGGACCAAAGTAGGTTTCTCTCATCCCTTTAGAAAGAGGATTTGCAGCCCATTCTCGAAGTGCAGGAGATGGAAATTGAGAGAAAGCTGCAGTTTTCCATTGTTTAGTGGGTTGATCTAACAAAGGTTTAAAACTTTGTCCTTCTAAATGCTTAGGTAAAGGTAATCCAGCCAGTTCAGCTAAAGTAGGATACATATCGACTAATTCAACTAGAGCGTCTGTTTTCTTACCTCTTATTTGAGTACTCATTTCAGGTGTAGAAATAATTAAAGGAACTCGAGTAGAGATTTCATAATTTGTAGCTTTACCCCAAATTCCCATTTCTCCAAGGTGCCAACCGTGGTCACTCCATAAAATAATAATAGTATTATCTCTTAAACCTTGTTCATCAATTGCATCAATCAATTTACCTATTTGAGCATCTATATAACTAATAGAGGCCAAGTATGCATGTTTTAATGTTTTTGCTAAATCATCTTCTATTGGCCCTTTTTTAGGGATTCCAAACCTTGCTCTTAGCTCAAATGAAGGGTGTAAACCCATTGCAGCTCCGTTGGTTGGAGCTTTATCTTGAGTAGTTAATTTGATTTTAGAAGGATCATAGAGATCCCAATACTTTTTAGGAGCTAACCAATCCAAATGTGGTTTTTTCATTCCCATACCTAAAAAGAAAGGTTTATCAGGATTTTTCTCTTGTAAATCTTTTAAAGTAGCAATGGCTAACTCAGCATTATATCCATCTTCATAAAATGTATCAGGGACATCTGCTTTTTCATAAGCAGGGCCTTTACCTAAACCATTACGAGGTGCATTTTTGCCATACTTAGCAATAACATCAGCTCTATTTTGTTTAAACATCTGTTGATTTTCAGCTAAAGCAAAACCTCCAGGTGTATTTTCTCTTTTAATAGTCATTTTATCATGAGCAGGTGTTCTACTCCATGAAATATCTAAATCAGCAAAAGAAGGCTTATGGAATATTTTTCCAGTATGGACTGTTTCATATCCATTATTTTTAAAGTGTTGAGGTAATGTAACTATATCTGGATTGGCATCTCTAAAGTAAGTGAAGTTTTCAATAACCTTAATACTTTCTGGTCTGGCTCCTGTCATTAAACTAGCTCTAGATGGACTACAGATGGCTTCTTGACAATAAGCTTTATTAAATGTCAATCCTGAAGATGCTAACTTATCTATGTTAGGGGTAATTGCAATATCAGAGTCATAGCATCCCAGTTCTGGACGTAGATCATCTACCGCGATAAAAACAATATTAGGTTTGACTTTCTTTTTAGTAATAGTAGGTTTATCCTTTGATTTGCAACTAAACAAACCAAAAATTAGGAGGATAAGTATTTGGTATATTTTGATACTGTATTTCATTGATTTAAAATGATAAGTTTTTATATAAGCTTGGTTAGCTATTTCTTTTAAATAAGTAATACCGAGACTAGCCTCGGTATTACCTAATTAGTAAATAATATAATTCAAATAATCTACAAAAGTGTTTATTGTTTTAGTATCCATCATTTTGTGCTAATGGAGGTGAAGTTTTATTAATCTCAGTTTGTGGTATTGGTAAATAATATTGTCTATCAAACCATGGCCTAGTAACTACAGTATATTCTTCATTAGTAAAACTACCATCTGTTTCTTTATACCATTTTAAACCTCTAACTTCAAAACCTAAATTAGCTGTATTCATCCATCTTCTTTCATCAAAGAAATTATGACCTTCGAAAGATAATTCAATTCTTCTCTCCCTTTTTATAGCTTCTAAAAGATCAGTTCCAGTTGCTGTAATCATAGGTTGTAAAGCTCTTGTTGAAACTTTATTAAGATATTCTCTAGCAGTATCTTCATCTCCAAGTTGGAAGTTTGCTTCAGCATAGTTTAAATAAATTTCAGCCAAACGATATAATATATAAGGACGACCAGCTGATGGTTCTGTTAAACCTACAGATTCATCTTGAAATTTTCTAATGTTATATCCTGTTTTAGAGGAATGTAAAACATTTCCTAAACCAAATGGAGAATCTAATCCATGTGGAAAAACATCAATGTCTCTAGACTCAAAATATTGAACATCTCTATCTCTATACTGTGCTCCATTAAAGTTTAATGTGGCATAGTATCTCATTTCTCTGTTATCATTTGGATTTGCAGGGTCATATAGAGCTCCTGAGGTAGAAGAACCGTCATTCATGTTATATAACAATGCAAAATTATGAGAAGGAGAACTTAAAGCCCATCCACCATAACCACTTGGAGCTTGTGTTTGGTTCCATAATGAGTTTACATCCGTACCAAAGTCAAATAAAGTACCACCAAAAGGTCTAGCAAATAAGATATCTTGGTTAGGAGATAAGAATAAATCTCCATATGATTTAGCATCTGATACAGCTATTAAATCTCTAGCTCCAACTTCATCTATTACAGCTTTAGCAGCATCTGCTGCATCTTGCCATTTTGTAGCTTTAGTATAGTCATATAACGGACCACTAGGAGATGTTGAAGGGTCATGTAAAATACTTGCTGCATATAATAATGTCCTAGATTTTACGGCTAATGCTGCTAATTTTGTCGCTCTACCAAACTCATTATCAGGTCTTGTTAATGGTAATACTTCTGCGGCTTCATCTAAATTTTTAACAATAAAATCGACACATGCTTCGTAACTTGCTCTTGGAATTGTGAAATCTTCTTTTATGCCTAAAGCTCTATCGATTAAAGGGACACCACCATAGTATTTTATTAGCTTACTATAAGTGTTAGCAAGTAAGAATTTCATTTCAGCTTTTAAAATATTCACCCTTTGAGGATCAACTTTCATGGCCTCACTTTCATCTACATTCTCAAGAAAAACTAAAATATCACGGATATAACTATAGTATTTTCTCCATTGATCTCTGAAAACGCCTACGTTATTAGGGTTCCAACCTGCTCTTAATCGATATTGATCTAAATCTCTGAAGTTAAACTTCGCTTCAAAAGATGCTCCTTCAATATTAAATCGTCTAGACCACCAGATGAATTTATTTAGTCCCCAACTTTCAGTACTGTTGTACGATGTATATACTAAACGTTCTAGCTGATCTGGATCACTATACACGAAATCTTCCGTAAATGTATTTCTTGATTCTATCTCTAAAGCTTCTTCACAACCTAGCGTTAGAAATAGTGTCATAAAAGCGAAAATAATTTTTATTGTTTTCATTTTTTCGATTTTTAAATGTTAAAAATTAAAGTTGACACCTAGAGTATAACTCTTTAAACCAGAGTATGTAGACCCTCTAAAGTTGTTATATCCTGTAGCTTCAGGATCTAAACCTAAGTCAGCAATTTCAGAGAACATAGTAAATAAGTTAAATCCTCTTAGGAATAAGCGAATGTCTCCTATTTTTGCGACTTTTTTATTGATTGTATATGCTAATTCAACTTCTTTTAATCTTAAGAAAGAAGCATCGTGTAACCAAAAGTCTGCACCAATAAAGTTGTCTATATCACCACTTTGATTTCCACTAAATCTATCGTTTTGTGCAAAAGCTCTTGGGTATCTAGCATTTCTGTTATCTGGCGTCCATCTGTTTTCAAAGACATGTACAGGTTTTGATCCTGATTGATCAAAGAATACTAGTGTTTCTGCATCTGCTTGTCCTTGGAATAAAAAGTTAAAATCAAAATTATTGTATTTAAAACCTCCATAGAAACCATATTGAATTCTAGGTACATTTGAAGAGTTTGTTCGAATTCTATCTCCATCATCTATTACACCATCTCCGTTAGTATCTATATAAATAGGTTCACCTTCAACTGTGTTTGGTAATTTTACCGCTGTAGCATCTACCTGAGCTTGATCTTGAAAGATTCCTGCTGTTGGTTGTACTATATAACTTCCTAGAGTTCTACCTTCTGTTTTTAATGCTTCAGGTACATTACTTGGTTCATCTACAAAAACAATTTCATTATCATTGGTTGATATGTTTCCACCAAAATTATATTCCACATTACCAACTTTATCTGCCCAAGACAGTTCTACCTCCCAACCAAAGTTATCAACTTCACCAAAGTTTTCATCAGGTATTTCATTAGCTAATAATCCAACATAGTCAGGTATACTAGCAGCTCTTTGTGTTAATAAATCTGTTCTTTTTTCAAAGTAATAGTTAACGTCTCCTGATAATCTACTATCTAGGAAAGAAAAAGTTAAACCAATATTTTGTTGTATTGAGTTTTCCCAAGTTACGTTTGGATTAGGTTCAATTGCAGATGAAAAACCGTTAAGTACTGCACCATTAACTCCAAAAGCGTAAAAATTTGGTTGAGGAGTATTTGGGTTTGTATTTCCAAAGTTAAAACGAGATAAAAATTGGAAAGGAGCAATACGGTCATTTCCTAGTTGTCCCCAAGAAGCTCTTAA
The DNA here is from genome assembly GCF_001936575.1 of Tenacibaculum agarivorans. Classification (GTDB taxonomy): domain Bacteria; phylum Bacteroidota; class Bacteroidia; order Flavobacteriales; family Flavobacteriaceae; genus Polaribacter; species Polaribacter agarivorans. The sequence continues at coordinate 20,047 of NZ_MSMP01000036.1, forward strand.
TTTTAAAGCGTTAATCCACTCTACATTACTTAAGAAGTTTTCTTCATGAATAGCCCATGCTACAGCTACACTAGGAAAAATACCAAACCTATTTCCTGGTCCGAAGTTACTTGATCCGTCACGACGAATAGTAAAGTCTACAAAATATTTCTTACTAAAATCATATGAGAATGCACCGAAAATATCAAATCTAGCACCTTCACCTGAAGAACCGTTTGAATTTGTGTTTTCACGATCACCAGCAAAAAGTTCAGGTACTTCAGAAGAAGGGAAACCACCTGTTCTTTCTCCAAAGAAGTTGGTTACTTCTGAATCTAATTTTTCTAAACCAGCAAAAGTAGTTATAGAATGATTACCAAATGTTTTAGAGTAATGTAATGTTGCATTTAATAAAGTTTGGTCGAATGTGTTAGTTGTTTCACGTAAAATTCTTTCTTCCCCTCTTTGTGAGAATCCTGTGTTTGGAATGTATTCATTTGTTCCTTGATTAAACGTATAGTATGTCCAAGGTGTATACCAAGACTTAATTTTAGTTACGTTTTTACGTATTCCTAAGAAACTTTTAAATTTAAGTCCAGGAACATATTTGTCAAATGAATAATCAAAAGAAAATCTACCTCTTAAGTTAGTGTCTTCTGTGTTAATAAAACCAGATTGATTACTAGACATGATAAAAGGGTTTTGTCCATTTTCTCCTCCTCTTGCAGGTAATCCATTTGGATAAATTCCAACTTCTGTAGGTAAATTGGTGTAGATGTGTTTATAAATATTACCTAAATCTACTCCAGGTTGACTTCTATCTCCAAAAATTCCAGCTAAATCTATTCCTAATTTAATATCGTCAGTAACTTTGATATCTAAATTTGAACGAACTTGGTTTTGATTAAACTTTAAAGATCTTGATCTAAACATTCCATCTTGTCTGATTGCATCAGCACTAACAAAATATTTTACAGCTTCTCCACCTCCTGAGATAGAGATTGTATTACGAGATTCAGGAGCAAAGTCAGCGAATGTAACGTCTACCCAATTAGTATCTGGAAATAAAATAGGATCTGTTCCAAATCGTGCGATTGTTTCTGGAGAAAATGGAATTGGACCAGAAATAGTAGGGTCTAATATACGTTGTCTAGCATCTATTTCATTTTCATAAATAGCATATTGTCTTGCGTTCATGATTTCTGGACGCTGAGTAAAAGAAGAAACAGTGTAAGAACTACTTACATTTATTCTAGGAGCACCTATTTTACCTCTCTTAGTAGTAATTAAAATAACCCCATTGGCTGCTCTTGAACCATAAATAGCGGCAGCTCCATCTTTTAAAACGGTTAATGATTCGATGTCTTCAGGAGATAAATTCGAGAAGGTAACTGCTTGTACTCCATCAATAAGTATTAATGGTGAGTTATTACCTGTAGTTGCTCTACCTCTTACTAATACTGTAGTGGCATCATCATTTGTATCGTTACCATTTCCATTTCCAGCACCAGGTATTCCTCCTCTATCTATAATGTTAAGACCAGTAACTCGACCCGATAATGATTTAGCAATATCTTTGCTAGACGATCTTTGAATAACTTCATCACTTATTTTTCCAACAGCACCTGTTAATTCTCCTTTTTTCCTAGTAGTATATCCTAAAATAACTACTTCATCTAATTGAGCATCTTCAGGTACTAAAACGACATCAATTACTTTTTGATTTCCTACAACTACTTCTTGTACTTTATATCCTACATAAGAGAAAACTAATACAGCATTTTCGTCAGAAATAGGTATAGTGTAATTTCCATCAAAATCTGTATCAACTCCTGTAGTTGTACCTTTTACGAAGACATTTACTCCAGGTAAGGGACCTTCGCTATCTGTAACAGTTCCAGATATTTGTTGTTGTTGTACTGTTGTTGTTGAATTTGATGTTTCTGCTTCGAAAGAAATAACTGCAAAAGCTTTATAACTACTTAAAGAAGTAGCAATTAATAATAAGCATAGCCTTTTAAATAATGTATTTAAATCAAAACAATTCAACCTAATAAAGTTTTGATGAACTTTAAGTGATTTTGTTTTTTTCATAAAATGAAAATTTAATTATTATTGAATTTTCAACTTTATTGTTTAGAAATATTTCTTGTTAGATATTCTAAATATGAATATTTATGAATTTTGTAATTATATTTTAAACAAAAAGTTAATGTAACGTTAAGTGGTTTTTCCGATTTTAAAATTATAGAAAATGGAAGTACTGGGGTCGTTCAATATTATCTCTTACTACTCCATTTTTACCCTTGAGTGTGTAAATTGTAAAAAAGCAAGGTAAAATTTGCACATTCACTAATAAGAATGTAAAAAAAAGATAATATGAAAAAGAACCTTCAGGTTGAAGATTAATTTTAAATAGCTTCCCTATAACTTTTAGGAGTACTACCCATAATTTGCTTAAACTGCTTGTTAAAATTAGTGATAGAATTATACCCTACTAAATAAGAAACCTCAGAAACAGATAGGTTATTCTGAACGAGGTAGCGAGAAGCGTTACGAATGCGAACTTCGTTTAAAAATTGAGTAAATGATTTGTTAGTTGCCTTTTTAAAGAAACGACAAAAAGAATTTGTAGTCATACAAGCAATACTAGAAATGTCTTCTAAACTGATATTATTGGCATAATTATCAGATATGTATTTTAAAACGGTATCAATTTTATCAGTGTTTTCAGAAGTGTACTGACGCATGTCCGTAGAAGAAAGAATTTCTTGGTCTTTAGTTAAAGATAACTGATTTAAAATGTTTAATAATTGTATAGATTGTTCAGCAGTAGATAATCTATCGATATTGATTAATTCTTTATGTAATTTTTGACTTACAATATTTCCAAAACTAATACCATACTTAGATTGATCTAGCATTTTTTTGATCTTAAAGAATTCAGGATTGTTAAAAGTTCCTTCTCCTATAAAATCATCAGTAAACTTTAAAACAATAGTATTTACTTTTTCATCATTTAAATCCTCTCCATAATGAGAAGGTTTGTTAAGCCATAAATGTGGTAAATATGGTCCTACTAAAACTAAGTCTCCTGCATAAAATTGAGAAACGCTATCACCAACAAAACGAATACCATGACTAATAGATATATAAATAAGTTCATATTGTGCATGATAATGCCAAGAAGAATCTAAACATGGAGTTTGTTTCTTGGTAATATTAAGTCTTTTATTGATTGTTTCCTCGGTGTGTTTTAGCACTAACTTCATTTTAATTCAATATTAACTTTTTACATGCAGTGTCTTAAAAAAGTCTACAGTAAACTAATGGTTATAAAATAATTGTATATGCATCAAATTTACAAAATACAATTAAATAGATTCATAAATATTAAAAAAACAATTTAACACTACTTAAAATGTCGATATCGTAAATAATTTAAGTTTGTGCTGTTTCTTAAGGTATGAAGAGATTAAAGTAAAAAAAAGCTAAGGTTTATTAATTGTGTTTTTTGAGAAACAATATTGTTAATTTTAATTCTTTTGATTTGATAGATTTAGTCTTTTTAAAAAAGAATTGGTTCTTACATTGCCAATAGAGTTAATGTAAAAACCAATTTTAAAAGTGTGTCTCTAAAGTTGGTGTTTAGAGTAGGAATAATTTAATTTAAAAAGTCAAAGTATCTAAAACATGATAAGTGTTGTTAGCTGTTTTAATTAAAAGTTCAATTGACGTTGCATTGGGTATTTTTATAGAAGAAAATTGCATTGAAAATGCTTTTAAGGGAGAGACTTTTTCAAGATTAATTTCCTCCGTTCCATTTTTTTTATAAATACGTATAACTGCTATCCCTTCTTTAAACACACCATATTCTCCAGTAATAGTTCCATTGTTTTTATTAAAGGCTATTTTTTTAGTGATAACTCCAGTTGTATTAACATCTAATATTGGGGTTGATATTATTTTAGCAGCTCCATGTATTTCCTTGTAATTGAAACTTTCTTTAGGTTGTAAAGTATAAATAGGAGTTTTTATTTCTGTTTCTAGATATCCGTCTTCTAATCCACTATGAAAAATAACACTGTTTGCTCCGTCTTCATATACTAACTCAGGATTGTAGGGTTCAAATATTTTTACAAAAACAGTATTCTCTATTTTATTAACATAACTAAGCCAAGATTTAGAAGCAATCATTTGTATTCCGCCCATTAAGTAATAATCATAATGCGTTTCATAAATCCCCGGAGCAACTACTCCTGTCCAATTGGTTCCATGATTGAAATATTTTTTAACATGTTCAGGGTTGTTTTTATCTAATTTCATTCTATTTCTATTGATGTATCTCCATCTAGATTCTGGTGTTACACTTATTTCATACTGTTTGTTTTGAGGTAACTTATATTCTTCACTGAAAGGAATATGTGCAACAAAATTTTCACCATCCTCTAATTCTGGTTTACTACGAGAAACATGCTGACTCGATATTTTTAATCCTCTTTTTATGGTATTTACACCTTTATTTTTTAATGTATGATTTATAAATACCAAGCTACTATTTTCCTGTATATGTAATGTACGACTGTACTGTAATTGTTCGTCAATTTTTTGTGGTATAGAAAAACTTTGGGTTTTTCTATCAAAAATAGGGACAGGTAAATTCTGTACACCAGAAACAACATCAATAGATTTTATGTTGTCTTTGTTTGTGATTTTAGCCTGATAAGGAGCATCACCAATACTAACTGGAGGTGGCCATCTTTTTACTTTTTTCCCATTTTTATTTACAGCACAGTTTTTAACAGGAATTGGGACAAGTCTGTATCCTCCAAAATTTCTCCAATCTTTTATTTTAACATTCTCATCAGAAGAGAACGATTTTCCAAAAAGTTTAGGATTAATCCAAAGCGAAGGGACATCTCCTAAATTATACTCTAAAACTCTTCCAGCAGCATCAGGAACAACAGCAATACTTATAAATTTGTTCTTAGCCACAAATACTTCATCCCATTTCCAATTTTTATAATTTTTAACAACAGAAACAGATACGTCTTTTTTTTTATTTTGTGAACTAATAATATTAGTTGTTAGTAGTATGCAGATAATTAGTATGAACTTAATGTTTTGTACCATGTTTTTTATTTAATCTTAAAAGTTTGTTCGAAATGAGGCATATTATTTTTCTCCCATTGTAAATAAGTTCTTTCATTATGAAACCATAAAGGTTGTTGGTTGGTTTCACTCCATTTCTTAGTTTCTTCAACTAAATTTTCTAATAGTTCAGGGTGTGATTTACTAAGATTATTTTCTTCACCAGGATCATTATCTAAATCATATAAAGTCCAGTTGTTATTTTTCACTTTAAGCGCTTTCCAATTGTTTTTTCGTACACCTACATCAGTATAATTATCAAACTCTATTCTGTGCCTTAAAGCATAAATGTTTTTGTCTTGATATGGATTTTTACCCGCTAAAAAATCAGCCCATATATCTTTACCATCAAGAATTTTACCTGTTGGTAATTCAGCTTTTCCTAAAGAAGTGAGTGTTGGATATAAATCTAAAGCAGATACAGGGTGTTGAAATTTAACCCCAGAAGGTACTACGTTTGGCCAGTGGAAGAACATAGGCACTCTGTAGCCTCCTTCATGAGTACTTCCTTTACCAGCTGTTAGAGGAAAATTAGTTGCGCCTTTACTGAGTTTACCACCATTATCACTAAAAAATACAATTAAGGTATTATCTAATTGTTTGTTTTTTCTAAGTGTTTCAACAACATTTGCTATTCCTCTATCCACGGCATGAACCATTCCGGCATAAATTCTTCTTTTTTTATCTTTAATGTGTTGGTAGTGTTTTACATCTTCTTCTTTTGCTTCTAGTGGAGTATGAGGTGCATTATATGAAAGGTATAAGAAAAAAGGTTTTTCTTTTTGATTAGCTCTATCAATAAAGTTTACAGCTTCTCTGGAGAGAGCATCAGTAATATATTCATTTTCGTCCACTTCTTTTCCATTGAATTCAAGTGGAGTTATATAATCTCTAATTTCAGTATTACCATTAGCTTTTTGTTTTTCATATTCTGCTTTAAATTGTTTAGGGAAATAATTATGTCCACCACCTAGAAAACCATAAAAATCATCAAAACCTCTGTTATTCGGATGGTATTTTTGAACGGTTCCTAAATGCCATTTACCAACAGCACCAGTATAATAACCTGCTTTTTGTAATGTTTTACTAATATATTGCTCTTTAGTAGTTACTCCTAAACCTGCATTTTGATGTGCCCTAGGTAAGTTGAACTGACCTCCAATTTTGTGTGCGTATCTTCCAGTCATAATGCTTGTTCTACTTGGTCCACAAAAAGGATGTGCAACATAAGCAGAAGTTAAAATAGTTCCGTTTTCAGCAAGATTATCTAAAGCAGGAGTCTTTATGTCTTTAGCACCATTAAAACCAACATCAGAATAACCAAGATCATCGCATAGAATAAGTAGAATGTTTGGAACAGATTTTTGTGTTTCAGTATTTAATACTGTATTTTTTGATGCGTGTTTATTGCTATCTGAATCAGTCTTTTTAGAAAAAGTACAGTTAGTTAGCATTAAAAATGTTATAACTGTTAGTAATCTAGGGAAATATATAATCTTCATATGTATTAGTATCATAAATCTAACCCTAATAAAAAAATAGGGTTAAAATTGTATTGCTATTTAATTAAAATCTATTGTTTTTGCCAAACTCTGATGTATTCAATTTCAAAATCAATGCTACCATCTCCACCAACTTCCTCTTTACTATTTGGTACACCATGCCAAGGAAATGTTTCTTGATCGAACCATACTCTTACAGGAAAGGTTGTAACGTAGTTCTGTTTACTTCCATTTCCTCCGTTATTATTTGTAATATCATCATAAGCATTAATAACATCTCTAGGAGCTTCGCTTAATAATTGTCCATCTACATATACCTTTATCCCATTTTCACTCCATTCATATCCATAAATATGAAATCCATCCACTACCTTAAATCCTAAATCATGATGTTCCGTATAAGTTGTTCTTCCTTGCCCATCAGCTGTCCAATCATGAATGGACCACCATAATTCTCTTTCTTTATCTAATTTATGAGGTTGTTTGTGGTCTCCAAACATTTCAAAAAAGTCTAGTTCTGTATTGTTTCCAGTAGCCCAAAACGAACTGGTTATTTCAGCATCGGCAGCTTTAGTTTTTACTTCTAAATATCCATACACAAACTCACTCTTAGATATAACGGCTGCAGTAGTAATATTTTCATATGGATCTCCATTTTTATCAACTTTAGGATTAAAGTTATAATCAGGTTCCCATCGGGTTTCTAGCTTTAGCATACCATCTTCTACACGAACATTATCTGTAGAAAATTGTGAAGGAGACCTACCTACAAAGTTAGACACATAAACTCCATTTGTTCCTTGTATATGCCATTTATCTTCATTTAGTTTATTTCCTTCAAATTCATCACTTATTGAGGTATTTAATACCCAATTTCCAGAATTATTAGGGTCTGTTAAAGGAAATACTTTTGATGTTTGATCATCAGTATCACTATTTTGAGAAGGCTTATTGTCATTATTGGTACAACTTATAGTTAATAAGCTGAAAACTAATAGATAACTAATTTTGAATGTAAATAAGTATCTTTTTTTAAACATTACTTTTGTACTTAATTGAATTTTTTTGGTTTTAATTGTTTAGTAATAAGCTAAATAACAAAATAGAGGTAATGAGTAATAGTTGTATTTTATCTTCTACTTACATTTATTTATCCTTTTAGCGGTTTCTTAGTGTATAAGTCAGATAAAATCAATGAGTTTATCTTGTTCATTTTGCTATAAATTTATCACTTTTAAAGACCTATTTAGTGAAACCAATTAAGTACGTATTCTTAGTATTAACATGTTATTGTTTTTTAACTTCATGTAAAGAAGAAAAACCATATCAAACAGTTGCTAACCAGCAGAATTCTTTTTCTTATCAAAAAATGACTGATAGTATTTTTTTAGGAGATCAGAAATGTAAAGAATGTCATAAAGAAGAGTTTAAGGAGTGGAGAGGTTCTCATCATGATAAAGCTATGCAAGTTGCTGATACCAGTACCGTATTGGGAGATTTCAATAACAAAGTTTTTAGTAGCCAAGGGGTAAAGTCAAGATTTTTTACAAAAGGAAAGGACTTTTATGTAAATACTGAAGGGCCAGACGGAAATTACCATGATTATAAAATCGTGTATGCATTTGGAGTTTTTCCATTGCAGCAATACATAGTGAAATTTCCCAATGGTCGTTATCAATGTTTACGAACAGCATGGGACTGCAAAGAAGGAAAATGGTTTGATTTGTATCCTGATTTTAAAATTGTAAATTCAGAATGGTTACACTGGTCTAGAGGAGGATTAAACTGGAATACTATGTGTGCCGATTGTCACTCCACGAATGTTAGAAAAAATTACTCAGAAGAAACAGATAGTTTTAATACGAAGTTTTCGATCATAAATGTAAGTTGTGAAGCATGTCATGGTCCGGGAAAACAGCATGTTGATGATGCTACTAGATTAGGGAATAAATATATAGATACAGGTACTATGGTAATGACATCCAACACATCACCGAAAGAATTAGTGAATCAATGTGCACGTTGTCATATGAGAAGAGAGCAATTTTCTGAAGCTTATGATTATAAAGACACAATGTTAGATCATTATTTTCCTCAGTTGATTGAAGAAGAACGGTACCATGCAGACGGACAAATTTTGGATGAGGTGTATGTTTACGGTTCTTTTGTACAAAGCAAAATGTATCAGAATAATATTACGTGTACCAACTGTCATAATGCACATTCATTAGAGTTAAAGTTTGAAGGGAATAAATTATGTGCTCAATGTCATGAACCTCAAAAATATAACACTATACAGCATCATAAGCACCCTTTAAATTCGAAAGGGTCAAAATGTGTCAACTGCCATATGCCTGGAAAATATTATATGGGGAATGATTTTAGGAGAGATCATAGTTTAAGAGTACCACGTCCAGATTTAAGTTTACAATATGGCACACCGAATGCCTGTGCTAATTGTCATAAAGATAAAGATAATGAGTGGGCATGGAATTCATTTAAAAAGTTATATGGAGAAGTAGATTCTATTCATTTTTCTGAAAAGTTAATCCCAGGAATTCAAGGAAAAGAAGAGGGTCATAAAGGATTATTATCGTTAATAAATAATACAAAACATCCAGAAATTATTAGAGCTTCAGCAGTTAAAGCTTTAGCTAAATATAATGCAACTATTTTTGTGAAAGAGTATATCGATTTATTAGATGATGATTCTTCATTGGTTAGAGCAACAAGTATTGATGTTTTGAGTGAAATTAACGATAGTAGTTATATTTCTTATTTCTTACCACTTTTAAAAGATCCGAAAAGAAGTGTTAGAATTAAAGCTTTTTATGGATTAACCGGACTTCCTAAAAATGAAATTCCAGAAACTTTCAGAACTAATTATGATAATGTTGAAAAAGAGTTTTGGAAGCATATAAATACAAATTCAGATTTTGTAGGAGGAAGAATTAAAAAAGCAAATTATTTCCTTAAAAAAGGAGATCTTCAAAAAGGAATAGAAGGGTATGCTAATGCTCTTAAAATAGATGAACTTAATAATAGTGTACGTTTAACTCTAGCCAATTTATATTATCAAAATAAAGATTTTATTAAGTCAGAAAGTTTATTCAGAAAAGTCATAGAGTTAGAGCCTGATTACGGACCTGTGTATTATTCGTTAGCCTTACTGTTAGCTGAGCAGAATAGAATAGACGAGGCAATTATACAGTTGAAAAAAGCACAGGGTAAAATGCCTGAAAATATACGTGTGTATTATAATCTAAGCTTGCTATATAATAAAAAAGGGGATGTTGTAAATGCTGAAAAAATTCTTTATCAGGGTTTAAAAATTGAAAATGATAATGAAAGTTTATTATATGCTCTTGCATATCAGTTTTACACTACAGGAAAGTATGAGCAATCAAAAAACGTAATCAATAAGTTAATAAAAGAACATCCTGAAACTCCACAATATGTAAGGTTTTTAGAGCAATTACAGACTGTACAATAAAGCCTACTCTAATGTTGAAAATTTAAATATGGATTGATTTGTATACGTTTTTTCGGGTGTTAGTAGAGTAGAAGGGAAGTGTGAATTACTAGGTGTATCAGGGTAATGTTGAGTTTCAAAACAAATAGCAGGATAATCCGTATAGTTTACTCCTTCTTTAAAAGTTAAGCCTTGAAATCTTTTTGGGGTATAGACAACTACAGCAGGTTGATTAGTGAATACTTTCATAGCAATACCTGATGTTTCAGCGCTTATTTCTGCTTTAAGTTCATTTTCATTTAAAATAAAAGTATCATCTAAACCTTCGAATGAATCGTTTTCAATTTTAATTTTTTTATTGAATTCACAATGACTTCCTTCCACTGTTTTTTTCTTTCCAGTTGGTATGAGATCTTTACTCACTTCTAAATAATAATTACTATCAATAAATAATTCATGATCCAAAATAGAGTTTTGTCCGTTCAAGTTAAAGTACGCATGATTAGTTAAGTTTACATGTGTAGTTTGATCGGTAGTTGCAGTATAAGTAATGCAAAGTTCATTAGTATCAGTAAGCATGTAAGTAACGCTAACATTTAGATTTCCAGGGTAGCCTTCTTCTAAATGTTTGCTTAGATATGATAATGTAATAGATGGATTATTTCCTCCTTTTAGGTGTTCTAGGGTCCAATTTTTTTTATCAAAACCATTTTTACCACCATGTAAGTGAATTCCATTATCATGGTGAATTGGATACTTCTCACCTCCAAAATCTAGAGTTTTCTTAGAAATTCTACCTGCGTATCTACCTACTGTGGCTCCTAAGTATAGGTTATTTTTTAAATACTCTTCTGAAGTATAATCGACACTAGAGTTAAGACCAACAACAACATTAACAAATTTGTTGTTCTTATCAAGAACTTTCAAGCTTATTATAGTAGCTCCCAAAGTGCTAATTTCTAGTTCAAGATTATTTTTGTTTTTTAAAGTATAAATATTCATAATTAATATTGAAAAGTCATATGTTTATTAATAGGTAGATGCTCTCTTAACCAGTTCAGTTTCTATAACTATGTCTTTTATTCCTCTATCATTATTTTGAATACGTTTTAGTAAAGTTTTAAAAGCGAGCTTTCCCATTTCTTCAGGTTTTTGATTAATAGTAGTTAAGGAAGGTAAAGTGTATTTTGGAATAGCCCCATCTGTAAATCCAATTACAGCAATGTCATTAGGTACATGTAAACCCTTTTTTTGAATGATATTTATAGCACAAATAGCTGAAAGTTGGTCAGCAGTAATTAATCCATCAATTTTGTTATGTTGTAAGGCAGTACCTAATATACTTTCAAATTTTTCATAGTCAGAGATGTTAATCAAATTAGGAGATGCGGATAACTCATCTTTAAGTGCTTTACAATATCCTTTGGTTCTTAATTCTCCTACACTTGTATTAGCAATGGTAGATAGAAAAGCAATATGTTTACAATTCGTTTTTACAAGATATTTAACAGCATCATATGTAGCTTCAAAATCATTAACAGTAATTTTATCACATGTAATTTCTTCTGATACTCGATCGAACATTACCAAAGGGAAATTACGATTGGTTAAGTTTTTAAAATGATCAAAGTTGTTTTTATTTTGAGTTTCTTCTGCAAGAGATATCAATATACCATCAACACTTCCATTTAGTAAAAAAGATACAGAATCAGCTTCTTTCGTTAATACATCATTAGATAAGCAAATAATGAGTTTATAATTTAATTTATTGGCCTCACGCTCGATAGCATGAATAATTTTAGCAAAAAAGTCATCCAATACATTCGGTACTATTACACCTATTCTTTTAGTTACATTAGACTTTAAGCTTCTAGCAACATCGTTAGGAATATAGTTTAAGCTTTCTGCTAGTTCTTTTACTTTTTTTGTAGTTTCTTCACTAATCTCGTAGCTGTTGTTTAACGCTTTAGAAACTGTTGATATGGAAACGTTTAAAATTTTTGCTATGTCTTTTAAAGTAACAGTGCTTTTCATTATAAATTAGGTGATACTATAATGTTTTAGATCTAATTTTTTTAATGTATCGGCGGCTTGTTCTGCTGTAATATCTCGTTGAGCATTAGCAAACATTTCATATCCAACCATAAACTTTTTTACTTCAGCAGATCGTAAAAGCGGAGGATAAAAAGACATATGAAAATGCCATTCAGGATGTTCTACATCTGTTGGACTTTGGTGTATTCCTGAGGAATACGGGAAAGAAGTTTGAAAAAGATTATCGTATTTAATAGTTAATAGTTTAATGATTTCAGCAAAAGCCCTTTTTTCTTCACTGTTTAATTGACCAATGTGTTGGTAATGCTTTAGTGGAATAATCATAGTTTCATAAGGCCAAACAGCCCAAAAAGGTACCAAAGCAACAAAATGATTATTCTTTAAAATGATACGTTCATCTAAATCTAACTCTTGCTGTACATAAGTTTGTAATAAGCTTTTTTGATGTTCATTCCAATATTTTTTTTGATGTTTTTGTTTTTGTAAAACAACTTCAGGAATGGATTTTTGAGCCCAAATCTGTCCATGAGGATGTGGATTACTACATCCCATAATTGCGCCCTTATTTTCAAATATTTGAACATGGTTAATGTTCGTTTTTTGTCCTAGTTCATCATACTCTTGTTGCCATAAATTGATAACTTCAGTAATGTTTTCTATCGACATTAAAGGTAAAGTCAATGAATGATCAGGTGAAAAGCAAATGACTTTGCATATCCCTTCTTCAGTTTCAGCTTTTAATAAACCATCGGTATACGTTTCATGTGTTTGATCTTCTAGTAAAGCCGCAAAATCATTAGTAAAACTATAAGTGCTTTCGTAATTTGGATTAGTAACTCCGCTAGCCCTTGTGTTTCCTGGGCATAAATAACAATCAGGATCATAAGGTACTTTTTCAGGTACTACAGGTTTGTCCTTTTTTCCTTGCCAAGGTCGTTTCGTTCTATGAGGAGAAACTAAAATCCATTCCCCTGTTAAAATATTATAGCGTCTATGCGATTTTGAGTTAAAAGCCATGATTATATTTTTGAAACTCCGTTGCTTATTGCTACGGTAATTAGTGTTAGGTTAATGTTGAACTTTTCTTGATATGCAGGAGTGATATTGTTAATAAATTCTTTACAATAGTCTTTATGAATAATATTAATAGTACAGCCTCCAAAACCACCTCCCATCATTCTAGCACCAACCACATAATCTAGGTTATGAGTAAAGTCAACTAAAAAGTCTAACTCTTTACAACTTACTTCAAATAAGTTGGTTAAGCCTCTGTGTGATTTGTATAACCATTCGCCAAAGCTTTTGATGTCTTTGTTTTTAAGACATTCAACAGCATAAAGTGTTCGTCTGTTTTCTTTCGTAATATATAACGCTCTATTAAAAATTTTTTGAGGTAAAATATTTTCAAACTCCTGAATAATTTCCGGAGTTACCTGAGCCAGTAAAGTATATTGAGGGTATTTTTTATTGATGGCTTCTAAAGCAGTGTTACACTCATCCCGTCTTACATTATATTCACTAGTAGCTAAGTTATGAGAAACATTTGTATTTAATAAAATAATACGATAATCACCAAAATCAGCAGGTATTAATTGATGATCAAGAGTCTCGCAATTTAATAAGAGTAAATGATTTTCTGTACCTTTAACTACAGCAAATTGATCCATGATTCCACATTTAGTTCCCACAAATGTGTGTTCAGCATCTTTAGACACTGTAATAATTTCCAGATCTGTAAGTCCAATATCAAAAAGTTCATTTAAGCCTTTAGCAACGCCACATTCTAATGCTGCAGAAGAACTCACACCAGAACCTAAAGGTAGATTGCTATGAATGGTACAATCAAACCCTTTTATAATATTAGGTTTTAATACGTTGATATGAAAAATAACACCTATAATATAATTATGCCATTCAACATCACTTCTCTTTAGTTCATTCAGTTTAATTTCAAAATGATTTTTAAAATTTTCAGAATATACTGTACAGGTATTTGTATTGTTTTTAGAAAAACGTAGTGTGATTTTTTTATCAATAGCAGCAGGAAGCACATGGCCACCACTATAATCAACATGTTCTCCGATAAGGTTAATTCTTCCAGGAGATTCAATAACTACATCATATTTTTTCCTAGGATTCATATTCATGTTGTAAAATCTTGAATTTGTTGTTTGATTTGTATAAAATGTTCTTTTAAAGCAGTAAAGTTTTTTGATTCTACATATTGCTTGTGAAGTAGAGAACTCCCCATACCAACACCAATAGCACCAACTTTAAAAAAAGAAGCTATATTTTCTTTAGATACACCACCAGTAGGTAATAGTTTTATTTCATTAAGAGGAGCTAAAACATCCTTAATATATTTCGGTCCTAATTGAGTTGCAGGAAATACTTTTACTGCTGAAGCACCTAAAGACCATGCTTTATGTATTTCTGAAGGAGTATAAGCTCCAGGGAAAATGGGAATATTTTTAGCTACGCAATATTGTATAACTTCTTCATCTATTATTGGAGTAACAATAAATTGTGCACCAGATGCTATGGCTGTTTCACAATCATTTATAGTGCAAACAGTTCCTGCCCCTACATTTAGTGTTGGAAATTGATTTCGAAGCTCACTAATGAGTTGAGTAGCGCCATCAGTATTCATAGTAACTTCCAAAGTATATAATTCAGCTTCTAAAAAGGTTTTAGCAATATCCAGTGTGTTTTCTTTTGTTAGCCCTCTAATGATTCCTACTATAGGCGCATTATTAAACAAAGACCAAGAGAAAGGTGTATTAATTTGTGTCATGTAATGAAAGTATTTTTTTCTGTCCTACTAACAGTGCACTTTTTAAAGCTAAGTCATTTAGTAGTACAAGTTGTTTTTTAGAGATTATCATTTCCAAAGCAGTTCTATACATCTCAAAAATAGGATTAGATGCAGCTAAAAATACTGTAGTAGAGGTATGCTGTAAGTAACTAAGTTCGTCACCTATTAACAAACCACTTAGGAAATAATAATTGTCTTCTTTGTTTTTGTTTCCTAAAACATCGTTAACTCGAACGCTAAATAAATTAGCAGATAATTCATTTTTAATGCCGATTGTAACTCCTTCTTTAAAAGCTTGAACTTTTTCAATACTCCAAGAGTTATTAATAACAGAGTTGACCAGAATACTATTACTAGAAATTACTTCGAATAGTTCGCCAGTCATAAAGTTTTTAAGGTTGGTAAATAGACTGTTTGAAAAAGTGATATGTTTACTGTGAGTACCCGGTAATAAGAGGATCCCATTCTTAAATTTGTTAAGGTGATTAGCTAAACCTATGGCTTGAATTTCCTCACCTCGCATCATTCCAGATGTGTTTTTTACTCCAGAAATTAGAATGATTTTTAATCTATTGTCAGTTTCTATATATTCTGAGTTAAGATTACTTCCGTTCATATTAAAAGGGAAGTTGGCGTAAGGAAGATTTTTTAATCCGATATTGGATGAAGCCATTCCGGCAATTACAATAACATGATTTTGATATTTTTGTGGAAGTTTTAAAACCTCTTTTTTTAAGTGATTAGAAAAAAAATCAAATTGAGTTATTGATGTTGTAGTTTTATATAAATCGAACAAATCTCTAATCCCCAAATTAGAAGTTCTTTCTTCAATAACAGATAAAGTTTGGGTTTCTATTACACGTAATCTGAAGTTAGTAGTTCCCCAGTCACAGCTTATAAAATATGTTGAAGTCATATATATTCAAGATTATGTTAGGGGATTATGTGTATAAGCATAAGACTTAAAAATCATATAAAAATGGTTAAGTATAACCTTAACAAAGCAATAAAAAATGTAGTAAGAAATAGAGGTTTAAATTACCTCTTATTAACTTTATTTTACCTGTTGTTTGTGGTTTTTTTGAGGAAATTATTCAATTCTTATAGAGAAGACTTATCATAGGAAGGGTAAAATATAATAAGCTTGCGATAAAATTAACGAATAAAAATGATAGCTTATATTATAAATTTGGTGATTGTATGTTTCATAAAAACAAAATAATGAGTAAAAAACAGTTACAAGTATTTTTCTTATTAATCATATTTCAATTGAGTACGGTGGTTTATGCTCAGGATAAACCTAATATTATATTACTTTTTGCTGATGATGCTGGGTATAATGATTTCGGTTTTCAAGGGAGTAAAGAAATGTTAACTCCTAGTCTAGATAAGTTAGCGAAAGAAAGTATACAATTTAAACAAGCTTATGTTACGGATCCTACTTGTGGGCCTTCTAGAGCAGGATTGTTAACTGGGAAATATCAGCAACGTTTTGGTTATGAGGAAAATAATGTTCCTGGCTACATGAGTGCTGTTTCAGCTCAAGATAATGAAGAAATGGGATTGCCTTTAGAGGAAAAAACAATGGGTGATTACATGCAGAGTTTAGGGTATGTTACTGGTTTTTACGGGAAATGGCATGTAGGAGGAGCTGATCGTTTTCATCCTACTAAAAGAGGGTTTGATGAATTTTATGGTTTTAGAGGAGGAGCGAGAGATTATTTTGCGTACAAGAAATTACCAAAAGATCGGTTAAATTGGTTAGAAGAAGGATTTGAAAACTATCAAGAACATAATGGATATCTTACTGATTTTTTAGCTGATGAAACTATAAAGTTTATAGAGAAGAATAAGTCTAAGCCATTCTTTGCTTTCGTTTCGTTTAATGCTGTGCATACTCCAATGGATGCTAAAAAAGAAGATTTGGGAAAATTTCCAAATTTGAAAGGGAAACGAAAGGAAGTAGCAGCGATGACATTAGCTTTAGATAGGGCTTGTGGACAAATTATGGATAAGTTAAAAGAGTTAGGTTTAGACGATAACACATTAATCGTATTCACTAATGATAACGGAGGTCCTACAGATAAAAATGCTTCAATAAATTACCCGCTTAGCGGAACAAAATCGAATCACTTAGAAGGAGGAATTCGAGTACCATTTCTTTTAAAATTACCTAAGAAATATAAAGCAAATACAAGTTATACATATCCTGTAAGTACTTTTGATTTATTACCTACTTTTTATGAAATAGGAGGAGGAGATGTTTCGAAAGTTAAAGAAATAGATGGAGTAAGTTTATTGCCTTTTATCAATGGTAAAAATATGGGTAGACCTCATGAGTCATTGTTTTGGAGAAAAGACGGTAGAGGAGCAATACGAAAAGGAGATTGGAAATTAATACGTTTTCCTGATCGACCAGCTCAATTATTCAATATCGTTGAAGATGAAAAAGAATTATATGATGTTTCAGCAGAGCATCCTGAATTATTTCGCGCCATGTACAAAGAGTTATTCGAATGGGAATTGACATTAGAGAGACCTCGATGGATGTTGAAAAAAAGTTACGAAAAATATGATATTGATAGGATGGATAAATATTGGAATAAAGAGGATAAAAGAGCTGACTTTAATTCAAAAAAAGCCATAAAAAATTAAATAACTGAAGTAAAAAATGAATGTTGGAATTTGAAATATGAATTCCGCTTTTAATAAGAAATATTGACTCTATTTATGATGACAGAATCAACAAATATTACGCACGAAGAAGTAGTGGATAAGAAGAAAATTGAAGTGTATACAAAATTAAAAAACATTAAAGTAGGCGATTGTAAATGGACTACTGGTTTTTGGGCTGACAAGTTTAAAGTCTGTGAAGATATCATGGTTCCTTACATGGGAAATGTGTTGTGTGGAGATGTTGGTCATGCTTTAAATAATTTTAAAATAGCAGCTGGAGAGAAGGAAGGAGAACACCAGGGAATGTATTGGCACGATGGTGATTTTTATAAATTCTTGGAGGCTATGGTGTATGTATATGCACATAATAAAGATGAAAAATTATTAGAAGAATTAGATAGCCATATTGAAATCATAGGAAAAGCTCAAGAAGAAGATGGGTATTTACAAACTCAAATTCAATTAAGAGAAGATGCAGACCGATATGAAAATAGGAAGTATCATGAAATGTACAATACTGGACATTTATTGTTAACAGCTTGTACGCATTATACTATTACTGGAAAAAGGAATTTCTTAGATATTGCAGTAAAACATGCTGACTTACTATACACAATTTTTATGCCTGAAACAAAACATTTTGGACGTTTTGGATTCAATCAAACTCAAATTATGGGATTGGTTAAATTGTATCGTACAGTTGGAGAGAGAAAGTATTTAGAATTAGCAGAACGTTTTATAAACAATAGAGGAAAATATGAAGTAGAGCATCATTCAACAACTGAAGGATATCCAATTGGAGATATGGTTCAGGAACGTACAGCTCTTCGTGATGCAACAGAACCAGTAGGGCATGCCGTTTTAGCATTATATTATTATGCAGGAGCAACTGATTTATATGCTGAAACAGGTGAGCAAGCTTTAATTGATGCCTTAGATAGACTATGGGAAAGTGTAACTAACAAAAAAATGTATGTTACAGGAGCAGTAGGTCAAACGCATTATGGCGCTTCAAAGAATAGAGATATGATTGAAGAAGGTTTCATAGATGATTATATGATGCCAAACATGACAGCTTATAATGAAACTTGCGCCAATCTTTGTAATGCAATGTTTAGTTACCGAATGCTAGGAGTAAAAGCAGAATCTAAGTATGCTGATATTATTGAATTAGTGATGTATAATAGTGCGCTTTCTGGAATTAGTTTATCAGGAACAGAATATTTTTATGCAAATCCATTGCGTATGGTGAATGATACAAGAGACTACGAAGCACATGCAGATGTTACAGAAACTCCTGAAAGGAAACCATATTTACACTGTTTTTGTTGTCCTCCTAATTTAGTAAGAACTATAGCTAGAGTCTCTGAATGGGCATATAACTTATCTGAAAATGGTTTAGCCGTAAACCTTTTTGGAAGTAGTGTTTTAGAAACAAAACTATTAGATGGTTCAGCTATTAAAGTTACACAAGAAACAAACTATCCTTGGGAAGGTGTTATTCATTTGACAATAAACGAATGTAAAGAAGAAAGTTTTGATATCATGTTACGCATACCAGGTTGGGCAAGTGAAGCTACTGTTTTAATCAATGGAGAAAAGCCAGATGTGAATATTATACCTGGAGAATATGCAATACTTCATGGTAAATGGAACCAAGGAGATATTATCACTTTAGAGGTACCTATGGAAACTCATTTCGTAGAAGGACATCCTCGTATAGAGGAAGTTAGAAACCAAGTGGCTATTAAAAGAGGTCCAGTAGTATATTGTATTGAATCTCCAGATCTTCCTAAAGATACCAGTATTCTAGATGTATATATAAATGGTAAAATCCCATTAGAAATAGAACATAAACCTGATTTTCTAGGTGGTGTTACTACAGTTTCAGGAGAGCTATTGTTACGTAGTACCAATAAAAACGCAATGTATAGTACAGTAAGCGCTCCTAAATGGGAATCTTATAAAACAAAATTTGTCCCATATTTTTCTTGGAGTAATAGAGGGCAAGCGGAAATGACAGTATTCATGCCTGTTGTTTGGTGAAAAATCAATAATCCCTATGAAGAGTAGTACTGGCATTTTTACTTTTAAATTTTTAAAGAAAACATTTCAATAAAAGAATTTATAAACGTGAAACTGCTGGTATTTTTTAGGGTCTCAATAATCTAAAAACAAATCATATTATCATATTCGTTTTAAGTGTAAAAAACGAAATTATTGGAAGCTAATAAATGAAAAGTGTAATATATACAAGTAAAATAAAAGTGCTACTAACTGTTGGAGCTATTTTTATAGTATGTATTGGATATAGTCAAACGGTATTCCAAAATAACTTTTCAGAAGTCAAGAAAGATTTTCCTAGACAAGAAAAAAATCTAAGGAAATGGGATGCCCCCGTAGTTGCCGATTTAGATCAAGATGGATATTTAGATGTATTGATTAACGATCATGGTTTTGGAGTTCAAGTATGTTGGAATAATGCAGGTGAATTTGCAAAACCATATGATATTATCATGGGAGATTTACATGGAATATCAGTAGGTGATTATGATCAAGATGGCTTTATAGAGGTTGTTATGTCTAGAGGAGGAGGTTCTGGTAGTAATGCTAGAAATTCAAAACTATTTAAAGTAGTTGAAAGGAAGTTTATTCCAATTCCTGATTTTATTCCACCATTAGAATTGATGAGAGGCAGAACCGTAAAGTTTGCAGATCTCAATAACGATGGGTATTTAGATTTACTAAATTTTGCTTTTCCTGATCGGCAAAAAAAAGGAGAAAGTGAAAATTATATATATAAAAACAATACATTAGGATCACTAATCTTAGCGAATAAATTGCCTCCATCTAAAGGTGATGGTCAAAAGTCATTACTAACTGATTTTAATAATGACAATATTTTAGATATTATTTTATATGGAAACGGACAAGTTAAAGTATACCAAGGAACACAAAACTTTAATTATAAAGAAGTATCTAAACAGGTACTTCCGTTTCCTATAGAAAAAGTAACTAGTGTTGTAGAAATAGATTTTGATAATGATGGAGACTTCGATTTATACTTTTCTCGAGGAGAAGACTTTAAAAAAGAAGAGACATTTTATAACAAAGAAGCAAAAGCTTTCGGGTTCTATACAAAAAGAGGAAAGTTTAAACTTCCTGATTTAAAAGTTGGAGATATATTAAAAATTGAGAATCTTCAAACACAATGGCCATATAACGAGGCATTATTTTTAGGAGAAACAGGTTATGATTATCAATTTCTAGGAGAAACACATTCAGGTAGAAATATATCACTTGTAAATAGCAATGCTTTAGGTTTTCCAGATGTAATAGATACTGAACATAAAAAGGGAGTTTATGTAGGGTATGTAGGAAATACCAAATGGAGACTAGCAGGGTATTTATGGTCACCAGGAACTGGGGTGATTCATAATGTAAAAGAATATAAACCGACAACACATAATGATGCCCCACATGATATTTTATTAGTAAATAAAAAAGATGTATTTGAGGATGTTACCCAAAGTAAAGGTCTTTTTTTAAAGGAAAATACAGTAGGTGTTTCTGTAGCAGATTTTGATAATAATGGTTTTCATGATCTAATAGTACGAAAACGAGGAGACTTAGTGTTTAACAATAAGGCAATACTATATCTTAATGAAGGAAAAGAAGGATTTAAACGTTATCAGGATCATCATATCGTTACTGAAGAACTAGGTAGTATAGGTTTGGCGATAGAAACTATAGATTACAATAAAGATGGCAATCAAGATATAATAATAGGAGATGAAAGAGGGAAATGGCATGTATTCAAAAACGAACTATCCAAAGCAAAAACAAACAGTTATATAACAGTAACAATTGGGAACTCTTTATCAGGTAAAGCTACTGCTTTGGGAGCTTTGGTAGAAATTCAATCGTGCACAGGGAAACAAACAAAGCGGGTAGGTAGTACTGGAGCTATGTATTCGCTTTCTTTTAACAATCAAATTCATTTTGGATTGGGTACTTGTGGAAAACCAATTACAGTTACAGTCACATGGTCTAATGGAGAACAAGAGCGAAAAAAAATAAATACCTTAAATACCAATGTGTTTATAGGAAAACAAACTAAAACTAATTTAAAATAATTTATGAAATCTTATCAAAGGAACGTGTTTATATATGCAACAATAGTTGCTTTAGGAGGCTTTGTCTTCGGATTAGATGCGGCATTAATCTCAGGAGGATTTAAGTTTATTACTTCTGAATTTAATTTAAATGAATGGGAAGTTGGAGCTATAGGTTTTGGTCCTGGTTTAGGTGTACTAATAGCACTACCATTAGCAGCTTGGTCTAGTAATACATATGGTAGAAAAGCAACCCTTAAAACTATTGCATTATTATATATAATCTCTGCAATAGGCTCAGCATTAGCTACATCATTTACCACATTGTTTTTAGCACGTTTTTTAGGAGGTTTAGCATTTAGTTCAATTACGTTAGCTTCGATGTATGTAGGTGAAATAGCACCACCAGAGCAACGTGGTAAACTAGTTTCTATGCTTCAGATTAATATTGGAGTAGGTTTTTCTGCAGCCTACTTTATCAATTACTGGATTTTACAGCAAATGGATACAGATGCAACATGGGTACAAACTATTAATTTAAGTCAAACAGGTTGGCGTTGGATGTTAGGAATCGAAATTTTGCCTGCTCTATTGTGGTATATGTTTTTATTTTTTATACCTAAAAGTCCAGCTTGGTTAATGTATAAAAATAGAGAAGAAGAAGCTAGGAGTTCTTTAGCTAAAGTGTATCCGGAAGATGAAATAGAAAGTCATATTCAGGAAATGAAAGAGAGTGTAGGGAATGCTGATAATAATAAATCAACTCAATCTCAACTCAAAGAAATTTTTAGTGCACCTATGAAAATAGTTTTTATAGTAGCACTCACATTGGCCATCGTTCAGCAATCAACAGGTATTAATGCAATTATGACATATGCTTCTACAATGTTTGAGCAATTAGGTTTAGGAACAGATGGAGCTTTTGCTAGTGCTATTTGGTTAGGAATTATTGGATTATTTGCTACAATTTTATCTCTTTCTTTAATTGATAAAATAGGTAGAAGACCATTAGTAATTGGAGGTTTAATTTGGATTATTCTAAGCTTAGGTATTTGCGCATTTGGATTTAATCAAGCTACATACAAAGTGACAAATGAAGCAATTAGTAAAATGAAGGATATTCCTGATGTAGAAAAAATGAGCGTTTTAATAGGAAAAGAATATAAAAGCGATACAGCGTTTAAAGAAGCTATAAAAGAAGTGATGGGGGAAACTTCAGCAAGAGATAATTCAAGTGTGTTTTTAAAAGAATCAACAAACATAAATGCACTATTAATATTATTAGGAATATTAAGTTTTGTAGCTGCCTTTAATTTTTCTATAGGGCCTATAATGTGGGTGTTACTATCAGAAATTTTTCCAATTTCTTTGAGAGGTGTCGCTATTCCCTTGTTTGCATTAATATCCAGTACTGTAAGTGCAATAGTTCAATTCTTTTTTCCTTGGCAATTACAAAATATGGGAGCGAGTACAATTTTCATTTTCTATGCGAGCATCGTTTCAATAGGGCTTGTCATTTTGTACAAGTTTTTACCAGAAACTAAGAATCTGACTATAGAAGAAATTCAAAAATTAATGAAGAAGTCAAAAGAAGCCTAGTCTAAATTATAAAACAAACACAAAATTACAATGAGATTAATAAAGTATATAAATCCACTAAAAATTTTAGGATGTTTAGTATTCATAGCTATGTGCTATAGTTGTGGAACAACTCCTAAAAATACGTTAGAAAGCGAAGCCCTAGATAAGATTAAAACTTTAGAAAAATTAACTAGTGATGCTAAAGCAAAATCTATAGATGTAGCTAGAGAGGAGACTATTTTATGGTTTTCCAAAGAGTTTTTAAAGTTTGCGACTTGGGATGAGGAAAATAACGATGCTGTTGAAAAATTATTTGGATATTACAAAAAATATGAGGCAGATAAAGAAACTTTAGCAAATGAGTTACCAGATTTTGAAAGAAAAAAAGTAATTGAAATCCTAGATAAAGGCATTGAAGGTTTAGAAAATATTCTTAGTGGTAAGATGTCAAGAAAGCCAGCTCAAAAGATAGAATGGGATAATATTACGGTAGAAAAAAATAAATTGATGAATAATGGGAGACCAGTTTTTTTACATGATTATTTTTCTAAAACAGTAGGTGCTCCATTAACAGACAAGGACATTTATAATGATCACTTAGGTGCAATTTACCACACAGGAAGTCATTTATACGATGTAAACAAAGACCGACCTAGTAACCCTTACATGTTAAATGAAGATGGGACTTTTGATGAAATTTTATTGAGTTATATTACTGAAGTTCCAGATACTAATATTGGTTTCTTATTACTTTGGAATATGGGAGTTCCTGATTGGATGAAAAAGAAAGAACCTGAAATAGAAAAAGGAAGATCATTGTTTACAGGTTTTGATGTTGATAACCCTTTGTTAAGAGATGTTTGGAGTAAAGTAATTAAAAAAACAGGGGAAGTTACAAAAGGTAAAAAAGTTACGGACTTAGGCTATATTTTATCTAATGAGCCGCATTGGTTTTCTGAAAAAGGGCATTGGACTCAAAAGTATTTGGAGATGAATTCTATTTCATCATACACATTAAATAAGTTCAGAACTTGGTTAACTAAAAAGTATAATAGTGATATTAAAGCATTAAACGCAAACTGGAAAAGTGGGTTTAAGAATTTTAATGATGTTACTATTGAAATTCCTATGGATGTTGAACAGCGTGGTACGCCGCTTTGGTACGACTGGTGTCGATATAATATGGATAGAGGTATAGAATGGTTTACTTTTTTACAAAATGAATTACGTTCAGTAAATCCAGAAGCCGATACCCATATTAAAATTATGGCAAAAATGTTCATTGGAGATCACCGCTCTCACGGTATCGATTATGAAGCCTTAACTGAATTAACTTCAATGATTGGTGATGATGCTAAAATTACCGGCGGAAGAAATTACAGAGCTAAAAAGCCAGAGAAATGGGAAGAAAAGTATGCCTTTTATTGGAATGAATTAGCACATTCGTACGATTTTCAAGAATCTGTTTCGCCAAATAAACTACACATTAATTCCGAAGGACACTTTTTATCTACTTCTGGTTTTAGAGAGTTAGATACGGATATAGACTATGTAAGAAGTAGTTTTTGGTTAGCTACTTTACATGGTATGGATGCAAGTATGTCTTGGTTTTGGGCTAGAGATGCAGATGGCTCTCCAGAAGATCGATTAGAAGGTGAACTAAACTTCTTCGATCCTGCTTTAGCAGGTTCTTATGCAGGTTCAGCAAATATGCAACCTCATGTGGTGAATGAAGTTTCTCAGGTAATGTATGATTTGAATAGCTTTTCTGAAGAAATTTTAGCTTTAAGAGATCAAAGAAGACCACTAAGAATTTTTCATTCAGAAACATCAGCAATTAATAAAAATAATCATATGACAGAGCAGTCGAAGTTATATGAATCATTGTACTTCGAAGGTTTTAATATTGGGTTTGCCACTGAGAAAATTATCAATAAACAAGATCATAAAAATTGGGATGTTGTTATAGTGTATAAAACACCATATGTTACCGATAATGAATTTAAAGCTTTACAAAGTTATCTTGATAGAGGAGGAGTTGTGGTTATTGATTCAAAAGAAAGTTTGACTAAAAATGAATATGGACAAACACGCACAGCAAAATTATCTGCGAGTAAAGGAAAATTAACTTATGCCGATAATGCTAGTTTAAATGAATTTAAAACTTTAGCTATTGCAGAAATTAAAGAAGAAAGAAAAGTAAATTTAGTAGAAACAAATGGAACAAATTGGAAAGGTTGTATTTGGAAAGTAGTGAAGAAAGATGATGAAGATAGTTATGTGTTGACAGTAGTAAATTTAGGAAAAAACACAGCAGATTTAAAAGTTAGTTTAAAAGGAGAGGATAGCATAGTGTTGAAAAATATGATGAATGGATTAGAGATGGAAGAGAATTTTAAACTAAAATCTAAAGGAGTATTACTTTTAGATATAGCAAAATCATCAAAATAACTTTAAATGAAGAAAATTTTAATTACAGGAGGATTAGGTTTTATTGGTTCACATACAGTAGTTGAGCTCCAAAATGCAGGATTTGATGTTGTAATTATAGATGATTTATCGAATTCAAGTGTAGAGGTGCTAGATAATATAGGTAAGATCACAGGCGAAAAACCAGAATACTATCAAATAGATCTACGAATTAAAGAAGAAGTAAAAGACTTTTTTAATAAAGTAAACGTTGATGGAATCATTCATTTTGCTGCGTTTAAAGCTGTTGGGGAAAGTGTACAAAAACCTTTAGAGTATTATGAAAATAATATTGGAGCTTTGGTATACATTCTTCAGGAAATGAGAGATCGAAATATAGATCATTTTATTTTTAGTTCCTCTTGTACAGTGTATGGTCAAGCAGATGAATTGCCTATTACAGAAAAAGCACCTATTAAACCTGCAGAATCTCCGTATGGAAACACCAAACAGATAGGCGAGGAAATTATAAGAGATACTTGTAAAGCAAATGACTTAAATGCAATAGCTTTACGCTATTTTAATCCTATTGGAGCTCATGGTAGTTTAGAAATAGGAGAATTGCCCTTAGGGGTACCTCTAAATTTAGTTCCTTATATTACAGAAACAGCTGTAGGAATTAGAAAAGAACTTATGGTATTTGGAGATGATTATGATACACCTGATGGAACTCCAATTAGAGACTATGTCCATGTTGTTGATTTAGCTAAAGCACATGTAGCTGCGTTGAAGAGGTTAATTCATAAAGAGAACAAACAAAACTTTGAATATTTTAATATAGGTACAGGTAAGGGAAACTCTGTAATAGAAATTATAAAAGCCTTTGAAAAAACGAATAATCTAAAGCTAAATTATAGAGTTGCTGATAGGAGAGAAGGTGATGTAACAGCCGCCTATGCAGATACCACTTTCGCAAATAAGGAGTTAAAGTGGAATACAGAAAAAAGCTTAGAAGAAGCATTGAAATCTGCGTATGAGTGGCAGAAAAAACAGACAATAAATGTAGAATAGTATATTAACCCTTCTAGTAAGATTATCATAAATCGTAACAGTATAATATATTAGAAAAGCTCTACTAGTAATAGTAGAGCTTTGTTGTTTTTGAAAATTAAACTTTTTTCCATGAAAAAAATATAGTTTATTCAATCCTTAGGTTTTAGTATCTTCGTTTAGTTAATTAGAGTAAAACTTACCGTTGTTTCAAAAAGTAAAATCATATCATGATGCTATTATAAATAAAGGTTTAGAATATGTTTCTACAGAATTTGATAAACGTGCTTTACGGTTACTAAATTTAATTTGTTTATACGGTGCTATTATAATAGTTCCAGTGATTTTGGTAAACAAAATTATAGAGCAATATTATATACCCATTATAATTATATCAGTAGCCTTTATATTATTAATTTCTGTTATTTATCTAAATTCAAAAGGGAAAAGCCAGTTTGCTTGTTTACTCTTTTCCTTTAGTGTGAACACAATAGCTTATATAGCAGTATCTATAGAAAAAGAACAAATAGAAATGCCGTTTATAGCGCTTTCTATAGGTTTTTTTACTATTTTCCTAATCAAAAATAAATTTTGGCGAATTGTAAACTTCGGCTATTCTTTCATCACATTTGCTATTCTTTATTATATCCAGTTGACTCAAAAAGAGTTTGGCTTTGTAGGTTTTATTCTTACGTTGGTGGTATTACTCATTTTTGGTATCAGTCTCAGATTTGTCAATGTTATGCGAAATAGGAATGAAGCAACTATTTTAAAACAAAATAGTATTTTAAAAAAGCAAACAGCGTTAATTAAGAAAAAATCCGAACAGTTACTAATGCTAGAAAAAGAAAAACACAAGCAAGAGTTATTATTAAAGCAAAAGGATATGGAAATGATTTTAGCTAACAATCAAGTCCAAACTCAACTAAACGAAAATATTATAACTAGGCTTAAACAAGCGCAGCAAAAAGGAAAAGATGAATTGAATAAGAATATAAATCAAGTGATTCTAGAATTGTATCAACAAAATGAAATCAATTCAAGAATGAAACTTATTGAGCAAAATATGGATTTGGTAAATACAGGTTTTCTCGATAACTTGGTTAAAGCACATCCTAGTATAACTAGGGTTGATAAAGAATTTTGTTCCTATATAAAAATAGGACTTTCCTCTAAAGAAATTGCTATTATCAGAAATACTACTGTCAATTCCGTAAATGTTACGAAAACCCGTCTTCGAAAAAAACTAAAGTTAGAAAACGGAGTTACTATTACTGAATATTTTAGAACTTTTAAGTGAAAAATAGTTTAGTGTTTACTTATCATTCATAGTTTGCTGCTGTTTCTTAGGGATGCATTTGAACCCTTATGAATATTGAGTTTTAACAAGCTGTTAATACTTTGTCAACTCGTCTTTTTTTTTATTCTATTACAGGTTTGTAAATATTTGCAATAAGATTTTTTTAGCAAAAAAATTACTCAATCAACACTCTCTTAAATCCCCTTTTTTATTGCATCATAATTAGATTATGAATGCAACAATAATGAAAGTAATATAAAGTAGTAAAACAATGGAATTTGAATATGTCTTATTTGGTTTAAAAAGAAATTTAATGAGAAAATACTTATACATTTTGTTTCTTTTGGGAATGTCATTCTATAGTGTAGCTCAAGAATGTGATGAAGATCCGGTAATAACACTACAACCTGTAGCTTCAGAAGTTGAAGCTAACGGAACAGTTTCATTTACTATTGAAGCAGCTAATTACACAAATGTATTTTGGTTTAGAGTAACTGGACCAGGAACAGCAAGCTTAATTTCTAATAATGATGTATTTTCAGGAGCAAGAACAACTACATTAACATTACAAAATGTACCTCCAAGCTACAATGAGTCTATATTTTTTGCATCTGTAAAGGATGATTGTAGTGAGTCTACACAATCAGATAAAGTTGCATTAACTGTTTTGGGATATACAAGTATTCCAGATCCAGCATTTGAAGCCATCTTAGAAGATCAGGGATATGATGATTTTTCTCAAGACGGACAGATACCTACAGATAATATTAAAACAATTAAACACCTTGATTTAGATTATTCTGCTTACAAGATCAAGG
>NZ_MSMP01000037.1 GCF_001936575.1 Tenacibaculum agarivorans
AGCTTAGAAAAATTAAATGATTGTCTGGTAAAGTAATTACATTAGGTTTAGTATTAACATCATTAAAGTTTATATTATAAACCTTGTTATCAAAAGCTTTAGGTAAATAATTTATATTAAAACCTTTAACATAACTACTATCTACATTTCCTGATATAATTAATTGATTTATAGTAGGATCATGAGCTTTTGTAATTTTTTCAGAATCAAAACTTTCTAATAGAAATTTATACACTTCAAATTCTATATCATTCAAATCAGGTATAGAAAGTGTATTTTGATCGTTTATATATAATTTAATTTGTTTATTATCATTATCTATTTTGTAGCCAACAATTTTAGCAAGTGCCATAATTTGATATTTTAGTTATTAATTGATATAGTTTATCTTCTTGTTATTGTTTTCGCCTCAGATTTATAATAATTTTCGATTTCTACTTTATAGGCTTTCACTTCGTCTAAGTCTGAAACTTTGAATTTTTTACGATTGGTAACTTTTAAAAACTTTAGATGGTAAGCAACAAAAACTTCTAAAGGAAAAACTGTTGTGCCTGGAGAAGACATTTTCAATAATGTTTGGTATTCTTCTTTGGCAACATCAAAAGCAAGTTTATAAAATTCTCTTTTACTTTGAGATTTTTGAACAACAATAGCAGATATAATTGATAGTAAGCCAGCTATTAAAGCACCTATTATGACATAAATTTCTTTAGATATTTCCATCTGTTATTTTAATAAGTTATCCCAATAATTTATCGCAATTTTTACTAGATCATCTACATCTATTTGTTTATTATCATAATGCACAGTTAATCTAGAAACATCAAATTCCTTTGAAAAGGTACTACTAAATGGACCAGAATGAACATCAGTTTTCTTGATTTGAGCCTTTGGTCTTGATAAAACTTTATGCTTAAATGTATTAACTAGATCATGTAAAATTTTAAATTCTGGGCATTTAGCATATAAGTCTTTTCTAAATTTTTCTTTGGTTAGTGATGAATCTAATTTTTTATTTTCTTCTAATACCCAATCAGTAAGATGCCATGCATCAGAACATGTTTGTTCTGCTAAAGATATATTTAACGGCTCTTCTAGTAATTTATCATAGTTGGATTTTAAAGATTTTAAGCGGTCTTTAGCTGTGTTTATGCCAAACATATCTATAGGTTTTATTTCTAGAAAGGTTTATAAGTTATAACAGATGTTCCTTCAATATTATTTGTCTGCTGTCCTGAAAGACGATAAGTACTTCCGTCATAATTTATATTTATATATTCAGTCATAAGCGTCATTGAGATTTCAATTAAATTTTGAGAAAAATTTGTTTGAAAAAATGAATTTATTTTTTCTACTGTATTCAATGAAACTATGATTTGTTCATTACTATCTAATATGTTTACTGTAACCATACTTTTAGATTATTAATTTCTGTTGTGATGACCTGTTGATTTAGCTAATTTGCTTTAATTATACTCTAGTGATTCTTGAATCATTAAATAAAAATGAATACAATTCTTGAGCTTCTTCAAGTGATATAGGTTCTTCAATACTTAATACGTCTAATAATGTATCAAAGGAAACTAATTTACCAGTATCAGACCATTTAAATAAACCTTGTTTTAGCGTGTCTTTAATTGCTCTAATAGTAGTATCTTTTATTAACTTATCTTTATCTATGTTCATAGGTTTGATTGTATTTAAATTGAGCTGTCTATAAAATAGAATAGTTTAGTTTTTATAGAATTCTATTTCATTGTTGTCAATTGTTATAAATAGCTCTTTAATAACATTTTTTGACATTACGACTGTGTTTTTACTAGACTCAAAATTTATAGATAATTTACGTTTACCAATGGATAGTAAGTAATTCAAATTTTCAATATAATTCAATTTTGAATCTAGATCTTCTTCTATTTTTTCTGACAAAAGATGAATTAATCCGTGAGAAAAAGTTGCTTTGAAAGCGGATTGATTTTTCTTTATATCAAGATAATATTTGGTTACAGTATCAGGAGTAATACCAATCCATAACCCTTGTATATCTTCTAATTTAATTGAGTCTTTTACCATCGATTATTTAAACGTTATTTTATCTAACTTTTTAATTTGACATTTGTTATAAACCTATTCCCATGTTCTGCGTGCCAATACTTTTTCTTCAGGCCCTACAACATTGGTATAAATAGCTGTTGTTTTAGTGTCTGAATGTCCCATCCATTTCTGTAGAGTGCTTTCAGGAACTTTTTTAATTATGGCATTTATACCAAAAGCATGTCTCAAGCCTTTGGGCATTCTGTGTTTCCCTTCAGGGATTCCTGCATTAATCATTAATTTTTTAATGATCTCGTAAGCGTGCTTACGATTCCAACTCCATAGCGGTTGGCTAGCTACATTTTTTTTACTCTTTTGTTTGCTTCGCAAATCAAAAGCGAGCACTAATGTATTTATCAGTTCTGGAGGAACTGGTACAGAACGAAATACATCGTCTTTCCTTTTCTTTAGAGATCGTAAGACAATTTCCTCTTGATCGATGTTAATTCTTGAAGGGGTAATCTCCAAAGCTTCAGAAATTCGACAACCTGTATAAGTAAGTGTTTCCGCAAAAGTGCGATATTTAATACGCTCCTTTTTTACATGTTCTAAAAACTGTTTTCTTTCTTCAGGGGTAAGATATAATCTATTTCCCTCCTTATCATACAAACGCATTTCCTCCATACCTCTAATATACAAAAATCGGACATTACTTCTGTATAATGTCTTTTTTTTAACAAAAACAATAGTTGCTAAGTCAAATAATACACATCTTAGAGCTGTACTGGACACAAAAAAATCGGACATTATTGCCAATAGTGTCCGATTCCTATTCTAACTGGAGAGATTTTAATCGGTAAATCTGTTACGGATATCCTCAAATGGATGCAATTTTTATTATCTATATTTAACCACATACATGTATTGGGGCTTTAGAGGAAATTTTTTAATTATAAAGATGTATGGAACATCCTGTCGAACATATAAGACTGATTCAGAAAAAAGCAGTAGAACAAGCTCCAGAACGTCTTAAAGAGTTCTTAGCTCGTACCTATCGATTAGGTAATGCTAGCTTTATATATCATCAAAGCTCAAAAGAATTTGAAGCTGATGAAAGTGATTATCAGCAATGGTTATTATCTATAGAAGATAAGGGATTTCAAAAACAGATGAAGGAGGAAGGTTTTGAAAAAGGAAAAGCGATTTTAGCTTTTAAAAGATTCGTAAATGAAAAATACAATATAGGTTATGACGCTTTTTTAAAAGAACATTTATCAAAAGAAGATTATGAGTATCATAGATCTGTTGGTGGACGTTTAAAAGAGAGAACATAATAATCGTAGTTTCGCCTCCTTTTTTATAACAATTTCTTGTTTAAAAAAAATAAAATCAATCGATTAAGAAAATTTTGTAATGATTTAAATACTTGTATATTTATTCATATGAGAAAGAGATAATTATAACTGTACGGGTATAGACTCATAAATGCTAGTACTTTAGAAGGATATAACAAACCATTAAATTTTATATCTTATGAAGTCATTTAGTCTTTATTCCGTTTTATTATTAACTTTTTTAATCATTGGATGTTCACCTGATAAAAGTGACACAGAAACTAGAAATGAAGGAGAAGTCTACACTGTAGAAACATTTTCACCTTATTACAGTAAAACAAGATTAGATCAAAAAAGGAATAGATAATTAGCTATGGATTTAAAGGCACGTATTATAGGAAAGTATGAATATCATAGTAGTACTAAAATGCGTGTCTTTGGTTCTTTTATAGCAGC
The DNA here is from genome assembly GCF_001936575.1 of Tenacibaculum agarivorans. Taxonomy (GTDB): domain Bacteria; phylum Bacteroidota; class Bacteroidia; order Flavobacteriales; family Flavobacteriaceae; genus Polaribacter; species Polaribacter agarivorans. Next base: position 3,825 of record NZ_MSMP01000037.1, read on the forward strand.
CTTAAGTGTCATTCCTGCAATTTCTCATTTCTTTTTTTTTAATGCACCTGATGATGTACCTTTTTTAGATCATAAAAATATCTACAATTTTGTAGTTGGGTTTAGTAATCAAATCACATGGTTGATGCTCGTATTTGCTGTATGGTGTAGAGCATATTTCATAGGAACTCTTTTTCCTCTTTTCTTAATCATTTTCAACTTAGTAGAAGTATTTTCATATAATCTGAATGAAAACCTCATTTGGAATTTATGCATTGCTGTTGTCTGTTTTACACTTATTCTATTGCTTAGAAAAGGAATATTTGAGGCTAAACTTTTTGAATCTGAAAGTGAGGAGAAATTAATGGAGATAGAGAGTTTCATGAAAAAGATAAAAGAACGTAATGGTGAATATGTTTCACGTTCGGAGTTAAAGGATTTTTTAAATAAAAACGGAATTTCATTGAAAGATGATGAGTAATATAAAGTTAAAAGAGAGAAAGAATATTCAAGAGTTAAAACAGCGGTTTTTCAATTTTCTTCAAAGATTTACCCTATTTGATATTCGTAGAGAGCGAAGCAAACGAAATACTGACATTGAAGAGACTTGTGATACCTTGCTGTATGATTTAGAGATCCTTTCTCAAAGGAAGGAATTGATTGCTATGCAAGTAGAAGAAGGCGAAAAGGAATTAAAACATATACGTTTGCTGGTTAAAGAAGAAAAACAAAAACTTATTGAATATAAAGAGCTAAACAACGCTTTTGGGCAACGGGATGAAACGTATAAAGTACTAGTTCAAGACTTGGAAGCTTATATAAAACCAAAAGCTAAGCATTAATTTCATAAGAAATTTATTCTCTTTTTTCTATCCTATTTTTTTGAATCAAATAGCTTTTTTGCTACTTCCATTCCCTTCTTATGTCCGATTGCTTCACGTGTTTCTAAAAGGTTTCGGAAGACATCTTTTTCATCTAATAGATGTCTATAATGCCTAATAATATAAAGACATGCTTCAATATCTTCTTCTATAATTTTTCCTTCTCTTAACCTAGATAATGAAAGAGGAAGTTCTTCTTCTTTTTTCTCAGATGATTCAAGGGAAGGTTTTTCTGTGTTTATAGACACATTAGAATTTTCGTTCTTTAATATGAACTTATCGATATAAAAATTCAATACACCAATAGTCGTATTATGAGGTTTTTTCGATTTTCCTCTCAGTATTTTTTTAACACCATTTTCTGAGATTACTCCTTTGGGTAGATCATTAGCGATTTTATAAGCTTTGATATCATGTGAGTTTATAATGGCTATTATTTCGTCTAGTTCCCTCATTTATAATATAAAATACCATAACTTTTTTGCAGAACTTTATCTGGTTTTAAATAAAGTTCTGTAAATTTGTTATGGTTAATTCTTGTTTTGTATCCATTCAAATATAACTAAACTTATAGAAGTTGTCAATGTTTGAAACTCTTATGAAACAGTTTTGATTCGATGTGAATACAGTTACTTAATCAATATTGCTACGAAATTATGTCAGAACATTTAGATATCTCAATTCTAAGAGAAAAATTTATGACCGTTTGGTCAAATTGCCCTCCAGATGTACAAATAAAGATGGTAAGCATTTATTCTTTAGATACTGTCAATACTATTTTAGATAGTAACTCAATTGTGAATTATGATGTAATTGTAAACATATTAAGAGCTATTGAAAATGAAGCTGGAGACTTAAACTTGCTTATCAATCACTCAGAAAGAAGAAAAATAATACCTAGTAATACCAAAGGCCCTTATATGGCAGGTAAAATCATTGTACCTGCTTGGAATTATATAAGCTTTTTAAGGTAGAGCTGATAAAACAATATAACGATATGGTTAAAGCTACCCTTATTGTGTTTGAAACAGAATATCCAATCAAGAATCCTAATAAAATGATCCTTTCAGGTTCTCCTAGATTCGTTGAAAATATATTGGTTCCCTCCTATTGCGACTTATATCTAGTACTAGATAAAAACAAGGACACTTTTACATTGATTAGAAAATTATTATCTCCAATATATCAAAGGATATCAGGGACATTACGTATATCTGGATTAGAAAATGATGGAGAAACCTATGATGTGGAATTTTCTGATGTAACACTAGAAAACTATACAGAGTTCTACGATAAAAAAGAAGCTCGAACCGAAATGTATTTAAAACCTAACGTTATTAAAGTAGGAGGAATCATTTATGAGAGTGAGGAAAAATGTACTGAAACTAAAACATTAAAAAAAGACTCTAAGGATAATATTCAGGAACACTATTTTGGGCTTAACTAAAAAAGCTTCGATGTATATTTTAGTGGGGCTGATATAAAGTTGGTTTGTTATATACGAGCGATCGCCCCTTCAAAAACCAATGATAGCCCCACTATTTTTGATGCTGTAGAAATACTTATACTTTGTATAAGTTACCCTCATTTCTGCAGCTCTTTTTTTTTATAATACCAAATTAATTGTATTCGGCATAAAAATTTACACATTGTTTTCAATTGTGTAAGCTTTCATTTTTTCATGGTGTCGAACCAGGATAAAATGACATCTTTTTGTAAAGAAGCAAAACAGATCGGTACGCCCGTACGGGCTTGGCTATCAATTACTATTTAGGCAAAGTTCAGCTCGTTCAATTTACTTCAGAAAGACTACGGCATAAACCACTCCTTTGGTCATTTTTTATTCCGTTTCCTTCCCTTCTAAAATCTCATCTTTCGCTGCCATGACGCATAAATAATAATTTTAAATCTATTCAAAATGAAAAGTTTATGTGACTACGTTTCAAAAAAACAATCTGAACTATTTAAAACAACTGGTACTTTTTTTGCCTTTTCTGGTCAACAATTTGAAGAAAGTCGAATTAAAGGAGAAAAATATACTCAGTTTCCTGGAGGTATGTTTTGCCTTTCAGAACACGCCGATACCCTTTTAGAAGGTTTAAAACAAATTCAAAAAGAAGGGATTCAGCAGGATCTTGAAGAAAATGGAGTTGATAAGATCATCGTTAGAGAACTCTACAACTACGAGACATTTTTAACCTACGATTTAGCAGATGTCATCGAGGCTTTGGAAGATTATCCAATAACTAAAGAGCAGATCGAGTTAGCCTTTGAAAAAGAAAAGGGCAACGTTGATTGGGACAACTACTAACCTCTTAAGGCTTTTTCTCCTGTGCCTTTAAAACAGGAGTTTTTCTCACCTTAAAACATACAAAAATGCTTCTTAAAAATATTCCATCTCATTTAACTAAAGATTCTAAGAGTACCGTAACTACTCATGGAATCAGCTATGAAATTTCCTTTACTTTTTTGCCTTTTACCAATAGTGAAACCCAAGAAAACTATTTAAATACTGAGGTTAAAGATCTTCTTACTCCTATATTTCATTTAGAACTTAATGCTATAGATATAGAGGAATCTATTTATCGATCTAACTGGATAATGCCAGGGCAGATCTTGTGGTTCATAGAGCAACATCCTGATTCAGATAATATCATGGATTTGGCAAACCTAGTTATAGAAAGCCTTAAATATGAAGAGCGTATCGAGGAGTATGCAGAAGTTAAGAAACAACGTTTATTACGAGATTCGCAGTTAAGCCTTTTTTAAGGCTTTTCTGAATCTTGTTTTAACCTTTCTAAAACCTTTTTTAGATGATCGGCAGCATATAGATGATCGTCTGCTTCTAAACAGTTTATGGCTGCTTGAAATCCTTTCATAAAGGATATACTAACCATTGTATTGAAGCTCAAATAGTATAGTATTATTTCTCTAATTCTTTTTATCACAGCCATATTTTTATAGCCATGAAATAAATACTTTTTAACCTAGAGTTATTGTGGAAAACCACAATGAAATAGAATAACACTATGAATTTGATTTAAGGGGGCAGTCTCGCCAAAGTTCCGCCCCCTCGATCAAATATTAATAATCCTATAAAAAATTATAGAACTACGGGGGCAAAAATAAGCATCTTTAACCGTCCAGCTTCTAGAGTATACTTGAATACCTCATATTAATTCCTCTTTCTGTACTACTATTTTATTCGGGGAATTCTTTGCAATGGGGATCTAACCCATCTCAAAGAATGTTCTTTTCGGTAAAGAACCAAAACGACAGCGGTCTCGTTCCACGTCCGCAGCTTCTCCTTTGGTCACTTCTGCAGACACTACACGAGGGAACTTAATCAATATAGGTACGAAGATCAGCTCGCCGTATTTACCAATCAAATTTATCTGCATAAAAAATGGCATGAACCCTCTTCGACTTCTCAGGGGAACCCATCCAATTTTTCACTTGAAAATTTGAGCGAAAATCCGGTCTAACACTGGCATGAGTACAAATATTGTTTAATTAAAATTTTTTAAAATGAAGAATTTAGAAATTCAAAAAATCGCATTGTCAACTATTAGTGTAGACGAAAATCAGCCAAGAAAGACCTTTAATCAAGAAAAATTAGAGGAATTATCAAAAAGCATTAAAGAGCATGGTGTGATAGAGCCAATTACTTTAAGAGCTCAAGGAGATGGATTTATTATCGTGATGGGAGAACGTAGGTACAGAGCAAGTCTACTAGCTGGATTAGAAACCATACCTGCAATGGTTAAAGAGTTTGAGGACAAAAACATTTTAGAGCTTCAACTTATCGAAAACCTACAAAGAGAAGATGTAGAACCTACCGAAGAAGCAGAAGGATTTGCCAAACTAGCTGAAAAATTTAGTGCACAGGAAATTGCAAATCGATGTGGTAAGACTGAAAACTTTGTAAAACAACGTTTAAAACTAGCAGGACTAATCGAAGGTTTTAAGGTGTTTGTAAGAGCTGGTGAAATGACATTAAAATTAGGTGTTGCTGTGGCGTTATTTGAGCCAGAAGAGCAAGAAATTATGTTAGAGAGTTTAGAGAATGGATTTAATGAGAATCTTATAAAAAGAATGATTGAGCAACATGCAAGTGATTTAGAGAAAGCTCCTTTTTCTCTAGAAGATGAAAGTTTAATAGCTACTGTAGGTGCTTGCAATGTGTGTCCTTTTAATGCCGCAAATCAAGGCAATTTATTTGGTAATGGTAAACAGGTGTGTACGAAATCAGTATGTTTTGAAGCTAAAAAACAAAAGGTATTGTCCAACTTAATTGACTATGTAAAAGAGGAAAATATCTTACTGATACCGGATGTTAGAAGTTGGTATTTGGATCAACCAAAAAATCAAAACGTATTAAGCTTAATGAAGACTAAAGGCTTAAAGATCTACCTACTTGATAGTATCGAATATCTTAAGAAGCCAGTAAAGCCTACTAAGAAAGCCATTAAAGAAGATTGGGAAGATTATGACTACTCCAAAGAGGAGTTACAAGAAGAGTACGATGCTCAGATTAAAGATTATAATGAGGAGAAGGAAGTATATGAACAAGCGCCTTCTAACGGATATGTAAGTGGTTTACTTCTTAACACGAATACTTATAAATTCAATCCTATTCTAGTGAGATTAGAACAAGATGAGGAAGAACAAGAAGAAACATCTAGTGACTATGTTATACCTCGTTCAGAGAAGAAAATGGCAGATCAAACCCCAGCGGAACAAATTGAAACGATTCAAGAAAAAGAAATCCGTAAAAAGCAATTGCAGCATGATAAACAGTTTGCAGAAGTAGTAAATAAAATCCAAGACACAGACTATATCAATAAAAATGAAGCGATAAACGAAGATGAGATAGCAGCAATAGCAATATCTCTTTATTATAATAATATAGGTCATCTAACAAGGATTGGTAGTTTTAAAGATTTGGAAATCATAATTGCCGGAGCTAAAGCAGATAGTACGGTAGAAAAATTCAATGCTATCAAACAGTATTTTGATCTAAATATGCTTTATAAGCTACTACGTCAATTGTTAGTGCAGCAAGTAGACACTCAATGTAGGAACCATACTAATACTCTTACTAATGCTGCTTTTTATGATGTGATGCAAAAAACCTACACGAAAGAATTAGACGAAATTCAGAAAGTGTATACCAATGCAGAGCAAGCAAGAGAAAAACGAATTGAGGAGCGTATTACAGAGTTACAAAAACAAGTAGCTGATACATTAGTCAATGCATAAACACTTAAGGAGTCTATTACAATAGGCTCCTTTTTAATTTTTTACACCATGAAACCATTTTTCTATAAAGATTTAATGATAACTCCTAAACGAAAATTTACCTCACTGGAAAGAAAGATAGGAATTGGACTGCCCTTTAGTTCTATAGGGGTTAGCAATTATGATTCCCGAAAAGATGATATTTTTTGGAGCTATAAAGAGTTTTACAGTTTGGCCCAAGAAGCTGGAGCTGGAGAAATTGATGTTTTTGAATATAAGGGAATGGAAATTGTTCCCTGTCAAAATGAACTTTTTCATTTAAAGTATAAATAATTTAAAGTAAGATATGATGTGTTTTCTTTCAGGGAAAGCACATCTATTTTTTTGTGCTTAGTTCCATGAGCATTGCTATTTGCAACTTGTTCCCCTTGTTCTCCCTTTGGTACTTTGGAAAGTACAACATGATTTCCTTTAATTGAAAGTTACTATAAAAAACGGTCTCGTTCACGTCCGCAGCTTCTCCTTTGGTCACTTCTGCAGACACTACACGAGTGGGTTAATCAATATAAAGTACGAAGGTCAGTACGCTGTATTTACCAGTCAAATTTCTCTGTCTAAAAAATCGGAACCCCCTGAAGGTTTCCCCCAATTTTTCACTTGAAAATTTGAGCGAAAATCCAGTCTACCACTGGCATGAGTACAAATATTGTTTAATCTAAAATTTTTATTATGTATTTAGAAAAATTAAAAAAAGATGAAGTATTTGTTACTTGTGAAGTGTTAAATTTCAAAGGGTTAACGGAGTTCCAAACCAGGAGAGGTTATGACAACGTAATTGTTTCAAATAGGAAGATTGTAAATGTAGTATCTAATTCTTACGGGCATATTACTAATGAGATGTTATTTAAAAAAGCAGAGGAAATGCTAATTGATGCTCAGATTAAATATCAAAAGCAAACCATTAATAGAGCTGATCGTTCCTTTATCACTGATTTTATTATTGATGATACATCACAATTTACAGTGAAGAATGATAAAGATGTTATTCTACCTATGCTACGTTTTAAAAACTCTTATGATGGTAGCGAAAAAACTTCAGGTCATTTCGGTTTCTACAGAAAAGTGTGCTCTAATGGATTACATATTTCCGACGCAAAAATTGAGTTCTCTATACGACGTACAAAGAATAACACGATGCTTTTAATGCCGAAAATGAAGGAATTATTTCAGAAGTTTTTGGATAACGAATTTTACAAAATCACGCATAAATTCGATAAGATGAAATCTATTAAACTTATAGATACTAAAGAATTTGTGAGACAAGTTTTGGAGGAAACAAAGCTATTTAAGTACGAATGTAGCGACAAGAATTCAGATCCTTCCAAAAAGTCAAGAAGAGTTCTGGAGATCTTGGATAACGAATCAATTCTACTGAACGAAAAACCTAATTTATGGTTAGGTTACAATGCGTTTAATGCAGTACTTCACAACGATTTGAAAAAGAGCTTTACCAAACAAAAACAATTAGATAAAGAGCTTTTTGAGGAAATATATGCAATGGCATAATCTATTTTAACCGGTACAACATGTATCGGTTTTTTTAGTCCTCCCACCCACCCCATTCAAACGCCATGTGGCTTAATAGTAGTGGATATTATGAACTGGAAAATAAAAAACCACCCAATTCAAGGTGGTTTTTTACTACTTTACGTGCGTGTATATATACACGAGCTGACTCACTCGGATTTAAATATACAATTGTTAAGTTGTTTTATTTCAGGGTTTTTCCTGTTTCTGGTTTTATTTATCGCATTATATCTTCAAAAAACATAAAAAAGCACAGCACATATTAAATGTGCCATGCTCGTTTTCTCAGGGGTGAGGGTAAGAAAACTAAAATTGTATCTTTTCATCCTTTAGCCTGTAAAAAAGACCCTTACTTAAGAATACACTTTCGTTATATTTTATAATATCATAATTGGAATCATTGTCACCTACCATTTCATATAATGAAGGTGTCTGAATAACTTCAAAGGATGGTTCTATTTCTCTCAAATGAATATTTTCTGAGACTTCTATACTATAATATAAATAGTAGGTGTATATCTGATTATTATGGAGTAAAGGAAACGGGACAAATTGGTGTTTTGGTAGTTTAAATTCTTTAAGTATGTTTTTTAATAGCTTACTAACTAGAATAATTGATATTGATTTTGATACTACATAAAATAAGTCCTTTAACTCATTAGAATTTTGTATGAATACTAAATCACAGTAGATTTCTTTTCCTATTTCGTTATAAAATATAGATATAGGTTGTTCCAAAAAAACAACAGATAAATCCTTATCTGAAGAATTTAGATTTAAATAGTTCATAACAATTTTTTATAATAGAAAGCCCCTACTTTAGACCTATATTGAGGGACTTTCATTTGTCAACTAATTTGAATTATGAGATAATTAATTGATATGTGAATTAGTTTTTATTGATTAGTAACTTCCTTTATTCTTCAGCAGTATAGCTCAATTTAGCTTCTCTAAGAGTTATTTGGTTTCCTTGTATTTCTGACTTATCAATAACAAATATGTTTTTGCTTTTAAATAGCATTTCAAATACGATATCAAAACCCACCTTATCTATATATGAATTGTCAATAATAAAGTTATTGTCTAAAAACGTTTTATTAATTGTAAATACTTTACTTCTGTTAATGTTTTTGAATTGATCATCATAAGAAAAAAAAGTAGAACAGCTCAAAATAAAAGAACCAGTTTTCGAATTCTCATGGCTATAGGAATAAATATAATTTATTAGATCTTTATTTTTTCTACTTGAATCATCAATTTTTGTAGTTTCTTTTGATTTCTCAAAAAGAACAAATAATGTCTCATTATCTAAATTTTCAGTATTCCCTTTTGCCTTACAATTAGTTAAACATATTAAAGAGAATGCTATTAGAATTATTTTCATGTTAGTTACACTTACTAAGTTTGCCTATATGTATTACTTAAATACTTTTATTTTTCGGTATAACTACTGCTCCAAATTACAGGATACTTAATAATTTTATTATTATTCTTTTCCAGAATGAATATTTGTTCATAGGCACTACTTGAAAACAAGTCCTCCTTTCTATTATTATCCCATTTTTTATTCATTTCCTCGATAGTAGAGAACTTAATTTTTTTTAAATAATCTAAATTACAAGTATCTATTTTTACTTTATTATTTAAAGTAAATTGTTCATCACAAATTTTAAATAGAGTACGTTTTTTACTCATTTCTTTTCTATATTTTAAAATTTGCATCTTTGAGCCACTCCCATCTTCTATCAAGCATTTTTCTTTTATATAGGATTCAAAATTTAAGAATATGGTTTCCTTTTTAATTTGTGCATTCAAACTAAAAAGAAATAGATAGAGTGATGTGTGAATTAGTTTTCTCATTGATCATAAACTCTTTTATCAATAATTATTCTTCTGGTGGATAATCTAATTTAGCTTCACGAAGTGTGATTTTATCCCCTTTAATTTCTGACTTATCAATAACAAATATGGTTTTACTTTTAAATAACATTTCAAATACGGTATCAAAACCTACTTTATCGATATATGAATTGTCAATAATAAAGTTATTCTCCAAAAAGCTTTTATGGATTGAGAATCTTTTAGCAGGATTAGTGTTATTTATCTGATCATCTAAAGAAAAATAAGCGGAACAATCAAAAGTAAAAAATTTAATTTCTGAATTATAGTCAGTGTAGAAATACAGATAATTTTTTATTTCTTTATGTTTTTTATTCTTTGATAAAACATAAGATTTATTTGTACTCTCTGATTTTTCAAAAAGTACAAATAACGTCTCGTTATCTAGATTATCAGTTGCTTGTGCTGTTATATAATTAGTTATTATTGAGAAAAATAGCGTTATTATTATTGTTTTCATATTAGTTACATTCTTTACTAAGTTTACTACTAAGTCTTCTATATCCTTGATGTATTAGATTATTGCGAGTATTATTTTTTATTTCTTCTATGAAACTTTCTGTTCTATCTACACCAGCTAGAGAAATATTATAGAAAAAATCATTCCAGCTAAAAGGTATTGGACCGTTAATTCCTGGAATATATAAAGGTTCTGACACTGCATCCCTATGGCGTTCAATAATCAAATCATCTCTGATATCGTTCAAAATCTGTACCATATTAGGTATCATAAAATCAAACATAAACTCATGCTGCTCTTGTGTTCCACAGGTACCATCGTGATATTCGTTAATTAACGTTTCAAATTCTTTATTATTTAAATTATTAAGTGTTAGACCCAATTTACAATCCAGCATTTTAATAGAAATGTACCCATGAATACTTTCATGTATTATAGTTTTGGCTATATCTAAAACAGAACCTGTTTGACTTGTTCCTGTATTTAAAATCTTCTTATTTATTAAAATAGTTACATTTGTTTTTAATAAATTTCCATTCGAGTCTTTTTTTCTATCTCTTATTTGAGCCAAACCATTCGGTTCTTTTCCTGGAGTTATAGAACGGATACCTTCAACAATTTTAAACTTTACATTAAATCTTTTACTGTCCTGAAATAAATTCACGAATAACTTCTTATAATTTGGAGACTTTAATATTTTGTTATAAATACATAAAAACTTTTGAGCTACATAACGATCGTCTGCTGTTTGCGGAGAATTAATCTTGTCTAAAATATCACTTAAATCAATATCGGTAGGTGATTTTAAACTAGCCTCATAGTTTTCAGCAACGTATTTAATAGAGCCGTTTGCTATAGATTGTTTGATAAATTCAGCAGGAACGATATTACCTGAAAACAAATCAACAATTCTCAAAGCATCAGATTCATTGTCATATAATAATCTCTTTTGTTCAGTATCTTCAATTTTTAAATCTTCAATTAATTTTTGAATACGTCCACCTCTTACAACTTCTGCTCGTAATGGGTTTACTGTATTAGGCCCATCATTAAAAGCTAGCATGGTCGAGAACCTAGAAACAATATGAGGATTGGCTTTTAACCATCTTTTTTGATAAGCATTGGTGATATCAAGCTTTCTAACGATAGAAAATAGATTTCCTCCTGATACAATTTCAACTCTAATCCCTGTTCTTGTTGATTGCCCTCCATCTAAATCTGCTGCAGCTAATTTATATAAGTTTTCTAATTCTTTGGCTTTATTAGGATCATCATTTAAAAAGTTAAATTGATCTATATTGGTGATACTAAACTTATCTACTAAAAAGTCCACACTAAAATTGGAACCTAACGGTGTGTTTGCTAGTATATTATCAAATAAGCGATCTAGTAATGCTTTGTGATCTGCTTTCGCTCTATTTATATTCCAGTACCCTCCATTATATTTTTCATATAAAATAATTTCCCAGTGATTTGGATGGAAAGGATCTAATCGCTCATCTATGGCTTTGCTAATCTGATCAATAATAAAATCAGTGTTACCCATTTGTACCTTGTCTCCAAATTTAAGAAACAGCGCATTTAATCCTGGAGGAATTATTCTAGGTCCACCTATTAGTCTTATATATTCATCATAATGCAATAAAAATTGTATGTAACTTGCCTTATTGTAGATATCGAGACCTCTATGATAATCATATTTCTTTTGAAATGCTGCATTCTTTATTTGAGGAGTAATGGCATTATTTTCTACAAGTTTAGTCAATACTTTACCTAACTCTCCATGCTTCCACGAAAACTCAACAATTTTTGAAATAGCTTTACTGATTTCGTTTCTAACCGCACTAATATTTCGTAAACTACCAATGGTTTGATTCCCATACTTTAGCTCTCGGTATAATGAATTATCAATATTTCCTGCTTTTAGCTCAGCTTCTCTCTGTTTTAAAAGTTTTAATCCTTTTTTCATCTTAGAATTTTCATTTCCTAACGCTCTCCATTTATTTTGTGCCTCGCTGGTATATATGGATCTACTTTTATCTATAAACTGATTTTCAGTATGTCTAAAGTATGCTGTTCTTGCTTCAGGGTAATTTGGAAAATCTTTACGTAGTTTTCCCTCTATTCTATCATTAAGAATAGAAGTTTGTCTGTTATACCATTCAATAGCTCCTTGTCGAGCTGCTAAAATAGCTGCTCTGTCATTGGCTAAAGCAGTTTCAAAAGCACTACCAAAATTACTGCTAAAATTAAAAGTAAAATCTTTGGGTTCTCCAGGGCAATCACACGGAGGAAGTTCTATACTAATAATACCATCTGGAAAATCAAATTCTTCAGGTATACTAGGTTCAACGGGTATACTCGGCCCTGAAGGATCCAGTGGGTCTACAGGTTGTTCTGATGGTATTTGTGCAAATACACATTGTGCTATTAAAACACAAAATATGATACATAAGTTTTTAATTTTCATGCTTTTTTAGTTTTTAATAATCGTTTCAGTTTTCTTTTCTCCATCTACATATACGGTAATTACGTACATGCCTTGTTGCAATTGATTTCCATTTAAGTAATAGATATATTCTCCTTCCCTTTGCTGTTTTCCTTCTTCAATAATTTGATTACTTCCTGTATTTAAGTGTGTAGCTTCAATACGAATATGACTCTCTTTAGTTAGGTTATAGGCTACAAATAATTCAGTACTGAAAGGATTAGGATACAGTTTGATAAATTTGGTATTAGACGCACCTTGTAAATGTTCTAAGGCTTCCTGCGAAATTTCAACACCGTTCTGTGTTTGCGTTTTTCTTTTGGTAAGAATCATTTTAAAATCTCCTCCTAATTCTTTGAGCTTACTTGCATAATTAGTTAAGCTTACTATTAGGTATTCTTTTTCATCTACTAATTTGATACTAGCCTCGGCATGTTTAATTAAATAGTCAATCGTCTTTTCTGATGGTGTTGCATAAAAATTACGATCCAATGTAATTTGCAAATCATCAAATATAAATTCGTCGGCATATAGACTAGCTGTACCGGAATTACTATAGTTACCTGTAGCTAATTCATAATTAAAATTAGGTTCTTGTTCGCCCTTTTTAAAAGCTATTGATACGGGTATTTGTTGTACTACTTTTTGTTCTGACCAATCCATTTGTAAAAGCGTACCATCCCATGTGCCGGAAAATGCAGACGTTGATTTTTTGATTCCTTTTTTACTGTTTTCTAATACCTTTTTTTGAAAATCGGTAAGTTCAAAGCTTGAATGCTTATGCTTTTCCATACAGGAAATCAGTGTAGTTTCATTCAAACTGTTTTGAGTTTTAAGTAATTCAATAGCTTTGTCTCTGTCTTGACGTACACCATTTCCAAAAAAGTAAGACATCGCTAACCAGTGTTTTGCCATTGGATAGGAACTTTGTTCAAATAATTGAACTGCTTTTTCATAATTTTGTGGTACTCCACCTAAGCCTTTGTAAAATAAGTATCCTAACGCATAAGTACCTTTCTGATTCCCTAGCTCATGGGCTTTTTTGTACCATTTTTTAGCTTTTTTAATATTAACATCAACGCCATTTCCATTTTTATACAAATCTCCTAAATGAACCATAGCTAAACCATGGTCTTGTTTAGCAGCTTTTTTAAATAATGTAAAGGCTTTTAAATAGGTTGCTTCTGTTTGTTGAACTTGGTATATCCTACCTAATAAGAATTGTGCTTCTGCCTCTCCTTTTTCTGCACATGGTTTTAGTAATTCAATAATTTCAGGATAGTTCTCTTTTGAATTCGGAAGGCTTAATTCGTGGTTTACAATTTTTAAATTAAGCTCACAATTTAGTTTTTTTTGTGCCTTTAACTTTGAGCATAGCAATAGCTGTAAGACACACGTTATAATTAGTGTTCTCATTGATTTTAAGTGTTTAAATTTGGGTGCTTTAAGTGTGTTAACTTCTTAGTTTAACCGTTTTATGAATCTGTTTTTTTCATTTGAGTGTATTAAATATTATTTTTTAGAGTTGGTTACTTTTCGTTACTACAATATTAACAGTTAATATATAGATAGTGGTACGGTTTTCCCGTACTTTTGGTGCGGGAAAACCGCACTTTTTTAAGAGATAAAAAATATTAAGGCAAGTAAAAACCCCACCAGAAGCAGGGTTAGAGTATTTAACTTCGGCTTATAGCCTTATTATATATTTATAATTTTGAAATCAACTTACATCTTAAAAATCTTTAATCTATAAAGTTTACATAAATATATAACACAGAATAAACGTAAATAGAATCACATTAATTCCAATACAAATATATGTACTTAATTTTGTTTTCTTAAGATTACTTCCCTCAATATTGTCAAATATCTTCATCGGTTGTTTCTGTAGTTCCGACTAACTACTCTTTGTTTATAATGTGTGTTATAACTTTAACTCACTATTTTAAACCGTTACTATTGTTAAGACAAAATAAAAGCTTTTAAATTTGAAACTGGTACGGGTGACCCGCACTTTTTTTAAACTCTTACTCTTTACAGATACAAAATAAAGGCTTTAAAATTGGAGAGTGGTAAGGTTCAACCTTACTTTTGGTAAGGCTGAACCTTACTTTTTCACTTTTTTTCTTTGATTTATTACGGTTTACCACAAAAAAGTAGATTTTCGTTTATTATTGTCTTATTTTCATAGTCATTTCAAAAAATAAAACCCTTATGGTTGAAAAAATCAAGATGCTTACCCTGAGAGCTTTAGTAAGTGATGAAAAATTAATGTATGGCTTGGTATTAAAAGGTGGAAATGCGTTACAATTAGCCTACAATATTACTGACCGAGCTTCATTAGATATCGATTTTTCAATTGAAGGTGATTTCTCTCCAGAGGAATTTAAGCGTATTGAAATGATACTTTATGGTTTACTAAATACCGAATTTGAAAAGCATAATCTCTATGTATTCGATATACGCTTTATAGAAAAGCCCAAACAAAATAAAGTAAAAGAGTGGAAAGGGTATCTTCTTAATTTCAAAGTTATTGACGCTGATTTGCACGATCCTGATGATGTAGATAAATCTAGACGTTTAGCACATAAAATTTATCCGAATCAGTCTACGCAATTTCAGGTAGAGATTAGTAGCTATGAATACACTGCAAATAAGAAAATTGTGGATGTTGATGGTACAATATTCTATGTATACACCCCTGAGATGATTGTATTTGAAAAAATACGTGCCTTATGTCAATCCATTCCTGAGTATAGAGAAATCATCCCTACAGCTCGTCAAAAAGGTCGTGCTCGTGATTTCTATGATATTTGGAATTTGTGTAATTCCTTTGGTATTGATTTTACTTCTGAGAAGAATAAAATCATGTTCAAGAATATTTTTGATGCCAAGCTCGTTCCAATTCATTTTTTAGATTTATTACCACAGTACAAAGACTTTCAAAAAGAGGATTGGAATAGTGTAGTAGATACACTCACAGCAACAGATACTAAAGGTTTTGACTTTTACTTTAATTTCGTTATGGATAAAGTTAAGGATATTAAAAACCTAGAGGATAATACATATTCCAAGTAGTATCTAACTTCGTAGTGGATAAATCATACGTCAAATAAAAAAGGATGGTACTCACCTTGTTTTGGAATGGAACTATTGCTGCTTTAGAATATCCAGCTCGATCCATATAAAAACCTATAAGCTGATGAAAAGGGTAAATATAGTCTAGCTTATCCAAGTAGCGGTCTAACTTTTTAGGATCTATTTTGTCTTTTGCATTTCTAAAGGCTTCTAGCACTTCAAATACCCCTCCTGAATAGGCAGGGCGAACAGCGATATCAATCAAAGTGCGTTCTAAATCGGTTACAGCGTAACGATCGATTTTAATAATTCCCACATGAACAGATTCATGTTTTTTTTGGAGAAATGAATATTTGAAATTATTAGCCTTTGAGATGTAGATATCATTACTTGTACGCTGCTTTTTTTTAAAAGCTCGATCCACTGCTTCCTGCTCTAAAGTTTTAGGTTTAGCATAAGAAGGCATTTTGTACATATCATAACTGACATATATTGTTTTAGGAATTTGTAAGGTTAGTTGATGGACTTGCATGGCGCTATAGTTTGACAAATACCCCTCTTTTTTAATGGTCAGGCCAGTATCGAAATTATTAGCATTCTCTTTGGACCATATTTTTTTTTCAGAACCTTCACTGTCCTGGAGAACCTGAAGGATAAGGATCTTATTATCTTCTATAAAATCAATAAAACTTTTAATATTTCGATATGCTGCAATACGCCATAGTTCACGGTTTGTAACAAAAATTTCACGAAGATCATTTAGCGTAAAAGCATACATTGGCGAAGCTTCAAAAAAAGCAATGATGTGATTTTTTGCTCTACTAAATGATTCAATTTTCATAATGATACCATCATAGTCTAATATATTAGACTATGTAGCAAAGGTAATGAAAAATTTTGACTTAATCAAGTTAGTTTTTCTTTTTGGGCGTTGTAACCTTGCTCTCCCTAC
Source organism: Tenacibaculum agarivorans (assembly GCF_001936575.1). GTDB lineage: Bacteria > Bacteroidota > Bacteroidia > Flavobacteriales > Flavobacteriaceae > Polaribacter > Polaribacter agarivorans. Next base: position 20,390 of record NZ_MSMP01000037.1, read on the forward strand.
AATAAATACCCCTAGTGTAAACTTTCTCTAAGAGTACGTGAGCTTCTTTTAGTCGCTTCCGCCTCTAAGATGAAGTAATACCCTATGCGCATTGGATTTCCGACCAATCAAGAACGCAATGGATTTAAACACTTTTGAATCAGAACTTGACAGCACCTAACTCAAAGTAGTAATTCAATAGGTATTTGCCTGTAATATACTCGTTTTGTGCTTGTATCGAACTATCACAAAACGAATTCTTTTCCTAAAGAACCAAAAGGGATCGGTCTCGTTCCACGCCTGCAGCTCCTCCTATCGTCATTTCTGCAGCCACTACACGAGGGAATTCATCAACATAAGTACGAAGTTCAGCTCGCTGGATTTACCAATCAAATTTCTCTTCATAAAAAATCGGAACCCCCTAAAGGTCTCCCCCAATTTTTCACTTGAAAATTTGAGCGAAAACCCAGTCTAACACTGACCTCTAGTACAAATATTGTTTCATTTAAAATTTATGTATTATGAGTTCACAGGAATTTCTACAACTAGACTTTGGTTTTAATGATGAGCCTACCCCTAAAAAAGCCACCATAATTGAACAGCCTTCTAAAAAAGACAGCGAAGAGTTTGTTTTTACGTTTATGGACTGTTTGACAGCTCCCGTTATTGTATATCCTTCTCAATGGCAAAGTGCCATACCAAAGCATGTGTTAGAAAATATTACCATCTCCAGAATGTTCACCTTAATGTCAGGAGAAAAAATGGCTTCACTAACGGAAACATTGGCCTATATGATACCACGTACTTTCGAACATCCATTACCGTATGGTTGGACTAACATCTACACCTGGCTTGGATTTCAATATGTTAAAAGCTTTAAAAGAGAGTTAGTAGAAATGACAAAAGAAGTTGCTCCGGAACAGCTTTCACGAGATGAAGAAAGAGATCTAAAACACTTGCGCATTTGGATCTATGAGAAAAGAGTAAAAGCACTCAAAGAAAGGATGAAGTCTATTAGAAAAGAGGAAGTAAAAAAAACTCCAGTTCAAAAGGATAAAACCGACACTATGAATTTATTTAATTCTTAGGAGTATACCAGGTATAGTGATTTGTCGCTATACCTTTTTTTGTTAATTATACTATTATCCTTTTGTGATGGTATCGAACCATCATAAAACGAATTCTTTTTCTAAAGAACCAAAAGAGATCGGTCTCGTTCCACGCCTGCAGACCTTCCTATCGTCATTTCTGCAGCCACTACACGAGTGGGATTATCAATATCGGTACAAAGTTCAGCTCGCTGTATTTACCATCAAATTTCTCTGCATAAAAAATGGCATGAACCCTCTTCGCTTTTCTCAGGGGAACCCATCCAATTTTTCACTGGAAAATTTGAGCGAAAATCCAGTCTAACACTGTGCTACAGTACAAATATTGTTTAATCATTAAAATTTTTTCATTATGAAATTATCACAAGAGCTGTTAGCTGAACTTACCACCAATTGTAGAAATTGGGACACTTCGGAATTATTCCAACTTATCGATGAGTTAATTATAACTGATTGCTGGAAAATCACCTTTAGCAAAGAAATAGACCAAACTGCAATATACTATGAAGTAGATGCAAAGCTGTTTCAAGGCCAAGTCCTAATCACTTTAAACTTTATGGATTTATTTAAGATCTATTACATAAAGGATGATAAGGTCGTTGAGATAAAAAATGACGTGTATTTAGATGATCTGCTAATGTCAATAGATGAAAAATTAGTGCAAGGAGCACCGTACTTCTTCTAAAAATCTGGCTTTTTCTCCTGTGCCAACAAACAGGAGATTTTAACTTTAAAATACTTAATTATGAAAACCTTTTTTACAACTCATAGATTTGATGATTGGCATAGAGAAATCATCGTAGATCAAAACAATAAAATTCATGTGATGGTCGACGGTTATCCGCATGAAATTACTCCCGATTGGGGCGAACCTCTTTTCCCTATTAAAGAGTATGTGTTAAAAGAGAGAACTTACTACATCTTTGGCGCTGAAGTTACCAGCTTAATTAAAAACCAAGTAAGCGAAGAAGAGATCATTTCCTTTTGTAAAATAAAGGGAGATTTTGCGATTTTCTGTTTCACCGAAGGGGAAACAACATCTATGCAATTGTTGGAACAATTTAGCGGTTGGAATGATTACACAATGATTGATAAATCACTCTATGACACGCTAACAGAGGTATAGAACCTAACAAAGAGTCGTATTAGTACGGCTCTTTTTTGTTTATTGTCCTCCCACCCACCCCATTCAAACGCCATGTGGCTTATAAGCGGTCTCATTCCACGTCTGCAGCCCTTCCTATCGTCAATGCTACAGCCACTCCATGAGGGGATGTAATCAATATGGGTACGAAGTTCAGCTCGCTGTATTTACCATCAAATTTCTCTGCATAAAAAATGACATGAACCCTCTTCGACTTCTCAGGGGAACCCATCCAATTTTTCATTGGAAAATTTGAGCGAAAACCCAGTCTACCACTGGCATGAGTACAAATATTGTTTAATCTAAAAATTTAATTATTATGTATTTAAGTTTCAAAGAATCTCTAATTTGTGTTGGCACAAAATTTAAAATTGGTAGTCGTAACTATGAAATTGTAGAATTTGTAGGAAAGGACAGGATTTGGGTTTATAACCCATTAGAAAAGAACCATTCTTATATTTTGGAAACCAAGCAATTTATGGATATGCTGGGAAATGGGGTTTGTACTTTACTCTCTGAAATTTCAGAAGAGAACAAAATCTTTCAAGTGTTTTCTCCTGATGGGATTAGCCTGTTTGAAGATACCCATTACAATACAAAAGATGATGCTTTAGCAGCATTTGATAAATGGACCTTGCGTTTCAATGAACAAGGGTATTATTCCTCAGTACAAGGGAACATTGATCTTAGTGAGCTTCGAGACCATTGTACCCTTAAGGTATTTGATAAAACAAAGTGTAACACCTTAGAGTTAACGATTTATTCATCTGAAAGTATTCTAGGATGAAAAAAGTAATAAGTCTAACACAGGCTAAAGCAATATGGCACTTCGTGGCCATATTTGCTTTTGATAGTTCCGAAAATGTTGAATGGCAAATCAACGATGATGAGCAAGATAGTAGTACTTTAGATCAAGTACTTGAAATCTCAGACTACTTATTTATAGAAGATTATGTGAAAATAAATCTTAATAATCATGATCTGAGTGAGTGGACAACATCTGAGTTATTCTATTTTCTGCAAAGTATACATCTAATTGCACCAGATGACAACTTTGAGGATTGGATGCACGATAGATCAGATATGATACAACTATGTAATACGATCTAGTATCACATCTAATTCCTGCAACACCATACGTGTATGGTGTTGCTTTTTAAGTATTTTAGCAATTTTCAATGTATTAGAAATGAAACACCCAAATAAACAACAACAAAAAAATCAAGAAGAGTTCCTTAAAAACTGCCCTGAAGATCAAAGAGAATTTCATGCACGTATGTTTCGTCTTGGCAATGTTGCCTATAGGTATCACACCCGATCTAAAGATTTTGAGCCTACAAAAGAGCTATTTAATGAATGGCTTGCCAATATGCCAGATAGAGGCTTTGCAGATGTGATGAAAGAAAAAGGTTTTGAAGAGGCTAAAACGGCAGCCCCTTTTACACGCTTTGTAATGGAAAAGAATGATATTGGTTACGATGAGTTTTTAAAAGCGCATCTTTCTGAGGATGATTACGCCTATCACCTTTCAATGAAAGAAAAGTTAAACGATTAACTCTTAGTTATTCAAAATCCCCCATTTGAATAAAGAGCTTTTCTATTTCAAGGCAGATTAATCGGTGGCTATAACCTTCAGGTACTTTTGGAATAATCCCAAATGCCTTATCAAAAGTATCAAACCACCAGCGAATGATCTCTGGATCTTCTTCTAAGTGTTCACTCTTGATGCTTTCATTATTTAAGTGTCTCATGAAGGTTTCATCTTTTATGATTTCTTCCCTTTTGAAGTCGATTTGAAATTGAAGTGTATTGAGTGTTTCTTCAGGAATTACCTTCCCTGAAAACCCCATAAAATTATTTTCCTCACTATTCATTACCTAATTTGTTGTTGTATTAACGTCTTAAATATAAGTTATTTTATCCTTTGGTCTTTCTTGTTTTAAGATCTTCCTTACTCATCTTATAAATTAAAATACTGCCTATCTCTGGTAAGATAAGCAGCATCTTTGGTAGCTTTTACCTGTGAATTGCGTGGCTTGCTGCCTTGCCTAATTCTTTAAGTACGATGCGTATTTTTAATACTATTGAATTATTATCGACTTCTTTTTCTTCGATAAATAATTGTGGTTTTGTTGCTACAATTTCAATGTGATCTTGTACTTCGATGTTCTTTACTTTTTTAATAGAATCCATAATTAAAAGGTTTTAGAATTAATATTTGTTTTCTTTTTTCGTGCAATGAACTTTAAAACCAAAGCGAATTAAATTAGCAATGAGGGATCGAAATTGTGTTTTAATTTTTGGTTGTTCTTTTGCTTCAGAAAAGAGAAATCATTGTTGTAAAATCCTGGTATGGGTACTATTAATTTGTAAGGGTGTACTAGCTGTATAAGACCTGAAAATGTAGTTACTTACTTATTGAGTGTATTGTAGAAAAATATGCTTTGTAGGGCGTTAAAAACTGCTATCCTTACAATAATTACAATGCTGAAAAGAACTACTATCATAGCTAAAGCTTCTTTTAGTCGCCTTATCTATAATGTAGCTCTAATTCCATATTTTGTAATTGATTTTCATACTATCAGTAACGCATGATCCCTGCAGGGAAATAGTTTTTAATCTCTGGCCGCTTCGCTTTGAATTAAAAACACTTTCCCCTTCCCTACTCTTTTGAATAAGGAATCCTCAATTGTTTATTGTTAACCTCACGGGTTATTTTTAGGTCATGGTTTTTGTTTCCATCCAGTTGGCTGCGCAGAGCTTGCAGAACTGTATGGAATTACAAAAACATCAAAGCAAGAAAAAGGTTAACACCACTTTCTTACTTTTCATGCCATAAAAATACTCTTGACGGACAAGTCAAGAGTACACAATACAATTTCGTCTGCATCTTTTTTTTATTTCATTAATCGAATGGAAGTCTTAAGCCCCCTCCTGGTTCAAAACGTACACTATTCATTATTTAACAATCAAACATTTTATTAAAAATGACATGAACCCTCTTACGCAAGCTTCAGGGGAGCCCATCTAATTTTTAATTACAGTCATACTTCCTAAAATATTTGTCCGTTATATGAATAGTGAGTTATACTGTTGAAGTCGGGGTGATTAAACTTTACATTCGATGAAATAATTTCGGGGTTCCTAATAAGAATTTTCAATTCTGAATGATATATCGATAGATATATACTATATTAAATATGTTTAGTATAGTATAATAGTATTAAATAATGTTGTATATACTGTATATATGTAGTATATTTAATATATAATAATCAGGCAGTTAGCCAATAAAATCAAATTATCATGAGTATTAAAAACAAAGTACAATTAATTGGACATGCGGGACAAGATTCTGAAATCGTAGATTTAGAAAGCGGAAAAAAAGTAGCGAGAGTTAGTATTGCTGTAAACGAAGATTACAAAAATGCTAACGGAGAAAAGCAAACAAGGACAGAATGGTTTAATTTGGTAGCTTGGAATTCTGTGGCTACTATTTTTGAGAATTACGTTCAAAAAGGTAAGAAAATTGCAATTGAAGGAAAACTAACCAGTAGATCCTATGAGGATAAAGGAGGAACTAAACGTTATGTAACGGAAGTTTTGGTTAATGAAGTTTTATTACTTAGTAACAAAGAATCTGAATAGTCACATCTAAAAGCAAACATGGGGTATACTCGCCAAAGCCTACCCCATGTTTTAAAATATTGTTTAATACTAAAATTTAGTATCGTGAGGACTAAATTAATGAATTTAATCCATACTTACCTGTATATTTTAAAGAAATAGTTTCTTTCTCTCTTCCACTTTTAATGTTTATATATACTATATGGTATAATATGAAATATGTTAAATCAGTTTAGTATGTTGTATAGTATGATATAAGTTAAATAGTATTTAACAATATTTATTATATTTTATCTATTAAATAATGTTTAACAATGTTTAATATACTGAATGTATTTAGTATATTGCATACACTTTTAAATTAAAAGAATGAAAACAATCACAAAGTGCTATATTAATAGTAAAGGAGGGGTGGGTAAAACAACATCCGCTGCAAATTGTGCAGCTTCTTTAGCTATTTTAGGATACAAAATTTTGTTAGTCGATGTTGATTCGCAAGGTAATCTATCCAAAAACTTTGGCGTTGATAAATCGGAGACTACGATTTATGACGTTTTTATGAACCAACCTTTTGAGGTATTAAATGTTAGGGAAAACATCGATCTTATCCCTGCTAATTTAGATTTCTCAGGAATTACCTTGAAAATTCAAGACGTACTATCAAGAGAGCTGATCTTAAAAAGAAGGCTTACAGAAATTCAAGATCAGTACGATTTTGTGATTATAGATTGCCCTCCTGAAGTCAGTTTAGTTACCATTAATGCCTTAGCTTGTAGTAAATATGTTACTATTCCAGTAGAAGCAGCACAATTCAGCTTAGATGGTATAGATCAAATGATAGAGTTTATTACTGATGTTAAAGGTGCTGTAAATGAGGACTTAGAAATACTAGGGATTTTACTAACGAAGTATGACGAGAAATTAAAACGAAGTAAGGCTATTTTAAGAGAATTTGATAACAATGGATGGACTCCAGCTCTTTACAATACCAAAATTAGAGATGTTACTGCCATTGCTGATGCTCAGTTTGAACATAAAACCATTTTTGAGTTTAATAATAAAAGTAACGGAGCTGAGGATTATATGAATTTTACAAAAGAGTGTATTAAAAAGATAGAACAATATGGATAATGAAGATAAAAAAGGTCTAGCTGGTTTATTGGCAGGAGGGAATAACAAGAACACTACCCAAAAAACCACCAAAAAAGAGCCAGCAAAAACCAAAGTAGCTAAAGTTGAAAGTTCTAATGTCGATAAAAAAGAATACAAGAGACTCTATATTTATGGTTCATCACAAGATTTGCTTTACGATATCGCTTTTACAAAGTTTAGTAATGGAGAATTCGACTACACTTTTGGTGATGCAATAAAAGAAGGTTTGGAGCTCTTGGCTAAATCAATGAAAGTGAAAGTGAAAAAAGCGCCTGAGTCTTTTAAAAAGAGTAAAAGAGGTAAGTAGTATATACTATGTTGAATAATGTTAAACAACACTATATATATTAAATAGTGTTACATATATTCAATAATTAAATAACTGTTTATAATACGTTTTATACTAAATCAGGATTTAAGCTGTTATTTAAAATAATATGGACATGAGTAAGTTAGCTAGATTAGATAATATAAGAATAGACCAAAATATAGGCTACTATATTGATAAATTGAAAAAATACAACGAGGATGAAGACCTATTAAAAAGTTTACTCCTATACATGTGTTTCAATTTTCAAAAGAATCTTTTCGGATATTCTACTTTAGATCCTACTCATTTTGCAAGTGTGATGAATCATGGTGTCGAGAATTTAAAGCGAAAACACCCTAATCCTATTTATCACAAATATTCTGGTCGCTCTAAAGAAGAAGCTGAAATGCTTCAGGAGAAACACGGGAGGGTATCAGCTTACCGTATTTTAGATTCTAGACTAGAAAATGCTTTACTGATATTAATGCACGAAGGAACCCTAGATACATACCTTTCAAAAAGTGAATATGCTGAGATTATAAAACTTTCTGATTTTCGATTTATAGAAGATATTCAAGTCGTGATAGAAAAGCGTAAAAAAGCAAAGAAGCTTACTTACCTATATAAATTAAGTGAACAGTTTGAATATAGTTTAAAAAAAATGTTCTTTAACGCTAATATTTCAACCTATAACACACTTAGAAAGAAAAACCTTGAAGATTGGTATTTGAAACTTAAAAATAGAATCAACATTTGTTCAAATAGGGGAGAGAATCAAATAGTATATTCAATACAAGAGCTTGCCCAGGTAATGAATATTTCGACGGAAACCCTCGGAAAGAAAGGAGGATTTTCAAGAGTGAAAAACCGTATAAATGATAAATTCAATAACACATTTTCACCTGCTGTTACTAACGAGATAGAACAACTTCAACTTTCTTGGGTTAAAGGAAAAGGGGCAAGAACTTATAATACACCCATTGTTAAGTGGAAAAATAAAAGCAAAGAAGAACTAAAAGCGCTAAATAATATCATTTATACCGACATATTTTTCACTGAATTGTTTAAGGATTTATCTGTTTATTATTCAAATAATTATGAAAAGTTCTCGCACGGTGAAGCCATTATTTATGAAAGATTTCTTTTATGGTTATTATCTCCTAAAGATTACGAAGTGAAAACAAGTAAATACGTGTCTAATTATGTGGACTATAAAGGTAGGCATGATGATGTTCAGAGAGATGCGATTAGTTTCTTTGAGAAAATAATAAACATTGGTAAGATAAATTTAGTTGAAAAAATCGTTTATTATAATGACGGGAGATACGTATTTAAAAACAAGTTCAAAGGGCAAGAATTTGAATATTTAGAGATCAAAGATTTGTTTTTTGAACTGACCCAACACTATAAGTTTTTTGAATCACATTATATGAAATTGATTTTGAAATAATTTACGCTGTGTTCAGGTTGGGGTACTATAGTTTTTGTCAGACCAATGAGAATCAAAAAAGTATTTTACGCTGTGTTGAAGTTGGGATAATAGAATTTATTTGATTGTTCCCTTTAATTCTACTCGTAGTATTCTGATTGCAATAGTATTATCCTCATGTTTTTCTAATGGACTACGTAATTAAAATGTGTAGGTACTTTCTTACTTATTCTTACATAGGATAAAAAGTCATTACGCTGTGTTCAGGTTGGGAGAAACAATGAATATCGCTGTGTTCAGGTTGGAATATCAAAATTTACGCTGTGTTGAAGTTGGGATAATTAATTTTTACGCTGTGTTGAACTTGGAAGAACTAATAAATATCGCTGTGTTTAACTTGGAATGCCAATATTTACGCTGTGTTAAAGTTGGGATATTAAAATTTACGCTGTGTTGGAGTTGGAAGAATACAAAAAACAAAAAACTCCAAATGATTGAAAAACAAGGGTTTGAAAATTTACGCTGTGTTGAAGTTGGCATCTATTTAATAAAACCTTGAGCCCCGAAACATAAAACAATCTTCAAACCTATCTTCCTGCCCACCCACCCTCCTGCTCAAACGCCGCGAGGCTAAAAAAGGAAAGTAGTGCAGTTCTTTTCCAAAAGAACCAAAAGGGAGAACAAAGGAACAAGTTGCAAATTCATCTCAAAAAAGACCTTGATACGCCGAATTTCGCAATTTTTAGCCTTAAACGACCATTTAAAACAAAAAAACAAACTAGGCGCTCGAATTTTTGTTTCAGGCGCTTAAAACGGCTTAAATTGCATCGTTTTTAAAAATGATTTTTTTGATTTTGCGGCTTTTTTTACAAGCTCAACTATAGATAAAATCTATACTTTGGTGACATTCTGTCAAAAAAAAGCCGCTAACAAAAGCGGCCGTTATCTGCAAATTTGCACATATGTTCACGAAAGGGGTTCTCACATCCCTAACGCACAACAAAAATAATAAAATTTCTAACGCTATGATTTTTAAAAGGTATCGAACCTAAAAAAAATCAATAGGGTATCGCTTATTTGGGAAGGCTAGGGGGAATCTTCAAGGGCTACAATTCATAATAAATTGGTGTAAAGGTAGACCCGTAAACTATTTGCTTTCAAATTTCTCTGCATAAAAAATTACATGAACCCTCTTCCGCAAGCTTCAGGGGAACCCATCCAATTTTTCATTGGAAAATTTGCGCAAAACTTTACTCATGGTCTGGTAGTTACACAAATTAATTATTAACTAAAATTTGTAAAATTATGTTCAAATTCAAAATTGGTTCTCACCTCGTAACAGTTCAGAAAGTTAAAAATCCTAAGAGACCAAAACGAACTTTTTGGCAAGTGCTTCAAGAGTTCGGTAAAGAAGCTGCTAGAGTAACACAGCAGCATTAAACTCAACTTTGGACCGCCTTCGGGTGGTCTTTTTTTATTCACCGTAGCCAGAACTGGAGGATCAAAACATAAAAAACACCCTTTTGAGGGTGTTTGATTTCACGTTCCGTGAGTCGAAGGTTGTCGCCACGACATGGCCTCCACTATTTCAAATGTATTGATTTACTACTCTTTTTTTCTTAATAATACCTTAATTTTCAGGCTCTACCCACATAAATGGGGTGTCACATTCACCGCAAATGATATGCAACCCCTTTTTTCCCCATAGGTGCGTTTCGCAAGCTTCGCATAGATACTTTCCTTTTCCTCTTTTGTTGGGGATTTTCTCAATATCTGAATTCTGATGTACTTGTAATAATCGATCATCTAGGTTTAAATCTAAATAAACTGGATTCTCAGATAAAAAAACTTCGTTTTCTATGCCCTGAAAATTCTCAGGCAATTGCTTTTCTTTTTTAACTCTGTCAAACCATAAAAGTTTGAACTTTTTGTGTTCGATTAATTTGTTTGCGGCCTTTATAAATTTTCCTTTTGGGATTGGATACTCCTTCATATTTTGGCCAACTTGTTTTCCTCCTGGTTCTCCTGTTCTGGAGGGCATGAGTCCAATGCTTTGCATTTTTTCAGCCCATTCTTTATTGTGATACGTGCGCTTGGATGGTTCTCCAAAATGATATTGCCACAAGTGGCACATCTCATGTGCTAATGTTTGTAAAATTTCCACGAGCGGGTATAGGTCAAAATAGGTGGGATTTATGGCGATTTCATCGCTCTTAATTTTACTATCGTTGATCCATCTTTCAGGCTGAAAATATCCTGCAGTATTGGTTTTTCTAGTGACTGTTATCATGCAGGCAGGTAGTTGTTTATCAAATAACTTTTGATTCAGGAAATCGTATAAAAATTGAAATAGAGAATAAAACTCTTCAGTGGGTTTATGTGTTTCCATAATTTGTACCGTACGCTACATTTTTAAGACGTATAAATATAGTCAATATTGTGTAGGGTTCGCTAGAGTAAATTTTCATATTCCAGTAGGAGGTAAAAGCCCGGTTGTTAAGGCAGCGCCTTAATGCATTTTGCAGTCCAAATATTTGTATGTTACTTTAATCTGGAGATCATAAATAAATGATTCATGTGATCACCCTTGTTTTTCTATTTTCCTATGTTGACTTTGATTGCTTTTGTGTAGCGTACGCTATATTTTTTCTTTTGAGGGGTACTCCCCGATAAATAGTTAATCTCGCCAATCCGACTATTTTTTTTCAGTATGCTTTTCAAAAACAAATTGTGTAGCGTACGCTACAATTATTTTTTCAAATTGTCTTTTTTTATTTCTGTTGTTTTCTTCCCGTCGGGTTAATTTTTTGTGGACATTCTTGGTAGGGCGCAGTACCTCCTTATTCGATTAACTCCTACCCTTCGTTTCACTATGGGGAGGAGCCAACCGAATGAGGTACTTCTTTTTTATGGATCTTGACGAGAGCTCCACCCTTTTCCACTTCTTAACCCCAACCCTTCGTGCCTTCAGGTAGGGGAAAGAAGCGGAGGGCGCAGCCCTTCGTAAGATCCATAAGGTCAAATTCCTTTGACCGTATATGGATAGAGCAAGCAGGTATCGTATAGAATACGATAATACACACAATATCAGTTACTTATGTTTTTGGTGTTTTACAAAGTGTAAACATTTTGTTCTTAAAATTACGTTAAACCTATAATAATAAAGGGATTAGGGCGTTCACAAATTGTACACAACCGCTTTTTAATCAACCAATGAGAATCACTTCGGCGACTCAAAACAGGCTAAAATTAATGCCTGGAAAAACCTATGAGCATCGTATTATTTTGATGCTCGATTACTTCGATGCTACGGGTGCAAATCCTGAAAAGAGAATTGCAAATCCGACCGTCGAAGTTGAAAGACAAGTTGAGCGAGTTGTTAAAATATTGCGCAGTATTGAGACTAAAAAAATTGATCCTTTATTAAAAATTTCAGAGAAAATTTATGAAAGCAGGGGAGTGGTTTCTACTCAAAAAGAAGTTCCGTTTTCTGCTGAAGAATTAGAACAAATTGCGGCAATGGGGGAGCAGTTGAAAAAGAAAGATCAGCAAATTTCTGAGTTAGAAACCACTATACGAGACGGTCAAAAATTATCAAAAAATGAAGAAGATTCAAGTTTTGATATCAGCGATTTTCAAGAGATAAAATCAATTATTGAAAATCTAGAAGAGTCAAAAATGAGTAGTCAAATGGCACGAGATTCCTTCCTTATCAATCGAAATATTTTTACAGATAGTATTAAGAAAATAACACAAATAGTTTCAAAATATGTTCGTTAAAATCGATAGGCCATATGAAAATATTGGAGGTGATAATAAAGGATCATCGTATAATATTTTGACCTATTTGGAGAAGGAAAACGAGGGTAAAGATGATGAAGATAAATCTCGTTTTTTTAATCAAAATGATGATGAATTATATAAAAATCAGGCAATGGATTTGCTGGATAATAACCATAAAAATTTAGGTACTAATGATGCTAAATTTTATTCACTTTCGATTAGTCCTTCAGCAAGAGAACAGCAACATATTTTGGCTCATATTGGGGTAAAAAGGGAGGTAAATTCTTTGGAAGAATTAAGCCAAAAAGAACGTGAACTTTTTGAAAAAGAACTACAAGAGTATACTAAGGGAGTTATGAATTTATATGCTGCTAATTTTAATCGTGGTATTACGGCAAATGATCTGGTGTATGTGGCAAAAGTAGAACACCAAAGACACTATAATCATAAAGATCCAAATGTGATGCATAATAGTGCAATTGACCAACTAAAATTTAAGATTAGAAATGCTGGTATTGTCGATAAAATAGCCCTTAAAAAAGAGCTAAAATCATTAGGAGATTATAAAAGGCATGCTGATGGTTCTATCATAAAAAAAGGAGATCAAAAACCAGGTTTTAACTCTCATATTCATGTAGTTGTTAGTAGAAATAATAAGGACCAAAACATGAAGCTCTCACCACTTGCCAAGCCAAGACTTAACACAAAACATAAAGTACCTGGTAATGATAAAGACTGTACTATTGGTTTTAATCAACAGGTATTTAAAGAGGTGAGTGCTGAGTATTTTAATGAGAAATATGACTATAAATCACAAGAGAAAGAGCAATTTGATTCTAGTGCTAAGGAGTATCAAAGAGATCCGAAAAAACAAGAGATACACCTGAAAACCAAGAGGGCTTTACAGCAAGCCAAGCACCATATTTTACAAGGCACATTTAAGACTGAAGAGAAGGTAATACGACGTGCATTTACACCTGTAAAAGAGCTAAAAAAAGAGCTGCGTAAAAGGGAATTGACGCTCAATATAAAACAACAACTAAAAGGAATACTGACTGGAAAATCGCTAGAAAAATGAAATTTTTTGAGGTACTAAATAGTGGAAATTACAAACTAATATTGTTTACGCTCTCTGGAGTACTACTTTGTTTTTCAATGATAACGATCGCTTTTCAGATTAAATTATCTAAAACATTTATCGTTAGAGTTTTACTTTCTGTAGTTGTTGGTTTTGTCCTTAGTTTATTAGGCTATTTACTTTTCAATCGTTTTGTGATTCCTATAGGTCTTACAACCTATATCAATAACATGTTTATTCCTGGTACTTTAGCAAGTTCATTTTACATTGGATATTCATTTATTACCAAAGATGATGAAGAACTTTTAGAGAAAAGAAAGCCTACCCGTACCCCTAAATTAAAGGACAATAATTTTAGATTTACTATTGAAACTTCAGGGGATAAAGACCTAGTTCATTCAGATCCTTACGATAATTTTCTAGTGGTAGCTGGAGCCAATTCAGGAAAGACAAAAAGTATAGGTCGTCAACTTTTAAGAGAGTATATAAAATTCGATTTTGCAGGCTTTGTGTATGATCTTAAAGATTTTGATTATACAAGGGTAGTAGCCTATTTATTAGAAAAGGTGATAGTGGATTATCCTTTCACTTTCTACTACATGAATTTTGTTGATCCTTCAAAATCCTATCGATGTAATATTATCAAACCTAGCTTACTTAAGGTCAATGATATTGTTCAGAATTTGGAAGATTTTGCACGTAGTTATATGGGAAAAGATGCAAAAGAAGATGAATGGTTTGAGGGAGGTTTAGGGATCTTAAAAGGGGTAGGGGTACGATTTTACTATGATTTCCCACAGTATTGTACACTGCCTCACATTGCTCATTTTATACTTCAAAATTCTAGTGGTCGAGTAAAAACCTTTTTAGAAGGCCGTCCAGAAAGTAAGGCGCTTGGAAAAGCTTTTATTGATACTTCACAAAGCACCCCAAAAGCTGCGGGTTCTTATTTAAGTTCCATATCTGGAATCTTAGGAAAATTTGCGTTTAATAAAGAGATCTGTTATGTGCTTAGTGGAGATGATTTCGATTTTAACTTAATAGACCCAGCACAACCAAAACTGTTATGCGTTAGTAATAGCTATGGATTAAAAGATATTGTATCGCCTGTAATATCGATGATGATACAAATGTCAGCAAGGCGTTTTTCGCTTCATAACAAGATTGATTTTGTTTATTTCCTTGATGAAGCGACAACTTTTAAGGTAAAGAACTTTGAGGAAATGCCCTCGGTGCTTCGTGAATATAAGGTGTCCTTTACTTTTATCACTCAATCCATAACCAAAATTGAAATTCCTTATACGGTTGCAGAGCGCAGAAGTTTGCTGAGTAATCTTGGAAACCAATATATAGGAAAGTCCACAGAAAGCTACAGTCAAAAAGTATTTTCTGAGCAATTTCCAAAAGAGGATATCATAAAGAAAACTAAATCGAAAAGTGCTAACTCCAAAGGGGGAACGACCTCTGGTATGAGCTACACTTTGAAAGAAGAGTATAAATATGAACCGCATTTTTTCCAACATCTAAGACCAGGAGAATTTGTAGGGAATGCCCAAAACTCAAATTTCTTAGACTTTCATTTACAATTCAATCAATTTTTAATTGATGAAAGTTACCAAGTACCCACAGTAAGAGAGGTTAACGATCAAACCTTATATAAAAACTTTGAAAAAATTATAGAAACAGTACAAAACTTATTTTAACATTAATGAACCAATTATGAGAAAACTATTTATCTCCCTACTACTACTATTGCCTATGTTGGCAAATGCCCAATCTTTTAGAGATGAAGTACAAAAAGGTATTAATCAATACTTTGTACCGGCTGTTATTCTTATAATCCTTATAGGGGCTGCAGCAGGATTAGGAAAGAACTGGAAAAATATCAATGACCCGCATGATGAAGGAAAACGAAAGGAGGGTGTAAAACAAGCTGCAATGATTGCTTTTTATGTGTATCTATTTGTCGCTGTTCTAGGTATTGCTGTTGGTTTAGCGACTTCTATTAGAATTAATATAGGTGGCTAGAAAGTTTAAAATACAACGAAAAATAGAACATGAACCTTTATTGTATGGTCTAACACCACAGTACTTCTATTTAATGATGCTTGTTGTGATGTGCATGGGGTTTATTCTAGCTTCTATGATCTTGGTAGTCGGTTCTAATGCTTCTTCTAGAGCTTTTTTAAAACTGATTCTCCTAGCTGTCTTTTTCGCTGTTATTTTCTTTGCTCTTTATGGATTTTTTAGAAAAAAATCTAAGTATCAGAAATATTCCTTTACCAAAAAATCCCGCTATATAACCAATCGTGATTTAAGAGAAAACTTATGATAACATCTGAAGCTGCATATAGCATTTTAAATATTAAAGGCAATGCCATTTTATCTAAAAATGGTGATATATCACTTTTGTATTTTATGCAAAATCCTGAACCTTATTCTATAAGTGAAAAGATTTTAGACGATCGCTTGGCCGCCTTTTCTGTGGCTTTGCGTAATGCTATGCCGGAGGATTCTTATTTTTTAAAGCAAGACATTTGTATTGAAAAGCGGTATAATCCTAACTTTCATTATTACGATGATAGTTACTTATCTCAGGCACAAAAACACCACCTAAACAATAGATTTTATACCGATCATACCTGCGTGCTGGTCTTTACAATTTCTAATTTAAGATCTCTTGAAACTGCATATCAAAGTAAGCCTTTGTCTTATAAAGAAGCTTTAGAAAAGAATGATAAAGAACGCTTTTATGCCTTTCATCAATCCGTAACCAGTGGTATCGGTGTTTTAAATGGACTTAAGGAAACTTTAGTTTCCGAAATGCAAGAAAATGAAGTGCGTTTTTATGTAGATAGGTTTGTCAATGGCTTTGCTGAAGAAGGAGCTTTAGTTGATCTCTCTTTTACAGAGCACTCTTTTGTAGGGAGTAAAAAGTATGAATTCTTTGCTTTATCTGATGGTAGTTATTTCCCTGAAGAATATTCAAATGTTGTTAAAGACACCAGTTTAAGGCGTAGAAATGTAACCTTAAAACGTGGTTTTATGGATGATTTAGGCGTGTACTTCCCGTATAATCATATTTACAATCAACTCTTATACTTTGAAGGAAATAAAAGGTTACGAGATGAGCTGGAGCAACGAAAGTCAAAATTTGGTAAACATCAAAAATACTCAGGTAGTATTTTAAGAACATTCAAACGATTATCCGAATATCAGGAAAATGTTATTGAAGGGGATTTAACCTTAGTCAAATCTCACTTTAATGTAATGCTTTTCCATGAAGATAAAGAGCGTTTGTTGGAAGCTAAAAGAAAGCTTAGGGATATTTTTTCTAATAAAGATATGACTTACTATTCTCCAAGTTTTGAAGGCGCTGAAAATCTTTTTATAGGATCGATACCTGGGCGAGCTTCTTTACTTAGCAAATCCTATTTTTTCTTATCCGATTTAGAAACCTCTTTAGGTCTTTTTACCAATTACAGTGACTTTAAAGACGATCAGGAGGGGATCGTACTTTTTGATCGTATTCATAACAAACCCTTTTTAAGAGATACTGTAGGTAGAAGCAGAACTGGAGGACACGCCAAGAACTTTTGTATAGTTGCACCTACTGAGGGGGGAAAGTCCTCACTAGCTCAGGATCTAGTAAACCAACACCTGCAGAACAATACTAAAATAGTGTATGTAGAGTTCGGAGAATCCGCAGCAAATTTGACTAAACTGTATCCAGAGCAAAGTGTACAAATTAAGTTTACATCAAATACCCCTTTGGGTATTAATCCTTTTGATATTGACCCCAATACTATAGAACCTTCACAATTGGTTTCTTTAAATCAAATTATTCTAAAGTATTGGAGGCTTAATATGGATGCTAGAAAGGATAGTAATCTTAATAGTGCCATAGTCAAACTTATTTCAGATTACTACGAGAATTATAGCGGTGAAGATTATTCTTTTCCAAGTTTTTACAATTACGTGAAACAACATTATGTGGATATTGCTGCTCGTAGAGAAATTCCTAAAGGTAGCTTTGATTTAGAAAGCTTTTTAAATGTTTGTGTTCATTTCTTACCAGGAGAGATGTATGCGAATATTTGTGCACCAAATCCTGAGATTGAAGGCTCTATCAAGGAAAAAGATCTGATTGTTTTTGAGCTTACCGAAATCAAAGAAGATCCTTTTATGATCTCCCTTATTTATACCATCCTTCAGGACACGGTAAACGAGAAAATTATAAAGGACCGAAATATTCGTGGAGGACTTATCTATGATGAATATGGGGAAACTGTAATGATTCAGGATGATTATACGGGGGAAGCTATACATCCAACGGTAGCGTACGGATTCCAAAAGTTTAGAAAGAGTAATGCCTTTATAGGGATTATACTTCAAACCACTAAACAACTACCACCAGACCAATACACTAAGGGGATTATATCTAACACACAATTGTTGTATGTACTTCCATCAACTAATGTGGTGTATAATGCCATAGCGGAAGATTTTGAAATCACAGATCAAGAGCATATCGATCTGATGAGATCTATTGAAAATAACTTTACGGGTGCTTTGCCAAGGTACTCAGAAGTATTTATTCGTTTTCTAGAAAAATACGCTGTCGTAGGACGTTTAGAATTTTCAAAACAAAAACTTTATGCATTTCAAACAGATGGTGCCGATTGGCAGTATCTCACCGATGATTATAAAGTAACTAAAGATATGCCATCAAGTATTAATAATTTAATGAACTACAAAAATGAAAAAACTGATTTTGTTTTTGTGCCTACTCATTAGCAGTCTATTGAGCGCACAAACAGGAGCTGTCGTTATCACCAGTGCGCCAACGCTGGAGACGATCGAAAGTACAAAACTCAAAAAGAGTATTGCCAACTTAAAAGAATCTATCGCTCAGACAGAGACAATGCGAAAGTCTTTAAAGTTATTGAAGGATAGTAAAGAGTTAATCGATAAGGTAAATAGTAAAGTTACGGCTTCCACTCAGGTCTATAGAACCTTAAAAAGAGGTGCTGATTTACTGGTCAATATGTCAAAATCGAAAAAAAGAATTGAATCCATGAGGTACTTAGGTCAGGATGATCTTCAAATCTTTTTCAATAAGCATTTAGAGTATGTAGCGAAAACCAATGAGCTATTAGCATTAGTAAAAGATCTTTTGACTTCTGATCTTTTTAAGATGAATGATTCTGAGCGATTGAGGTATATAGATGATATATCAAAAGAGCTGGACGCTGTTACAGCATCAGCACGACACACTGAAAATAGACTTCGTACCCTGAATAACAATCGCAAACTATTAGCAAAGCTTAAGTAATGATGTTTTTACAGACTACCCATATAGGGGAACAAATAGCACGAAAAGCCTATACTTCAGTTGCTGCAACAGGTGTTCGAACTGCGTTTGTGACAGTAGTTACTATTCTCGCTTTACTCTGGTGTATTTGGCAAATAGTCGCTGAGTATAGAAAAGGACTTGAAAGCGAGCAAGGAATAGACTATAAAGCTATATTAAACCTGCTCAAACCACTAGGGCCTTATATCGCATTTCTATTCTTATTCCCCTCGATCATTAGTATTGTAGAAATTATGATCTCATACGGGGAGCGTGTTATTTATAATTTGGTTGGTTTTAAAGAAGTCTCTATAAGTGATATTGTACGAAAAGAGGCTACAATGGACGGAACACCCGATGATCCTAGTCATTGGGGAGCAGATTTATCTAAGGGCTTTTTAGGAAGTTTGGAATCGATCAAAGATCAAATAGCCTCTGTTATACGAGCGAATTTTAAGTTTGGGGTAGGGATCATAGACGAGTATCTATATTCCTTAGTGCTGCTTGGACGTTACATGTGGCTAGTCCTTCTAGAAATTACAGCACCCATAGCCATGTTAGCGCTCTTTATGAGTGATGATAAGAACAATTATAAGGAGACTTGGAAAACGTGGCTCAGACATATGATACAATGTCACCTGTTAGGAGCTGCTTTTATAATCGCAAATCTCTTTGCTGAAATTATACAGAGGATCATATCAAATGATTATGGTTATGATAATGTATTTACCATCTTATTCATTTTGGTGATTAAGATCTTTTTATATGCCAAGTCAGGGCAATACGTGTATAGAACTATTTAATTATTATGGACAAAGAAACGTTATATAATGGACTTGTAGAGAGTAAAAAAAGTAGTGCAAAACAAACAAAGTTATACGTCTATGGTTGCGTGGCTATTGTAGCAATGGTGCTGGTATTTGCTTTTATGATCTTTTCTTCTACAATGGACAAGCTTGTTGTTATCGATCAAAAAGGTAATGAGGTTCAAAGTCATATTACCACACGAGAAAAAGTATTAGAAACTACAGTTACCAAATTTTGTAGTGAAACTACCTATTTGGGAAACACCTTTGATCGTATTACCCTTAAAGAAAATCAGGCGAAACTTAAATTCATAATGGAGGAAAAAAGCGCATTACGCTTGTGGGGTTTTTTCAAGCAAAACAAGCATTACAATGACGCATTATATCGAGGGTATGCCTATAAGGGAAAGTTTATTAAGATGCTCAAAATGGATCTATCACAAAAACCTTATGCTGTTCAGTTTTTAGGCGAGCTAGAGGTTTATGAAGGTGCAAATCTTTCTAGAAAAATACCCTTTGTCGCTAAAGGAAAAATTACAGAAAGATCTGCAAAATATCCTGAATCGTATTTAGGGTGGTACATGACGGATTATCTACAAAATTTTAAAGCCAATGACTAAACAACTAAAAATTATACTTGGGGTGTTAGGGGGATTGTTGATTCTAGCAATAGTACTGATAAGTCTGCCAAAGTCAAGTGATAATGGTGATTTTCCATCGTTTGAAAATGAAATTGACGAAAACAGTTTTACCTATGAGGACTTAATGAATTCTGAAAAAGGAAATACCTTTTCTACAGAAGACGCTAATGATTTTTATACTCAACAAACCACAGAGCAAACACCGATAACAGAAGATGATATTTATGCAAATGAAAATTCAGATGCGGCCCTGCAGATGCAAAAAGCGATTCAGGAGCTGGAGGCCGAACGTCGTAGAATAGAAAGACAAAATACTATTGCAATTGCAGGGGCTCAGAATACCAGTACACCGGCAACAATAGATATTACTTCAGAACGTAAGACTTCAAAACCTGCCTTAAGTGAAGAGGAAAAACACCTTCAATATTTAGAGCGTTTGGAAAAAGACGAATTATCAAAGTCTGCAATCTCTAAGAGTAATTCACCTGAATTCATTACGGTAAGAGCCGTAATTTTTGGAGATCAGTATATACTTCCCACCGATAGATTGGAATTGATCCTTAATGAACCTTTAACGATCAAAGGCAAAACGTTTTTAAGTGGTACATCCTTATTCGCTTATATCTCTATAAATCAAACAAGGGTCATGCTAGATATTGCCAACATCGAAGGAGTTCCTTTAGAGATTAGATCCTATGATGCTTATGATTATAGAGAAGGTATTTATTCTAAACGAGCGGGAGAGCTTTGGAGAGCATACAAACAAGCTCAGGAAGATACTGCAAGAGAAGAAGCTTCTGAAGCTATTAGCGAATCGACAGGCAATAGACTGTTAGGAAATGCAATACGAGATGTAGGCTCTTTCTTTAAATCTTTAAAGCTTAGAAAACAAGAAAAAATATTACTCCATAACGATCACCAGGTTAACCTAAAAATCAAATATTAATTTATGAAGAAAACACTCTTTATTCTCGCCACCACATTGCTTATAAGTCTTTTTTCTTATGGGCAAAAAACAATAGAGATAGCTAAAGGCTATACCTCTATGTTAATTTTTGAAGATCCGATAAAGGATGTTAAAAATGGAAATCCTTTAGAGTTTAAAGCTAAAAAAGGAGGGGAAACTTCTATTGAGTTAAATATTAACCCAAAAGCTTTTCCAAAGAAAGGAACAAATATTATTGTCTTTACGGCTGATGGTAGTATCTACCAGTTAGATCTAGTTGTCAAAACTGTGGTGACTAATAACATTCATCCTATTGCTCGTGCAGAAGCCACAGTAAAAGGTACACTAAAAGTTAAAAAGCAAAAGTCAAAGGCTATTAAAAATGATAATTCTTTGGCAAGTGTTACCTACTCAGAACCGAATCTAAATGTATCAGAAGAAGGAGAGTTTGATCCAGTTATAGAAAAAATTAAAAAGGCTTGTGCTGGACAAACCAAAAGATCCAAACGTATTGTAGGGAAGCTTGAAAAGAAATATAAAATGATATTTTCCTTACGAGATGTAGCCTATTTGGACGATCATATTTATTTGTTTTTTGACTTAAAAAATAAAGGCGGCCAGGCTTATGATGTTGAATGGATACGCTACTATAAAAGCACTAACGATATGGAAGGGTATTCGACCAATCAAAGGAATACCATCCCCACAACTTATATACATAATGACCCTAAACGTGTAGAAGGAAAATCTCGCCACACCTTCATTGCCGTTATTGCTAAAACATCAATTAGTGAAAATAAGGCAATAACCGTACGTGTAAAGGAGTTAGGAGGAGAAAGAATCCTCGGTATAAATATTAAAGATCAAATTATTAATAACCCTGTAAAACTTTAATTACTATGAAAAACCTCATTTATATCCTGCTTGCACTCTCGCCATTTTATATGCAGGCTCAAAGATCCTCTGTAGGGGTATCTGGAGGATATACTTCAAATGGCTTTGGTGCTATGGTTGAATACAACCATTTCTGGAAAGAAAAGAATAGTATTAACTCTTCAGTGTACTATTCTTTAGCATCGATAGATCAAGGCACAGAAACCCTAGATTATAACAATATCACCCTTAATGTAGGGTACTATCGTAGACTTATCAATTTTGAAGATGGTCGTTTTACCAATGAAATCGGTGGCGGTGGTGTGATAGGTTATGAAATTTTAAATGATGGAAAAGAAGAGCTTGACACAGGAGCTGTAATTGAGGGTGAAAGCCAAGTTATATACGGTGCATACATAGGAACTAACTTTAATTATTTCATTTCTGATTTTTTTACAGTTTCCTTAGTAGCAAATCAATTTTATCATGTTAATAGTGACCTTGGAAACTACGCTACATACGTAGGTCTAGGTATCAAATATTATGTTTTCTAAATATTACATTATGAAGAAACTACTTAAAATATTATTTATCACTTTACTAGGTTTAGTGGTAGATTCTTGCCAAAAAGATTTTATTGTAATCGACTCTTTTCCTTTCGAGCTTCAGGAGAACCATAGAGAGAATTTAACGATTAACGTTCCGGAACAAACCATATTTGAAGTTCAACCTGAAAAGGTAGTTACTACTGTAATCTATGAATTTCAATATTCGGTAGATAAAGGTAAAGGCTTTTACCAAAGAGAGGACGGAACTCGAATACCACAAAATGAGTGGGTGGTTTTAAAGGATCTCAACTTTAATTATGATTTTGTCGGAACAGAAAGCGGAGAAGCTAAAGTCACTGTTTTTGTAAAAGATAAAGTAAGACAAGAAAAGTTAGAGTTAACTTACCTAATTAGAGAAAATCCTTTTACAATAGATATTAACGCCATAAATGGTATGGCGACCTTGAATCAGGCAAAACCTTTTACGATCCTTTTAAATAATCAAGGGGAAGATCAATCCGTTACCTATACTGCTAAAGTTTTCTTATCACAAGGGAAAGGTAAAATTCAAGTCTTAAATCAAGATGGTGAAGTCGTTAGAACCATAGATCAGCAAAAAACTTTTGAACTCTTACCAGGAACCTATAACTATCAAGTCACTTTAGAAGAGACAGGAGTTAATGTTATTAGTTTAGAGGTTACAGATAGTAATGGTCAAAAGGTAGAAACCACACAAGAGTTTGCTGTAAGTGTTATTAATTTCGAGTTTAGAGGTGCACCAGAAAAATTAAGTACAACATTAGGGAATGACGTACTTCTAAATTTCACATTGTTTGAACCCGATGGAGGAAACGCTACATATACTTTAGGTTATGTTATTGAGGAACCAGAAGCAGAAATTTTTAGCGGAGTAAATCAAATTACTGCAGGAAATGATGTAGATGTATCTC
Organism: Tenacibaculum agarivorans; assembly: GCF_001936575.1. GTDB lineage: Bacteria > Bacteroidota > Bacteroidia > Flavobacteriales > Flavobacteriaceae > Polaribacter > Polaribacter agarivorans. The sequence continues at coordinate 44,118 of NZ_MSMP01000037.1, forward strand.
TTGGCTCTTTTTCTTGGATTTTTAGACCAACGAAAATTGGAAAACCTAAATTCAAATTTACTGCAATTAATAGTAGTGGTGTTAAGAAAGATATCGTCATAGAAATTGAAGTAAAAGACAGATCTTTTGATTTTACAGCAACTCGAAGTTTAGCGACAGTAGACATAGGAAATAGTGTTGATATTACTTATGTAACTACAGAAGAAGGAGGTACTTCTCCTGATAACTATACAATGACTTTTGAGTCTTCATCTAATGGAACTATGGTTGTTGATGGTGTTGAGTATAATGCGGGTGAAGTTATCACTGTTCCTTCACTGAATTTTAAAGGAACGTATAAAGGGCTAACTAAAGGAACACACAAGGTGACCACTCATATGGTTGCCCAAAGTAATGGACTGACCGTATCGAAAGAGGTTGAAATCGAGTATTTGGGCGCACGTTTTTCATTAGATGTTACTACAAATAATGAAATCACGGTTGGAGATACGATGGATCTAGATTTTGTAATTAATGAACTAGCAGGTGTTTCAACTTTTGATATTAGCTATTCAATAACAGGACCAGATCAAGAAATTAAAAATGCTTCTGGAGCAACACTTTCTACCAATACAGATTATGATATTACTGATAAAACTTTCTCTTGGTCTTTTAAAGCGATAGAACCAGGTAGAGTAAAAATGACTTTTAATCTTGTCAATCAATTTGGAGACACATTACCAGATCCTGTAGAGATAGAAATAATTGTTAAACCCGTTACTTTTGATTTTACGGTTCGTCCTATTTCAACCACATTTAGAACAGGGGAGTTTTCAACCTTTGAAATTTCAACGAATCAGTTGGCTAGTGGGCTAACCTATCAATTAAGAGTCGATTCAGCTCAGAATATAAATATGATTTATCAAGGGATTTCAAGAACAAAAGGAGCTGCTTTTAACTTTAATACTGGCTTAAATAGGTTAGGGGTTGCATCTTCTACTGCAGGTGATAATTTTATTGACTTTACCCTTATTGCTAGTAATGGAGTAGAAGTCACTAAAACTATAGACGTTGATTTTTATAAAATACCAACTATTACAGCAGCTCGATATGGAAGTGCGGGAAGTGGTAGCATTAGAAATAGAAATTACTCGTCTAAAATAGAGGTGAATTTCGATAAAGACCCTTCTTCAAGAATAGTAGGTTATGAAATTAATGGAGTGCTAGTAAATAATGTAAACCTTACTAATACTGAATTTTCTTTTACTAACGATACTGATTGTGGAAGCAGTTCTTCATTGCGCTTTGGTTGTGGTTATATCAGACGTATTAATAATAATGTATTTATTGATGTTGTTGTTATAGATAACAATGGTTTTAAATCACGTCCATTTAGTGTTCGTGTTCAGCGATTATTTAATGGTCAAATTATAAATTAATCCTATAAGTATATCTTATGAAAAAGCTATTCAAATTAACTATCCTTGCTTCATTGTTGTTATTTTCATGTAACAGTGATGATGATAATGGGGATAGTGAAGCAAAAGAACAACCTATTTCAATTGATTTTATAACAGGTGAAAAATGGTTTATTGAAAGTATAAATTCATCCAATGGAACAAACTCATTAGTTAGATTTGATGATTGTAATCGTGATGATTTTTATGTGTTTTCACCCGAAACCAATACAGTTGTGAAAAATGATAGTACTCAGGTATGTGATATTACACTTTTTCCAAATGGTTTTATTTATGGTCAGGATATGCTTTCTATTGAAGTTGAAAATGATCTGATTGGGTCTATTTCAATTCTTTCACAATTTATTGCAATGACTTGTAATTGTGGAACGATGATTAATGTAAAAGGATATACAAGTGATAATGGAGTAACCAAGTTTTTAGTAGGTGAAATACATACGACAACGACAGAACCAGTTATTTATACCTATACACTTAGGGCGGATATAAATAACAGACCTTAGTAATAATTAATTAGCAAAAGCTCCCCTTTAGGGGGGCTTTATACTTCTATGACCAAAACACTATTTTTTATTTTCTTTTATTGCCTTATACAAGCTCAGACACGAAAAGAGCTAATTAATGAAGCCTTAATTGCATCGAATGATACTACAGCTATATGCACCATAAAAAAGGGGCTTAAAGGGAATTACGTAAAGTATAAAGTATTGTTCAATTATATTCCCTCGATCAACCCGTTAAACCCTAAGAAACAAAAGCGAATATCGTCTCGATTTGGTAGACGTTTCCACCCTATTGATGGGAGATATAAACAGCACTTAGGCTTAGATATTGCGGCCAAGATAGGTACTCCTATCCATGCAGCAGCTTCAGGAGTTGTCAAAACTGTAATCAAATCAAATAAAGGGTACGGGAACCAGGTTTTTATCGATCATCTTTATGGATATTCAACTAGATACGCTCACATGTATATTTCAGTAGTTAAAAAAGGGCAGCGCATCAAAAAAGGTGATATTATTGGCTTTGTTGGAAATACAGGAAAAAGTACTGGACCGCACCTGCATTTTGAAATTTTAAAAAATAGTAAACCGATAGATCCTTATCCCTTTTGTTTTCTTGATATTTAGGATTTCATCTTTAATCGCTCCAGATAGCTTTGATAGCTTGTTGTTCCAAAGATGATTTTATAATGATAGCTGTAATAATTCTTAAACCGCTTTTTTTCTTTGCTTAGTGATATAAAGGATTTTAAGTAACTGATTCCTTTTTTTATAACACTTAGTAGAATAAATATATCAATAGCTAGTATTAGGTAAAAAATATATAGTGCAGCAGCACCATATATGCGTTGGATTAAATAGGCAAAAAGGGTTACTATAAAAGCAATTGTAATAAAGGATATTTCTTTTTTGAAATTATAAACTTCAGCTAATAAAGATTGCATTTGTTTATCTCTTTTCTCCAGAGAAATATCTAAAAACATTTCAAAATCCTCATGTAAAATTTGATATTCTCTTTTAGACAGAGGTAGTTTTTTGTTTTTTTTAAACTCTTTTTTTATGTATTTAATTTTAAACATCTTAAGAGCTTACCTAACATTTAAATTTTGAAACTAGGTTAATTTTAATATTGGGATTAGTCAGAAGTTCATATAGCTTTTTATCCCTTTCACTTAAGGGAGGGATTTGTTTTTTAGGTTCTTTCTTTTCGTCCATGATTATTTTTTATGTTAAACTAATTATTAGAGGGTCTTTCAAATATTAGATATTGGCAATATTGATTTGTATTTAAAAGCACTGTTTTACTATCGTTTCCTCCCCCTCCTTCATAGGGTAAAATATTGGAGTTCGTTAAACTCCATCCATAAGAAGCCATATAATTTAGAATTTGATTCACAGATTGAAATTCTAAGGGGTTTTTAGGATCGTTAAAATTTTCTAATATATATGTTTTCCCATCGGGCATTGATATTAATGGTGATTTAGAAGCTCCTTTCCTATCATAACTTATAGTATTACCTTGATAAAAAGCCTTAAGATATACAGAAGCATATTCTTTAGATGGGGATATCTTTTGTTCTTGTGAAAAAATACTATACCCAGTAAATAGCATTATTAAGATTATAAATTTTTTCATATCGATAGAGTATAATTCGATTATCCAACGTTTAGAATTTTATTAAAGTCGGAAATTTCTAGTTTCTTAGCTATTTCAATAAAATCAATTAATTTTATTGAATGTACATCGGATTCCCACTCTGAAATCCTTTCGTTTCTTTTACCAATAATTTTTGCCATTTGAGTCTGAGACAAATTTGCCTCTAGACGTAATTTTTTAAGATATATACCACCTTTCATAATTGAGTATTGAATTTTTAGTTAAATGAAACTATAATTCTCAAAACAACTTTATGGTTATCCGTAATGTAATCTATCTAATTTGCTTTAAGTCATCATTTAAACTTCATTAATGCAATTGCTTCTGCAAAGCTTA
>NZ_MSMP01000038.1 GCF_001936575.1 Tenacibaculum agarivorans
TTTTTTCATAAAGAATCTGATTTTAGCAATTTGCGTTACACAAACAATTTTTAATTAATTTATTCTTACAATTTTTATTTTTCATTATTAAAGTATTAAGATAAACTGTTGAGTTGTACTTATTACTTTGCTTTCACAAAGATAGTTCTTTATTAAGAATATTACTTGTAGTTTTACCAATTTTAACATGTGGTTTTCCGCATTTTATATGTTTTTCAAATAATCAACCCAAGCTACATTTAAAGCTCAGGTTGATGTTACTCAAGGGGAGATAGATAACAGTCAAGATGATTTAAATTTTCTCTGAACAATCCTTATTAGTGTTCTTATCTTTTACTATCACTATCTAAAAAATTAATATTTTTTCATTTTTTACTTTTAAAATTAAACAAGAGTTTTCCAGTCTATTATGACTCTGTAATAGATTTAGAAATTTAGTTATGTATTTATTGCTATATTATTTAAATAGGTTCTTCTATTATTTTGGCTAATTTTTCTTTTTTGTCTTCTTCACAATAGTTTAAGCTATATACAGATACTCTAAATAATTTTCGTTTTAATGCATTAACTAAAGTTTGATTATTTTTAACAAAAATGAAAACAATAAGTCCTAATGTGTAAGAAAATAGAAGTGTGAGACAATAATAAGTTACTTTATTAAAGTCTTGAAATTTTTGAAATATCCAAAAATAAGTAAACATGTTCGTAGATATAAAAGTAGTGATAATGAAGAACCTAATTTTAAACTTCCACTTAGGTATCTTTTTTCTATCTCTTACTGTAATACTAAGAACCCATATTGCAAAAATTAATATTGTCGTATTTTGAGTAAATCTTTCCCAAAAAAAGTGAAATGAATCAAAACCAAAAAAACGTTGTCTCTTTTTAGCATTGTTAAATAAGTCTAATTTTTCTTTTTTATTTTTCCGAGCCTCTAAGTAACTGTTATATTCTTTTGTACCTTTTGCTAATGCTTTAACCTTTGATAAGGCAATAGTATTTTCTTCCTTAGCTATTAAAAATTCTTTATCTGCCTTTATATAATCATCACTAAACCTAGGAATGAAAATATAAGAATAGTATAGACCTCCAACAAGTAAAGAAGAAAAAATTATAATAAAAAAAGACTTAATCTTCGTCCATATCGTGGTCTTTGGTTCCTTCTCCTTCGGAAGTGACTGTGTCTTGTTTGTCTGTTGATTGTTCGTCAATTTGAATAATTTCTCCATTTTTTGTAGCTATTTCTTCACTATCAGTACAAGATATAACGCTTGTAATTACAACTAAAACAAGGAATCTAAATAAATTTTTCATATATGTTGTGATTTAATCAAACCACTAAATATACAATATTTAACTCCCTTAAATTTTTTTATTTTTTTATTTTAAAATTATGCTTAAGTGCTAGAATTACTAATCCAATATTTTTTTTAACACCTAGTTTTTCTCTCATCCTTTGATACATTTTTCTTAGCGTACCTTGGGTAATATTCATTTCTTCACATATCTCATAAGCATCAAGGTTATCCATCATTAATTTTAATGTTTGGCTTTCCTTTGTTGAAAGTAAACTTTCAACAGTAACTATTTCCTCTTCATATAATTGTTTACTTACTAATATATCCATTACCACATCTGAAAAATACTTTCTACCCATTAAAACCCTTTCTAGTGCATCTCTTAAAACTATATGTACTTCATCTTTACATATAAAACCCAGAATACCTAAAATGATAGATTGTTTTATTTGTTCGGCATTGTATGTTCCTGATACAACTATAAATTTTGGTAAGTTTTCCTTTTTAGATAATTTTTCTAATACCTCAATACCTGATAAATTAGGCATTGATAGGTCTAAAATCACAATATCACAAGTGTTTTTATCGAGCCAATCTATTAGACCTTGACCTGTTTTTGAAAACCCTACCATTTGAAATCCATAAGACTTTATTAAATTTCTATAGCCTTCAATAACTATATCATGATCATCTGTTATAAATACTTTCATTTTTTCTTTTTTTCATGTAACCACAAAAGTGTATTAGTTTAATCTAAATCACACCACAAATATAATTTGGTGAAATCAAAGCATTTGTACACAAAACCCTAAAAAGAAGTTTTTTTAAAAGAAAAGATTTTCTGAGCAAGAAAAATCATACATATAATGTCATTCTATCTTTTAATATCATAACTAAAATGAAGAATTCATAAAGTTTATTGGTAAGTGAAATGTTTTAAGTTTTCATTGCTGTTTTGACACCAAAATTGACACCTGAAAAAACAAACCCTGTAAAATCAACACTTACAGGGTTATTTTGTGGAGACGCCGAGAATCGAACTCGGGTCCAAACAAGTAGCTCAAAAGCTTTCTACATACTTAGTTCTTTCTTAATTGTCGGCAAAAAGCTGGTTAAGAACAACCCACTTTAAGCTTATCTTCTTAAGTTTCGAAAACCTATCGAAGTTCTAGATTTTCTATGTTTACTTTTACGATGCCCATAAATGAAACGCCGCAAACCAAGGCTTTTCGTGGACATTTAGCTTTCCCGCCTCGCGGGACTAGGCTTGGATCTTACTATAATTCAGATTATTAAGCAGCTAAAGCGTAATTATTTTCGCCGTTTATAGTTTTGAAATAAGTTTTACGAGTAGTCATTTCACTCCTCGGTATGCTTACATTTTCACTAATCTCGCTGTCAAAACCAGTCGTCCCCTTTTATTAAAGACATTTAGAATTAAGATTTCTTCACTTAAAAAATAAGGTCTTTATCAGTCTATATTTTTATATTGGAATACCTCTTACTCTAAATAAAATGGGCGACAAAGATAACAAAAACAAGTTTGTACAAACTTATAAAAACCGTAATTTCGTCTAGTTTTACAAAAAACACAAAACAAATCAACTATAAAAGTAACCTAGTACATGAAATTTGGTATTATAAAAGAACGTAAAAATCCACCTGACAAACGTGTTGTCTTCTCTCCTACTAAGCTAAAAGATTTGAAAGCTCAATTTCCAGAAGCTGAAATTGTAGTAGAAAGTTCTGATATTAGAATTTTTACAGATCAAGAATATAAAGATGCTGATATTGAAGTAACAACAGACCTGTCTGATTGTGATGTGCTATTGGGAGTTAAAGAAGTACCAGTTGAACATTTACTACCTAACAAAAAATATTTTTTCTTTAGTCATACGATAAAAAAACAACCCTATAACAGAAAATTATTACAAGCTATTTTAGCTAATAATATAGAATTGTATGATCATGAAACTATTTGCAAGGCAAATGGAGCTAGATTAATTGGATTTGGTAGATATGCTGGTTTAGTGGGAGCTTATAATGGATTCAGGGCTATCGGTTTAAAAGAAGGATTATTCACCTTACCAAAAGCAGAATCTTTATCTGGTTTAGAAGCTATGAAAACGGAATTGGATGGTATAAAATCAAAACTTCCAAATCTTAAAATATTACTTTCAGGAACTGGAAAAGTAGCTTATGGTGCAAAAGAAATTTTAGACCATTTAGGCATTAAAGAAATTAGTGATGCTTTATACTTAACCTCTACATTTACAGAACCTGTTTTTTGCATGGTTGATGTTATGGAATATGCAAAACGAATAGATGGTAAAGTAGGTGATAAATTTGTTTTTTATAAAGATCCATCAGGTTATGAAAGTAATTTTATGCCTTATGCCAAACAAACCGACTTTTTTATTGCTGGTCATTTTTATGGAGATGGAGCTCCGTATTTATACACACGCGACGATGTAAAATCTCCTGATTTTAATATTAGATATGTTGCAGATATTTCTTGTGATGTTGACGGACCAGTAGCTACCACACTCAGAGCTTCTACTATTGCTGATCCTATTTATGGATACGATCCACAATCTGAATCTGAAGTGGCTTATACTAATGATAATGCTATTACCGTTATGGCAGTGGATAATTTACCTTGTGAGTTACCGAGAGATGCTAGTGAAGGCTTTGGTGATATGTTTTTAACACATGTAATTCCTGCATTTTATAATAATGACAAAGATGGTATATTAACTAGAGCTAAAATGACCACTAATACTGGCGCGCTTAGTGATAGATATACATATTTACAGGATTATGTAGATGGTAAAGAGTAACTAAAGTAAATGTAAATTTTTTGAATATTCAAAGAATTGTAATCTTATGAAATACCTAAAAAAAACACTTAAATACATAGCTTACCTAATTGTAAGCTTGTGTTTATATGTTGGTATTTCTATTCTTTTAAGCTACATTACTGTACATGAAACTCCAGTAGCTGGTGCTGATAAAAAAATATATTTAAACACTAATGGTATTCACTTGAGTGTTATAGTACCTAAAGAATACCTTTCTACCACTTTACAACAAGAGCTTACTATACCAATTACTAAAAACTTTGTACGTTTTGGATGGGGAGATGAGAACTTTTTTTTAAATGTGCCTACATGGAATGACTTTAAGTTTTCTTATGCTTTAGGTGCTTTATTTTTAGATAATCCAACATTGATTGAAGTATCTACACACCGATTCAGATTAAGAAGGTGGGTAGAAGTTCCTGTAAACTCTGAACAATTAACTAAGTTAAATTTGTTTATTACAAGTACATTTAAACTAGATAACAATCAAAAAAGAATGCGAATTGTTCAGAATATGTATCCTAATTCTGAATTATTTAAAGCTAACGGCTCTTATTCACCTATAAAAACTTGTAATACTTGGGTAAATGAAGCTTTTAAAGAAAGTGGTATTAAATCAAGCTATTGGACTTTATTTGACTTCGGGTTATTAAATAAATATAAGAATGACGCCAGATAAACAATTTTTAGTAGATACTGCTAATATGAAAATGCCTTTTGGAAAATATAAAAACACCTATTTGGTCGACATTCCAGAATACTATCTTGTTTGGTATAAAAATAAGGGGTTTCCTAATGGGAAATTAGGAAAAATGATGGCATTAGTATATGAATTGCAGTTAAATGGACTACAAGATATTTTAAAAAAATTAAGGGTATGAATTTGCATTCATACCCTTTTCTATGTAATCTAGAATAGTACTTCTTACTCTTATAATACAGAGAAATTATATGTAATTCCTCCTGAATATGTAAGAGAATCTCCTAAGTTTCTACCATCTATTACTTTTCCTATTCCTGCACTGATTCCTAAGTTTGGAATAACTTCTTTATACAAAGTTAATCCAACTCTTGAATAATCTACATTTGTTTCTGGGAAGTTTCCAGCAAAACCTGGTCCTCCAATATCTACACCTTCTTCTGAGTTTGCAAAATCTGCCCAAGCCTCTACATAAATAAGCTTACTTGCATATCCTATTTTTCCAGTAGTTACAAAACTATTTGGCACTCCAAAATCTCCACCAGGTGTTAGATTATTATCTGCATCTCCTCTGAAGTTATATCCCGCAAAAATGGTAGAGAAAAAACCGATATCTGTGTTTAAGTGTAAACCAGCTCTTAAGTCAATACCAAAAGCACCACTACCTATAGACAAGATACCATTTGGCTCATATCCTGAAGGAATTACTGCAGTTGCAGCAGTAATAATACTTAAATCTGCTTTGTTAAAATCAAATTGATATGCATTTAACTTTAATGCAATTGAAATATCTTGTATATCAGAAATAGATGTTTCTCCGTTTACAGGATCTGGTACATTACTCGTATTACTTGCTGAAATAAATGGTAACATTACTACAGCTGATAAACGATCTGTGATTCCATATTTAGCATATAATGTGAAAATATCTTGACTAATTTCTTCATGCACTGGTACAGCATCTTGCTTTTCTGCTCCTAAATAAAATTCATCAAATTGACTTTTCGCATAAGAAGCTGTAATTGATAAATCTCCCTTTTTTTGAAAGAAACCATCAAACATTCCCTGTGCATTACCTGAAGCATAAAAACCTAATGAAAGTGCGAATACTAGCACTAATTGTTGTGTTTTTCTCATTGTTTTAATTGATTTAATAATGCTCTTTGTCGTTAAAAAGTGAAATCATTTCTCAATAATTTCACCTTTAACATTTTTTAACATTTATTAGCTCAATTCTTTTATGCTTTTGAAAAATTCATACTTCGAAACACTGAAAATAAAATCCATAATAATATCCCAAAACCTAATGTCATATACCATGCTTCAGCGTTTGCAATGCTTACTATTCCTTTTTTGAATAAGGAAATAGGTGATGTGATAATATCCCAAGAATTAAATCGTAAAAAACGACCTAAATACACACCAAAACCTGATAAGAAAAACACTGATATTGTAAAGGTTTCTCCTACTTGTGAATTCCATTGATTTACAACAACTGTGTACATACTGTAAATAGATAGTATGGCCAGTAGTAGGCCTGTATTTGCATAGGTAAATAAGAGAAACAAATCATACCAAATCATATATCTCCCTGTTTTAAAATGAATTAAATCTGTAATTAAATAAGGGGCATTGGGCAAAAACAATAACCAAATGCCAAGAATGAATATCAATTTAAACTTGCTTAGTTTTGTCGATGCTATCTTTTTTGTTAATTCGGAAATTACATAAGGAATAACCGCTAAAAATAAATTCCATAGTAAAAAGCTAAACTTTAATGATTGTGTTAATTGCACACGTAGTAATTGTAAAAAAATACAGAATACTACTAAAATTAGCACAGTGCTCTGTGTTTTTGAAATTCTTCTTTTTATCATTTTTATTTCTTTTATGTATTAATTGATTTCCCTACATAAAATAACACCAGGGGAACTAGAAAAATGGGTAAATTATATAGTAAAATTCCTAAGGTCCAATCCAGACCAAAACTTCCTTTAATCAACATCCCTAATATCGTTATTCTTGACAAAACTTTATATATGAAATACACTGAAATTAAGAAACTTAAGTTTATCAATATTGATCTCAAGTAAATCCTATAATACGTATTATATTTTTCATTACCCATTTTGCCAATCAATTTTCCTAGAAGCATACATAACGCTTGCTAAGATGATGAATAAGCCTATACTTCCTACCAATAAGGCATAACTTTCTAATTGAATAATGACAAAAATAAATGTGTACAATGCAGTTAAACTTATCCCAACAAAAATTGGAAACTTCATTGTTTTTAAAATTGATTTTGAATACAAAGTTATCAATGTAACCACAGCTACTCCTGCAATTAAATACGCTTTAAGAAAATTACTGTGTTCTGATATTGATATTAGTAAAGTATAAAACATAGTTAAAGCTATACCAATCATTAAATATTGAAATGGATGGATTGCGATTTTACTCAATGTTTGAATTAGAAAGAACACTAAAAAAGTAAGTCCAATCACTAAAAATCCATATTTAGCAGAACGCTCACTTTTCTGATATTCATCAACAGGAATCATAAAATTTACACCAAATGCATAACGCTTCAAATTCGGAATTCCTTCAAAAGATTGCTGAGGAAATGGTCTATTAATATCCAATACTTTCCATTTAGCATCAAATCCTTCCTTAGTAATTTTATCTGAATTTAATGGTAAATATTCTCCAATAAAATTTGCTGTTTTCCAATTTGATTTGATGTTTATATTGGTTTCCTTTCCTACAGGAATAAAACGTATTTGTTTACTACCATTAATATTCATTTTTAATGAAAAATCAATAGTCTTTTCAATAGGCAAATCTGTTTTCTTGATAGATTTACTTTCCAGTTTATGCAAACTGACATTGTTGTAATTTGTATTATATACATCTATATCAGAAGAAGAGTTAGCGCTATCGTATTTTGAAGCTAAAGCATATCCATTTTTATTCATTTGAATTTCTACCAAGGTATTTACTCCTTTTAAGTTAGAAGTTTGAACAATTAATTTTGACTTTTCCCACAAAATATCTTCTGCTTTCACATCCTTCTCACTAAAATCTGGAGTTGTAAAATTTCCGTTGATTAAAATGTCACTTCCATATACGGCCGTCTTATAGATTCCCCTACTCTTCTGTTCTGGATTTATTGTAGATTCAATATTCAATTGATTCGGAAAGAAATACCCATAATTTACATGTTCAATAACTTCTTCTTGATGTGTTTGCGTTTTAGAATCAAAAATTTTCTTTACGCTATAACTTTTATAAGGCACCTTCAATATTGGTCCGTATAACAGTACCTCTCTACCCCATTTCTGGTTGATTTCATTTACTACTTCATTTTGGCGATATTGACGCTCTCTGATCAAATCCTTTACATAAGACAAGGGAATCAACAATATCAAAATTAAAAATCCTATCATAAACATTCTGGCTGAAATAGAATGCTTTAACCATCTTCCAATTCTCCCTGTTTGTTCTTGTACTTTTTCCATTTTATTATCCATTTTTATTATTAATTAATTGTTTTCTGTTGTTAAGCTGAGACTGTCTAAAAAGTATTTTCAAACGTCATTACGAAAAATTTTAATTTTGAAGTAATCTTGTTAACAGTAACTTAAACTTAAAAGATTCCTTCATTTCTACCTGTCTTGAGCGACAGTCGAAAGATTCGGAATGACAACTTTTCAGACAGGCTCAGTTTTCAGCAATCCTCCCTTTTGTTTTTTAAAAGAACTTTGAATTTCAAAGTTTATTTTTAAAAAAAATTTACTTTCCTTTTATTAATCGTTCTAAAGCTTCTACATGCTTTTTAAATTCTTCTTTCCCCAATGCTGTGGCATAGTATTTTGTATTTGGTTTTCTACCAATAAATTGCTTTTCTACTCTTATAAAACCTACTTTCTCTAATGCTTTAGAATGGCTAGCTAAATTACCATCGGTAGCACCTAGTAACTCTTTTAGCGTATTAAAATCAGCGTACTCATTTACCACCAAGATAGACATGATGCCTAATCGGATTCTATGATCAAATGCTTTATTTATATTATTAAGTAAGTTTTTCAAATCTGACTTTTTAGCTATTGCTTTTCGTATTTAAAATACATTAAAATCCCGTAAACGATATGCATTACTCCAAATCCTATTACCCAAAACCAAAATCCATACCCCGGATAAACAGCACAAAGTAAACCCAAAATGATTTCTGTAATTCCTAAATACTTTACGTAACCTAATGTATATTTTGAAGCATTTACAAGAGCTAAACCATAAAACAATAACATTAAAGCTCCTGTTTGCCCATAACGTTGTTGTTTTAAAATGATTAAAGTATAAATCCCTCCAGCTACTAATGGAATTAAAAAACTAGTTAATAATCTTTTGGTAGTGGCATCCCAGATTTTCTCTCCATTCTTCTTCGCTTTTAACGTTGTTAAATAAACCGCTGTTGAGATGCTTAATACTAAAACGATCAACATATCTAACAAGACTAATCTAAAAATCTGACCATCTAAAATTAAATATCCTCTTTCACTTTTGTTTACTAACCAATATGCATATACTGCTCCAAGTATAGCATAGGTTCCCGCTAAAACTCCAGACAACCCACTTAATGAAATAAACCTAGAAGATTTACTCATTAAATTCTTTATTTCTGATATGTCTTTTAAATAATCTTCTGAACTCATAGTAAAGTACTTTGAAGTACAAAGTTAAAAATAAAACTAACATATTTCCAAATAAAATTTTACTTTTAAATTCATGAGACCTGCTGAAGCCTACATACTAAATCAAGAAGAACCTTTTAAATCAATACTATTGCACTTACAGGTATTGATTGAACAAAACTTTCCTAACGTTGATTTACAATTTAAATGGAAAATTCCTTTTTATTGTTTGGATGGAAATCCTTTTTGTTATCTCAATCCTTCAAAAAAGAAAGGTTATGTAGATGTTGGTTTTTATGGAAATTGTGAATTTGAAAAACATCAAGAACATTTAATTGCTGAAGGAAGAAAACAAGTAAGATCACTACGTTATACTTCTATTGAAGACATTGATGCTGAAATTCTAATTTACATCCTTACTTATGCTAATGAAAATAAGGAAAAAGGATTCTGGAAGAAATAAGTTAGCTACTTATCTATTTTAAAAGCCAAGGCAGACTCGTTATTAAAATATACTGTCAACACACCTTCCTTTACCTTATTTATATACACATTAGTAAAAGTGTTGATTCTATTAATCTTTGGTTTTTTAGTTTTACCCTCTCCTTCAAATTTGTAGGTAATTTTGGTACTTTCATCCAAGTCTTTAAACGTTAAAAAGATTTTGTTTTTGTGCTTCAATTCGCCTTGAATTGGTGAAACTAGTTTTGCATCACTATTCAAAAAAACATTCCAAAACATTGGTTTTTTGCTAAAATCAATAATTGAAGGTATCTCCATAATATCTCTCCATTTTTGACTATTAGGATAATGACTTAACCTTAATTTTTCTGTTGAAATATCAAAGTAGGTATAATTACATGTAGGTCTGAATAATTTTTGATCATAATCTATACCGAATGTAGCATCGAGTACAATCCATTCATTTTGAATTTTTACAGCATTCCATACATGGTTTTTAAACTTAGGAATTACACCAATATCCTCTGTATCATCTTTAACATGCCCCTCGATTAATTCGTGCTCAAAACCAAAAAGTTCACACATTTCTTGTATGCTTAATGCTATGTTTTCACAAATACCTCTTTTACGTTGAATTGTTTTTTCAACAAGCTCTCTATTTCTTTTTTTAACTTTTCTAGCTAAATCTTCTTCGCTGAAATATATGATTGATTCTGGAGTACTTAGTGTAGATTGAGTAGTATATTCGTAAGTAATGTGTAATGTAAACCAAGTATACATTGCTTTAAGTTTTTCTACATCTCCATTGAAATTTTCGTCTATTGTTTCATATAATTCTTGTACAGAATTTACACTAGAATAGTTTCTTACTTTTTCTTCAATTTGACGTTCACTTTGTGTGTAAGAAAGTTGACACAATATACATGTGAATACAATTATTACATTTTTCATAGCTTATGTAAGTTTAGTTATTATACTTATTGAATCAAAAACTGTATGGCCACTTTTCTATCTATCAATAGAAAACATGATGTAGCTTGCTGTGGAGGAATAAAAGAAACCACAGTATTTTTATCTTGTTGACTTACCATAGGCTTATAGGCTGTACTACTTCCTAAAAAACCAAGAAAAATCTCTTTACCTGAGGCTTTTGTAAGCAAAATTTCAACTGTTCCTTCTTTATTTTTAGTTAAAACTCCAGAGTTTGGAGAAAGTAAATCAACGTTTGAGTTTAAAAAATCATTACTAAAGATAGGTTGTCTGTAAAACTCTTCTTTTTCCATTCTTCCTATTCTTAACTTCCATATGCTCTTTTCAGGTAGATGGGTTTTGAAGTGTTTTTCTTTCGGAATATTATAATAATAAGGATTGAATTTTCTGTACCAACGGCCATTATTCTCAGCTCCTGCTCCCCAAGTAGCATCGATAAAAACCCAATCATTGTTAAGTTTTACTGCATTCCATGCATGATTAGGTTCAGCTAAAGGTTTCCCTATTACATGAGAGGAAGTTCTAACATAACCTGATATAATTTCATTTTCTATACCCAAACTAGTACAAACTTCTGCAAAAGTTCTGGCATATCCTTCACAAACCGCTTTTCTCGATCTTAATGTATTTCTTATAATATTGTCATTAATAGCTTTTAATTTTTCCTCTTTTTCTTCAGGAGTTCTATAACGAAATGTTGTTCGAGTTTGTCTATTAGGGTTATAAAATTCTTCTAAATCGTAACGAATATTTTTAGCCAACCAACAAAACAGGGCTTTTACTTTATCTTCATTAGTTGAAAAATCTTTAGCAATAGTTTTCGTCAATTTTTCCACAGTCATTAAACCTGCATATTGGTCTGTTTTTTCTTTAATAGAAGAAAAATCTTGCGCAGTAGCTACCCCTACTGCCATAAAAAAGATAATCAGTAATTTCATACTTTTCAGATTAGCAAGAACCATGCCTTAGCGTTTCAGTAAATTGTTCTTAATATTATTCTTATGCAATGTTTCTAACTCCTTTATATTCTGTTTGGGAGTTACTGATGTTATCAACAATAAAGATTCATTATTCTTCTGTATTTCCATCATCATAGCTAGATTCAACTTTTTCCCATTAGTAAAACTATCAAAAAAAACAATGTCAGCAGTTAAGGAGCAACTATCTGTTTTTTTTATTGTTGCTGTTATATCATTATAATTAATCGTAAACTTATCTTTTGCATTTACCGCTTTGCATAAACCTCTATAATACTTTTCCAACATGTCTTTAATTTCTTTTTCTGAAATTTCAACTTTATTCTGTATTTGAATTGCAAAATAATATGTAAAATAGGTAGCACTTTTAACATCAAACATGCCTGGAGAAAAACGTAATTCTTCAAACCCTTCCCAAGTTATGTCTTTAGCGAAATCTAATGGAAAATTTATTTTTTCAAAACGCCATTCTTTAGGATAATTTAATAATTCAGCTTTATCTTGTCCATTAATTTTTCCTATAAAAAAACTTAAAAATGTAAATAGAAAAATACTTTTATATGTATTCATTTTAATCATTAACTTAGTAACTGTTTCAAACAAATTTATGATTTAATTCAAGAGCTATGAAAAAACTTATCTTAATAATCATCTGTTTAGCTGTTCTCATTACTGTAATTTTCACAAATTCAAAAGGAAAACATATGGCCAACCATGTAAAAGGTTTAGTATCTAATACCATCTCTCCTTCTGATTATATTGAAAAAAAAGGACTGACGATTAAAACAAGAGTTAAACTTCCAAAAGGATATACAAGAGTAACTTATGCTGAAAATTCTTTTCAAGAATATTTAAGAAATTATAAATTAAAAACTTATGGAAGCCCTATTATTAATTATGATGGTTCGCAGTATTTTGCACAACATTGGCACGATGCAATTTTAGAGGTTCCTGTACCTAAAAATGGATTGCAACAATGTGCAGATGCTTTAATGCGGATTCGTGCTGAATATCTTTGGAATCAGAATCGAAAAAATGAAATTGGTTTTAAATTTACGTCAGGTCACTATTGCTCTTGGAAAAAATATGCTGCGGGTTTTAGACCCAAAATAAAAGGCAATAAAGTAAGTTTTCATAAAACGGCAACTTCTAATCATAGCAAAGAAAATTTTTATAAATACTTAAATTTAATCTATATGTATGCAGGCACAGCTTCTTTACATGCTGAATTATCTAAAGTAAAAATTAAAGATTTAAAAATTGGAGATATGCTAGTACAACCTGGTTTTCCTGGACATATAGAAATCATAGTAGATGAAATAGTAAATAAAAAAGGAAATAAATTATTCTTACTTGCACAAGGTAACACGCCAGCACAAAATGTTTGCTTACTCAAAAATTTTGAAGAAACAGATATTTCACCTTGGTATGGTTTTCATAAAAATGAACCTATTTATACTCCAAGCTATCATTTTCCGAACCCCGTTTTTGTTCGATTTAAATAATCAGTTTTGAGATAAATATGTGATACACTTCTCTCGTAAAGTCCAAATATCAGCAAATGACATATTACTTTTTTCTTTCTTTATCCAATCTTTTATAAATTGTTTATGAAAAATAACTTTAAATTCTGAGACTTGATTAGGTACTATTACTTTCTCTAAGAGTATGTCTTTTTTAATAGTATCAAATGCTGTATTTTCTGAAGTTATATCCAATCGTGTTCCATTGATTTTAAGATAACAATGAGCTTCAGGAATATATGCAACACCAGCATTAATTAAAGTATCTCCTATTGCTGTATTATCTGAATTCATCTTATAGATTCCCAAAATTAACTCAATAGAAGTAATTGAATTTTCTTTAGCAATTTCTGCTAAAAATGCGTGTTTAGAACTACAACTTCCTTTCTCCTCCTGAATAACTAATCCTAAATCATATCTATTACTATTTCTACCATAAGGTAATTTCTTAACATGGTTTACTACATCTTTCCAAAAAAATAAACCATTATCATTAACAAGTAATGATAATGGTTTATTAGCCTGTATTTTAAAATTCATTATAGTGAATTTACTACTTTTCTAATTTTTACTAAATTAGTTAATAGTTTCTCTAAATGATCTAAATGCAACATATTAGCCCCATCTGACTTTGCTTTTGAAGGGTCAAAATGTGTTTCTATAAATAATCCATCTACATTATTTACCACTCCTGCCCTAGCTATAGTTTCTATCATATCTGGTCTCCCTCCTGTTACACCTGAGTTTTGATTAGGTTGTTGTAAAGAATGTGTTACATCTAAAATAGTTGGTGCGAACTTTTTCATGGTAGGAATTCCTCTAAAATCTACTAATAAATCCTGATATCCAAATGTAGTACCACGCTCTGTTATCCAAACTTTTTCGCTTCCTGAATCTTTTACTTTTTTTACAGCATGTCCCATAGCTTCTGGACTCATAAATTGTCCTTTCTTTAAGTTTACCACTTTACCTGTTTTAGCAGCAGCTACTACTAAATCAGTCTGACGGACTAAAAATGCTGGAATTTGTAAAACATCTACATATTCAGTCGCCATTTCAGCATCAACAATCTCATGAATGTCAGTAATCGTAGGTACATTAAATGTTTCTGAGACTTTTCTTAATATTTTCAATGCTTTTTCATTTCCGATACCTGTAAAACTATCTATTCTACTTCTATTAGCCTTTTTAAAACTACCTTTAAAAACATATGGAATTTTCAATTCGTCAGTAATTTTTATCACTTTTTCAGCAATTTGCAATGCCATTTCTTCACCTTCAATGGCACAAGGTCCTGCTAACAAAAAGAAATTATTGCTGTCGGTGTGTTTTATATTCGGTATTAAATTTAAATCCATCGTTTAATTTTTGCACAAATTTAAGGAATAATATTAGCTATCTTTAATCCAAAATTTAACTTATACATGAAAAGCATATTACATTACTCAAAAATCCTTACGATAGCATTTTTGTTATTTAACTGTAAAGCAAGAAGTCAGAACAATAGTTCTAAAAACAGTATTGAAAAAAATAACGATTTAACAGCAATACTTATAGATTCACTTACAGTAAAAAAACATTTGTATACGCTAGCTTCAGACGAAATGCAAGGAAGGGCTACAGGTACAGAGGGGATTGAAAAAGCTGCACAATACATCGAAAAAGAATTTAAACGTATTGGCCTAACTCACTACGATACGTTATCATCATATCGACAAAATTTTGAAGCTCAAAACATGAAAATGTTCAATGTAATTGGGGTTATAGAAGGTAAAAGTAAAAAAGACGAGTACATTATAATTTCCGCTCATTATGATCATTTAGGAATGAAAAAACAAGGAACTGGCGATATTATTTATAATGGGGCTGATGATGATGCTTCAGGTGTTTCTGCTGTACTCTCTTTAGCTGAATACTACAAAAAAGTTGGTAATGAAAGAACATTGGTTTTTATCGCATTTACTGCTGAAGAGTTAGGCTTAATAGGATCTACTTATTTTGGAAAACATATTAATCCTGAAAAATATATTGCTGGTATTAATATAGAAATGATTGGAAAAACTTCATCCTATGGACCAAAAACTGCTTGGTTAACAGGATTCGATCGATCTAACTTTGGAAAAATCATTCAAAAGAATTTAGAAAATAGTAATTATAAACTTTACCCTGATCCTTATCCGAAATTCAATCTATTTTATAGATCTGATAACGCCTCTTTGGCTAAACTTGGTGTTCCTGCTCATACATTTTCAACTGGACCAATAGATAAAGACAAACATTATCATAAAGTATCTGATGAAGCTCAAACACTAAATATTTCTAATATTACTGAAACAATTAAAGCTATTGCATTAGGAACAAAAAGTATAATAAACGCAATAGATACTCCTACTAGAGTAAAAACTAAAGATTAATTTTTAATAAAAATAGCACAATAAAAAAACACATTTGAATATTCAGGTGTGTTTTTTTTATTAAAATAACATTAAAAACAGCTTTTATACATAAAAAACAGTTTCACCTCCTTAAAAACAATCGCGAAATCGTTTGAAATTGCATTTTACACATTAATTCAATGTTATTTTTAAATATATATTTAAATTTTTATCTATTTTTTAATATATTCGCTACAACAAACTAAAATACCCTTCAATAATGAACAAACTTTTCGTATGCATAGCTTTTGCTATGGTGGTTGTTTCGTGCTCTAAAAACGAAGAACCAATCGACAACCAATCAACAGATTTACAAACTGACATTTTAACCAAAAAAGAAATCAACGTAATTATTCAAAATTCTATCGAGTCTACTGGCGATTTTTATTGGTCAGATACCGATACACATACTATATGGAGTGCTTTAAAATATAGTGATAATACACTTACCATTGGATATGGAGCTTCTAAAGATGAATATGCTAGAAGCAAAAGTTCTGAAGGTATTAGAGATAATATCATTAAACTAGTTAGAGAATTAGAAGTAAATAAAAACACTAAATCTAAGGCTACTGATGACTTATATATTGATGAAAATTTAAATGTAATTGACATCAAAGTTGAAAATAAAGCTACTATAGAGACTTTATTAAGCGATAGTAGAGTTCGTTACATAGAGCCTGCTACTTATAGTATGGAAGAAGATAATGATGATCTTCAATTTAAATCTAGCAAAGGTTGTGGTTTCACTTCTACAAACCTAAATTCTGCTGACTTTAGAACAGTTTCTCCTGGAGCTCGAGTACCATGGAATTTTGATATTCATAATATCCCTGCTGCATGGAATTACAGTACAGGTAGAGGAGTTACTGTAGCTATTGTAGATTCTGGGTTATCTCAACAACAACGTTGGATGAATCAATTCTTTAATGATGGACAGTCATCTGGAAGAACAGTTCAAAAATTTGGAACATTTATAGACTCTATATGGCCTTGGTCTAATAACTATGATGGACCTAATGATAAATGTGGACATGGTACAAATATGTCTGCTGTTGCTACAGCACCAAGAAATAATGATAACTTACCAGTTGGTGTGGCATATAACGCTAATTTAGTTACTTATCGTGCTGTAGAAAATGTTTTAATAGATGATTATCATGAAAAGAGAGGTGTTGCTGAAGCACTTACTGCCTTAGGTAACAGAAGTGATATTAAAATCATTTCTATGTCTATTGGTTCTCCTTTTGGAATTTCTAGAGTAAGAGATGCCGTTAAATATGCTTATAACAGAGGTAAATTAATTTTTGCTGCGGGCGGTACTTCTACTTCTTTCACGAATTGGTTTGGTGTTATTTTCCCTGCAAATATGAATGAGACTGTAGCCGTTACAGGAATAAAAGAAGGAAGATATACTAGATGTAGCAATTGTCATTCTGGATCTAAGATTGACTTTACTATTGAAATGGAACGTAACTCAGGAAGAAATGTACCAGTGTTAAGTTCTTTAGATGGTAAAGCTAGATATATTGGTGGTTCTTCAGTTGCTACAGCAACTACAGCAGGAATTGCAGCTTTAGTATGGGCTAAAAACCCTACTTGGAACAGAGCGCAAGTGTTAGACAAGTTAAAAAGAGCTGGTGAATTCTATCCAAGTAGAAATTCTGATTTTGGATATGGAAATATAGATGCATTAAAAGCGGTTCAATAAGAAGAAACTTATATAACCCCTTATTTTTATATAATGAAGCCTCACATTTTTGTGAGGCTTTTTTATTTGTCTATCCAAACTACTTTGGCATGAATTTAGTATAATTTCGTACGTATATAAGGCTATAATTATATCTTTATATACATTTGCATTAAATAATCATTTAGAAATAACATGAGAAAAATTACTTTATTTATTTTTTTAGTATTTGTTTCGTTTCAAATGTTTAGTCAAAACAGAGAAGGATCTTTGTTTTATTCTTTTGTTGAGAGAACTGAAACAGAATACAAAGCTAATGTTGATTTGTACGAGGTAGGAAAAATTCAATTTATTAAAATCGAACTTGTAGATGAAGATAAAAACGAATTGGCTTCTGAAGTAGCTGAGTTAGTTTCTAGAGATGGAAAGTACTTCCTTAGCTTTAAAGATGAAGAAACACCTGTAGAACCGCAAAACATTAACTTAACTTTAAAAAATGAGTATAATGAAATCAATTATCCTCAAATAAACATTAAGTTAATGGATAAATTATTGAGAGTGTTAGACTACTCTCAAAAAGTATTTTACTAAAAAATCCCGAGTTTTAACTCGGGATTTTATTTATACTATACATCTCTATTATTGATTAGTATAAGAATCTTAATGCTGTAATATCATTAGGACCAAACTCACCATCATCACTTGAACTAAAACAAGCAATCATTACTGATGTAGGATCATAACCTGCAGGAGTACCTGGTATTGGATTAGCCCCAATGCTTCCAACACCTTCATTTACATTTTGACCACAGCTTTGTCTTGAGAAATAATCCGTATGACGGAAACCTACTGAGTGACCAATTTCATGAGTAATTACATGCTCATTTACATTTGTAGAAAAACCTTCTAAACCGAAAATTTGAACAAATTTAAAAGGAGCTCCTCCAGATGGGAAACCAGCAGAACCACCTGAACCACTCTCGTTAGGATTGTTGTACACTACCATATCTCTTGGTTGATAATTTGTACCAAAAGTTAAATTAAATCGAATTGATAAATTTAATCTGTTGTAGTTGTTAACCGCCCATTGTAATGCAGTCTGTGCCTTGCTTGAAAGACCAAAACCTCCACCACCAGTAAATCCAATAATATCAATTACTGTATTTTGAGATACTAAGTTGTTCGTGTAATAATTTCTACCTGTAAGACCTTCAAGGTTTGGTAATTCCTTTATCTTCTCTTCAGTCATGTAAATATCACCCTCTACTTTGTACGCGGGAGTTGTACTTCCGTCAGGTAATACTAAAGCTGTTTTTTCAACATAATTAGTGTTCATGTCAAAATTAGCTAGTTTTTCAATGATCTCAGTTGACACATTGCTGTCTGCAGCAACATCCAACTCTTCATTTTTCTCAGATTGGCACGCAACAAACATTGCTCCAACCAAAAAAAGTGAAATTTGGGAGAATTTCATTTTTTTCATTTTTTAATTGAATTTTTAATGGTTTATAATTAAATTTTAACGAAAGTATAATAAATTTTTTATGTTTTTAACATAAATTTAATTCCAAACAAAATTAATTTTAAAGTTTATGTTTTAACAAAACAACATTAAATTAAACATTTAGTAATACAAAATAAACATTCAAGTTAAACGTTATAATGCTCATGTTTTTCAAAAAGCTTTATTCTAAAAATCAAACTAAATACTTAATGTATTTATTCAAAAAAAAGAAGTTACCTTAAAGGTAACTTCTCTCCTATTACAATTTTAATAGATTTTAGTATTACATTGGTAATTGACTTCTAAATCCATTAAATACTGCACGCATTCTAGTTCTTTGTCCATTGGTAAACATAAACATACAAGCGTCATCTGTATAGTCCATATAGTTCATTGTCATATCAGCAGAGCCACAATTTCTTGTCGGAAATGCAGGACATCCATAGTTAGGGCCATTAGTATTTGGCGTATCTCCTACTAAATCATCATCTCCACATCCACCTCTATTACCCCAAACATGTCTTAGATTAAAGTAATGACCAACTTCATGTGTAGTAGTTCTTCCTAATCCATATGCTCCATTTCTAGTTACTCCAAAAGCTTCTGTATCTACTACAACTCCATCAATTCTTCTATTTTGACCTGGGAAAGATGCAAAACCTAAAGCATCTGTTTGACATACCCATATGTTTAAAAACTCTCTGGTATTAATTGGATTAGAACCTCCTCTATTTCTAAATTTCATATTTTGGTTCAAAGAACCATCCGGGTTAGAATTGAAAACTCTATTCGTTCTCACTCTGATCACTCTATCTAACACAAAACGCACACCTATGTTTGCCACTCTATTTCTAAAAACTCTTGGTACTCTCTCTCTATTATTACGTAACTCAACATTATTCGCATTAAAATCTCTATTTAATACCTGTATTTGAGAGTTTATCAAATTATTAGAAAGATTTTCAGCATTATTTCTGTGTAAAATATGTACTACTACTGGAATCGTAAAAACTTGCTCTCTTTGTGCCAATGGCAATGAAGATTGTTTTTCAATAAACTTTCGGGTTTCCTGCTCTATTAAATCCATTCTTTGCTTTAATGAAGGATCTTTCAATAAGGCATCTTCTAACGCTTTATCTGTAGCGCAATTTCGTTTTTGATTTTGAAGCTCTTGTTCAACAGTAATAGCATCTGTTTCATTGGTTAATTCTGCTTCTTCATTTTGATTACATGATGTAACACACATTAATGTAATCAGACCGATTACGGGAGTTAATAATTTTCTCATTTTTTTGATATTTATTAATTACTAATGGTTAATTAATGATAAAAGTAAACTGAAATCATCTTTTTGATAAATAAAAATCAATAAATTAACAAATTTTACAAATCCATTAACAACTCAAAAAATAGTCTAATCGTAAACCAAAAAACTGAAATAAGTAGATGCTATCTATGTTTTCCATAAGAAAAACTCTTTTTTTCATATTAAATTTAGTGTTAAAAACTTAGAGTAAAACATTTGAAGTTTTGGAAGTAGAAATAAAAAAAGCCTTACATCAAACTTGATATAAGGCTAGCTAACCAAACTTATTATAAAAACTAACTACTATTATTTTTTAAAAAAGCTTCTTTTCAAAGTACACCGCTTTTAAAGAAGCTTTTGTACAACTACGCATACTAATTATGGGATTATTCTAGTATAATATTTTATGATTTCTTTACTTTCTTTTTTACTGTATCACTACACTATTTTGACACATTTATTTTTAATAAGTCACATTAAGTTCTAAAAAAAGAAATCTCAAGTATAAACCCGAGATTTCTCATATTAAACCAAACTTATTATAAAACTACTACTAAATCTCAAACTTTTGAACTACAATAAACATACAGTTTTTGTAGCTTCTACTATTTTAAAGAACTATCAACTTCATTACTCCTCTACACTTTTTTAGACACTATATTTCTTAATAAGTCACTAAAAACAAAAAAATATTTATAATTATTGTATTTCCAAAGCTCTAGTTTCTATACTGCCTTATTAAAAACATTTAGTTCAAATGAAAAAGATTATACAAAAAGAGAAGCCTTGAGTATTGTACTCAAGACTTCATTGTCTAACCAAACTTAGTATAAAAACTAACTACTACTATTTAAAACTAATTTTTTTACACTTTTTACAGTGCTATGTTCCACTATTTATGATTCAAACATTTTAGGGATTATATGTATATATAATGATAATGGGGATTATCCTGATATATTTCTTTTTAATGAACTTATTAAAGTTATATTCTTACTTATTACACTATTAAGACACGCTATTTTTTAATAAGTCACATTGTTTTAAAAAAAAGAGACTTCAAATAGTATTGAAGCCTCCTTGTCTAACCAAACTTAGTATAAAAACTAACTACTACTATTTTTAAAACTACTATTAACTATATTCTTTTTTTATTATTGTGTATTTCTGAATTAAGATGATCTTTTTTCAGAAAACAATTTAATTGTGTCTTATCGTGATAATTATTACAATGAACTTTTTGTATTAACAACTATTATTTTGTTGTCTACATTTAATAAGACACAGTATTTTTTAATAAGTCACCAAAAAACAAAAAAACTCAAAAAAAATTTTTGAGTTTTTATTTTAGTATAAATATTTTCTTAGTATTATTCGATGTTCTGGCAGCGATTTATCGTAGTGTTTTACCAGTAATTCTAGTATTTTCGGGGGTTCTTTCCCTATACTTTCTTTGGAAGAAAACTTGGAAACATATAAATGATATTTTTCTTCTTCTTTTTCAAAAATTAAAAAATGTTGTTCATTTAACTCTGTGAATGCAATTGTATTTCCGTTAAACGTATTAGATTCATCTTGAAAAAAATCTGAGAATTCATAATACCTAAAAACATTTTCCATGTTCATTATACTATTTCAGCAGATAAACCTAATTCTAGAAGTTTACTACATCTAGGCTCTAAATCTCTATACTCTCCTGTTTTCACAGCACATTTACCTTTGTAATGTACCAAAATAGTACATTGTTCAGCTTGTTCCAGTGTGTGATCACATACGCTAACCAGACTATCGATCACAAAATCGAAAGTATTAACATCATCATTATATAGAATAATCTCATGCTTACTGGTTTCTTCAACCAATACATCTAACTCTTCTTGAATTTTCTCTATAGTACTCATCTTCATCTATTTTACATATTTAAGTGACACCCAATTATTTCTTTCAATTGTATGATCTAATTTTATACCATACTTACTTGTCTCTTCATTTATTATGGGTATGTCTTCTTTATAAAAACCACTTAAAAGTAATATTCCTTTTTCATTTAAGCAATTTATATACGTTTCCATGTCTTTTAAAAGAATATTTCTGTTGATATTTGCAATAATAACGTCATATGTTCTTCCTGACAAAAGTTCAGCATCTCCTTCAAAAACAGTTATATTATGACATGAATTTCGCTCTACATTTTCTATAGAATTAATATAACACCAGTTATCTATATCTATAGCATCTATGGGATTTGCTCCTTTCATTTCAGCAAAAATTGCTAAAACTCCTGTTCCGCATCCCATATCTAAAACTTTTTTACCTTCTAAATCTAAACTTATCAAATGCTGAATCATCATGTGTGTAGTTTCATGATGCCCAGTACCAAAACTCATTTTAGGTTCTATAACGATATCATAAGACAAGTTAGGATTTTCATGAAAAGGAGCTCGAATACTTACTATTTCATCAACTTGAATAGGCTCAAAGTTTTTTTCCCATTCTTCATTCCAGTTCGTTTGTGTTACCTCATGTTGCGTATATGCAATTTGAAATTCTGTCGAGTTTAAAATAAAAAGATCATCTATAATATCTTTTCTCCAATCTTTCTTTTGAATATAAGCCAACACTCCGGTTTCATTTTCTACAAAACTTTCAAAGCCAACACTACCAAGTTCTGCTATTAATATTTCAGTAGCAGGTTCTTTAGGTGTAACAGAAAATGAGTATTCTATATATATACTATCCAATTAAATTGATTTTACTATAGCAGAAAAATCTTCAGCTTTTAATGAGGCTCCTCCAATTAAACCACCATCAACATCTGGTTTTGAAAAAATTTCTTCTGCATTTTTTGGTTTTACACTTCCTCCGTATAAGATAGAAACTCCTTCAGCCATATCTTTACTATATTCTTTAGCTAATAGACCTCTAATAAACTCGTGCATTTCTTGAGCTTCTTCTGCTGTTGCTGTTTGGCCAGTTCCGATTGCCCAAACTGGTTCATATGCTAAAATGATATTTTTGAAAGCTTCAGATCTTAGTGCAAATAACGCATTTTTCAATTGTTCTTCAACTACTTTAAAATGATTATTTGCTTGACGGTCTTCTAACTGTTCTCCAAAACAAAAGATTACATCAAATCCTTTACCTATAGCTGTATTTACTTTTTCAGCTAAAGCACTATCTGTCTCATTAAAGTAAGCTCTTCTTTCTGAATGTCCAAGAATTACAACATTAACACCTATATCAGATAACATATCTATTGAAATTTCACCTGTAAATGCACCATTTTTGGCTTGATGTACATTTTGAGCTGCCACTTCAATCTTACTTTTTTCTGTTTTTTTAACTGCTTGATGTAAGTTTACATATGTAGGAGCAATAATAACTCGAGTATCTTTTAACTTAATTCCTTTTAACCCTTTTTTTAATCCTTTAATTAATTGTTTTGTTTCTACTAGGGTATTGTTCATTTTCCAGTTACCTGCTACTACTTTTTTTCTCATGATTTCGTATTATAATTTATTTGTATTTGAAAGCTGATTACTAAATAGTTATTAAAAACTATAACAATCCATACAAAACTACTTTTTTAATGATTAAGTTTTTAAATTAAATCTTCATTTTTTTACGAAATCGTAATATTTTATTCTAAAGCCTTTACTATTCTTTTATCATCTACTTTCACAGCATTAAATACTTCTATTTTTTGATTTTCATCTATAACAAGATATCGAGGTATCCATGATAAATCTAAAAAATTACCAAAATCTCCATCCCAACCAGAAGGTAGTAAAAAATGTTCCCCTTGAACATTGTACTTTTGTATTCCGTCTTTTAATTCTTCTAAAGAGTTATCAATAGATAAAAAAAGAAAAACAACCTCGGGATGCTCTTTTTGCAACTTTACAATCTTCGGCATTCCTTTGATACAATCTCCACACCAAGAAGCCCATACATCTATCAATACTTTTTTTCCTTTATATTGAGTAATTACCTCTTTAAAAGAAAGAGATTTATTATCTAATGAAATAAATTGTTCTTGTAATGCTTTTTCAGAAAATTGCGTTTCTATTCTTGTTTTACAGCCTAACAAAAAGATAAATAGAATTAAAAAGGAATATTTCATTTACTTTAGTTTATCTGAAACTTTTGAAGCTTTAAACACTTCAATATTTCCCTGTTCATCTATTTTTAAAAATCTGGGTATGCTTTTTAACTTTAAAAATTGCCCTAAATCTCCATCTCCTTTTTTGGGGATATAATAAAACTGTCCTTTAGGTTTTACATATTTTAATCCATTTTTCCAATCGTGATAGGTATGATCTACTGAAAGGAAAACAAATTCATGATCTGGGTTTTCTTTTTGAAATTGTAAAACATCATCAAAACTATCTTGACTAACTGGACAATAGCTAGCAAATACTTGTGCGAAGACTTTTTTTCCTTTATTTTTTTCTAAAATTCCACTTAGAGATATCGAGTCTCTTTCTAAAGTTACCAACTTTTCGTTTAATGCTTTTTCAGAAAATAGTTTTGGAGAAGCACAATTAGCAAATAAAACAGCTACAAAACTTACAAAAAATAAATACTTCATTTTAATTCAATTTTACTCTAGGATCTAACCAAACATACATAATATCTACTAAAATATTAATCATAATAAACAGACTAGATATTATTAATACACTTCCCATAATTATAGGCAAATCTAACGTATCTAACGCATTTACAATTTCCTTTCCTAAACCATTCCAATTAAAAATATACTCGATAAAAACTGCTCCAGCTAACATAGAAGCAAACCAACCTGAAATTGCAGTTATTACTGGATTTAAAGAATTTTTCAATGCATGATTTTTAATCACTTTAAAATACGATAAACCTTTAGCTTTTGCTGTTCGAATATAATCTTGGTTCAACGTTTCTAACAATGAATTTCGCATTAATTGTACTACTACTGCCAATGGACGAATACCTAAAACAATCGCAGGTAATATTAGATTTTTCCACTGTATGTATATTCCTTCTCCAAAATCATCAACTTCATATAAACTTCCTGTCATTTCTAGCCCTGTAAAATCATGTAGCACAAAACCGAAGAACCACGCAAATAGTATTGCCGAAAAAAATGAGGGTAAACTCATTCCTAAAGTACTAATGACAGCTATGATTCTATCAAAAAAAGTATTCTTGTAGAGTGCTGATAGAATTCCTAAAACCACTCCAAAAAGAATTGCAATAGTTATAGAAAATAATGCCAATACAACAGTATTGGGCAATGTTTCTTGAATCACGCTCCATACACTTTTTCCGTTTTTTTGAAAAGATTCTCTTAAATAAGGAAATTTAAGAACTATAGTAGTATTTGCAATAGTAAACAATTTGGCATAATTATATTTATTACTAGCTAATGAAGTATAACTTGTTTCATCTCCACTATGAAAGGAAACTGGAGATAAGTCATTAATGTAATATAAGTACTGAGTTCCTATAGACTGATCAAACCCATATTTCTTTCGGATAATCTCTAACTGTTCGCTATCCTCTCGTTGCCCCATTAACATTCTAGCAGGATCACCTGGCAAAACATTGAACAACAAAAAAACAACAGTAACCACTCCAAAGAGTGTTAAAAAACCATAAAGAAGTTTAGTAATTATATATTGAAACATACTCAAACAAAGATAGCAGAAAACTTTATAACTAATATTCAAAAAACTATTTTAGATCTACTTTGTTATACTTACGTACCTTTACTTAACTCCTTATTTTACTTCTATTTTGGTAGCATAAATAAACCTTGTAAATAGTATAAAATAATTACTTTTGCCTAACTTTTTAATAACTATAGATGACAACACAAGAATTAGTAGCGGAAATTAAACGAAAAAAATCTTTTTTATGTATTGGTTTAGATGTAGATCTTACTAAGATTCCAAAACATTTACTAAGCGAAGAAGATCCAATTTTTGCATTTAATAAAGCAATTATTGATGCTACACATCATTTATGTGTTGCCTATAAACCTAATACCGCTTTTTACGAAGCCTATGGCATTAAAGGTTGGAAAGCATTAGAAAAGACTATCGACTATATCAATAAAAATCATCCTGAAATATTTACCATAGCAGATGCTAAAAGAGGAGATATAGGAAATACCTCAACGATGTATGCTAAAGCTTTTTTTGAAGATTTAGCTTTCGATTCAGTCACTGTTGCTCCTTACATGGGAAAAGATTCTGTAGAGCCATTTTTAGCTTTTGAAAACAAACATACTATTGTATTAGCGTTGACTTCTAATCAAGGAGCTTATGATTTTCAAACGCTTAAAATAAATGAAATAGAGTTATACAAAGAAGTTTTAAAAACTTCTAAAACATGGGAAAACTCTCATAATTTAATGTATGTTGTAGGAGCTACAAAAGCGGAATATTTAAAGGAAATAAGAACTATTATTCCTGAAAACTTTTTATTAGTTCCAGGAGTTGGAGCTCAAGGAGGAAATCTCCAAGATGTATGTAAGTATGGTATGACAGACTCTATAGGTTTACTAATTAATTCTTCAAGAGGAATTATATATGCTGGAAATGATGTAAATTTTGCAGATGCGGCAGCAGAAAAAGCCAAAGAATTACAAACTCAAATGGAAGCTTTACTTAAGTAATGACAATTACCGACCAATTAGATAGAGAGATTTCTTTAGATCATTCTCCTAAAAGAATTATTTCTTTAGTTCCAAGTCAAACAGAATTATTATATGATTTAGGACTAGATGATAACATTGTTGGGATTACTAAATTTTGCGTTCATCCATATCATTTAAAACAGACTAAAACCATAGTTGGTGGAACTAAAAACATAAAGATTGAAAAAATCAAGGCCTTGCAACCTGATATTATTTTATGTAATAAAGAAGAAAACACAAAAGAAATTGTTGAGTTATGTGAAGAGATTGCTACGGTTCATGTTTCGGATATCTACACTTTAAATGACGCTAAAGAATTAATACGACAGTATGGTGTTTTATTTTCTTGTAGAACTAGAGCTAACAGTATTATTGAAAAATTAGATTTTAAACTCAATGATTTTAAACTATTCATCAAAGATATAGCTCCTAAAAAAGTAGTCTACTTTATTTGGAGAAACCCATGGATTGTAGCTGCTAATGATACCTTTATCAATCATATTCTTGAACTTAATAAGTTTATCAATATTTACAAAAACAAAGAACGGTACCCTGAAGTTGAGTTAAAAAAAATTAGATTAAAAGGAGATCCCGATTTAGTTTTTCTTTCATCTGAACCCTATCCATTCAAAGAAGAGCATGCTTTTGAAATTGGGAGATGTACACATCATGCTAAAACAGTTTTTGTAGATGGAGAATTATTTTCTTGGTATGGAAGTAGATTATTAAAATCTTTTGAGTATTTCAAAAAATTACACCAAAGAATTCTCTAAGTAGTTTACTCTATTTAACTTTTCTAGAACTTTCATAGCTTTATATAAAGCTATGTCACTCTTCACCTCATCTTCATACTTATAATCATTAGAACGCTCAAGTAACATGTAATAGCGTTCTTGCAGATGTTTTTTATATTTAGACAATTGATTTAAGCGTGACATAACTCATATAATTACATCTTAAATATAGTAATAAATTTTTGAAATTCAAACACTTACAACTACTTATTATCTTGTAAAGCAAAAACCTTTCTTAATAAATCGGTATTACGTAAGCCTATTTTATTTCGAATCCCTTTTTCCTCTACCGCAATCATAGTATATACACCTTCCAAAGCCTCTGTTGTCACGTAATCGGTTAGGTCCGGATTTACCTTAGTCACAAAAGGAATTGAGTTGTATTTAGATATTAAATTTGCCCAAATTTGATCTGCACCTACCTTACCAAAAGATTTTTTTATTACTGGATTAAACTTTGAATATAAAGCAGTAGTAGTCTTTCCTTCTAGGTAACTAGTAGCAGCTCTATCATTTCCTAATAAAATATTTTTTGCATCGTTGAAGGTGATATCTTTTACTGCACTCACAAAAATTGGAGTTGCTGTCTTTACTGCATCTTCAGCAGCTCTATTTAAAGCTTTTACTCCTTCATCAGCCAATTTACTTAATCCTATTTTACGCAAACCTTTATCTACAGCTTGTAATTCTTTAGGCAATAAAATCTTTACTAACTCATTTCTATAAAAACCGTCTTTAGCCGTTAATTTAGATACTTGATGTTGAATTCCATTATCTAAAGCCTGACGCAGCCCTGCTCCTATTTGATCTTGAGTTAAACCTCCTTGAGGTAATTGACTTGCTATTTTTTGTAATTCTGCACAACCTACAAATTGAAGAGCTATAAATGCAATACAAATCTTTTTAATCATGTTTTAAAATTTATTTTTAATTAGGATACATTAATTGTTATTAAGTCACATTATATAAAACTATCTGTCTTCTTATCATAACCATAAGGACAATGTTTACAACCACTTTTACAACAATATCCTCTTCTTAAATGGAATTGTTCTGTAAAAACCTTATATCCTTGTTCGTTCAGATAATAATCTCCTTCAACTAATTCTATTCTTTTATTATACATACGGTAAAGATACTCTTTAAACTATTACTAAAGAAAAAGTAATACAATTTCTAATCACACTAGGTAACCTTTTTTAAGTAAACGTCTCTCTAAGGTAAATAAGCATTTGCTTTAGGGTTGATCACCCTTACAATGAAAAAAAATTACAATGATGTAATCGCGGAAACCGAAAAGCGAAAGAGTAGGAATTTATAACGCATAGAAATGACATTGTCATTTTCAAAAAATAAACAAAAATGAAACAACCAATCTTAACATTAACACTATTAATGTTCTGCCAATTTTTAATGGCACAGAATACATTTACCAAAACAAACACTACTGTGCACCCAAATACACAGATTGTAAATTTAGCAGATGACAACTTTGTATTCGGAAGCACTACCATTAATGCTACTAATATAATATCTAGTAAACGTTTCTTATATCATAAGGATTTAGCAGCTTTTAGAGCTGGTGAAGCCAACGCAGGATTTTGGGATATCAATAATATAGGAAAATGGTCGGTAGCTTTTGGAGTAAACACTACAGCTTCTGGAACTTCTAGTTTTGCCGGCGGGGCTTTTAGTACGGCTAGCGGAGCAAATTCACTAGCGTATGGAGCTAGTGCAACGGCTTCATCTGATGATGCCATGGCACTCGGACATTTGGCTAGAGCAACTAATAATTATGCAATTGCTTTTGGGCATTCTTCTGTAGCTTCAGGAGTAGAGAGTATTTCTATCGGTAATAGCGCAAACTCAAATAGTTTAAGAGCAATAGCCTTAGGGGCAAGTGCTAATGCATTGGCACCATACTCAATTGCACTATCACAATCTTCAGCAAACAGTGATTGGGCATTAGCTGCGGGACTTTCTTCTGCTACGGGATTATATAGTAGTGCTTTAGGAAACTCAACTACTGATGGCAGATATAGCTTCGCTGCTGGTAACGCAACAGTTAAACAAGACTATGGCGCTGCTTTAGGTAGAGGAACATCAAATGACATTGGAGCATTTGCTGTTGGAAATGCTACAGCTTCTGGTAAATATAGTGGAGCAATTGGGCAAAGTACTACCAATGGTGAAAATGCTTTTGCAGTTGGTTTATCCGAAGCTATTGGATACAATAGTATTGCTTTAGGTAGAGCTAAGGCTGATGGAATTGGTGCTTTTGCCGCAGGTAACTTCGCTAATTCTACAGGACAAGGTGCTTTTTCAGGAGGACAAGCTTCTGAAGCTAAAGGTACTGGTGCAACAGCTTTTGGAATTTCAACTAAAGCTTTAGCAGATGGTGCCTTTACTAGTGGATTAAATACTAACGCTACTGCTCCATATGCCTCTGCTAATGGTACATTCACAAATGCTAACTTTAGTAATGAATTTGTTGTTGGAACTGCCAACACTAATACTTCTTACGGAGCAAGCTCTCTATTCAATCCTTTATTTGTAGTTGGAAATGGTAGTAGTAACACCAATCGTGATGATGCTATAGCCGTGCTTAGAAATGGAGATATCATTATTCCTGATTTACCTAACGATGTAACTACTACTACTGCTAAAAATGTCGTGGTATTACCTAATGGAACATTGAGAGTTTCTAATCAAAGTAGTGCTGTAGATTTAGATGAACAAACACTTAGTTTCGATCCCGCTACATTGAACTTATCAATTTCAAACGGTAATAGTGTTAC
This sequence comes from Tenacibaculum agarivorans, assembly GCF_001936575.1. Classification (GTDB taxonomy): domain Bacteria; phylum Bacteroidota; class Bacteroidia; order Flavobacteriales; family Flavobacteriaceae; genus Polaribacter; species Polaribacter agarivorans. The sequence continues at coordinate 30,715 of NZ_MSMP01000038.1, forward strand.
TTTGGTTGATGAGGACAAACAAATATTAACTTTTGATGCTACCACCAATCAACTTTCTATTTCTAATGGAAACTCTGTAACATTACTTGCTTCTAATTCAGGAGGAAACTCATATACAGCGGGACAAGGATTAAGTTTATCTGGAACTACTTTTAATGCAAATGTAAAAAATGGTTTAAACATTACCAGTAGCGGTAATTCTATTCAGTTAGGAGGAACATTAATTAAAACAACTGATATTGATAAAAAGGGATATGATATCTCTTTTTCTGGAAGTGGAAATTTCATTGTAGGAGCTACACAAATAGACAATCAAACTGGTGGACATGACGATCTCAAAATGTATTTTGCTAAAAATGGTGCTTTCCGTGCTGGTTTTGTACAAGGAAGTGAATGGGACTACACTAATTTAGGAAGTTACTCAGTAGCTATGGGGCAAGATACTCAGGCTTTAGGAGTTGCATCTGCCGCTTTTGGTAGAGAGTCGATTGCTAAGGGAGGACACGCTATGGCCATAGGAACACAAACTGAAGCTATAGGTGGTAGTTCTTTTGCTATGGGAACTTTTAGTAAAGCTATTGGTTTAGAATCTGTAGCTATGGGTAGAGCTTCTCAAGCTTTAGATACGCATTCAGTCGCTATCGGTTCATCAGTAAAATCTTCTGGAAAATCATCAATTGCTATGGGAGAAACCGTTAGTTCTTCAGGTAACGCCTCGGTAGCTTTAGGAAAAGGATCAACTTCAACCGCTGAAGCTTCTATTGCGTTCGGATTACAAAATAATGCTACTGGAATGTCTTCTGTTGCTGGAGGAAGATTAAATCAAGCCTCAGAATTAGCTGCAATTGCTCTAGGAAGTAATAACAAAGCTGATGGTCGATATTCAATAGCCGCTGGTAGTAATAATGTTACAACACAAGAAGGTACGGCTGCAATAGGTATTGCTAATCAAGCAAATGCTTGGGCTTCTTTTGCTGCTGGTGGAAGCAATACTAGTGACGGAAATTATAGCGTAGCTTTAGGAAATACAAATACTTCTTCTGGAAGTTCTTCTACAACTATGGGATATAATAATAAAGCAGTTGGCAATCATTCTGTTGCTATGGGACTTAATACAATTACAAATGGAATAAATTCTATTGCTGCTGGTAGCACAAATATTTCTAATGGAAGATCTAGCGCAACCATTGGTGATAATTTAATTGCGAATTCTTTTGCTGAAGTAGTTGTGGGGACATTTAACGCAAACACTCCTGCTGCTAGTGATACTAGTTGGAAAATTTCTGATAAAGTTTTTGTTGTAGGTAGAGGAACCAACGCTAACAACAGAAGAGATGCTTTAGTGGTTTATAAAAATGGAAATATTACACATGCAGGTACTATATCACATAGTTCAGACAAACGATTAAAAACCAATATTAAACAATTAGAAGGAGTTCGTGAGAAATTAAGTAAAGTAAATGCTTATACCTACAACTGGACTGAAGAAGCCAATAGATCTGAAAATTTACAATATGGTGTTATTGCACAAGAAGTAATGGAATATTTTCCTGAATTAGTAACTAAAGATAGCGAAGGATTTTACGCTGTTAATTATACTGGACTAATTCCTTTATTATTGAATGCTTTTAAAGAAGAAGTGAATACTAGAGACCAAGAAATAAGTGCTCTGAAAGAAGATATTCAAGAGTTAAAAAATATAGTAAACGAAATTAGAGGAGGTGAATCAGAAAAGCAATCAGTATCAACGATTGAAAAACCTGCTCTTTTCAATGACTCTATTTTTAACGGTGTTACGCTATATCCAAACCCTTCTGAAAATGAGATTTTCATCAAAATCAAAAACGGTGATATCAATACTGTTAGCTATTTAATTTCAGATACATCAGGAAACATTGTTCAAGAAAAAACAGCATATACAAATAGTATTAATATTTCTCGCCTTTCTTCAGGAATGTATTATTTAATGCTTACTTCTGAAGATAACACAGATAAAAAAATGATCAAATTCATCAAAAAATAAAACAAATGAAAAAATTCATATTAACTAGTATAGTATTTGGTTGTATTTATTTTTCATACAGTCAAATTTCTAAAAAAGAAGAAAACAGAATTGAAGAGCCCTATTTCTATGAAATCGTTGAAAAAATGGAAGAGCTTGTAAAGCTTGATAGAAATGAAACCCAAAAAGACGAAAAAAAGACATCAAAACAGTTTGAAAGATGGAAGTCTTACTGGTTGCCTAGAATAGGAAAATATGGAAAGCTCAGCACTACCAGTAAACAAATGAACAACACTATTAATAGTAGTAATTTCTTTTGTAGTTCTCCAGCAACTTGGAACGAACTAGGTCCAACATCTTTTCCTCAAAATAATAGTAATAATCAAAGAGGTATTGGACGATTAGATTTTGTAAAGCTACACCCAAAATATAATGGTACAACAAACCAAACGGTATTTGCTGGTGGTATACCAGGCCTTTGGATATCTAAGAATAATGGAGATAAATGGACCAATCTTAATTCTGATCACTTTGAGGTCAGTGCTTGTTCAGATATAGCTATTATGGAAGATTCTTTTGGTACAGAAATATTACTATCTGCTACGGGTGCTAAAAAAATTGGTAGTTCAGAAATATCTTTAAGAAGTATCGGATTAAAAAGATCCATTAATGGAGGTAGTACATGGACAACTATCAACTTAGAAGCAACTCCATGGAACATTCAAGATAAAAATACAATCACTGAAATAGCCGTAGATCCAAATGCTAACAACAGAATATATGTAGCAGTATCACAGTTTACATGGAGCCCTGTAAATGATTATTTCAACACTACAAGCGTACGCGATCATGATAAAGGTAAATTATTTGTTTCAGAAGATTACGGATTAACATGGAATAAAATTTATGAAGGTTTTTCTATTCAGGATATTGAATTTAAAACCAACGATCCTAACTACCTGTATTTATCAGGTCACAAATTAGTTAAAGTAAGAAGATTAGGAATAAATAATTATTCATTTACTGACTTAACTGGAAAGCTAATAGATCCTAATAACAGTCTAAATAATTTTAATTTCAACAACCTCAATTGGTGGAATGGACAAGCCATAAGAATGGATGCGGAAGTTACAAGAGCAAACAGTGACGTAGTTTATGTATATGGCTTTTTCTTTGACTCAAATAATACACGTAGAAAAGTAATTTGGAAATCTACAGATAATGGAATAAGTTTTACCACTACCAATACAAATACCACACCTGGACATAATTGGTATAGAGGCTCTATAGAAGTATCTCATCAAGATGAAAACACCTTATTTTTCGGGGCAAATCAACAAAAAGGGGCTATTTCTACCGATGGAGGGAGTTCTTGGGATTATACTCCTTTAAATTCTGTACATGCAGACACTAACGATTTCGATGCTTCTCATTTAAACCCGGATTATGTTTTTCTTGCCAATGATGCTGGTGTGTATAGAAGTTTTGATCATGGTAATACATGGCAAATTAGTTCTGAAGGTTTAGGAGTAGGAGAAATATATGACATTGGTATGTCTTTAAGAACTAATCCTTCTATTCCAGATATTATACAAGGAGGTTTTCAAGATGTAAATTGCATGGTAGGTACCTCTCAAAGTAATTGGTTAAATTCTAATGGTACATCTGGAGACGGAATGGTATGTATAGTTGATCCAACAAATCCAAATATAGTATACAGTGAAGCTCAAAATGGTATTATACGAAGATCAACAAATGGTGGAATTACCTTTAGCCCCTATTATGTTGGTGGTTTTGCCGGAGGTGCTTGGGTAACTCCTATGACCTTAGATCCCAATAATACAAATCGTTTGTTTGTAGGTAAAAATGATGTATGGGTTAGAAATGGAAGTTCTATTACACAGCTACCAAATAATAATAGACCTGGAAATCAAACGATAATCGCTTTAAAAGTAGCTCCTAGTAATTCTAACATTATTTACGCTGCTTACGAACAAGGAATAGCTAATAGTTCTATGACACAATGGTGGGGAGATCCAAATAGAATAATGGAACGTCAACTTTTTAAATCTATTGATGGTGGAAATTCATGGATTGATATTTCTCCTAGACAGATAATGAAAGGGTCTAACGGAACTATATCTAGCATAGAAATTGACACCGAAGATGCTAACAAAATTTGGATTACGTATAATACATACGGAAGCAGGTATAAGGTTTTATCATCCAAGTCAGGGGGAGATAATGATGATTGGTTAAATTATTCTCAAGGTCTGCCCAATGTTCCTGTAAATAAAATAATCATGACTCCTACTCATAATAATCCGATAAAAAAACATGACTTTTTATATCTAGCTACTGATTTTGGTGTTTACTACAGAAATACAAATATGTCTCAATGGGAATGTTATAGTGACGGCATACCTAATGTAAGTGTTATGGATATAGAAATAGATGAATATCAAAACATTATTAGATGTGCAACTTATGGAAGAGGCGTTTGGCAAGGAGGTCTACATCCTGAAGATCGTGCTTATAATAATTCTTCTTTTGCTTTTCAAACTTCATGCGCAGCAGACGGAACTACAAGTGTAGAAGTTACTCCGAGTGATCAAACGCTAGGAGTAAATCATTCATGGACTCTAATTCAGACTTCTGCACCAAATCAAACGGGCGATAGTTATAATATTCAACAAATTGGTAGTAGTTTGTGCTGTTCTTCTGGTACAAAAACATTTACAGGATTAGAAGCAAACAAATATTATTATATAAAACATGGTGTTTGGAGTTCAAATCATGGTTGGCAAGAAACGAGAACTTATATTCCAACAATCCAAGAATCTATTAGCTCAGAATTTCATTTTGAAGATGCTAATGGCCAAATAAAAACAAGCTTTTGTAGTGCTGATAAAATTTATCTGAATGGTGTTGCTTGTGAAAGCGAAACCCAATATTTTATGGATGCTTGGAAACGCCCTTTAGGAAGTAGTGGTTCTTTTTCTTATCATGCTAATTATGGTTGGACTAGTGGTCAATTAGGACTTATTAATCTAAGAGATGCTTTTTTAAATCACGGGCAAAATCCTGGTGAACAATTTATTCCTGGATATGAATACCAAATTAAAATAGCTGTAGCTAATAATCCTTGTGTAGGATGGTTATCTAGTACTAAAACATTTTCTATCCCCCACTGTTTCTCTTCTATTGATGATAGTTATATTAAATTTAGAGATCAATTTCTGCAAAACGACGAGTTGACTGCAACTCCTATTAAAAGTTATAACGTAAAACCCAATCCAAGTAATGGAATATTTGAAGTTCAATCCTTAGAAAGAAATTCTACTCATATACATTATAGAGTTTTCAATCAACAAGGTAAAACACTAATTGAACAACACCTAAAAAACCAAACAAATTTCACAATAAATCTCTCTAAATTTTCAAGTGGTATTTATTACTTAGATATTTATACTGATCATAAAAATGAAAAAATTAAATTAATCAAGAAATAGTTATAAACTGCAAAAGAGGTTGTTTTTATTTTAAAACAACCTCTTTTTTACTTCTTTGAAATTTATCTTTTGAAAATTAACTCTACATCTAATATTCACTAAAAATGAGAATTTACTTTCAATAGTAAACTTCTTATTTTTTCTTCTCCATTCCTGGAGGATACTCTTCCATAATTTCTTTTACAAATACTTTTATACGAGCTTCTCTACGTTCAACACTACGCATTGATAATGCTCCAGAACCTATACCTTGCCATATTAATTCTTTTTGTTTTGCATCTATTACATCTACAAACAATGTTCCTTCTGTATATTGATTGACATTGAGTCTACCAGCTCCTCCCCACATCCAAGGATTCCAGCCCCAGCCCCAGCCGTAGCCAACACCCCAGCCGAAATTATCATTTACGTTAATTCGTTCTCTTGATTTTGTAAATAAGCTTACCAATACATCTGGTGTAGAAGATTTTTGCATTCCTTTGGCAACCAACTCTGCTTCAATTGCTCTCATAATACGTTTCTTATCTAAGTCAGAAATATCTGCTTTGTCAATCCCCGGTTTGTAAAAAGCAAATGTTTTAAAATTCTGAAAATTTACTTTAGTATCATAATCTGTGCTTACCCTAACGGAGCTACATGATGTAATGACTAAAAGTAGTAGTGGAAAAAATAGTCTAGCTAACTTCATACTGAATAAATTAAAATTATTAATTCGCGCTTAAAATTTTCGAAATCCCCTTCTTTTATCGTTCTAAAGCGCTTCTTTTCTTTCAAAAATAAGCATCAATAAATATGCCAAACACCCTATAAATTCGCTATGCTTTAACATTTTATATGATATATGATTATAATTTTTATTTGCTTAGGTATAATTTACAAAAAAACACTCTAAAAAAGAGTGTTCTTCTTCTATAAACTTTTCTTAAAATATAGAATTTAGTAGTATTTAGTTTCCTTAATTATCATTTAGCTACTCCCAACCCTGCAAAAAGTGTTTTAAAAGAATTGGCTTCAATAGCAAAAACTCCATCATTCCCAATAGTGTTTATAGGTCTCCAAAAACTCTCATCAAAAAATGAAATTAGACCTTGGTAGGTATTGAGTCCTGCTGGTTCAGTCCTTCCCCAAGGATTACGTAAAACAATATATTTTTTACCATTTTTAAAAGTCCAACCTAGAACAGTATAACAATGACTTGCTACTACATTGGTTCCTGTATAGGTTTTATCTGACGAACCATAGGTCCATGCCGTCATAGGGTGAATAGTTTTCCCTCCTGCAGAATTCCCTCTAACAATAGCATATAACTCACTACCTGTTCTACTATTTGTATTAAAATAATGAGGGGTTTTATTATTAAGCTGTGCCGTAGCTTTTACACAATTTCCCCATGCTGTCTTAGTGATATCTGGTTTATCAGAATTGGTTTTTGTAATCCATTTCGCGAAAGCCTTTTCATAAAGTGCTGGATAAATCTCGTTATTGTCATTAGAACGACAATAAATCCAATTATTATTAGATGCATTAACTATTGTTTTGTCCGTTACTTCCACTAGTTTGGTTGGTGCATCTTTACTTCCCCCTTTTGAATAAAATTGAATCGCATTAACTCTAGTAGTTTCACCCGTAGTTGTTGCTCTATTTCTGTGTACAATTCTATAAGGATCAGCCCAAGCTACTGCATTTAATGCAGCTATAAAGTAACAATTGGCCACAGAACCTTGGATTGGATCTGAATACTCTACCACATCGTTAAAAAAATCACCTTTATCTCTCCAAACACCATTTGGAGGGGTCCAATCTTTTTTTGAAGATCCTGATTTATTAAGCACTATAGCTTCTAAAGGTCCACTTAAAACAGATTTAGATAATGTACGATTTACATCTGGTATATCTAATTTAAGCTCTAAATTCCCTCTTTTAACTAATCCTGATTTTATTTTTACATCATCTAGATTTTTGACTCCTAATTTTTTTAATTCACTTAATTTTTTCAATCTTGATATATCTGGTGTCTCAACATCTTCTTTTTTTCTGATTTTAATTTCTGATGCTTTTAAAGGTTCAGGCATATTATCCTTGTTCAATTTTAATCCCGCATAAATTGGCGAATTAAATTTCATATCAAATAGCTCACTATAATCTGTTTCCAAAGTGTCTTCCATAATTTTGATTGAACTTTTCTTACTCCAATCAATTTTTCTTCCAAGAAGTGTCTCTGTTAATGCATAAGGATTAATTGCTCCTATGTTCAGTTTTGGTTCTTTGTCCATAATTATATGTAGTTTACGGTTAATAATTGAACTCCAAAATTAGGTAGCGATTCTAACTACACATGAAGGTAAAACAACGTTTACAAGAAAAGAGAATCCTCTTTTCTATAAAGGGTAAAACACTATTGAGTTAAACTCTTTGTACATTTAGACATTTAAATAATCTTAAATTGTCAATCTCGAGTAACATTAAGGTACGAAAAAGTGTATTGGGAACTATTTCAAAGTTACAATCCCTATTCATTCCATTCGAAAAACTACCACCAATGTTTTGAAAACTTTAATGATTCATGAGTTAATACTTTCTCTTCTCCTTTGTCTATCTTATAATTAAGTTATAAAGATTCGTACTTTTTATAAGCTTCCTGTTCATTTTTTTGCTTGTCCAAAAAAACGAACCAAAAAAAGGACACTTCTTCAATGAATTTTTTAGCCAATGCTAAAAACCAAATTTCATTCCTAAAATCTCTCCAAGGCTTCGAGATTTCTTAACGAAATCAAATTTTATTCTGCGAAGAAGATTCAAAAGCGCTGCTTTTAATCGCTTTATAATACATTCAGCTATCTAAAATTTTTTCAAAATCCTTCTACTGTAAACTTGGTAAAAAGAAATAAAAATTAAGACCTATGATAGGAATTTAAAAATTCTTATCAATAGATCGCATGTTACTTCCTTAATTGTAATTACATTCATTTCACATTTTTTTGTCGGGAATCTATAATTGAGAATATTTTGCTCCAGTTGAACTATCATTTAAAACCTCTTGTCTACCCTACACTTTGTATTTTAGTCTTAAGAAAAAATCAACTTTTATGAGTTGTTTCTTTATATATTTACATTTACAGCTCATTGTAAATTTATTTGATACTCATTTCAAAACATATCGTCCCTAGAGGTTTTACAGGCATAACACTGTATCCTTTTATTTTTTTACGATCTAAGGAGCTTAAAAAAGATGAAATTCTAGTAAACCATGAGAAAATTCATTTACAACAGCAATTAGAATTGGGAATCATTTTCTTTTACATAATCTATGGATGTGAATGGCTCATAAAATGTGTACAATATAAAAATGGCTATCTTGCCTATCGTAATTTAAGTTTTGAAAAAGAAGCTTATTTCCATGAATCTAATATTAATTATCTAAAAAAGAGAAAATTTTGGGCATTCATAAGCTATTTATAAGATTATTTGTATTCATTTTAATAGTTAGCACCGTAAACTGTAAATCGAAAACGTCAACTAAAAACAATGAACAACAAGCCACTATTCTAAATCATGTAGTTCCAAAAGATTCTACACCTACATATCCTAAATATCTTACTAAAAGCTATGTTTTAGGTCAATTTGATTACACTAAACATCAAGATTTTGTCAAAATACCAAAAGAGTTTTCATCGGAAACAAGATACTTAAGGCGAGAAGTTTTTGATATGTTTCATAAAATGGCTACTAAGGCACAAAAAGAAGGTATTATTTTAAAAATAGTTTCTGCTACTCGAAACTTTTCACACCAAAAAAGAATTTGGGATTATAAATGGAATGATAAATACAAAAGTTTCCCTCGAAACGAACGCGCATTAAAGATTTTAGAATACAGCTCTATGCCTGGCACTTCTAGACATCATTGGGGAACTGATCTTGATATTAATGATTTAGAAGATGAGTATTTTTTAAAAGGAAAAGGCAAAAAAGAATATGCTTGGTTATGTAAAAATGCCAACTCATTTGGTTTTTATCAAGTGTATACTTCTAAAAAACAAGGTAGAACAGGATATAATGAAGAAAAATGGCATTGGTCTTATGTTCCTTTGTCTTCAATATATTTAAAATTCTACAATCAAAACGTTACACATCAAGACATTAAAGGGTTTCAAGGGTCTCATTTTGCGAAAGACATTGACATGATAACCAATTATGTAAATGGAATTAACACAAAAATATTGGCCTATAAACCTTAAGCTTTTCTTAAACATAGCTTAATTTTTTTGAGTTTTTCGTAAATTGCAGCTCTAAATAACAACTAAATTTACGAATGGAACAAATAGCTCCTTATAAACCCAAACATAAAGTAAGAATTGTAACGGCTGCATCTCTTTTTGATGGGCATGACGCTGCAATCAATATTATGCGTAGAATTATTCAGTCTACAGGTGTAGAAGTGATTCATTTAGGTCACGATAGAAGTGTAGAAGAAGTAGTAAACTGTGCTATTCAAGAAGACGCAAATGCTATTGCCATGACGTCTTACCAAGGTGGACATAATGAGTACTTTAAGTACATGTATGATCTACTTAAAGAAAAAGGAGCTGGACATATCAAAATTTTTGGTGGCGGTGGTGGAGTAATCCTTCCTGAAGAAATTAAGGAGTTAATGGATTACGGTATTACGCGTATTTACTCTCCTGATGATGGTCGTGAAATGGGATTACAAGGTATGATTAACGATCTTGTTAAACAATCTGATTTTGCCATTGGAGATGTTTTAAACGGAGAGGTAAATCATTTAGCTGACAAGCAAATAGGAAGTATTGCTCGTGTAATTTCTTCTGCAGAAAACTTTCCGGAAGTTTCTAAGGAAACAATGGATGTTATCCACAAGAAAAATGAAACTTCAAAAACACCAGTTTTAGGAATTACCGGAACAGGTGGGGCAGGAAAATCAAGTTTAGTAGATGAATTAGTTCGTCGTTTTTTAATCGATTTTCCAGAAAAAACAATTGGATTAATTTCTGTTGATCCATCTAAAAGAAAAACAGGTGGAGCTTTATTAGGAGATCGTATTAGAATGAATGCTATCAATAATGAGCGTGTTTACATGCGTTCATTAGCTACTCGTCAATCTAATCTTGCCTTATCTAAATATGTAAACGAAGCTGTAGAGGTTTTAAAAGCCGCTGAATTTGATTTAATCATTTTAGAAACTTCAGGTATTGGTCAATCGGACACAGAGATTATCGAACATTCTGATGCTTCTTTATATGTAATGACTCCTGAATTTGGAGCTGCAACTCAGTTAGAAAAAATCGATATGCTTGATTTTGCAGATTTAGTTGCCATCAACAAATTTGATAAAAGAGGAGCTTTAGATGCATTACGTGATGTAAAGAAACAATACATGCGTAATAACAATCTTTGGGATATTCCAATGGACAAAATGCCTGTTTTTGGAACCATTGCTTCTCAATTTAACGATCCAGGAATGAATTCGCTATACAAAGCGATTATGGATAAAGTTGTTGAGAAAACGGGTGCAGATTTACAATCTACTTTTGAAATTACCAAAGAAATGTCTGAAAAGATATTTGTAATTCCTCCTGCAAGAACTCGTTATTTATCAGAAATTGCAGAGAATAACAGAGCTTATGATAAGAAAGCTAATGAACAGGAAAAAGTAGCTCAAAAATTATACGGAATCTTCAAAACCATTGAAAGTGTTTCTGAAAGCACTGTAGAATTAGATAAATCTGGAATTGAAGAAACTTCTCTTCAAAAAACAGATGATAATTCTGACTTTTTAAAATTATTAGTTGCTGAGTTCGATCGTGTAAAAATGAACCTAGATCCTTACAACTGGGAAATCATTTTAAACTGGGCAACTAAAGTTCAAAAATATAAAGATCCTATTTACACGTTTAAAGTACGTGATAAGGAAATCAAAATTGAAACACATACAAAATCGCTTTCACATTCAGATATTCCAAAGGTAGCTTTACCTAAATATCAAGCTTGGGGAGATTTATTACGTTGGAATTTACAGGAAAATGTTCCTGGAGAATTCCCATATACTTCAGGATTATATCCTTTTAAAAGAACTGGTGAAGATCCAACAAGAATGTTTGCTGGTGAAGGTGGTCCAGAACGTACCAACAGACGTTTCCACTACGTTAGTTTAGGAATGCCTGCAAAACGATTGTCTACGGCTTTTGATTCGGTAACCTTGTATGGAAACGATCCTGGGCACAGACCTGATATTTATGGAAAAATTGGTAATGCAGGAGTTTCTATTTGTTGCTTAGATGATGCAAAGAAATTATATTCCGGATTCGATTTAAGTCATGCTATGACTTCAGTATCCATGACTATTAACGGTCCTGCTCCAATGCTGTTAGGATTCTTTATGAACGCAGCTATCGATCAGAACTGTGAAAAATATATTAGAGAACACGGTTTAGAAGGTGAAGTTGAAGCAAAACTTGCAGCATTATACGATAGCAAAGGAATCGACAGACCTAAATATAATGGTGATTTACCAGAAGGTAATGACGGATTAGGGCTATTATTATTAGGAATTACCGGAGATCAAGTTTTACCAGCTAATGTATATGCCGAAATAAAAACGAATACATTATCTCAGGTAAGAGGAACAGTTCAAGCAGATATTTTAAAAGAAGATCAAGCACAAAACACCTGTATTTTCTCTACGGAATTTGCTTTACGTTTAATGGGAGATGTCCAAGAATATTTTATAGAGAAAAATGTACGTAACTTCTACTCTGTGTCTATTTCTGGGTATCATATTGCTGAAGCTGGAGCAAACCCTATCACGCAATTAGCATTGACTTTAGCTAATGGATTTACGTATGTTGAATACTATTTATCAAGAGGAATGGATATTAATAAGTTTGGACCAAACTTATCGTTCTTCTTCTCAAATGGTATCGATCCAGAATATGCAGTAATCGGACGTGTAGCTCGTAAAATATGGTCGAAAGCGTTAAAATATAAATATGGAGCTAACGCACGTGCACAAATGTTAAAGTATCATATTCAAACTTCAGGACGCTCTTTACATGCTCAGGAAATTGACTTTAATGATATCCGAACTACATTGCAAGCATTATATGCCATTTACGATAACTGTAACTCGTTACACACTAATGCATACGACGAAGCCATTACAACGCCAACTGAGGAAAGTGTACGTAGAGCCATGGCAATTCAGCTAATTATCAATAAAGAATTGGGATTAGCTAAGAATGAAAATCCAATTCAAGGTTCTTTTATTATCGAAGAATTGACTGATTTAGTAGAAGAAGCTGTATTAACTGAGTTTGATAGAATCACTGAGCGTGGCGGAGTTTTAGGGGCAATGGAAACCATGTACCAGCGTTCTAAAATTCAAGAAGAGAGTTTATATTATGAAACTTTAAAACATACAGGTGAATTCCCAATTATTGGTGTAAACACCTTCTTAAGCTCTAAAGGTTCTCCAACCGTAACTCCTCAAGAAGTTATTAGAGCAACTGAAGAGGAAAAATTATTCCAAATTAAGACCAAAGAAAATTTAAATGAAGCGAATGCTGCTAAAGTCGCTGAAGAATTATCTAAGATTCAAACTGCTGCAGTTCAAAATGAGAATATTTTCGAAAAATTAATGGAAGCCTCAAAAGTGTGTTCATTAGGACAAATTACTTCTGCTTTATTTGAAGTTGGAGGACAATACAGAAGAAATATGTAATTCATTTTGAAGTACAAATTACGAATTGGAAATTTTCTTTTTTGTACTATATAATACTAAGGCAGTTAGAAAAGAGTATACATACTACTTTTTTGACTGTCTTTTTATTTCTCCATATAATCTTGCCATTGAATTAAAACATATTTTTCAATGTTTCTTTCTTTTCTTTTTATGAAGCCGAACTCATATACAAAAAGATATACTTCGCCTTTTTTATTTTTCCAATAGTGCGTAAAAAAGTTGGGATTAAATCCATCATCCAATAAAGTTTTAGTACGTATTGTAGATTTTCCAGATTTATTATACTGTTTCAATAATTTCCTGTTTAGTTTTAACTGATTATCTACTCTATTATAGAAATTAGAAGGGTTTTGTTTTGATTGCTGATATTGATAAGAACTCTTGCAATGCACATCACAAAATTTTTTATCTGATCTACCTTCTAGATATTTATTACACGATAAGCATCGTCTTCTTTTCAATTCCATAGTAATATATTATTCGAATAATATACGTATAATATTCAACTACCAAAAAGCAGTCTTCTATTTTTGATATTATGAAAATGAATAGATCTATTACATTAAAACACTTACTTATTGACAACATAAAATTTATTGGGCTTAAATTTCAATCAGATAAAATTCTTAACAGCTTAGTAAAAGAACTTCCTTCAGTTCAATGGTCTAAAGAGTTCCACATGTATTACATTTTAAACGATAAAAAAAATTTAAATATAATTTTTAATTTATTTAGAGGGGTAGCTTGGGTAAATACCAATTATTTTTTTGAAAAGTCTAATTCTAAAAATTTAGACGAAAAGCTTGATATTTCTTGGTTTAGAAAAAGAAAAAAAGCAGAAAAATATAAATACTGCCCAGATAGTTACTTGAACAAACTAGAAATAAAAAAATATGCCAACAACACAATCAAAACGTATGTAGCTTGTTTTGAGAAATTTATGAATTATTTTTTTAGCAAGCACATAGATGATTTAAATGAAAACGACATTAGAGACTACTTAATGTACTTAGTTCAAAATAATTCTTCAAATTCATACATTAATCAAAGCATTAATGCTATTAAATTTTATTATGAAATAGTTTTAGGCTTACCTAATAGATTTTATAATATTGAACGCCCTAGAAAAGAAAAAAAACTTCCTGTTATTTTATCTAAACAAGAAGCTAAACTACTCATTTCTGTTACCAAAAATATCAAACATAAATGTATTATAGCATTACTCTACTCTTCTGGACTTCGTCGTAATGAGCTTATAAATTTAAAAATACAAGACATTGATAGTAAAAGAATGGTTATTAAAGTGAATGATGCAAAAGGCAATAAAGATCGGTATACGCTTTTGGCTGATTCTATTTTAAATGATTTAAGAGAATATTATAAAATATTTACTCCTAAAACATATTTATTTGAAGGACAAAAAGGAAATAAATATAGTGCCTCTAGTATTGCTAACATTATTACTAATGCAGCTAAAAAAGCTAAAATAAATAAAAAAGTTACTCCACATACTTTAAGACATAGTTTTGCCACGCATTTGTTAGAAAATGGAACTGATTTAAGATACATACAAGTTTTATTGGGACATAATTCCTCAAAAACTACCGAAATTTACACACACGTTGCTACTAATAATTTTGGCAGTATTAAAAACCCTCTAGATTTATAAAATTTATAGTATTTTAGTTAATAATATAGTTGGAATAAACACAATTGTGTTTATTCCTACGTTGTAGGTAATTGTGTAAACTATGTATCTTAACAAACATTAAAAAATGAGATATAAAAAAATTGATATTAAATATTGGACTTATCCTGATGGAGATGACTTTAAGGATATCAATGAATTTGTAAAAGACGTTGACCAAGATTACCTATTGACATTAAGTAAAAAAAGGACTGATGCTTGTGGTGGTGGACTTTATGATTTTATTATAAATATTACCGAGGATATTTCTTTACTTGAATTAGCTAAAAGTTATACGGAAGACGGTGTAAAAATCGTAATTGGATACTCTCTGAAAAAAATATTTGATTCGACTAAATCTCTTTTTGAGAAAAATAAAGAGTTCAATCCGTCAATCAAGGAATTAATTATTGACTACAAGGATTGTAAGGTTAGAGTCTATAATATTTACGAAAACGGAATTGAGAATTGCTTTGACGAAATAATAGAGCAACTCTGTATTTTAAGATTAAGTGATAAAAAATTCTTAAAAAAAATAAAGACAATTCATTTACCAATTTTCAATCACAAGGATTGGTATAAAATATGTGATTATAGAGTCCTTTTAAATGTTGATGAACCTCTAACAAAATTGACTAAAAAGGACTTCTTCAATTATTGGGGAATATCAAAGAAAAAGAATAATTACATATATGATGTAAAGAATAAAAAAGTATTCAAACAGAAATTTTATACTCAAAAAACTTATGACAAACTATTTGAGAAAGCTTTTAAGGAAGGGAAATTAAATGGTTAGAAAACTACCTACAACACTA
>NZ_MSMP01000039.1 GCF_001936575.1 Tenacibaculum agarivorans
AAAACTATTTTTTCACTTCTTAAAACAAATAAAAATCGTGGATCTTATCCAATTTTTATCAACTTCATTGATCAATCATAACTGTTTATTGTTCACTGACCAATGAGCATTGTCAACTACTCTCCAGATTCTGGAAACACAATAGCTCTATTATCTGACACAATAATTTGATGTTGCAAATGACACTTCACAGCTTTTGCCAACACTAATCGTTCTACATCTGCTCCTATCTGTTTTAATGTTTTAGGCGTGCTCTCGTGTGTTATTCTTTCTACATCTTGTTCAATAATGGGTCCTTCATCTAAATCTACAGTTGCATAATGTGCTGTAGCCCCTATCAATTTCACACCTCTCTCATAAGCTCTTTGGTAAGGATTTGCTCCTTGAAAAGCTGGTAAGAAAGAGTGATGAATATTAATGATTCGTTCAGGATAGGTATTGATAAAATCTTCAGATAAAATTTGCATGTAACGTGCCATTACAATTAAATCCACATTATGTTTTGTCAATAACTCTTTAACTTCTGCTTCTTGTTGCTTCTTAGTTTCTTTAGTAATTGGCAAATGATAATATGGTATACCAAACATATCAGCAATTGGTTTCAGCTTATTATGATTACTAATAATTAAACTGATATTACAATCTATAGTTCCTTCTCTTTGTCTTTCTAACAAATCGTACAAACAATGGCTAGTATGCGAAACCATAATCGCTACATTCTGTTTCTCACTTTCATAATGCACAGACCATGTACACTCTAGAGTCTCAGCTAAATCTAAAAATTTAGTTTCTAATTCTTTCTTAGAAATCTCAGCACCTTCAGCATCTAAACGAATACGCATATAATAACGATCAGCAATACTATTTACATATTGCTGACAGCTTAAAATATTGAATCCTTCTTGATAAAAAAACGTAGTGAACTTGGCTACTAAACCTTTTTGATCTGGACATTTAATTAAAAATGTAACTATTTGTGATTGCATTTAGTTGATTTACGATTTTGGATCTACAATGTAAAATATTTCACTATAAATCACATAGGTTTTTTAATTATTAACTGATTATTAATAATTGTTAATGATGAATCACCAATTGCTTTAATTGTATTTATCTTTTTACAATCTAAATTACCCCTGAAACAAGAAAAAGTCTACCAAAAAATATCATTTTGAAAACCCAAACATTGATTCTCGATACAATTTTTCTTCATTGCATTCAGAAAAACCACTCGAATTGACATGATTTCACCTTAGATGCACAACGGAACAATTGATAATTGATAATTGAATACTACGGAATCCATCTTTTATCGAAGTTCGGCTTTCTCTTTTCTAAAAAAGCATCTCTACCTTCTTTTGCTTCATCTGTCATATACGCCAAACGAGTCGCTTCTCCAGCAAACACCTGTTGACCAACCATTCCATCATCAGTTAAGTTCATCGCAAATTTTAACATCTTAATTGAAGTTGGTGATTTTGCTAAAATTTCTTGTGCCCATTCGTAAGCAGTAGACTCTAATTCATCATGAGAAATTACTGCATTTACCATTCCCATTTCATATGCTTCTTGAGCAGAATAATTTCTTCCTAAGAAAAAGATTTCTCTAGCCTTCTTTTGTCCAACCATTTTAGCTAGATAAGCAGAACCATATCCTCCATCAAAAGAAGTTACATCTGCATCTGTTTGTTTAAAAATAGCATGTTCTTTACTTGCTAATGTTAAATCACAAGTAACGTGAAGACTGTGACCTCCTCCAACTGCCCAACCTGGCACTACTGCAATTACTGCTTTAGGCATAAAACGAATTAAACGTTGTACCTCTAAAATGTTTAAACGATGATATCCATCTTGTCCCACATAACCTTGATGCCCTCTTGCTTTTTGATCTCCTCCTGAACAAAAACTCCAAATTCCATCTTTAGTTGATGGTCCCTCAGCAGATAATAAAACTACACCAATAGAAGTATCTTCATGTGCGTTATGAAATGCATCTAACAATTCACTTGTGGTATGAGGTCTGAATGCATTTCTAACATTAGGTCTGTTAAATGCTATTCTGGCTACACCATTACATTTTTTATAGGTTATATCTGTATATTCTTTTACAGTTTTCCACTCGATCTGTATCATAATATGAAAAAAAATTCGTTATTTAGAAAAACAAAAATACTATAATTATAGCTTTGCACTTTTATTACTCAAAAGGAAATACAACTATGTCGATGAAAAATCTACTTTTAATATCCATCTTATTTTTTAACTTCTGTCTTTTCTCACAAGGAGGAATTTCTACTAAAAAGGTAAATTCTGTTGAATTTAATAGAGATAGAACTATAAAATTATATGTTCCTAAAGAACATGAAACAGATACGATCCGCAAATATCCAATTGCTATTGTTTTAGATAATGACTACTTATTTGATATTTATGTGGGGAATTCTAAGATTTATGCTAACGCTGATTTAACACCAAAACAAATTGTTGTTGGTTTAGATGTAGACTTTAGAAAAAATAAAGATGTTTCTGTAGTTACTAAAAGTGGAAACTTAACGGATACATCAAAAAAATTCTATAACTATATCAAAAAAGAATTAATCCCTTATTTGGAAGCAAACTATAAAACGTCTCCATATCTAACTATTGTTGGTGATAGAGATGCTGGAAATTTCTTACTTCATTTCTTAAAGGAACAAAATCCTATTTTTAATGCTTACGTTTCTATTTCTCCAAAATTAACTGAACAAACACTTAGACTGGTTAGTAATTTTGATTTGAAACGACTTGATGAAATTGACAATCAATTTTATCTGTATGTGAGTTCTAATCCTTATGAAAAGAAAGAACGAAGGGATTTACATGAGCAACTTAAAAAAGGTTTAGAGACTTTAGAAACAGAAAAATTACATATTGCTTTTAATGATTTTAAAGATGAAAGCGATAAGCCAACTGCTTTAGTGAAAGCATTACCTGATGCATTTAGTAATATTTTTGGATTATACCCTAGAATATCTAAACAAGAATATGATGAAAAAATTAAAGATTTAGATCCGCTCGAAGCTATAAAATATTTAGAATCTAAATACCTTGATATTGAATATTTATATGGTACGAATTTAAATGTTCGATTTGAAGACATTTACGCAATTGAAGGAATCGTTATTGATAAACTTGATGGTGATTACTTAAGAGTTTTAGGAGATTTTGTTATGATCAAGCATCCCGAATCTCATTTAGGTGAATATTATGTAGGAAAGTATCATGAATCTGGAAAGGATTATGAACAAGCTTTATTTTATTACAAAGAAGCTTATGGTAAAATGGAACTTTCTGATCCTAATGCAGAAGCTTTTTATGAAAACATTATTCGTGTTGAAGCTGAGTTAAAGAATGCTCCAAAAGAAGCTCCTTTAGAGGAAGAAGAAGAGGAAAATAATGATGAAGAACAACCTGAAGAAGAGCAAAATGATGACGATGATGAAAAATTATAATTTACTATTATACAATTCATAAAAAAAGGAGAACTAAAATGTTCTCCTTTTTTATTTGATATTATTTAACTCTCTCTAAAATGGGAATCGCCACGACATTCCTAAACTAGCAGTAAATGATTTATCAGCAATACTATATCCTGCCTGAATATCCAATAAAATATCTTTGGTAGCTAAGTATGTTACTCCTGAATTTACATTGAAATTAGTTTTAGGATTATTAAATTTATTAAACAAAACGTAAGGTTCGACAAAAACAGAGAATTTATTACTCAATTGATAGCCTACATTTAATAAATACAATGCTTCAAACTTAACAACTTCAGTTGTTTTGGAATTACCATTATCATCCTCACCTATGATCTCTGTACTATCTAAATCAATATTTGCACCTATATTTCCTGTAATACTCAAATTACCGTGAGATCTAAAATTGAAAATAAATAACACTTTAGAAAAAGGATTTTCTTCACTGTTATTTGGTATATTAAAGTTTATTAAAAATGCAGAAGAAGGTAACATAGTATCTCCTTCAAAAATATTGAATTTAGCTCCAAAATTATAGACTCTTATTTCTGAATCAGAAAAATTATAATCTACTCCTCCATTAAGTTCAATAGTTTCTGTTAATCCATAACGTAAAAAAGGGGCTGTAGAAAATTGTTGTTGTAGATCAAGATAATTTAACCCTGCTTCAATTTGACCAATATTTTTCCCTACAGTAAAAGCTGTAACAGCTCTACCTGACCTACCTGAATCTATACTTTCTTGGTATTGCCCATGAGAAATGATTGTACCTGTAAGACATAGGAAAATCCATAGCGCCTTTTTCATAGTATGTGTTTTTAATTTATTTTTTGATTAACTCTATTCGGTCATCAAAAATCTGAATTTTTCGTTGCTTATACAAATTTCCAATGGCTCTTTTGAATGCCTTTTTACTCATTTGTAAGTGGAACTTGATAGACTCAGGAGAACTTTTATCCGTTAATAATAAAGCTCCTTTTTCATGTAGTTTTTTCAAAATTTTATCTACATCTTCATCAATTACATTTTTAAAACCTTGTGGTCTTAGCGAAACATCAATCTTTTCATCTTCTCTAATCTTTTTAATATATCCAACAGTTCGCATACCTTCTTCAACATCAGAAAACACTTCATTTTCGTATAATAACCCTTCGTAACTCTCATTTATTAAAACGGTATATCCCAATGCTGTTCTTACACCTATAATTAAGTCTACCTTATCTCCTTCTTTTAATTCCATTTATAAACTGTTAAAATATTCTTTTAAAATTTGATCATTCAAATCAGATGGTGTGAAAATTTCTACTATTTTAGGCTTCTCACTCTCTAAATAAAAACTAGCGAAACATCTTTCTAAATCTTCCGTTGATTGTGCGCTTAAATATTCAAAATTAAACATCTTCGCTAAATATTCAGCTGTTAATTGATGCGGTGTTTCAAAATAGCGAAGTGCATTTGTTGATTTTGGGCCAGGAATTATTTTAAAAATTCCTCCGCCTGAATTATTGATCAAGATAATTCTAAAATCATTTGGAATATAACCATTCCACAAGGCATTACTATCATAAAAGAAACTTAAATCACCTGTCAATAATGTTGTTGGTTTATCTACCGCATGAGCCGCACCAATTGCAGTAGATGTACTTCCATCAATTCCACTAGTTCCTCTATTACAAAAAACATTATAACTTGAGTCTACATTAAACAACTGCATATATCGAATTAGCGAACTATTACTAACCTGTATTTGAGAAGTCTTTGGTATCTCACTTAAAACTTTCTTCACTACTTTCAGATCCGAATAAGGAGCTGTTGAAAGAAAATTTTTATGATTTTGATCTCTTGATTTTTTTTCTT
Source organism: Tenacibaculum agarivorans (assembly GCF_001936575.1). Taxonomy (GTDB): domain Bacteria; phylum Bacteroidota; class Bacteroidia; order Flavobacteriales; family Flavobacteriaceae; genus Polaribacter; species Polaribacter agarivorans. Next base: position 5,376 of record NZ_MSMP01000039.1, read on the forward strand.
CTACCCAAGTCTTTTGATAGTTTGACTCTACAGGTTTTAAACTATCTTTTATATTTCTAAAAAACGCAATAGGACTATCTTGAATAAATTGGGATAAACAGAAATAGGTATCCATTTGTTTGTACTCATCTATATGCCAATGGTGTTTTGGCTGATACTTTCTTAAAAATTGCTTTATCCTTTTAGAAACAACCATTCCTCCAAATGTAACTAATACATCAGGTTGGAGTTCTTTAAACTCATCTACATTTAATTTCGATATCAATTTATCAATGGAATTGATGTTTTTTTCGTGATGAAGATTCGATGTGGTTTCTGTCATCACTAATACTGAAGGATCATTATTTAAAACATCAATGAGCTTTTGAGTTTCTTCGCATTGATGATGAACACCAACTAAAATTAATTTCTTTTGATTGGAATTCCATATCTCAGTTAATTTGTGGTAATCTATTGCTGCTTTTCTACTAACCACTTTAGCTTCATCAAAACTAAATGATTCCAACACCTCTACAGTTTCATAAATCGGTTCATCAAAAGGTACATTAATATGTACAGGTCCTTGTTGTTGTATACAAGTATAGATTGCTTTCTGAATTTGCGTCTTATTGAATTTGAACTCGTTTTTATCTTCTTTTAAGTTTGCTGAACATAAAATATGATTATCAAAAACCTGTTCTTGACGTATAGTTTGTCCATCACCAATATCAATTAAATGCTTTGGTCTATCAGCTGAAATCACTAATAGAGGAATTCTACTGTAAAACGCTTCAGCTATAGCAGGATAATAGTTCAATAATGCAGAACCTGAAGTACATACAATAGCTACTGGCTTTTGAGTTTGCTGTGCCATCCCTAAAGCAAAAAAAGCTGCACAGCGCTCATCTACTATACTGTACGTTTTTATAGTTTTTATATTTGAAAAACCAATAGTTAAAGGCGCATTTCTGGAACCAGGTGAAATTACTACTCTATCAACTTTATGAAACTGACAAGCAGAAATAACTAATTGTGCAAGTTGTTTTTTTGGATACATCAGTCTGCAAAAATATCACTAAAAAAGAAAATCCGCACCATAGGCACGGATTTCTTATGTATTTATATTGATTATTCTTTAGTTTCCTTTTTTATGATCTGCTAAGAATTTTTCTAAACCAATATCTGTTAATGGATGCTTTAATAAACCTTCTATTGCTTTTAAAGGTCCTGTCATTACATCTGCACCAATTTTAGCACAATCTATAACGTGCATTGTATGACGAACAGAAGCAGCTAAGATTTCAGTTTCAAACATATAATTGTCATAGATATGACGAATTTCAGAAATTAAGTTTAAACCATCTGTAGAAATATCATCTAAACGACCAATAAAAGGAGAAACATAGGTAGCACCTGCTTTTGCAGCTAATAAAGCTTGTCCAGCAGAAAACACTAAAGTTACATTTGTTTTGATTCCTTTATCAGAAAAATACTTACATGCCTTTACACCATCAGCTATCATTGGTAATTTTACTACAATTTGTGGGTGTAACGCTGCTAACTCTTCTCCTTCTTTCACCATTCCTTCAAAATCAGTAGAAATTACTTCTGCAGAAACATCTCCATCAACAATTTCACAAATTGCTTTGTAATGATTTTTGATATTCTCTTCTCCAGTAATACCTTCTTTTGCCATTAAAGAAGGATTAGTAGTTACTCCATCTAAAATACCTAACGCCTGTGCTTCTTTGATTTGCTCTAAGTTGGCAGTATCTATAAAAAATTTCATTAATTCTTGTATTTAATTACAGTAAGTTTTGTGCAAACTTACAATATTAAACTTGTTCTTTTTTTTTCTTTTTTAAAAACTTAACCAAAAGTTATCACTACAACCGTTAATTCCAAAAAGCTTATTTTATATTTGTTTGCTAATACTATAAACTATGGATTTAGCAAAGGTAAAAATGGTGGTAACCGACATGGATGGAACATTATTAAACTCCAATCATGAAGTTAGTCAATTATTTTATCAACAATTTGAAAAATTAAAACAGCATAATGTTCTTTTTGTTGCTGCAAGTGGAAGACCTCTTTATAGTATTAAAGATAAATTATCTTCTATTCAAGAGGATATTATTATTGTAGCTGAAAATGGCGGTATAGTCATTAAAGAAGGAAATATATTATCCTCTAACACCATAAAAAAGGAAAGCATAGAAAAATTAGCTCCTTTGTTATTGAGTTTACAAGACACTCATCTATTATTTTGCACAAAAGATAAAGCATATACATTTACCTCTTCTCAAAAAGCTTTAGATGTAATGACACAATATTACAGTGACTACGAAATCATTACAGACATTAGTGACATTAAAGAAGATATTTTAAAAATTGCTTTGTATCATGAGATTGATGCTGAAAATCATATATATCCTCATCTACAACATTTAGAAGGCGACTTTAAAGTAAAACTATCTGCTATTAATTGGGCTGATATTTCTGAAATGAATTCAAATAAAGGGGAAGCTATTCAATTATTACAACAATTATACAATATCACACCACAAGAAACATTGGCTTTTGGCGATTATAATAATGATTTAGAAATGTTAGCATCTGCTTATTACAGCTACGCTATGGAAAACGCACATCCTTTAGTTAAGGAAACTGCTAACTTTATGACAAAAACCAATGATAATAATGGTGTTGAGTTTATTATAGATCAACTTATTAGAGCTAAAGAACAACTCAATTCAAACTTCTAGACTATTAATTTTTCTTAATAACTACATTAAATGGTAGTTTATAAATAATACGGTCATAGTAGTCTACATTTGTATCAAACTCTGAGATTAAAACATAACCTACAGGATTATTTTTAACTTTCTCGTACTCTTCATCTGTTAGCACATTACTAGTAAGCACTTTATCTTGAATTAAGGAATTTGAAATTGAAAAATCAGCCACAAAAAACTCTTTATAACTTATTTTTAAAGAAGGAATTCCTTTTACAATTAATTGTCCTGGAAAAAACTGGCTATCTTTAGTATATAATACTGCTTCATCAACTGAAATTGAAGGATGTATAGGATAATCTGCATTTGTAGTGAATGTTACTTCTTCTACTTTATATTTAATATAACCGCCACTTGCTCCCTCTGCAGTTTTAGCCCTAGCAATAATCTTAATTGTATATGTGTTGCCTGGTTGTAAATTCCATAGAGTTTCTCTTCTTATATCATCAAATTTTTCATTTGATTTATGAAAATCATCATTTATATACATGGTGTATGTTACCTCATAATTATCTGCTTTAGATTCACTCCAAGCTATTTTTGCTCTAGAAGCTCTTATATCCGTAACAGAAATTTCAAAATCGCTAGGTATAAGAAACGATCTTGTTGTAAAAGTTATAGATTCTTCTCTTTCGGTATTATTAGAAGATTTTGCTACTAATCTAAATGTATATTCTGTGTCTTCTTTTAAATTGAAAAAATGATATGAATCCTTATTTCTAAATAATCCATCATCTAACAACTCATCATTCAAATACACCTGGTAGTTATACCATGATCCATCTTCTACTGTAGGAGGTGTCCATTCTACCCATAAGTCATAAGGATCAAATTTCCCATTTAATCCTTCTCTCAAAGATAATGGAAATTCTGAAGGAGGTGTTCCTAATGTTCGGAAGTCTATATGTTTAGTACTCGTTTCCCTTTTGTACCTCGCTACTACTTCTACTTTATATAAAGTAAAAGGTTTTAGATTTTCTAACTTATAACTTCTATCAGTCAATGATTTCACAACCTTATTATCATCAACATACACATCATAAACAACATTTTCTCCATTACTTAATTTAGATTCTGTCCAGATGATTAAAGCTTTTTCCTGTTCTATTTCATTAACTTCTACTTCAAAAGTAGACGGAATAATAGGATCTAAAGTTTTGAATTCAATAGTTTTTAAGGCTGCTTTTCCTTGTGCACTTTTCACCACTACTTTTACATAATAATCTGTAGCAGATTCTAATTCAGCTAAAACTAAGGTATTTGAAGTATAACCTTCTTTTACTATAACATTATTTAAATATACATCATAAGTTAATTGTGTATTGTCAGAAATTGTAGCAGACATTTCTATGGTAGCTAAATCAGAACTTATTCCTGTTACTTTAACTTCTAAATTTTCTGGTGTAGGGTTTTTAATCACATCGTCTTTATCATCTGAACAAGAGCTAAATAATACTGTGACAAAAACTAATACATAAAATTTTAAATCCTTCATTTTTTCAACTATTTATAAAATTGCGTAAAACATTTAATCTATGTGTCATAGTAGAAAAAATGTTACCCATCTCCTTTGATTTTTCTGCACAATATTCTCTAATTTTCTTTTCTGCGGGTATTGTACTTAACCAAAACAGATTATTTTAAATAGTTGATTTTAATTTATTTTTTACAACTTATAATGATTCATTAACAACTTTTCATAAACCCTATCAGGTAAGATTCGTTTTAAAACAACAGAAAACTTTTCCATAAATCCTCCTACTTTATAATGAATCTTTGTTTTTTTAGATGTAATTATATGATGAATCGCTTTTGCCATCACCATCGGGTCCTCTCCATGATCTACATGTTCGTCCATCAAAGCTAAGTTCTCCGCATAACTATCCTTATATGCAGAATTTTCATATACAGGAGTATGATATCTTCCCGCAGCTATATTTGTAGAAAAATCTCCAGGTGCCACACTAACAACATCTACCCCAAAACTTTTTACTTCCATGCTAATAGCTTCTGTGATTAATTCTAAAGCTCCTTTACTTGCAGAATATATTCCTCTATAAGGTAATCCCATATAGCCGGCAATTGAAGTCACATTTATAATTTTTCCAGATTTTTGTTTACGCATGTAAGGTAAAACAGCTTTTATTACTTCTATTGGACCAAAAAAATTTGTATCAAAATTCGATTTCATTTCTTCTGTTGGCGTGTCTTCTATTGGACCAGTAATTCCTTTCCCTGCATTATTAATTAATACGTCTATTCGACCTTCTCTATCTATCAAAGTTGATATTGCTATTTTAATACTTTCTGTATTCAGTACATCTAAAGCTAATAAAGGAAAACTTATGTCTTTTACTTTATCTGGATTTCTACTGGTTCCATAAACTTTATATTTTTTTTCTACTAAATACTCAGCAATAGCCTTCCCTATTCCTGAAGATGCTCCTGTTATAAAAACTACTTTGGTCATTTTTAGATTTAAAATATTAAGCCTAAGATTTCGTTTTAATAGTAAAATGAAAGTATATGCAAATTATCTTTCAGTAATTAACTAACTTAGTATAAATCAGTTTTAAAATGTTAATTAAACTGTAAAAGAACTATAATTTCACTAATTTTAGGCACTCAAAAGTCTGTAAACAAAGCATTTTTTCCAAATTTTTTGGTGAAAGATTTTGAGGTGTTTCAAAAAAAAACTAATTTCGGATTTATAAACATAATTTATATTCCCACAAAATACAGAATCATGAAAAAACTGTTTCTTATTCTATTAGCAATTTCATTCTTTACCGCATGTGAAGAAAAAGAGAAGCCAAAAGATTTTTTGGTGCTTTCTGGTAAGGTTGATAATTTCAGAAAACGTACAATAGAACTTTCAGGATATAACTTTGACAAGAAAATTCGTTTTGACAGAAAAAACAAAACTTTTCTTGACACATTAAAAGGTATCACTCCTGGACACTATACATTAAAAGTAGGTAAACGTATTGTACCTGTTTACTTAACATCTGTTGATGATTTAAAACTATTGGTTGATGCCAAAAAGAGAACTTCTGACCCTGTTTTTGAAGGATCTACTGCAAACATTAATACTTACTTAACTGAAAGAGGTAAGAAATTTGGTCTTGTACTCGGAAACATTAATAAACTTTTTTCATACAATGAAGATGAGTTTTTAAGTAAAATGGATGAGTACAAATCTACTTTGGAAGATTTAGCACAAAGTTCTCAATTACCTCCTGAGTATTTAGAAATGGAGAAGAGGAATATTAACTACGAATTTGCATTGGCAATTAAAAACTATCAAAATTTCCATAGAATTGTATATGGTGATGATGAATTTGTAGTTTCTGATCAATTTCCCCTAGATATTCCAAACAATGTAGATTTAAACAATAGTTTAGATTATATGAATTCTAAACCTTACAGAGATTTAATTAAAAGAAGGTTAGATGAAATAGCGAATAGAAAAAAGACTAAAGATGGTGACTTCGATGTAGTGTACTTAGAAACTGTTCACAATGAAGTAAACGATACTTTAGTTAAAAATGACTTAATGCACAAAGCTGCAGAAAAGAGTATCACCTATACAAACAATTTAGGTGAGTATTATAAAAAATATAATAATTTCTCTACTAATACTCACAATAAAAAGGTAATTACTGATTTATATAATAAGTTAAAATTAACTGCTAAAGGACAACCTTCTCCTAAGTTTGATGGCTATGTAAACTATAATGGTGGGAAAACTTCTTTAGATGACTTAGTAGGTAAAGGCAAGTACATATACATTGATATTTGGGCAACTTGGTGTGGTTTCTGTAAAAAAGAAATTCCTTTATTAAAGAGATTCGAGCAACAATTCCATGACAAGAATATTGAATTTGTTAGTATTAATGTTGATAAAGCTCAAAATAAAGAAAAATGGAAGCAAACAATTGTAGATAGAGAGATGACTGGTGTACAATTATTCGCTGGAGCTCCTGAAGATGAATTAAGCTTTACAAAAGATTATTTAATCAAAGGATTACCAAGATTTATTTTAATTGATCCTGACGGAAATATTGTTAGCGCTAATGCTCCAAGACCTAGTGACGGAGACAAATTAGTTACAATGTTTGAAGAATTAGGTATTTAATATAAATCCTTCTCAAAATATAACAAAAGCTGCTTTACAAAAGCAGCTTTTGCTTTTATATCCATTTAAACTTCTCATTTTAAACTAACAAGAGAGCTACTTTTGTGTTTATTTATTTTGTGTTCTACTAAAAAAAGGGTAATTTGTGCATCCTTTATATAAAAAGGATATCCCCATAAAATTATATTATGAAGCAGTTATTCCCCATCCTTTTAGCACTGTTGATATTTGTTGGATGTAAAAGTGAGATAAAAAAGGATAAAAAGCCTAAAGACTATTTAGTACTTTCTGGAGAAGTGAATAATTTCAAGAAACGTACCATAGAGCTCACTGGCTTTAATTTCGAAAAGAAAATTAACTTTAATAAAAGTAAAAAGTCTTTCTTAGATACGCTTACTCATATTACTCCCGGTCATTATACTCTAAGAATAGGAAAAAGACCTGTAGGTGTATATCTTACTTCTATAGATGATTTAAAACTCATCGTCGATGCTAAGAAACGACGTGAAGATCCTATTTTTAGTGGAGAAACTGCTAAAATAAATGAATACTTAACTGCTAGATATAAAAAGTTCGGTTTAATTCTTGGTAATGCTGATAAATTATTTTCCCTTAACGAGGATGCATTTTTAAGTAAAATGGATAAGTATAAATCTCAACTTGAGAATTTAGCTGAATCTTTCAATTTACCTTCTTATTATTTGGAATTAGAAAAAAGAAACATTTTCTATGAATTTGCAAGAAACATAAATAATTATCAAGCCTACCACCGAATTTTGTATGGGGATAGTGAATTTGAAGTTTCTAGTAATTATCCTAAAGACATACTAAATGAAGTAGATTTCAACAATAGCACAGATTACATTAACTCTTTCTCTTACAGGACATTAATTAAAGAACACTTAAATAACTTAGCCAATAAGAAAAAAAGAGAAGATGGAGATTACAACTTAACCTATATTGAAATCGCAAATTCAATAATAAATGATACTCTAATTAAAAACGATCTATTATTCAAAGCGGTAAAAGAAAATATTGCTAGATCTAGTAATTTAGAAGAATACTACAAGAAGTATTCAGCCTTTTCTACCAATAAAAGTAATAAAGAAATTATTACTGGTTTATATGATAGATTAAAATATACCATAAAAGGTAAACCTTCGCCTAAATTTAGTAACTATGAAAATTATAATGGAGGTAATACATCTTTAGATGATTTAATTGGTAAAGAGAAATATATACTTATTGATATTTGGGCAACTTGGTGTGGCTTTTGCAAAGAAGAAATCCCATATTTAAAAGAATTAGAAAAAAAATACCATAATAAAAATATAGAATTTGTTAGTATTAGTGTAGATGATGCGCCTGCCAAAGAAAGATGGAAACAAATTGTAAAAGAAAAAAGAATGACTGGGGTACAGTTATTTGCAGGTAAAAATCATTTTGAACTCGATTTTACTAAAGACTATTTAATTCGAGGATTGCCTAGATTCATACTAATAGACCCTGACGGGAACATTGTAACTGCAAACGCTCCAAGACCAAGTAACGGGAATAAGCTAACAACACTTTTTAATGAATTAGATATTTAATAAACAAAACTTACAAAAAAACATCGCAATATTTTATTGCGATGTTTTTTTATGAACTTGATTTTTTTTCATATTAAAAATTATCTCCGTCTAATAAGTCTCCTATCCCACCTAATATACTTCCTTCTCCTTTACTTTTACCTCCACCTGGTATTGAAGATAAAACTCTCCCTGCTAACCTACTAAATGGAAGTGATTGAATATATACAGTACCTGGTCCACGTAACGTAGCAAAAAACAATCCTTCACCTCCAAAAATTGTATTTTTTATTCCACCTACAAATTCAATATCATAATCTACATCTTGAGTAAAACCAACTATACAACCTGTATCTACCTTTAATACTTCACCCGGTTTCAATACTTTTTTAGCCATAGTACCTCCAGCATGAATAAATCCTAACCCATCACCTTCCATCTTTTGCATAATGAATCCTTCACCCCCAAAAAGACCTCTTCCTAATTTTTTCGAGAATTCAATTCCAATGGATACTCCTTTAGCTGCACACAAAAAAGCATCTTTTTGACAAATAAATTTCCCTCCATATTCTACTAAATCGATAGGTATAATTTTACCTGGATAAGGTGAAGCAAAAGAAACTTGTTTTTTACCGCGACCGATATTAGTAAAAACTGTCATAAAAAGACTTTCACCTGTTAGAATTCTTTTCCCAGCCGAGAAAATTTTTCCTAGTAGTCCTTTTTCTTGATTAGATCCGTCTCCAAAAATGGTATTCATTTTTATATCTGAATCCATCATCATAAAACTTCCACTTTCAGCTACTACCCCTTCTTCTGGATCTAATTCAATTTCTACATACTGCATTTCTTCTCCGTAAATGCGATAATCTATTTCGTGAGCGTTATTTTCTAAAAACATGTGTTATCTTTTATTTGGTTAGACTACAATTTTCTTTTTTTGTTACGGTTTTACTTTAATACTCCATTCAAATTCAAACTTAGAAACAGAAATTCCTTCTTCATTAATTCCTTCAGAATGTAATAAAATCACTTGTCCTTCTCCAGTTTCTACTGCTGTTGCTATAGCTTTCTCAATTAAATCTCCTTCATCACATCTAAATTCTATTTTTCCTGTAGCTTTTTTAGTAAAAGTTGCATTCATATTTGTTACCAACATAGATACTTTTTTACCTGAATCTTTAATTTTTTTCACCATTAAAATACCTGTAGAAAACTCAGCAGCCATGCCTTGTACAGCCCAAAACATTGACTTAAAAGGATTTTGATTTATCCATCTATGTTTTACGTTAATAACTGCACTATTATCTGAAATTACTTTTACTCTAATTCCAGTAATAAATGCTGACGGTAACTTGGCTAGCAAGTACAAATTAATCTTTCTTGGTGTGAACTTCATAAAATAGTATTTCCTTGCAATTTAAGCCTTTTTCATCATTCCAAATAAAATAAAATACATAGCTGCAATTGTTAAATTATGTTAAATTTTAGTACTATGTATTGCATAATACCTTTTTTTAACCATATATTTGCATTGTAAAGTATTATATAAATCATTTTATTATGAAAAATCAGAACGAAAACACTAATGCTTTTTTAATACACTTATCCTCTTTTGCAGGATATATATTCCCGTTAGGAAGTATTATTACCCCTTTAATCCTATGGCAAGCTCAAAAAGATAGAAGCGATTTTTTAGATGAACATGGGAAAGAAGCTGTGAATTTTAATATTAGTTTTGGGTTATACTTATTTATATTAGGTGCTTCATTCTTTACTTTCTTTTTCCGAATTTTTTCTAAAATCTTAAATAAAATAGATCATGTAGACTTTAGACATTCTATAAGTTTTAATGGTGATTTCTTTAATTTTTTCGGAATCTTTTCTATAGTAGGAATTGTAACACTAATTAAAATTGGACTAATCATAATCGCTGCGATGAAGGCTAATAATGGAGAATTATACAAATATCCTTTTGTTATAAAATTTATAAAATAAAAACTCTTTAATGAAGATAGAAAACACAAAAGCACAGATGCGAAAAGGAGTTTTGGAGTATTGCATCTTATCTATATTGCAAAAAGGTGATGCATATACATCAGAAATCTTAGAAACTCTAAAAAGTGCTCAGATGATCGTAGTAGAAGGTACCATATATCCTTTACTTACACGACTTAAAAATGCTGGACTTTTATCATATCGATGGGAAGAGTCTACTTCTGGACCACCGCGTAAATACTATGTTTTAACTGAAAACGGTGGCATGTTCTTAAAAGAACTAGACAAAACATGGAATAATTTAGTAAATGCAGTAAATCAAGTAACAAGTACAAAATCAACATCAGATGAATAAGACTATCAATATAAATTTAGGTGGATTCTTCTTCCATATAGATGAAAGTGCCTATCAAAAATTAAGACGATATTTAGACGCCATTGGTCGATCGCTTAGTGATGATCCTCAAGGTAAAAATGAAATTATAGCAGATATTGAAGCTAGAATTAGCGAACTTTTATCTGAAAGAATTGTAGACGCTCGCCAAGTAGTTAACGAAGGTGATATAGATGAAATTATTTCTATCATGGGTCAGCCTGAAGACTATACAGAAGCTGAAGAATCTTATAATGAAGGATATTCTTACGCTAGAAGAGAAAAGTCTAACAAAAAATTATTTAGAGACGGAGATAATAAGTTCTTAGGTGGTGTAGCAGCTGGTTTTGCTCACTATACTAAAGTAGATACGATATGGATTCGTTTAATTTTTATTATCACAGCTGTTACTACTGGTTTTGGTTTCTTAGTTTACATATTACTATGGATTTTATTACCTGAAGCTAAAACAACTGCTGAAAAATTACAGATGGAAGGCGAGCCAGTAAATATCGATAGCATTGAAAAAAAAATTCGTGACGAGTTTGAATACCTCTCCACGAAGCTAAAAGACGGTGCCAGTGACCTTTCTGACAAGATTTCTAGTACAGATTATGACAAATTACGGAATCAAACCAAGTCTGGATTGCAAGATTTTTTAGATACCGTAGGTAAAATATTGTCCGCACTATTTAAAGTATTTGGTAAGTTTATTGGCGCACTTTTAGTATTTGTAGCAGGAATTACTTTAATTTCTTTATTATTTGCTTTATTTTCTATAAGTAGTATAGAAATATTAGGATTCGATAGTGATTTAGTAGACTACCCACCATTCTTTTACGATTCTTTTTTACCTGAATGGCTACTAACTATTTTTGGTTTATTAGTAGTAGGAATTCCATTTTTAGCCTTATTAATTTTAGGATTAAGAATACTTTCTCCTAATATTAAAAGACTCAATACAACTACATCTTTATCATTGTTTGGAGTATGGTTAGCTTCATTACTATTCTTAGGCTTTTCAGGTATAGAATATGCAACTTCAAGAGCTAAAGAAGGAATAAAAGCCAGTAAACAAGATTTAGTATATGACACTCAACTTCCACTAAAAGTTTCTGTTAAAAATGATAACGACATCTTCTATTTACATAATCTGGAAAGAAGGAATAACTCCAAAGAAGTTTACATCGAGGATTTAAAAATGAAATACTCTAATAATGTAAAAATTAATGTCAAAAAAAGTGATGATAACGAGGCTTATGTTGAAATAAAGAAAGAGTCTGAAGGCCGTAAAAGAAGAGATGCTGTAGCCAATGCTGAGAAGATTACCTATAATTTTAAAACTGAAAATAACAGACTTTCTTTTAATGCTTTCTTCTTATCAGATTTTAAAAATATGAGAAAAGATGAAGAAGTAATGTTAACATTATTTATACCTGAAGGTACTACTATTTTCTTTGAAAACTCATCTCGTAAATTCTTATATGATATAGATAACGTAGATAATATTTACGACAGAAACATGGGAAATCATCATTTCAAAATGACATCCAGAGGTTTTGAGTGTATGGATTGCACTTCAAAAAAAGAGAAAAAATCAAATTCAGATGAAGAATATGAAGAGCAAGAAGAAGAAGAAAGAGAAGAATATGAAGAAAACAGAAATGATAATAATGACAAAGAGCTAACCTTTTTATTTGATAGTACTATAAACGATAGCAAGGCAGAATTCATTATCAGTAAAAGAACTACTGAAAAACAATTGTTAAGACTTATAAAATGGTTTAAAGAAAAAAGAAACATCAACATCACAATTAATGATTCTAAGTACGATAACAATCAAAGAATAGAAAGATTAACATTAAATATTGATTGTAATGATGGATATACAGGTGAATTAAAAATATCAAACAGTACCTTAAGTTCTATCCCAAAAGGTTTTTTTAGAAACTATGATGAGGAAGAAGGAATATTAGCTTTCAAAATTTGGTAAACTCAACTAAACACAACTAACTATGACTGACTTATTTGATTTTTTCTTTAAAGGGAATGTATTTTGGAAAATCGTTTTATTTCTTTGGTCTTTACTTACGTCTTTTCTAACTCAAGCCCAACTAAACAAGGATTCACAACTTTTCAAAACATTAAAAAGTAAAGACAGTGTAATTTTTGAACGTACTTTTAATAAATGTGAGGTTGAAAAACTAAACGATATTATCGACCAAGATTTTGAGTTTTATCATGATGTGGCAGGAATTGAGAACAGAAAAATGTTTTTAGCATCTGTGCAACAGAATATTTGTGGCAATACTAACGAAAAACCTATTCGAAAGTTAGTCGATAACAGTTTAGAAGTATACCCCTTAAAAAAGAATGGAAAACTATATGGGGCAATACAAAAAGGAAAGCATAATTTTTATTTGAAAAAAGAAAACTCTCTGAGTCCAACTGGATCGGCCTTATTCACCCATCTTTGGATTCTTGATAACAATAAATGGAAGTTGAAACGAGTATTAAGTTACAATCATCTTCCTGTACAACATTAGTTTACTAGTTAGCTAACTCTTAAACTAATACTTGGTTTACTTTGCCAAAGCTCAATGAGCTTTGGCTTTTTTATTTGATTATCTCATTTATTTAAAATAGTTTAGATTCTTGAAATCGCAAACTAAACTATAATGTATACTCTTAAAGTTTTTAAAGCAAAAGACATGGCTAGGTGGACTCGCTACGAAACGCTATTTTTCTTTTGTTTTATTACAGGTATAGTAGGCATCTATTATTTTTTAGACATACAATGGCTTAAAATGCCATGGACTCCTCTAGCCTTAATAGGTACAGCCGTATCTTTTGTTATTGGTTTTCAAAATAATTCTGCCTATGGTAGAATTTGGGAAGCAAGAAAAATTTGGGGAGGTATTGTAAACACCTCTAGAACTTTCGGAATGTTTGCTCAAGATATGATCACTAATGCACATACCAAAAATAAACTTTCTGAAGACAAGTTACATCAAGAAATAAAAACAGTAACCTATCGACATATTGCATGGATGACGGCACTTCGTCATGCCATGAGAGCTGATAAACCCTGGGAAGTTATCAAACAAGAGAGGGTGAATCAAGAATGGGCAGAAAAAATAAGCCCACCTGAATGGAATATTGATTTAGCAGAAGACTTAAAACCTTACCTTTCTGAAGAAGACATGAAATATGTGCTAAGTAAAAACAACAAGCAAACCGCATTACTTTATTTACAATCTCACCACTTACGAAAATTAAAAGAGAAAGGATTAATATGGGAATTCGCATTTTTAGAATTAGAAAATGTGATAGAAGAATTATTTACATTACAAGGTAAATCTGAAAGAATTAAAAACTTCCCCTACCCTAGACATTTTGCTTCTTTAAATCATTATTTTATGTGGCTTTTTGTAATTATAATGCCTGTAGCTTTAGTTCCTCAATTTGCTGAGATTGGAGCTAGTATTAGCAGTATTTTTCCTTTATTTGGACATATATTCATATGGCTATCTGTTCCTTTTTATGTTATTATTGCTTGGATTTTCCATACTATGGAACGAATAGGTAGAACGGGAGAAAATCCTTTTGAAGGCTCTGCTAACGATGTTCCAATATCGACTATCGCTAGAGGAATTGAAATTGATTTACGACAAAATCTGGGAGAAACCGATGAAGAAATTCCAGAACAATTTCCTATGGTTTATAACACACAAATGTAACTTATGACACAATTAAAATACTTTTTATTTTTTTGCTTTGGATACTTAGTAACCTATGCCCAACAAATGCCTAAAGATTTCTCTTATGTAAAAGATATTGCACCAAGTATAAAAAAAGAATTACGCTACTGTTCTCACAATAATTTTGTTGGAATACCTGTAGACGGATATAAAGAACCTGTATTGATTACTTCAACCCAAACAGCAAAAGCTTTAAAAAAAGTACAAGATGAGCTTTTAAAAAAAGGGTTATGTCTAAAAATATTTGATGCATATAGACCTCAAAGAGCTGTCAACCATTTCGTGCGTTGGGCCAGAGTACCCAATGACACATTAACTAAAAAACAGTATTACCCTAATTTAAATAAAAGAAATCTTTTTAAACTTGGATATATCGCTAGCAAGTCTGGTCATTCTCGAGGAAGTTCTATAGATTTGACAATAGTGGATCTAAAAACTAACAAAGAGTTAGATATGGGAAGTCCTTATGATTTTTTTGGAAAGATATCTCACGTTTGGTACAAAGACATCACAAAAAAACAGAAAGAAAACAGAATGTTACTACGTAATGTTATGCTAAAACATGGTTTTAAACCCTATTCCAATGAATGGTGGCACTTTACTTTAAGAAATGAACCTTTTCCTAAAACTTATTTTAATTTTCCTATTCAATAATACTTTTAATAGCAAAACTTTATTTTCACTTTAATTAAGTAAGAATTAAGAATTGTTAACGACTTACTTTACCAAATTGGTATTATCTTTGTTATTATTCATAGTATGGTTCAAAACGTTTTACATACCCTTCTAATTTTAGTGTTAACAAGTAGCTTTAATCTATTTGCCCAATTAGATAAAACTAGTGGTGCGAATAGTAAAGGTACTTCTATTGGTAAAATTGAAGCTCCAGCTAGAGAGGTAAAAAAACCTCAGTCTTTAGATTTTGAAAATACTAACGGATTTAAAACAGCTAATGCTGATTTAGAAAAAAAGAGAAGAAAAAAACAAGCTGAAGACGATTTAGTAAATAAAGGAATTATTACTCCTGCTATGTTAAGAAAAATGACATTAAAAAAACAAGCAGAGCGTTATAACACTGATCTTCCTGTAATTGATAAAGATCTTGGTAGCTTTACGACAAAATCTGCATCAATAAAAGTTAGAGCTTTTGATTTTGGTCAATTAGATGGTGATGTAATTTCCATTTTTGTTAATGGTGAGCCTGTAGTTACCAATCAAACACTTAAACAGTATCAAACTACTTATGAAATTCCACTGAAAATTGGCTTCAATAAAATTGAAATCTTAGCCGTTCATGAAGGATATCTTCGCCCAAATACTGGTGGTTTTACTGTTTTTGACACTAATGATTCAGTAGTGGTTTCTGATTTATGGAATTTAGCTCAGGGTGCCAAAGTTATCGCACACGTAATTCGAGAAAAATAATCTCTTCTCTATTTCAAACGAAAACGTTTTAGATAAATCTATACGCATAGCATTTTTTATTCTCTAAAAAACAGTTATTTTTGTTATTGCATTATAATTAAGCAACTAGAAACAAACAACAACTCAGAATGAAAAAAATCACTAAGGATACCTATGTAGATTGGTATAAGGACATGCTTTTTTGGAGAAAATTTGAAGACAAACTTGCGGCGGTATACATCCAACAAAAAGTAAGAGGTTTTTTACACTTGTATAATGGTCAAGAAGCTGTTTTAGCTGGAGCATTGCACGCTATGGATCTAACCAAAGATAAAATGATTACGGCATATCGTAACCACGTTCAACCTATTGGAATGGGAGTAGATCCTAAAAGAGTAATGGCTGAATTGTATGGTAAAGCTACAGGAACATCTCAAGGTTTAGGTGGGTCTATGCACATTTTCTCTAAAGAATTTAGATTTTATGGAGGACACGGAATTGTTGGAGGACAAATTCCTTTAGGAGCAGGTATTGCTTTTGGTGACAAATATCATAATAGCGATGCAGTTACTTTATGTTATTTTGGAGATGGAGCTGCACGTCAAGGTTCATTGCACGAAACATTTAACATGGCTATGAACTGGAAACTACCTGTAATTTTCATTTGTGAGAATAATGGATATGCTATGGGTACTTCTGTAGAGAGAACTGCTAACCATGAAGATATCTGGAAATTAGGTTTAGGTTATGAAATGCCTTGTGGACCTGTAGATGGTATGAATCCTGTAAAGGTAGCTGAAGCTGTAGACGAAGCTATCCAAAGAGCTAGAAAAGGGGAAGGGCCTACATTCTTAGAAATGAAGACGTATCGATATAGAGGTCACTCAATGTCTGATGCACAACATTATAGAACTAAAGATGAAGTAGAAGAATATCGTAAGATAGATCCTATTACTCAAGTGCTAGATATCATCAAAGAGAATAATTATGCTACCGATGATGAAATTGAAGCTATTAATAAAGAAGTAAAAGATAAGGTTAAAGAATGTGAGAAATTCGCTGAAGAATCTCCATTCCCAGATCTAAATATCTTACACGATGTTGTTTACGAACAAGAAGATTATCCTTTCATTAAATAATACAACCCAACAAAATTAAGTACACATGGCAACAGTAGTAAATATGCCTCGCTTAAGCGACACAATGGAAGAAGGAGTAGTAGCTTCTTGGTTAAAAAAAGTTGGTGATAAAATTGAAGAAGGTGATATTCTTGCTGAGATTGAAACTGACAAAGCAACAATGGAGTTTGAATCTTTTCATGAAGGAACCTTATTACATATAGGAGTTAAAGAAGGAGAAGGTGCTCCTGTTGATACGTTATTAGCTATTATAGGAGAAGAAGGAGAAGATTTCTCTGCCTTATTGAATGGAACTTCTGAAACTAAAGAAGAGCCTGTAACTAAAGAAGCTCCTAAAAAAGAAGAAAAAACAACTTCAAATGTTAGTATACCAGAAGGTGTTGAAGTAGTAACTATGCCTAGGTTAAGTGATACTATGGTAGAAGGAACGGTAGCTTCTTGGTTAAAAAATGTAGGAGATAAAGTTGAAGAAGGTGATATTCTTGCAGAGATAGAAACTGATAAAGCTACTATGGAATTTGAATCTTTCTATGAAGGTACATTATTACATATAGGAATTGAAGAAGGAAATAGTGCACCTGTAGACAGCTTATTAGCTATAATTGGTCCTGAAGGAACTGACGTTTCAGCTGTACTTGAAGCTCATAAAAACGGTGGAGTAGCAAATACTTCATCAAGTAAAGAAGAAGCTGCACCAGAAAAAAGTGCTAGTACTACTTCTGAAAGCAAGGTAAATGAGACTAAAATCGTAGCGACAACTACAAATGCAAACGGAGGAAGAATTTTTGCTTCACCATTAGCAAAAAAGATAGCTAAAGACAAAGGAATTAATTTAGCCGACATACAAGGCTCTGGTGAAAATGGTAGAATTATAAAAAAGGATGTAGAAAATTATACTCCTTCTGCTAAAACAGAAGTTGCTACTCCTCAAGCTCAAGCTACAAGTTCTCCAAAAGCTGTTACGAGTTTTACTATTGCAGGCGAAGAGAAAACTGAAGAAGTTAAAAACTCTCAAATGCGTAAAGCTATCGCTAGAAGTTTAGGTAACTCTAAATTCTCTGCTCCGCATTTCTACTTAAACATTGAAGTAGATATGGATAATGCAATTGCTTCTCGTAAAACAATTAATGCTATTCCTGATGTAAAAGTATCATTTAATGATATGGTCGTAAAAGCTTGTGCTATGGCTTTAAGAAAGCATCCTCAAGTAAACACGAGCTGGACTGAAGACACTACAAAACATCATAGTCATATTCATGTTGGTGTTGCAGTAGCTGTAGATGAAGGTTTAGTAGTACCTGTTGTAAAACATACTGATGCGTTAACATTAACTCAGATTGGAGCTAGCGTTAAGGATTTAGCTGGAAAAGCTAGAAGTAAAAAAATCAAACCAAACGAAATGCAAGGAAGTACATTTACGGTATCTAACTTAGGTATGTTTGGTATTGAAAGCTTTACCTCTATTATAAACCAACCTAATTCTGCAATTTTATCTGTAGGTGCTATTGTTCAAAAACCTGTAGTTAAAGACGGACAAATTGTAGTCGGAAATACAATGATGTTAACATTAGCTTGTGATCATAGAACTGTAGATGGTGCTGTGGGAGCTCAGTTTTTACAAACATTAAAAACGTATATCGAAAATCCAGTTACCATGTTAGTGTAAGTGGATTAAATAAATATCAATAAAAAACTCGGAGTTTATCTCCGAGTTTTTTTGTTTAAACGACTTTTAAAAATCAAATCGATAATTCATTTTAAAAGCTACTCCCCAATTGGTTCTATTAAAATTTTGATCAAAATTATCTGTTACTACCAAGTATACATAACTCAAAGGCTTGTATTCCCATTGCAATCTACTATTGATATTAAAATTATTTCGTTGATTATTATACTGTACGTATGTTGTCCAGTTTAAACGATTATTAAAAAATATCTCTCCTGTGAATCTACTCAAGTGAAATGTTTCTTTTCCTAATTCATGTAAATCAATTGAATTAACATCATGCGATAATTCTAAGTTGGCAAAAGGTAATAGTTGATAATTCACATATATACCTCCTGTAATTTTTTCTCCTTCATAAAATTTTCCCTTTTGAATGTTTACTCGATATCGTAATTGTTGATTATTAGCAGAATTATATCCAACTTTTACATTCCAATTATGATATCTTTTAGGTAGTAATGCATTTCCATTTCCTAGCACATCAAAACCATATTTTAGATCAATATCATCATAATTTAAGACATAATACACCGCAGAAAAATCCTTAAAAAACACTGCAGAATTTAAAAAATGACTCATTTGATTTAAACTACCATCTATATCAAAATAAGAATTATTCTCATAATTCAAATATCGTATTGAATTCAACTTTTTAGAATCATCATAAAACTTCGTGTATTGTAAATAACTCGTTGTTTGATAGTAGCCTTCTCTAACCAATACATCATTAACAGCATCATATGTATACAATCTCGGTGTAAAACCAACATCGGCTATATAATTCTCTTGTACATTTTTAACTGAAAAACCTCCCTGTAGCCCTCTATCATTATAATCAATTCCCAAATTAAAAAACTTGTTTTTTTCAGAGATATCGTTAGTAAAGCTCATCGCAAGATTTGCTAATCCAATCCATTTATTATCATCTGACTTAAAATTCAGATTCCCTCCCGCAACTCTGTTATAGTTATTTGCAAAGCTAAAACCATTAGTTTCCTGTCTGTTTATCAAAAAAGCTGTTGCTGTTAATTGTTTTAGTAGTTGCTGTTCTCCTACTAACACTGTATAATTTTGAGCTTTACTATTTTCATTGTCATTTGTTTGAACATTCAATACCCCTACTCTAGTTTTTTGGGCTACGTTACCTGATAATTTTAATCCAAATTGAATTTCGTTTTGAGCTCCTATTCTCCTAGAATAAAATGGATTTACATCTGTTGTACCTAAATTCGAGAAGAGATCAGCATTTTCTAAAAAGAAATTACGACGCTCAGGAAAGAATACAGAAAAGCGAGATAAATTAGTTACCTGTTGATCTACATCTATTTGTGAAAAATCCGGATTAATTGTTGCATCTAACTTTAAAGAAGATGATACGTTATATTGTACATCTAAACTGGGTTTAAAAGTAGTCTCATCATTACTATCAATATTTTGATAGTTTACAGTTACAGATGGAGTTACTGCAAAACGAGAACGAACTGTTTCAGGTATTTTTTCAACAATAAAACTTCTTGTAAAGCGTAAATCAAACGTTAGATAGTTCCTACTTAAATCCGTTAAAATAGTCCAAGAATTATTTTTAATATCTCTTACATAAAATTGTACTCCAAACGTTGTATTTTCCTTATTAAAATTTAGTGCTTTAAAAGGAATAGCTATTTCATAAACTTTATTATTTCCTATTACTGATGTTTTAGTTTCCCATACAGCATTCCAGCTAAAGTTTAATCCATACCCTGTTTCATTTCGTTCTACTAAAGCATCTACTTGTGTTCCATATGTATTCACTGCAAATAAATTTCCATTTTGCTGTTGATGTTGTGTGTCTAACACTACAATAAATGCATCACTCAAACCAATAGAAACATCTCGTTTTAAGGAACTCACTTGTTGCTTTGATGTACTATCATGATACACCGCTCCTATATATAAAAATTCACCATTATGAAATATTTTTACTTCAGTTTGATTCTCTGCCAACCCTTCATCTGTTGGTAGCAGATTATGAAAATTTGAATTAATAGGTATTCCTTCCCAAACTTCTTCATTCAATTTCCCATCAATCTCAATAGAAACATCTTTATATACTATTGATGAGTTTTGAGAGAAAACAACTGCATTTAATAAAAAAGCTATACTAACTTTTAGTATTTTCATTCTACTCATTATCGTCTACCCTAGTTGCTGTTTTACTTATAATCTCCCAACTTTTTTCAACCTTTTTCAATAAGAATAAATCAATATATACCCATTTTCTT
Organism: Tenacibaculum agarivorans; assembly: GCF_001936575.1. Lineage (GTDB taxonomy): Bacteria > Bacteroidota > Bacteroidia > Flavobacteriales > Flavobacteriaceae > Polaribacter > Polaribacter agarivorans. The sequence goes on from NZ_MSMP01000039.1 coordinate 26,521, forward strand.
TCTGGTCCCGCTATTTCGACTTTTGCAGTTGCAATATCTTTTACAATGTCTATTGCTAACACTTTACCAACACGTCCATTAAATTCTCCCTTTGCCTTATTTTTAAAAAATCCTGCATACTCTTCGGGGGTATATCGTTTAAACCCGCTTTTTGTAGTTAAGTATAAAGTTGCATTATCCGCAAAGGCACTTTTAAGTATCTCCAGTTCGTTATAAGAACTCCCTTTAATATAATTTTGAAGTGTTTTTTCTACGTTTTTCAATTCCGATTGCCCATTTGCAATCTGTGATACAATACAAATAAACGCTATTAAAGCTCGTTTCATAGTTTTGATTTTAAATTTGATTCAAAACTCTTGAAACTCTACTTCAAATAGATGATATTTTATAATTTAGGTGTCCTGAATTATAAAACTAGACTATAAAAATTGTTTTTGAAACTGAGATGGAGTCAATCCAACTGTTTTTTTAAACGTAGCATAAAAGTTTGATTTAGAAGAAAAACCAGCTTCAAACCCAATAGCTTCCAAAGTCAAATCTTTTCGCTTTTCTAATAACTTCTTAGCTTCCTCAATTCTATACGCATTCATAAAGGCAGCAAAGCTTTTTCCTAGATTATCATTCAATAATTGTGACAATTTGTGAGGTGTAATTTTAATTTCTTTGGCCACATCAGAAATTTTAATATCTGTATTTTTATATAATGCTTCTTCTTCAACAAGCTGATTTAATTTTTCAAGTAAACTTTCAGCTTCTGATTCAACTATTTTTTTTGAAGCATATTTTTCAGGTATATCCTTAAAAATCTCTTCTCTATTTTTCTTAGACAAAAAGAAAATTAACAATACATAAAAGACAATTGAAAATGTAATCGTTCCTACCAAGTATAAATAAAACATTCCTATTAAATATGCTACAAATATTAGTAGATTTGCTATGTACACCCAAATTAACCACAACTCAGAAGTAGTAGTTTCTTCTGACTTACTAATTAATTTTTTACCTATATTTTTCAGAATAAAACCAGAAGCCACAATGTATATTCCCCAAACAAAATAGATAACATACACGAAATAAGAATTCCAAAAACCTTTAGCATATTCATAAGGAAAAATAAAACCTAGAACTGTTATGATTATTCCTAAAATCCCAAAGTTTAGCTTCCATTTAAAAGGAAAATCTTTTTTATTTTCTAAAGAAGCTCTTATATAATAAAAGAGACTTACACCTATTAAGAAGCAAGCTGATAACCCTATTTGAATTAGCGTAATATTTCGTTCTTCTCTAGGAGTGAAAATCACATATAATGATTTACCAATCCTCATACTTAAAAACAATACTAACAGACCAAACAGAAAGTTTTGTACTCTTTTTTCTCTATTAAAAAAGAGAAAATATAAGGCAACTAAAAAACCATTAAAAACTCCTAAACCGCAAATAAAGAATAAGATTGGATTATTGAACATAAGAAACAAAATCTGACTTTTAACTATAAATTATATTAGCGTAAATAACAATAATACTATTAATTTTTGATGCAGTAAATTTAATTACTTCACTATTTATTACGTATAAAATTAGGTGTTTTATATACAATACTAAAATCTCTATTCTAGCCATCACATACCGAAATATATATCATTTATAATTAAATAGTTAACATTCCATTTTAACACTAACTATCGTTTTTAGTTTTAATTTAACTTTTATCCTTCTGCCTTCCTGTAAACGTTTTGTTTTTGTTTCGACCAAGGAGAGAACTAATTAAAAACAGAACTAATGAAACAGTGGACTATTTTCCTCCTATCACTTATTCTTTTTCAAAGCTGTATTGAAAATGATATTATTGATGATAAGCAAGATGAAGTACTATCGTTTAACAACTCAGTTAACGAATTAACGATAAAAGAGACACATCAATATCAAACAAGATTCACCGACAATGTAGGTAAATTAACCTCTCCAACTATTACTTGGTCTTCTTCTGACGAAAGTGTAATTTCTGTAAATAGTAGTGGATTATTAACTGCTAATGCAATTGGAACTGCTACGGTAACTGCTAAAGTTACTACCGAGGAAGGAAAAGAAGTTATCAATACAGAAACTATTGAAGTAGTAGCTGCTGAAGAAAAAATAGTCATCTCAAATGTTATTCAAGAGATTATCATCAATAATACACATCAATATGCAACAGTTTACACTAATATGCTTAACGATGTGGAAAGTGCAACTGTTAGCTGGAGTAGTTCTGATAATACTATAATCACTGTTTCCAATACAGGATTAATTACTGCAACAGGTTTAGGTACCGCAACCATAAAAGTTTCAACTACTGGAAGTAGTGGACAAGAAGTATTTTTTGAAGATGAAGTAACTGTAACTCCAATTCAAGAAAAATTAAGTATTAATAATCCTATTGTAGAAATTGATATTACTAAAACTCATCAATATAATACAACATACACAGATAATACAGGTACGGTGCAAACACCAACTGTTACTTGGAGTAGCTCAGATACAAATATTTTAAGTGTAGACAATAATGGTAAAATCACTGCGATTTCTGCTGGAGAAGCAACTATAACCGCTTCTGTTATAGGTTCAACAGGAACTACAATAACCGCTGAAGATATAGTTACCGTAAAAGGCAATAGTAATGAAAAAACAGGTACTATACGAACTACTAGTAGCTATGTACTTGAAGGGACCTTTACTTTAAAAGAAATACCAGGCACCAATAACTTAGAATTAGTTATTAATGATAACTACAGAGCTTCTACTAGTTTACCTGGTTTGTATTTATACCTAACTAACAATCCTAGCACTGTTAACAATGCTAAAGAAGTAGCTCCTGTCAGCATTTTCAACGGAAGACATACTTATATCATAGAAAATACAGGAATTAATGATTTCACTCACCTATTATACTGGTGTAAGCCTTTTAAAGTGAAAGTTGGAGAAGCTAAAATTGAATAATCATATGAGAAAACATATTATACTTACACTCTTAGTTTGTGTATTAGGAAGCAATATTTACGCACAATGGAGTAAAGGAAAAGGTAACGGATATTATAAATTATCAGCTTGGTATTTACAATCTGACCAACATTATACAGATACTGGTGCCATAGATTCAAATGCAACAAGAACTCAATTCAACACTAATATTTACGCAGAATATGGAATTAGTGATCGTATTGATCTAATTGCTTATGTTCCTTTTTTAACCAGTACTTCTGAAAACAATCAAGTTTCTGGTACTACTGGAGAAGTTATTAGTGAAGGTGAATCAGTGACGTCTTTTGGAGATATGGATATCGGAATTAATTATGGTTTCTATAAAAAAGGGAATTGGGCTGCTTCTGTAAAACTTTTACTAGGGTTACCAACTGGAGATGAAAATGCAGGAACAGATGGAAACTTTCAAACTGGTGATGGTGAATTCAATCAATATTTATCTACATCATTAGGGTATAGTACTTCTTTACATGGTTTGCCTTTTTATGCTAAATCATACTTAGGATATAATAATAGATCTAAAGGGTTTTCTGATGAATTCAGAACGGGTTTAGAAGCTGGAATTAATGTTTTAAATTCTAAACTTTGGTTGATTACTCGTTTAAATATTTTAAAATCATTTAAAAACGGAACCTTAAACGCTGTAAATAGCAATGGAAGTATTTTTGCTAATAATATTGAATTTAGCAGCTTTGGATTTGAAGCAGCATACTATTTTACGAAAAATTTAGGAGTTTCTGCTAGTTTTGATTCAGCTTTTAGTGGTAGCATAATTGCTGCTAATCCTTCATTCTCTGGAGGAATATTTTTAGACATTAAATAAGAAAAATACCTCATAATTTTAAAAAGCCTTTCTAAATTTAGAAGGCTTTTTTTGTAAAGTAAAATCTTGAAGGGTTTTGAAATTATTTACATCCGCATAAAAATAACTGAAATTCTACAGGCAAAAATTAATGTAGTATAAGAAATAAATTCTTAAAACAAAGACATTTGATTTGTTTGATTTTTATCAAATAAAGAACAATCCAATGGTGGCAACACACTATCTTTTAAATATAATTTCCTTGCCAATTGAAATTGCATTGCTATTTGTTCTGCAAACTTACCCTCTCCTCGCATTCGTACCCCAAATCTAGATTCATTTAAAGTTCCATTATGACAATCTTCTATTTGATGTAATATTTTATCTGCTCTATCAGGATATGTTTTTCTCACCCATTTAGAAAAAATCTCGCCAATAGCACCATTAAGCCGAACTACTGTATATGCCACGGATTTTGCTCCCAGTTCACTTATTTTTTTTACTAATGGTAAGATTTCATGATTATTAATTGCTGGGATAATTGGTGCCATCATTACATTTACTGGAATATCATTTTTTGACAATACTTCAACAGTTTGTAATCTTTTTTTAATACTAGCAGTTCTAGGCTCTAGCGTTTTTCTAGTTTCTTCAGAAAGTGAAGTAATAGAAATATTGACTCTTACTAAATTTAAACTAGCCAATTCTTTCAAGAGCTCTAAATCTCGAAGTATTAATGCATTTTTAGTTATAATTCCTACAGGGTGCTTAAACTTTAAAAAGACCTCAAGAATTTTTCTAGTAATTTGTAGTTTTCTTTCCAAAGGTTGATAGCAATCCGTATTTCCTGAAAGCATAATTGGTACAGCTTGCCAATTTCTACTTTTCAGTTTTTTTTCAAGTAATTTATGAGCATTATTCTTGTATAAAATTTTACGTTCAAAATCTAATCCTGCTGAATACCCCCAATATTCATGAGAGTTTCTTGCATAGCAGTAAATACATCCATGTTCACAACCCTGATAAGGATTCATTGAAAATGAAGCTCCAATATCTGGACTTTTTACTTTGTTGATAATGGTTTTTGGAAATATTTCAAGATACGATGTTTTATTATCGTCTGAGTTCTCATTTTCAATAGCGCAATAGTTTAAAAAATCATCTAAGACTTCATAACTATGCTGTAGAAATCTATTATGTGTGTTGTGCTGAGCTCCTCTACCTTTTATATACTCCATAAAATATCATTTTAAATTATTATAAAACGAATGATTTTATCGAGAAAAAGTTTTAAAAACTTCGCGATACAACCTCAACAATTTGTTGAAATCACTCTAAAAAGTGGACTAAATTTACATCAAGTTATGTAAAAAACATAATGATGTTGATAAGTTTACGCTTTCCTAACTCTATTCATTAACCAAAAATCTGCCAATACTAAAGCTGTAAGTGCTTCTACAACAGGAACCGCTCTTGGAACCACACAAGGGTCATGTCTTCCTTTTCCTTGAATTTCTGTTTCTTCACCTTCAGAATTTATCGTCGGCTGATTTTGCATTATGGTCGCTACAGGTTTAAATGCTACTCTAAAATAAATATCCATACCATTTGAAATTCCTCCTTGAATTCCTCCAGATAAATTAGACTGGGTTGTTCCATCAGCATTAAAAATATCATTATGCTCAGAACCTTGCATTTTTGCGCCACAGAATCCGCTTCCAAATTCAAATCCCTTCACTGCATTTATAGAAAGCATTGCTTTTCCTAATTCAGCATGCAACTTATGAAAGATAGGTTCTCCCAAACCTACGGGTACATTTTGAGCTACACATGTAATTGTGCCCCCAATAGTGTCACCTGCTTTTCTAATTTGCTGAATTTTGGTAATCATCTTTTCAGCATATTCTTCATCAGGACATCTTACAATATTATCCTCTGTTTTCGAAAAATCTAAATCTTGATATGGTTTTTCTAGAAAAATATCTCCTACAGAAGATGTAAAAGCATTAATTTCTATATGTGCTAATAATTGTTTTGCTAAGGCTCCTGCTACTACCCAATTTGCAGTTTCTCTAGCTGATGTTCTACCTCCTCCTCTATGATCTCTTATTCCAAACTTTTTATCGTAAGTGTAATCTGCATGAGATGGTCTATACACATTAGTATTGTGGCTATAATCTTTGCTTTTTTGATTTGTATTTCTAATCACAAACCCTATAGGCATACCAGTAGTTTTTCCTTCAAAAATACCTGATAAGAATTCAACAGTATCAGGTTCTTTACGTTGTGTAACAATTTTTGATTGTCCAGGTTTACGACGATCTAACTCTTTTTGAATTGCATCAAAATCAACAGTGACACCTGCCGGAAAACCATCAATTACTCCACCGATTCCTACTCCATGTGACTCTCCAAAAGTTGATACTCGTAAAATATTTCCAAAGGAATTAAACATACTTCTTAATTTTAAAACGAATTTAGTTAATTAAGAGAAAAACCAAAGTTTTCCTAGCATAAAAATTGCTTTAATGATTAAAAATATTTTTACAATGTATTTTCCTTTAGTATATACAGTTATTCTTCTCCTATTAAAAAACCTAGTAAAGCTGAAATTCCTATGTAAATTCTAAAAGAAAAGTTTAAATTAAATATGATGACACGATTAGCCCCATTGCCTACATTTGAGAGTACCCTAAAAAAGGTGATGAAATCGTTAGTAATGATATTCTGCCAACAATGCTTTTAATTACTCTTTCTATAATTACAAAATAAAAACCTAATACTAAACACATTATAATTATTACTCAAAATTGATTGAAAAAAATCCAAAATTGTTTTCTCTAATTGAAAAAGGTTCTTATATTTGCACCCGCAAACGAGTAATCGTTAGTCGACTGGTGAAATGGCAGAGTGGTCGAATGCGGTGGTCTTGAAAACCATTGACTGTAACAGGTCCGGGGGTTCGAATCCCTCTTTCACCGCCAAACCCTTGATAATCTTTTGATTTTCAAGGGTTTTTTATTTCGGGGGAAAGTAGAGGGGAAAATAAATATCTACTATAAACACATCTCACCATTTTTTACTTTTAAAATCAGAAAAAAAAGAATATATTTGGCCTAACCTAGTAGACGTACTAGGTCTTTTTCTTTTTCATAGCAATTTTCCCACTCAATCTTTGAGTGGGTTTCTTTTTTAGAAAAGTTTATTTAATCGTTTTTAAACTATCAATAGTGCTATTTATTTCTTTTTTATCGAATTTAAAACCAACCACCAAACATTAAAACACCTTCACTACCAACAACTTAACCCAACACTTAATTAATAAGGATTTAATATTTAGCTAAATTTAACTATAACTAAACATAAATTTATTTATTTTTAGCAACCTATTTATGAAGATACTGAACCACTAAAATCATATACTTAATTAAGGGATTGTTAAAGTATTAATATGGTTCAGATCTTCATAAGCTTTTTAAAATCTTAATGATTATGACCTCATAACATTAAAGTGTTACACTAGGATTTTGTTAGTATTAAAAACCTCCTCCTGGAGGTTCTGGTGAAGCTGCTTGTGCTTTTTGAGGTTGCAAAATTAAATATGTACCTAAAGCTGTTAGTGCTGTATATTTTCCGTATTTTTTTATCTTATGTAACGCTTCTTTACGCGTTATTTCTTTTTTACTGCCCATATGACATTATTGTTTTATTGTAATAGTATTTTCTTAGTAATCACTCCTAAAGCTCCCTTTACTTGTACTATATAAACACCACTTGATATCTTCGGTATAGAAACTTTATGTATCACTGCTTTTTTAAGCTCCTGATGTACAATTACTTTTCCATCTAAAGTAAATAAGTCTACTTCTGCTGTAGTTTCTAATCCTTTTATAACAACTTCTTCCTTGCCTGTTGTATATATCTGAACTTTGTCTACTTCTTCAGTAATACTATCTTCATTATTTAAACGCTTTGAAGAAATATGCACATAAAACCTACCTGTTTCTTTTTCTGTTTTAGTTAGCTGTATTTTATACTCTTTTTCAGAAAGATTTACAAAACTATTCGCTTGCTTATCTTCTAAATACACCATTGTTCCCTCAGGAAAATTCATCATTTCTGCAGTAAAAGTTATCTCTTGATCCTTTTCAAGATGTACACCCACGGGCACGCTAAATTGTTCTTTGTCTGTGGTCGGTAATGTTTGAATAGCTAACTTTTTCCCTTTCTCATCATTTATTAATGCTGTATATACATCAAAATCAGAAGCTACTCCTCCAAACAAACTACTATCATATCCATTATCAAACCCAACATTTTTATTAGCCACATAGTATAGTTCTGTTGCAGTTTGTTGATCCCCATTATCTATCAATAGCTTAATCTTAGACACAGGATTTTCTCTACTTACTATAGTATGTCTACGATCATTTTTATCAAAACGAATAGAAGCCCTGTCTGTCTTAGCTTCAATAAAATACCCCATTCCTGGTGTAATATCTATAGGATTCATAGCATTATGACTTACATATCGGCTTCCATTCCACACCCATATAGTTTGTTCTTGTAGTACGGATGTATTTTTAGTTATAAATGTAGAAGAGTTAATACTTGCAAAAAAAGGATTTCCTGCTAAATTAAAATCATTTCTTGTTCCTTTAAAAATCAACTGAGTTGTAGTATTATTGTTTATTTTTCCTGTTAAAGAAATAGTGCCGGGTGTAGCTAATTTTACACCATAACCTCTCCCTAAAAACATAAAACCTGTACTACTTGCATTTTGATATTCCCAAATATTAGCAGCTGAAGTTATGTAGGTTCCCAATCCTAAATTTCCTCCTGTACCAGTTGCTAAATTGTGATTAGCAATAAAATTCTCAAAACTTTCAAAAATTACAGGCGAACCAATTAAATACCAATCTGTAGTTGGTAGACTTCTTTGAAATGTAGCATCTCCAGTTGCATTACCTTCAATAATCATAGACCCTAAAAGCTCAAAAACACCTTCAGAGATTACATCTCTAGTAATGGTTAGCTTTTCTCCTTCTACTACGGTTAGTGAAGCACCAGATCTAATTCGTAAATTACGAAGCACTGTTTCTTGTTTTTTATCATCAAGAACTGCTTTCTTTCCTTCAGCAATGATAACATTATCTGTAGCTACAGGAAGCCTACTTAAATTCCAATTTCCTGCATTACTCCAGTCAGTATCCACAATCTCTTGAAAGATATTGGTTGCAGTACAGTTTTCACTATAAAATGTTGTATCGTCTTTTGTCCACGCAGATATTGAAGGAACAAAACCTGCATCTACTTGCACACAAGTTAAATTTGCATTTCCCGAAATATCAACACTTGTAATTGTTGCGTTATTTCCATTCTGTAAATTTAAACTTGTCAATTGATTATTACCAACATCAAGAGTTACCAATTGAGTTAACGAAGATAAATCAATATCTGTTAAACTATTAGCTCTTACATTAACTATTCTTAATGCTGTATTATTACTAAGATCTAATGAATTAAGTCTACTTGTTCTAAAATCGATTTCTTCTAAGTTTAGATTATTCGAAAGATCAATAGTTGTTTGTGATGAACCAAACATTAAAAATCTTTTTAATAATGTATTATTAGTCACCTCTAAAGAAATTCCTGAACATGCCAAAGTTGTTAGCTTTGTATTTTGAGATACATCTAAAGCAGTAATTCTTGACTGTATAGTGGACAACTCTTCTAATTCTAAATTCTTAGTTACATCCAAACTCGTAATTACAGTAGAAACAACATACAACCTTTTTAATGCTAAATTTTTAGTAACATCCAGTGCTGTTAATCCGAAATTACTATTAAAATTTACCTCTATCAGTGCCGTGTTTTTAGTGATATCTGCACTTGTAAAGCTATTACCAGATGCATTCAATACCCTTAAAGCAAGAAAGTCTTCTATACCTGTTAAATCAGTAATTCCTTTACGAGGAATATTTAAACTAATTACACTTGCTATATTACTTGTTGGCACAAAATCATCCAACGTCCCTGAATCATAACCTAAATCGATTAATGCTTGCTCAAAATTATCATCAGGAACGTAAGTTTGTTGTGCTATCCCCCCGATTGTTAGCACAACAAAAATTAAGAAAAAATGTTTCCTCATTATATATGTTTTTTAAATACCCGACAAAACTAAAGGATACCTTAACTAAAAAAATCACCCAAAAAAGGTGATTATTATTACATATATACATCTCAAAATGTGATATAGCTACTTTAAAAAAACACAACACTCTTAGTATCTATATGACTTACAAAAGGGAAACTATTTTTAATCGTATTTCAGCAAACAGCAGATGGGAAAATGCGAGGCGGTTCTAAAAGTGCCTTTGATGGTGATTGTATTTTTTATGTAGAGAAATCTCCAGACTTTAAAAAGCACTATGTATACACTGATAAAAACCGCTATCAAACTCAAAATTTAGAAGAGTTACAATACAATATATATTCAGGAAAATTAAATTCTATAGAAAGTAAGCAATTAGAAAATTTGGAAGAAGTAGAATTTTAAAGGTGATTTTTCTATATGATAAACATAAAAAAAGCCTCTCTGTGCATTCGAGAGACCTAAAATGATCTTCATACAAAGATCAAGTGAAATAAAGTATAATAAACTTAATAGTAGAAACCCTTTTTAAAAAGGGGAAAAAACCTGTTTTTAGAAATAAAAAAAGAGCCTCGTAGATAGAGGCTCTTTCAAACTATAGATTAGTTTTATAATAACTATTATTTACTTTATTCAAAATTAAAAGTACTTAAAATTTAAGATATAAACTTTCCTAAATCATTTATTAAATCATCCCTTAACTGGTAATATAAATCATCATATTTATCAAGTGAGTCATATAAATCATCATCAAAGTTGACTAATTTATCTAAGTTTCTATTAAAAATAATCTTATTAAAATCTTCAATATTTAACTTTAAATAGTTTACTTCATTAATTACTTTCGAAAGTATTTTATATAACTTAATCGAGTTCATCTTTTCTAGTATTTCTAAAGTAAGATTAGCAAAAGTTCCATATGAATTAAGGAAGTACTGATGGAAACCACCATTAAATACTTGACCATCTAGAATTGAAGCTAAATATGTTGCTTTTTGTTTTATTTCTAAACTATTAACATAACTATGCCATAAATTATAATCTTCTAAATTTTTTTCATCTAAACCTTTAACAACATCATTAAAATGCTTGTCTATTAATTTTTTGTATTCCATGTTTATTTAGTAAATATCAATTAAATAACATCTACTATTTCTTTATTAATTGGTATTAACTCTAAAGGGTCATGATTAACTTGATAAATGTTTCTATGCATGTCCATGCCAATAAAATCTCCATCTTCCAAATCCTTAATATGAAAAATTTCCTTTCCCTGAATAGTTACAAGATAAACATCAGAAGCAGTAATTATATTTTTCTCATTTGAATTCAAAACACTCAAAAAGCGCTCATAGTCAGAGTTGTTACCAAGAGTTTTATTAAAGTTTGAATAATCAATTTTATCTAGATCTAGATCGTATTTTTTCTTTTTATCTAAGGAATAACCATTTATTACATTATCTGTTACATAAATTACACAGTTCAAATATTCATTTGTACTATTATTATAAACCTTAATACCTGTTAATTTATAATTCGTTTTTTTATCACTAAACTTTTCATAAATATCATAATTATAACCAAAGGCTATATAACCAGGTATATCACTAGCTCCCAGAATAACACTCCTAAACAAACTACTGTTTACTTGCTTATTTAAATAATTAAACTCTTTTGGTATTTCAGAAGTTATTCTATTTAACAACTCTAATTCCCAATCTTGTACTTTAGTTCTTTTGAAAAAATTAAACATAATAAAAAAATTAAAATCTAGTAAACCAATTATATTTCTTAAACCAACCTACGTCTTTTTTAAAACTAGCTCTAAGAAACTTAAATCTATATTTATCGAGTAAGGCATGTTGAACTGTATTCATTCTCCATACGTTAATTCTGTTATTTACCAACCAATTAGGTAAATTAAGTCTTCTTTGTAATCTTTGAGTTAAAAAAACATGGTGATACTCAATACTTATTCTTTGTACTCCAGATGAAGTTTGTATATTAGTTAATGTCCTTGTTCCTCCTCTAGCATCCTTATATTCCTTAAATGTTTTGCCTCCTCTTAAGTTTATTGAAGTACTTCTTCTAAAGGCTAATATAGACAAAACATTAAGATCTTTCCTTACTTCTTTGTCCGCATTCCAATCTCTTCTTAAGATTCGAATGTACCTACCTAGCATTGTACCTACTTCTCCATTTTTGATATAATCCCAGTCATCATCTCCTTTTTCACTATCAAACATCTCATGTTCAATAGAGTAGTCATAGTTTGACGCATCTTTCATCTCAGGATCTACACCACCATTTTTAATTACGGTTTCTCTAAACTTTGCATACGCTTTACAAAAATCGTCACAATCACTACTAGTAGAACTAGAACTACCTGAACTTACTGCTTGTCTTTCACTTGCACGGATGAAGTTTCCATACTCATCATATTCAGAACGTCCAAATAAGTCAACTCCAAATCCATTAGTAGGTTCACCATCTGCACCTGAAGGATCTGCAAAATATATAGGATTATTATCAAACCCATTATAAGTTGATTGAGAATGATGTGTAATAGGATCTATGGAAGTCCATCGAGCTATAATAGGATCAAACTGACGAACATCCATTTCCATTAAATTTACACCTAATGCTTCTTCAAACTCCTTTCCATTAAAACCGAATTTTTGCGCTGTATTATTACCATATGATCTAACAATAGAATTATATCCACGATGAGTAAAACCGAAGGGAGAACAACTACCCACAAAATTTTTACGCTTTTAAATATTTTTAACCCTTTTCTATAATTTTAAAGCTATTTCAATGAACAAAAGATACTGCTCATTAGAGCAGTATCAGTTTTTTATTTATTCATTCCCTTAGGAAAAGTAAAAAAAATAAAATATTACAAAAGGGATAACCATTAACAAATTGATAATCTTTTTCTCTTTTTGGGTGATAAAATCTTTTAAGACAACTATTGTAAAATAAGTTCCAAGAATAAATGATGGTAATATCAATAACCAGCTAATAAGTCTATTTAATTTACCAAAAGGGTGGAAAATTTCTAAATGATTAAAAAGGATATATTTTATTAAACCTAATAAAAATATAAAAAAGACTAATATGGATTTATTTTTCATCATAATAATTAAAATTTATAACCGTTGGTTAATGCTCTTTGATCTGCAGGTGTATCAGGACCAAAACCAGTAATCCTACTATTTATATTAGCACCTTCTAAAACACGTTTTAAAGACATACCTAGAGCATTAAATGCTTTACCAGTTACAAAATTACCCGCGTCATAAAGATTATATAAAGTATTGCTATTACCAAATTTAAAGAATCCTCCTCTACCATCTTTAATTAGACCTCCTTCTATTTGAAATCCATTTTTTTCAGAAATATAGGACATGGTAGGAGCAAAATCAAACGATGCATGACCTAGATTTAATAGATACAATTCTTCTGCAAATTGTACTCCTATTAAAGATAAAAATTTAGCTGTTTTATAATTACTTACAATAGAACTAATATTAATGTCTTGTAATATATCGTTCATTTTTTTGACACTAATTTTAGAAAAGATTTTACCTTGACCATAAGCTTCGTAAAGATTGACTAAATGATTTAATTGTTCTTGATCAAATTCATTATCATTTAACTCTAGTTTATTACCAGATTCATCTAAAACAATGTGATCACCTGCTTGTTTCTTAATGTTTGTTATATTTCCATTGGAGTCAACAGTTATAACATCATCAGGAGTATTATTATTACTTCCATCAGCATTCCCTCCATTATTAGCATAGTCTAACGCTTCTTGAAATGTTACTACGTTACCATTTATTACATACTGACCAGTTTCTTCGTTATAAATTGAATCTGCACCTGAAGGATCAGCAAAAAATATAGGATTATTATCAAAAGCAACACTAGTTCCTTGTGAATGATGAGTAACTGGGTCAATTCCATTGAACCTTCCAATAGCTGGGTCATACAATCTAAAGTCCATTTCATGAAGATTAAGTCCTAGACTTTCATTGTACTCAACTCCGTTGTATCCAAATTTCTGAGCCATTGAGTTTCCATGTGGTTGAACTAAGTCGTTGTAGCCCTTGTGCTTTTGCCCAAAAGGATAATAATTTTTTTCCTTGATAATTTCGGATGTAGAAACACTACCATTATCGTCATTATCAGTATAACTTAATCTTACATTATCTAAATGATCTTTAAATTGATATATATATTTAAAAGAACTTCCTGATTTTGTCGTATATCCTTCAGGATGATTTAAAAACTCTAAAGTTTTAGCTCCTGAACCACTCTTTTTATATACAAAACCATTAACATAATCTGTAATTACACCTTGTATTATTTTACGTTGTTTTACACCTGTTGCATCATACGTATAATAAATATGTTGCCCACCAATAGTTACTCTGGTTGGTAAGTTTAAATGATTATACAAGGTGTTAGATGTCATGTTTTTATTTAGGTCCTTTAATTGATTTCCATTGGCATCATAGGTGTATTCCGTAGTAGCGTTAGAACCATTCTTGAATCCAAAAGTACTATTTCCTCCTGATAATTCTTGTACTCTAGTTAGTTTGTTACTCCTACTAACGTAGGTGTATTCTAACTTATCCATGACTCCAAAACTGGTCGCGCTTGTATTGGTATGCCCACGGCGCTCTAAATTAGTAATATTTCCGTTTTTATCATAATTAACGGAGCTTAAACTATAACGATTTGCATTGTCTATAGCACTAGTAAGCCTGTTAAAATCATCGTAATTGTAACGGTACCAACGTAGTGTGTTATCATTTTTAGTACGCCATTCTGTTTCTGCTATATTTCCATTAAATAGTTTTGTACTACTATGCCCTGTCGTATTGTAATTGATTTTAAACGCAAATAAATCATCCCCTAAGCTAGCGCTATTGTTAATGTCGGTTAACCAACCTCTAATATTATATTTATAATCTACTGTTTGTAATCTATTTTGGTTAGTTCTTCCTCCTACTCCTTTGTTTTTGAGCTGTCCTAACTCATCATAGGTATTATAAACAATTACTTCTTCTGCTTGACTACCTATTTTTTGAGTTTGCTTTTGCAATCTACCTACATGATCGTAGGTAAATTTATCTATAATTGTAATAACAGGTAAATTATCGTCTGTTTTATCATGCATTGTCGTCGTTTCTAATGTTCTTCCTGTAAAATCAAATTTACTTTTAACACTAGTCGTACTTAGTAAATAATCATTTTTAGTATATGCATAAATAGGTCTGGCTTTAACATCATAATAGGTTACCGTAGTAATCCATTTATCAGTACCTAATACTTTTACTCTAGATCCTGTAGCTAATCCTTTAGTAGATGACGTAGAGTTTACTCCGTAAATATTAGTTACACTTGCAGCTGCTCCTGCTCGGTTAAATGTATAGTTATCATAATAGTTTGCGGTAAGTACTTCTAAATTGGTTTTAGGAAAGTCGCTGTAACTATAATAAATACCTAAGCTACCACTTGTAGTTAATTTAGTTTCATATAATTCTGCATCGGTATTATTAGTAGCATTTACAAGATCCTGCATTTGTCCTTGAGAAAGTATACTGCTATGCGTATAGATACCTGTGTAAATTACTCTACCTAAAATATCATATTTCGTAAATAACCATTTTTTGTTTGGACGTTGTAATCCATCTTGAGTTAATACGGGTCTATCTAATAAATCATAAATGGTATATTCCCAATCTTTCCCTGCAATTTTCTTTTGTACTAAACGGTTTCTATAATCATATCTATATTGGTAGCATAATTCGCTTAACTCTACACTGTCTGGTTTGGCTGTGTGTGGTTCGGCTTTTGGTGGAAGTACAAAAGTTAGATTTCCAAAATCGTCATATACATAATAGGTATCATGAGCTACATTGTTATTATAGGTACGTTTTAAAACTACTTGACCTTGTTTGTTTTTGAATTTTTCGATAGTGTGATTTTTAGTTGTCCCACTATGATTTTCGTCTTTTGTTATGGTTTTGGTCAGTTCTCCAGCTTCGTAATATCCGTAATTATTATCCGCTGTCGTGTTTAATTGCAATGTAGGCAAATAGGTGTTTCTAGACACTGTAGTTGTAATATAATATTTGCGTACATCTCTATTGGTATTACTTTTATATTCAAACTCTATTTCATGTCCGCTACCCATACGCCAATCATAACCTGGAGCGGCTTGCTTTTTTAATCGGTTTAATGGTGAATTTTCATACTCTTTTTCACTAAATGGATTAGGTGTTAACGTATTAATATCTTCCCTATAATTTGCTTTATAATAGTTGTTGGTTTCCGTAGCTGCATTGGCTCTATATAAACCATTACTACTTGTTGATCCATAGGGTAAATACTCTTTTTCCATTCTACCTAAAGGATCATAGGCTAAATGGGTAATTATATCTTTTTGGCTAGCACTTTGTTTAATAGCAATACTTTGTTTTGTTCTTCCTAACCCGTCATAATACACCACACTTTTTAATGCATCACTATTTTTACTAAGTTGAGAAGTATTAGTTACTGGTTTTTGAGGCGTAATGGTATATACATAATTTTCATTACTTAAATTACCAAGACTAGGACAACCATTAGCCGCACCTGCACCATGCTCCGTAGGACATAGATCATTATTATTAACTACATAACCTGAAGGCTGAGTACAATCTAATTTTGTTACATTAGGGTCTCCTAAACCATCTCCATCCGTATCAGCATACCAAGTTTTAGGGCTTCCTCCTGTTAATTGTACTTGTACAACCGCAGATTGTGTACTCCATTGTCCGCTTGTATTATTTCTGGCTCTTAAAAAGTATTTCCCTGCTGTATTAGCTATATAGGTAGTATTAGAGTTAGAAGTACTAGTTCCAGAAGCATTAGTGCCTTGCCAATACCAAGTTATGCCAACAGGTGGAAGTCCACGTTGTAAGGTAGCACTACCACAATTTTGACTTTTAATAGTTGGATTTGAAGGCTTTGCTGGAACAGCTGAAGCACTTACTTCTACTACATGACCTGCTAAAAAACTTTGATTAAAATTGTTTTTCCCTGTATAGGTGATAAAACTATGTCCGCTATGAATCCATTGTACTCTAACAGAAGTAGTAGATTCACTTAAAATAATAGCTCCATCTATATTCCAAGTACCTTCTATAATATTACCTGAATCAATACTTATTGTATAGGTTTTAATATCATTTACATTGGCTTTATCTCCTCCTGTGAAAGTAGCTGTTACCCCAGAACCAATAGGATCACCTGGTCCAATAGGTACTGGTCCTAGTTGTGCTTTGATTGTTACAGTACATAATACTGCAATCATAAATAATATATGTCTCATTTTTCTTAGCATTTTTAGTTTTTATATTGGTACTTATTCTCTTGTGTTATGTTTCCATCTTGATCTTTTACTAGATGCAGTCGATTGAATTCATCATAACTGTAATACATAGTATATCCTCTAGGATCTGTAGTACTAGTGACTCCGATTAAAGGATCATAAGTAAATGTAGTTACCTGTGCTGGTGTATTGGCAAAAGTATTACGTAATGTAGTTAATCGTGTACGTAAAGTGTTTTCTGTAGCAGCACTTTTATCTGCATCTGATGCTATAATAGCTGCATTAATTGCTGATAATTGAGTACTATTCATTGCAGTATATCCTTCTATTTTAGCAATCGGTTGCGTACCTTGATATCCCCAAACATAATAGATTTTTGAACCATTATTTTTACTTACTTCTTTTGGATTGCCATAAGCGTCATAATTATGATATATGATACGACTTTCTAATGCAGCAGTTCCTTTAATAGCTTGTATATATTTCGGTAAATATATGTTAGATGGATTGTGATTATTGGCATGAATCGTTTTTTGTTCAGCAATTTTCACATTTCCTTTATAGGTTGTAGTTCCTTTAGGAAGTATTCTAAAAGGATCAGGTAAAATACTGAATGTATTTTCTGTTTTATATAACTCACCTTTACTATTAGTCATTTCTGATCCTGCTACTTGATAGTGGTGATCGTAATCATAAAAGTAATCAGTACTCGTACTAACATTTGCTTCTGAATCATATAATATGTCCTTTTTTCTAAAAAGCTTTT
>NZ_MSMP01000004.1 GCF_001936575.1 Tenacibaculum agarivorans
GAAAAATGAAGATTTATTCAAATCCAATAATCCAATAAAAAAACACACAGAGTTTACATTATATATTGTATTAAAAATGCTTTTACAATATCTTTGCGCCTCAAGATTTTCAATTGTAGGAAAATCTAACACTATAACATATTATATATAATGATTAAAATCACATTACCCGATGGAAGCGTTAGAGAGTATGAAAAGAATTCAACTCCAAACGATGTAGCAAAAAGTATTAGCGAAGGTTTAGCAAGAAATGTAATTTCTGCAAGTTTCAATGGTCAAACAGTAGAAACCACTACTCCATTAACTACTGATGGTGTTTTAACCTTATTTACTTTTGACAATCCTGAAGGCAAAAAAGCATTTTGGCACTCTTCTGCTCATGTTTTAGCTCAAACCGTCTTAGACTTTTACCCAAATGCAAAACTTACTATAGGACCTGCAATTGAAAATGGTTTTTATTATGATGTAGATTTTGGTGAAGAAACAATATCCGAAAAAGACTTTGCTTCTATTGAGAAAAGATTTTTAGAAAGAGCTCGTGAAAAAGCTGAATTTAAAATGAGATCAGTTTCTAAAGAAGAAGCTTTGTCATATTATAAAGAGCAAGACAATACTTATAAGGTAGAACTTATAGAAGGTTTAGAGGATGGCGATATTACTTTTTGTGATCATAGCAATTTTACTGATTTATGCCGTGGTGGACATATTCCAAATACTGGAATTATAAAAGCTATTAAAATAATGAATGTTGCTGGGGCCTACTGGAGAGGAGATGAAAAGAACAACCAGCTAACACGTATATATGGTATTTCTTTTCCTAAACAAAAAATGCTTACTGAATATTTAGAACTTTTAGAAGAAGCCAAAAAGAGAGATCATAGAAAATTAGGAAGAGAACTTGAGTTATTCACATTCTCTCAAACTGTTGGACAAGGTTTACCGTTATGGCTTCCAAAAGGAGCAGCATTAAGAAGCAGACTTGAAGATTTCCTAAAAGTTGCTCAAAAAAGGGCTGGCTATGAAATGGTAATGACTCCTCATATTGGACAAAAAGAATTATACGTTACTTCTGGTCACTATGCTAAATATGGAGAAGATAGTTTCCAACCTATTACTACTCCAAAAGATGACGAGGAATTTTTATTGAAACCTATGAACTGTCCTCATCATTGTGAGATTTATAAATTCAAACCATATTCTTATAAAGATTTACCAAAACGTTATGCAGAGTTTGGTACTGTATATAGGTATGAGCAAAGTGGTGAACTTCATGGCTTAACAAGAGTAAGAGGATTCACTCAAGATGACGCTCATATTTTTTGTACTCCTGACCAATTGGACTCTGAATTCAAAAATGTAATTGATCTTGTATTATATGTATTTACATCTTTAGGGTTTGATAACTTCACTGCTCAAGTTTCTGTTAGAGATCCGGAAACTCCAGAAAAGTACATTGGAAACGCAGACAATTGGGAAAAAGCCGAACAAGCTATTATAAATGCAGCTAAAGACAAAGGTCTAGACTTTATTATCGAGCCAGGTGAAGCAGCTTTTTATGGACCTAAGTTAGACTTTATGGTGAAAGACGCTTTAGGAAGAAGTTGGCAATTAGGAACAATTCAAGTAGATTATAATTTACCTGAACGATTTGATCTTACCTATAAAGGAAGTGATAATGAACTTCACAGACCTATTATGATTCATAGAGCCCCATTTGGTTCTATGGAAAGGTTTATCGCTATTCTATTGGAACATACTGGAGGTAATTTCCCGCTTTGGTTAACCCCTGAACAGGTTATTATACTGCCAATCAGTGAGAAATACGAAAAATATACAGAAAAAGTTTTACATTTGTTAGAAAATTCCGAAATTCGCGCCCTCGTTGATAACCGAAATGAAAAGACAGGTCGTAAGATCAGAGATGCGGAAGTAAACAAGATTCCTTTCATGATTATAGTAGGTGAAAAGGAAGAGCAAGATGGCACGGTATCTGTTAGAAAGCATGGTGAAGGAGACCTTGGAACTTATACAATAGACGATTTCGTTTCATTGATTAAGAATGAAATTAAAAAAACATTAGTTACCTTTAATAGTAACAATTAAATAATAATTTAAAATATATAAGCCATAGCAATTAGAAGAAAAGGTGGGCGTAGAAGACCCGCAAGAATAATTAAAGAAGATCAACATAGAATCAACGAAAAAATAAAATATGTTGATGAAGTTCGCCTAGTAGGTGATAATGTAGAAGTAGGTGTTTACTCTCTAGCCAAAGCTAAAGAAATCGCTCGTGAATTAGAGCTTGATTTAGTTGAGATTTCACCGAAGGCAGTTCCCCCTGTTTGTAAAGTAATTGATTATAAAAAATTCCTTTATGAGCAAAAGAAAAGAGAAAAAGCTTTAAAAGCTAAGGCGACAAAAGTAGTAGTAAAAGAAATTCGTTTTGGCCCTCAAACGGACGATCATGATTATGAGTTTAAAAAGAAGCACGCTATCAAGTTTTTACAGGATGGTGCTAAACTTAAAGCTTATGTATTCTTTAAAGGTCGTTCTATTGTATTTAAGGAACAAGGACAAATTCTATTACTTAAACTAGCTCAAGAGTTAGAAGAATATGGAAAGGTTGAACAGATGCCTAAGCTTGAAGGAAAGCGTATGATTATGTTCATTGCTCCAAAGAAAACAAAATAAAAATGTTATTCATATACATTAGATAACATAGAAAAATATAAGCAAGATAAAAACGATAGCAAGAGATGCCTAAAATGAAAACTAAATCTAGTGCCAAGAAACGTTTTAAGTTAACTGGTTCTGGAAAAATTAAAAGAAAGCACGCTTTTAAAAGTCATATCTTAACAAAGAAGTCTAAAAAGCGTAAGCTTGCATTAACACACTCTACATTAGTACACAAATCTGATGAGAGTAACATTAAGCAACAATTATTATTAAAATAATAGTTAGCTAGGTAGTAAATTAATTATTAACCATGGAGTTAGGCTCACAAAGAATTATAAATTACCTATTCGTAATTAGATAATCGCCTACTACAAAAAAACAGAGAATTATGCCAAGATCAGTAAATTCTGTAGCTTCAAGAAATAGAAGAAAGAAAATCTTGAAGCAAGCTAAAGGTTACTTTGGACGTAGAAAGAACGTTTACACAGTAGCAAAAAATGCGGTTGAGAAAGGATTACAATATGCTTACCGCGATCGTAAAAACAAAAAGAGAAACTTCCGTTCTTTATGGATCCAACGTATTAACGCTGGTGCACGTCAGTACGGAATGTCTTATTCACAGTTTATGGGTAAAGTAAAAGCTAATGATATTGAATTAAACCGTAAGGTTTTAGCAGATTTAGCTATGAATAACCCTGAAGCTTTTAAGGCAATTGTAGATAAAGTAAAATAAGTTTAATTACCTTGCTTATACTAAAAACCCAAACTTTCCCGTTTGGGTTTTTTTAAACTAATTGAAATCTAAAGCCAATGAAAATCATCAATTTTTTACTCGTAGTACTGATTTCTTCTACTACATTCAGCCAGAATAAACTAACTAAGAAACAGTTAGACGAATTACCAAATACTATAGAAAATCAATTTATTAAAACTTATGGTAAAGCTAGTTCTTGGCAGAAGTACAAAATGATTCCTAGAACTGAATTTCAAGCTTTTCAAAAAAGTGTTTTGGACAGTGTTAACCTATTAAAAAAAGATATTTCAACAAAGTTATCTACTATTGAAAATCAAGCTAAAGAAATCTCTTCTTTAAATGAAAAAATTAATGGTTTGTCTGGCAATTTAGATACAGCAATAGCTAAAGAAGATCAAATTAACTTCATTGGTATAGCTTTATCTAAAAAAACTTATAATGTAATTACTTGGTCAGTAATTGCTCTTCTTCTTGGTAGCCTACTTTTCTTTATTTTTAGATTTAAGAACAGTAATATTCTAACTAGAAAAGCTAAAAATAATTTGGCTGAAATAGAACAAGAGTTTGAACTTCATAGGAAGAAATCTTTAGAGAAAGAACAAAAACTAAGGCGTCAATTACAAGACGAAATTAATAAACAAAGGGGAGTTTAATAAACTTCCTTTTTTTATTCTTATAGGATATCATACAGTTCAGCAATTGCTTTTTCATGTTGTAAAGATTCATCAATTTCTTTTTCAAATTTAGACTCTAGTAAATAATTATAAAATCCATACTCATAGGTAATATAATTAATTGAAAAGTCTACTTCTTTTTCTATAAATATATAGTTACTCTTTTCGTCTTTTACATATGAATTGAATAAGTCTAACTTTTTTAGATTAAAATATTTCTTTGCTATAAGGTTTATAAATACTTCTTTTTCATTTTGATCTCGAAAAATATATCTAAAACAAACTAGCTGCTGCTTAAAAAAGTGTAGTTCTACAATAAATTTATAACTCCCCAACTTAACCTCCATAAACAGTACATCTATAAATTTTATTTTTTTTACTATTCTAAAGGAACCTTTTATTCTAGACTTCACTCTATTTAGGTGAGCCCCAAAATCTATGTCATTAAAAAACGTAATTTTTTCACTTGTTTTACATTCCGTTTTTAATGACTCTAATGAATTGAATAAGTTCAAGTATGAATCAGTATACTTGTAATTATTAATTATTCTTTCAAAATAAGAAGTATGATACTTTTTAGATTTGAAAAAGTATGAAAATGTTTTTCGGAATAATAACATAATAGTTTTCTATAGGTATCATCTTTCCCACCGAATTACATTGTGTACTAAATATATTAAAATTCTATGAAAAACTTAGGGTGAATTTCCTCAAAAAATGTTTATTTTTTGCAATAACTTTAAAAGTTATAAATTTTACTTTATGAAAAGAAGATTTTATTTTTTGTGATAAACTCCCCCCCTATTCTATTTAGCTGGAATTAAAAAATCCATAATTAGAATTAGATAAGTATAACAACACTTAAATTATCATATTTTCTTCCCAATCAATAATTCATTTTATTTCAAAAAAACAATTATTAGTTAGATTATTCAAAACGTTCCTTAAACTAGCCTTCAAAAATAAAGTTTCTTAATATCTATAGTTAATAGATTCATCATACACATTCAAGCTTCAAATAAAATAACTATTTATCATACTATTTTTTATTTCATTCAAAAAAAGACAGTCTTTATGTTAATTTCTTGTGCTTTTAAATATTTTTGCGATTTAATCAACCCTATAAATTAATCTCAATGAAAAAAAATTATTTATTTTTCACACTATCCCTATTGAGTATTTTTTCCTTAAGCTCTCAAACTAAAGAGCAAGAATACTCTAAAAAACAAATTCAATCATATAATAAAGTTTATCAAAAAATTCTAGACAATCCGTTTGACATTACTGCTTCGATGAGAAAAAACATTAAACAAGTTTCCATTACAGAAGAAAGAATGGGAGAAATTTTACAAGCTCAATTTAATGGCACTAAAATATCCATTACAAAAAAAGAGGCTCAAGAATTAGAAAAGTTAAAGTCTTTAATGGAGAATGATAAAAACATCCATGAAATTAAGATAAAAAAAATAATGACTGAAAATCATCTTGATTATGAAAACTATCAAAAAATTAAGAAAAAAATCACTACTAATAAGACTTTAAAAGCTAGAATTAATAAATCTCAAATTAAATAATCCCCCGAAAATGAAAACAAAATTAGTATATAAAATATTGTTTCTTTTATCCATTTCTGTTTATAGTCAAGAATTACCTAATCGCTATATAGATGAAATTACTAATGATATAACTATCACTAAAAACATAACTTTTAGCACAAATATTCCCACTATAAGAACTATTAACTTATTTGGAAATCAATTAGCCAATGAAAACACTTACGGTGAAGTTAGAACAAATCTTAAAATGGACATCTACAGTCCTAATAAAGATTATTTAGATAAAAGACCCGTCATCATATTTGCTTTTGGTGGTGGTTTTGTTAATGGCAGCAGAACAGAAAGAAGTATGGTTCAATTATGTGAAGCTTTTGCTAGACGAGGGTTTGTTACCGCTTCTATTGATTATAGATTAGGATTACATATTGGTGACTCCGAATTGGCAAAAAGAGCTGTTTATAGAGCTTTACAAGATGGAAGATCTGCAGTACGTTTTTTTAGAAAAAATGCTTCTACATATAAAATAGATCCTAATCATATTTATCTTTCTGGGCATAGTGCTGGGGCTGTATTGTCCTACCATGTTGCTTATTTAGATAAAGAATCTGAAAGACCTGCATCTACGAGAAATTTTATGGGACGAAGAGATTTAGGAAAACTTGATGATATCGGAGACAATAAAAGATATAGTAATGGTACTCTTATAAGTGGAAAAGCGAATGGTGTTATGGGCTTTGCTGGTGCTATTGGTGAATTAGATTACATTGAAAATTCATCAGAAATTCCTGGGGTATATTTTCATAGTTCAGATGACGGCACCGTTCTTTATAATACTGGCGAACCTTTTTCCAATCTAAGTTGGATTCCTGGTATAAATTTACCGGAGATACATGGTAGTAATGTCATGAATAACAGAGGGAGAAATGTAGGTGCAGAAAGAAAGTTTTATCCATTTACCAATCGTGGACATGGAGTACATACCAATGGAAGAAATATATATCCTGATATTATAGCTAATGGTGCTAAATATTTTCATGATGTACTCTTAAAACCCTCTAACACAAAACTTGAAGGAGATACTAATATTTGTGTAAGTTGCTCTTCTCAAACTTACTCTCTTACATCTGATGATTCTTATTATTATGATTGGAAGATTGAAGGTGGTACTTTTATTGACAAAGACTCTAAAAAAAATACAATTTCGGTAAAATGGAGTTCTACATTCAACGGTGAAAGAAACATATCTGTTACTCCTTATAGTAAACAACTTGCTAGAGGAGCTACTGTAAGTCTTAAGCCTCAACAAAGTTGTAATTGGGAAAAGCTTTCTGGATTAGCCATAGATGTTGGAGCTGGTAACGATAATACGTATATAGTTGGCACTAACAACAAGGTATACAAGTGGGAAAATAACAGATGGAATCAAATTCCTGGTATTGATGCCAGATTAGTTGATGTAAGTAATGGGATTCCATGGGTAATATCTACTAATAATAGAATTCATAGATATCTAAATAATAGTTGGGAACGTATAAGAGGTGCTGCTTGGGATATTGGTGCTAACGGGCCTCATGTATACCATATGGGAAGAAGTAATTCTATATACAAATATGCAGGCAATAACAGTTGGGATCATATTCCTGGAAAAAGAATTAAAAAGGTAGATGCTGCCGCTAATGGAGAAGCTTGGGCTATAGGAATGGATGATCATGTGTATCAATATCAAAATAGTGGTTGGACTGGTAAAAAGGGTAACTTCAGAGCTTCGGATATCACTGTAGTTGATGGTACTAATAAAGTATGGGCAGTAGAGCTAGGTACTGGTTACCCTCACTTATATAAGGGCAACGGTATTTGGGAAAAATTCCCAGGAATACTTACAAGTATTTCTGGCGTAAATGGACAATTATGGGGTACAAACTCTAGTACTTCTATTTATAGAAACGATTGCTTTAGTCTACAATCAAGATCTACAGAAACATCCGAAATTGTTACTAATACAGAAAATGATTTCACTAATGAAATTAAACTATACCCTAACCCTGTAAGTGATATTTTACATCTAGAATTCATTACACAAGACGATGATGAAGTTACTATAACTCTCCATAACATGTTAGGACAAATAGTATACACATCTACTATGGATAATATTGAAAGTAAATCATATCAAATCAATATGGAAAGTTTCCCTAAAAACTTATACATTTTAAATGTAGAACATAAAGGGAAGTTAATCTTGACAAAGAAAGTTATCAAAAAATAACTTTGATTTTAAAATAGTATTCATTTTAAAAGAGATGTAATATTTAAATCTCAGATAACACCTATATTATCTGAGATTTATTTTCCAGACTTTGTTACCGTTAACGTATCAATTCTGGCACCAATATTTAACATAAATTCACTCATTATTCATTTAATTATTATACATTAAAATTCGATTACGTAAAATAAAACAAATGAATAATAGTTAACATTAAAAAAACTGTAATAATCTTGATATTAAGAGATTAAAATTACAGTTTAAATATGTAGCCATAATAACTTAAACATATATTAACACCTTCATTTTTGGTCAGTTAAATAATTTAATAAAAGAATTTTCATTGCAATAGCATTGAAAATTATGAAAAAACTAGGTTTTTTTTTCTGTTATACTTTTGATACACTATATTTGCTCGATTTTAAAATGAAGTCAATTTAAATTATTGAAAATGCAAAACAAAGGTCTAATCAGATTATTTGCAATCCTATTTGGGTTAGTAAGTTTATACCAATTATCATTTACATTTTTTGCTAATAAAGTAGAAAAAGAAGCAAAAACTTTTGCTGAGGCAAATGTAAGTGATAATAAAGATGGTAGAGAGCTAGCTCGTTTAGAAAGAAAATACTTAGATAGTGTTGCAAATAAGGAAGTAGTATTAGGTAACTCTTACAATGACATTAAGGACAAAGAAATGAACCTTGGTCTTGATTTAAAAGGAGGAATCAATGCTATCTTACAAGTATCGGTAAAAGATATCTTAATAGGATTATCTAACGATTCTAAAAACACAATTTTTAACCAAGCTTTAGCTAATGCTGACGAAGCTCAGAAAAATGCTCAAGATGATTACATCGATCTATTTTACAATGAGTTTGAGAAAGCTAGCAATGGTTCAATAAAACTAAGTGATCCTACAATTTTTGGTAATAAATTACTTCGTGAAAAAATTAATTTCGAAAACACTAATAGTGAAGTAAAAGCTATTTTAGAAGAAGAAATTAATACTTCTATCACAACTGCTTTTGAAGTTTTACGTAGTCGTATTGATAAGTTTGGTGTTGTTCAACCAAATATCCAAAGAATTGGAACTTCGGGTAGAATTCAAGTAGAATTACCAGGAGCTAAAGATATTGATCGTGTACAAAGATTATTAGAAAGTACTGCTAAATTACAATTTTGGGAAGTATACACTAATATAGATGTACAAAACTTTTTCTTTTCAGCTAATGCAAAAGCAGCAGAATTATTAAAAGAAAAAACAGCGGAAACTACACAAGAAAAAGATTCAACTAAAACTAATGAATTAGATGATCTTTTAGGTGAAGCTAAAGATTCTACTGAAATCGCTAATCAGAAGAATTTATTCACATATTTATTTCCAAATATTGCTCAAAATCAGAATCAAGCTAGTTCTTTAGTAGCACAAGCAAAAGTTGCTGATACAGCTAAAGTAAATAGTCTATTAAAGAATAAAGAAATTCTAGCTTTATTACCAGCAAATTTAAGGTACGTTAAATTCTTATGGGACTACAAAGCAGCCCCAAGCGCAGATAAGACTACCGAGATACTTGGTCTATATGCTCTTAAAGGAAATAGAAATGATGTCGCTCCTATAGAAGGAGATGTAATTGCTGATGCAAAACAAGATTATGATCAATTAAGTAAGCCTGTAGTTTCTATGGCAATGAATAGTGTAGGGACTAAGAAATGGGCTAAAATGACTAGTGAAAATGTAGGGAAATTCGTTGCAGTTGTACTAGATGAGTATGTGTATACTGCTCCAAGTGTAAATCAAGTAATTTCTGGTGGTCAAACTCAGATTTCTGGTGGTACTATGACTGTTGAAGAAGCTCAAGACATTTCTACGGTATTAAAAGCTGGTAAATTACCTGCTCCAGCTAGAATTATTGAAGCAGAAGTAGTTGGACCTTCATTAGGTAAAGAAGCTATTAGTGCTAGTATGTGGTCGTTTGCTTTAGCAATTTTACTAGTATTAGTATGGATGGTTTTATATTATGGAAAAGCTGGATTATATGCTAATGTTGCTTTACTAGTAAACATATTATTCATATTTGGAGTACTAGCATCATTTAATTCTGTATTGACACTACCTGGTATTGCAGGTATCATTCTTACGATTGGTATGTCTGTGGATGCCAACGTAATTATATTCGAACGTATTAAAGAAGCCTTAAGTTCAGGTAAAGGATTATTGGAAGCCGTTAAAGAAGGATTTAGCTTTAAAGGAGCTTTATCTGCGATTATAGATGCTAACATTACTACCTTTTTAACTGGTATTATATTATATGTTTTTGGTACAGGACCAATTAAAGGTTTTGCTTTAACATTAATGATCGGTATTGGTACTTCTTTATTTACAGCTATCTTCATTACTCGTTTATTTGTAGATGGAGCTGTTAGAAAAGGATCTGATTTAACTTTTAATACTAATTTCTCTAAGAACTGGTTTAAAAATATCAACATTGAATTCTTAAAGAAGCGTAAATTAGCTTACATCGTTTCTGGAGCTTTAATTTTAATAGGTTTAGGTTCTATGGCTACTTTAGGTTTAAAACAAGGTGTTGACTTTAAAGGGGGTAGATCTTACGTTGTACGTTTTGACAAGCCTATGAAAGCTAATGAAGTAGCTAATTCTTTAAAAGATGTATTTGGTACTGCTCCTGAAGTTAAAACTTATGGTGCAAACAATCAGTTGAAAATAACTACTGTATTTAAAATTGAAGACAAGAGTAAACAAGTTGACGAAGAAGTACAAAATGCTTTATATACTGGTTTAAAATCTCACTTTACAGATCTTAGTTACGAAAACTTTAAACCTGGTTTTGAAAAGATTGGAAATGCTCAAGGTATTATGAGTTATATGAAAGTAGATCCTACTATTGCGGATGATATTAAACAAGCTGCAATATGGGCTGTATTAGGTTCATTACTTGTAGTGTTCTTATATATCTTATTACGTTTTAGAAAAGTTTCATTCTCTATAGGTGCAGTTGCTGCCGTTTTCCATGATGTTTTAGTAGTATTAGGGGTATTCTCTTTACTATATAAAGTAATGCCTTTTGATATGGAAATTGGTCAATCGTTTATTGCAGCAATTCTTACCGTAGTAGGTTACTCGCTGAATGATACCGTGGTAATCTTCGATAGAATTAGGGAATATGCTGATAATAGTAAATCATTCTCTGCAAGTTTGGTAGATAAAGCTTTAAACAGCACTTTAGGTAGAACAATCAATACATCTTTAACAACATTATTAGTAATGTTAGCTATCTTCTTCTTTGGTGGAGATAGTATTAAAGGATTTATGTTTGCCTTAATTGTTGGTGTTGTTGTAGGTACTTACTCATCTTTATTCGTTGCAACTCCAATTATGTTTGATGCAACTAAGAACAAAAAAGAAGATACTAAAAAGTAAATTCATATAAAATTATAAACAAACCGTTTTGTTTTCACTGAGTTAATCAGTAATCAAGACGGTTTTTTTTATTTAATTACCTATATTTACCACCATATGAAAATAAAGAAACTTCACGATTTATACTTCAAAGAAGTAATTAGTAAGGAAGAGATAAATTCTATTGTAAAAACTCTTGCTTATCAGGTAAAACAAGACTTACCAGAAAATGAAGTACCTTTATTTATCGGTATTTTAAATGGTTGTTTTGTATTTGCTTCTGACTTTGTACGTGAGTTTAACAGAGACTCTGAAATCACTTTTGTTAAACTAGCTTCATATGAAGGTACCTCATCAACTGATACCGTAAAAAAACTGATTGGAATTAATGAAGATATTTCTGGAAGAACAGTAATTATTTTAGAAGATATAATTGATACTGGCACAACACTTCAAGAGATTTATGAAATATTCCGAACAAAAAATATCAAAGAATTAAAAATCGTATCGTTATTTTTTAAACCAGACGTTTATCGTAAAGAACTACATATTAACTATATTGGAAAGAGTATAGAAGATAAGTTTATTGTTGGTTATGGTTTAGATTATAATGGTTTAGGGAGAAATTTACCCGCAATATATCAATTAACAACACAACCCAAAATGAAAAATATAGTATTATTTGGACCTCCTGGTGCTGGAAAAGGTACTCAGGCAACATTATTAAAAGAGAAATATAATTTAGTTCATATTTCTACTGGTGATGTTTTTAGATTCAATATTAAAAACCAAACTGAACTTGGGGTTTTAGCTAAAAAATATATAGATGCAGGAGATCTTGTTCCTGATGAAGTAACTATTAATATGCTAAAACAAGAAGTAGATAAAAATGCTGAAGCAAATGGTTTCATTTTTGATGGTTTTCCACGCACAGAAGATCAAGCTAAGGCTTTAGATGAATTTTTAGCTGAAAAAAATGAACGAATCAATGGTATGGTTGCTTTAGAAGTTCCTGAAGATTTATTAGTGGAACGAATTTTAGACCGTGGAAAAACTAGTGGCCGTTCAGATGATACTGATGAGGATAAAATCCGTAATCGTTTTAATGAGTACAATACAAAAACTGCAATCTTAAAAGATTACTACGAAGCTCAAGGTAACTTTTATGGTATTGATGGTGTAGGAACTATAGAAGAAATAACCTCTCGTTTAGCTACTGTTTTTGATAAACTATAGGCTTAACGATATTAGATATTAGATATTAGATATTAGATATTAGATATTAGATATTAGATATTAGATATTAGAAAGTTATAATATTACTTTCTATTCAACTACTTCGTTAGGATATATTCCTGAATTAGTATTTTGTTTTTAAACTATAATTTTAACTTTCTAATATCTTACTCTTAATTTAGAAAAATGACTGAAGGAAATTTTGTTGACTATATAAAGATTTATGCTTCTTCTGGTAAAGGAGGACGTGGATCTGCACATTTACATAGAGAAAAGTTTATTGCCAAAGGTGGTCCTGATGGTGGAGATGGTGGTCGTGGTGGACACATTATTTTTCGTGGTGATAAAAATATGTGGACATTATTTCATTTGAAATTTAAACGTCATTTTAGAGCTGAAGGTGGTGGAGATGGTGGATCTAGTAGAAGTACAGGTAAAGATGGTGCTGATGTTATCGTTCCTGTGCCATTAGGTACAATTATAAGAGATGCTGATACTGATGAAATCCTATTCGAAGTTACCAAAGACGGACAAGAAACTATTGTACTTGAAGGAGGCAAAGGAGGAAGAGGAAATTGGCATTTTAAATCGCCAACCAATCAAACTCCAAGGTATGCTCAACCAGGTATTGATGGTAAAGAAGCATGGTATCGAATTGAACTAAAAATACTAGCTGATGTAGGTTTAGTAGGATTTCCTAACGCCGGAAAATCTACACTTTTATCTGTTTTAACTGCTGCAAAACCTAAAATAGCTGATTATGCTTTTACCACACTTAAACCTAATTTAGGGATTGTAGAATACCGAAATCATCAGAGTTTTGTAATGGCAGATATTCCAGGTATTATAGAAGGTGCTGCTGAAGGAAAAGGTTTAGGACATTACTTTTTAAGACATATAGAACGTAATTCTTTATTACTTTTCTTAATCCCTGCGGATAGTGATGATATCAAAAAAGAGTATGACATCTTACTCAATGAGCTTAAAAAGCATAATCCAGAATTATTAGATAAGGATCGTTTACTCGCAATATCTAAATCTGATATGTTAGATGATGAGTTAAAAACTGAAATTAAAGCTGAACTACCTGAAGGTATTGAAAGCTTGTTTATTTCTTCAGTCGCACAAATGGGACTTACTGAATTAAAAGATAAACTTTGGAAACAGCTAAATAACTAGTTAATTATTCTTTTAGCAAACACAAATGCCTTTTTCCAGTAGCTCTCTTCTAGAGACGCAATTACTACTCCTTTTGATGTGCTAGAATGAATAAATTGAACAGTATTAGATCCTGTTGAAATAACTAATCCTACATGATTAATAGGTCCATCTAATCGATCGATATTAAAAAAAAGTAAATCACCTCTTTTTACTTTAGATACATCTACTTTTTCTCCTGCAGCACTCATTGCTCTGGAAGACCTTGGTAAAGTGATGTCAATTCCTTTAAAAGAAGTAAAGACTAAACCCGAACAATCCATACCATTTTTTGTAGTCCCTCCAAATTTGTATGGCGTACCTCTATAAGAATTTGCTATATCTATAACTTCTGTAATTTTACTTACCTCTCCTACTCTTTCTATTTCCATTGCATTTCTTGCTCTCTTATTTTTGTTTGCAAATCGATATGCAGAAATCAACATTAAAATCACCACAAAAAATACTACCTTCTTCATTTCAACACTCGTTTTGCTTTTACAAAGTTTCTCTTGTAATATTTTTGCGACATGTTGTTAACTGTTACCCCTCTTTTTGTTGAAGCATGAATAAAATATACAACTCCATTCTTTACTGAAGTTACTAATCCTACATGAGTAATTCTTCTGGGTTTTCTAGGATTCGTTTTAAAAAACAACAAATCTCCTTTTCTTGTACTATTCAAAGAAATTGTTTTTCCTTGGTTAGACATGTCATATGAAGTTCTAGGTAACGAAACTCCATGCTTTTTAAAGGAAGTCATAATTAAACCAGAGCAATCCATACCTCTACTAGTTACTCCTCCGTACTTATAGGGTGTACCTTTATACGTATTTGCTGTATTTATAATTTTGTTAGCTAACGCCGTTCCTTTTTTTCTGTAGGTTTTCTTTTTTGCTACAGTCTTTCTTTTTGTTGTATATCTCTTTGATGAAGTTGTAGGTTTAGATGATGAACATCCGTACGCTAAAAATAAAATCAATAAAATTTGGGGTAGTTTTTTTATCACTTATTTTCGATTTATGTTATACCATTTACAATCAATTTAGCCGTTTTTTCAGAAGCTCCTTTGCCTCCCAATTTTTGTTCTAGATCAAAATAATCTAAAAACAATTGTTCTCTTTTTTCTTTTTGAAGTAGCAATTGCAATTCTTGTTCCAGTTTTGTTTCAGTGAAGTCATTTTGAATCAATTCTGCTACCACTTCTCTATCCATAATTAAATTTACTAAAGAAATATACTCTAAAGTTATAATTCGCTTCGCTATTTGATACGATAACCAACTTCCTTTATAACAAACCACTTGCGGTACTTTAAATAAAGCCGTTTCCAATGTCGCTGTTCCCGAAGTTACTAAAGCAGCATGAGATATACTTAATAAATCATATGTTTTATGCTGAACAAATTTCACTTTTCCTTCAGACATAAACTGCTGATAAAAGCTTTCTGTTTGACTAGGCGCACCAGCCACAACAAACTGAAAATTTGGAAACTTATCTACCATTTTTAGCATGGTATCTAACATTTTGGTAATTTCTTGTTTCCTACTTCCAGGTAATAAAGCTATAATTTCTTTTTCTCCTAAATTATGCTCTTTTCTAAAACTTTCTTCATCTACTTGAACTCTATCTACAATACCATCTATTAATGGATGACCAACAAATTCAACTTCATAATCATATTTTTTGTAGAATTCTTTTTCAAAAGGAAGTATAACAAACATTTGGTCCACATCTCTTTTAATGGCCTGAACTCTACTCGCCCTACTTGCCCAAACTTGCGGTGAAATATAATAGTTTGTTCTAAACCCTTTTTCCTTTGCCCATTTTGCAATTCTAAGGTTAAAACCTGAGTTATCAATTAACACTATCACATCAGGATTAAAAGCTTCTATATCTTGCTTACAAAACTTGATAAAACCAAGAATTTTTCTGAGATTTAAAATTACCTCTACAAATCCCATAAAAGCTCTATCCTTATAATGACTTACAAGTGTTCCTCCTTGAGCTTTCATTAAATCACCGCCCCAAAAACGAATATCAGCATTAGGATCTTGTTGTTTAATCTCTTTCATCAAATTGGCGCCGTGTAAATCTCCAGATGCTTCTCCTGCTACAATATAATATTTCATTAGTTTTATAAAAACTTAAGAATAAACGTAAAAATTGCTGTACAAATAGTTGCAATTAACACTCCTTTCGCTCTATTGTCTTGTTTCTTTTTTAGAAAAATAAAAAACACAAATAAATTAGGTAAAGCTGCTAGTGCAATTACAGGACCTATTACTCCTCCCTGTTGTAACATCTCAATAGTTTCGTAAAATCCAAATCTAGAAACATATTGTACGTATATAAAAAATCCAGAAGCAGTAGCAAACAATGAAACTAAAAAACCAATAAGAACTTCTTTTTTTACAGATCCCATGTATTTAGTTTTTGTATGGCATGATGAGCTGTCATATCAAATTGAACAGGAACTACAGAAATATACCCATTTTCTAAGGCCCAAATATCAGTATCCTGACCTTTATCTTTATTAATAAATTCACCAGATAACCAATAGTAGTCTTTTCCCATAGGACTCTTACGTTTTTCAAAGTCCTCTTTCCAATATCCATTTGCTTGTCTACAAACTTTTATGCCTTTAATTTCATCCTTTTTAAGTTTAGGAATATTTACATTTAAAACTACTCCGTCAGGTAAACCATTCAGTAATACATTTAATGTAATATTTTTAATAAACTCCTTTGATGATCTAAAATCTGCATGCCAACTGTAATCTAACAAAGAAAAACCAATAGCAGGTATTCCTTCAATTCCAGCTTCTACAGCTGCACTCATTGTACCTGAATAAATAACGCTAATAGACGAATTTGATCCATGATTAATACCCGACACACATAAATCTGGCTTTCTATTTAAAATTTTATTTTTAGCCATTTTAACACAGTCTGCAGGCGTCCCAGAACAACTATATTCTATCTGTGGACCATCATCAATAGAAGTTGGATTACAATGTAAAACATTATTGACTGTAATTGCATGTCCCATTCCACTCTGTGGACTATCAGGTGCTACTACAATTACTTCTCCAATTTCATTCATTATTTCAATAAGCATTCTAAGACCAGGAGCAGTAATTCCATCGTCGTTAGTTACTAAGATCAAAGGTTTATCTTGCATTACTTTTTTATTTTTCTAAAACAAATATACATTAAATATACAGGTATTCTTTTTAACATTTCGTAAAGATATTTGCGAAGAATTAATCTGTAAACTTGTAGTGATTAAACAATTACTTATATGATTCGTATCATTATTTTTTTATTGACATTTGTTTTCTCTTTTTTTTTCTCTAATCTAAAAGCTCAAAATTCTACAACAGTACCATGTAACAGTAAAGAGTATCATCAATTTGATTTTTGGGTGGGAACTTGGAACGTTTTTGATGTAAACAATAAATTGATAGGTCAAAATACTATCATCCAAATGCCTAATGCCTGTGCAATTCAAGAAAATTGGACTTCTGCTAATGGTAATTCATTAGGTACTAGTTATAGTTATTTTGATATTTCAGATCAGAAATGGCATCAATTATGGATTGATAATAAAGGATATGTTTTAAAAACTGAAGGTCATTTTAAAAACGATAAGATGATATTGAATAGTGAAATTGTTGAATCTAAAAAAGGAAAATTTTATAATAGAATTACTTGGATACAAAATGAAGATCAAACAGTTACCCAAATATGGGAATACGTCTCTCCAGATCATAAAGTAATAAAAGAAGCGTTTAAAGGTATATATAAAAAGAAAAAGAGCTAGTAAAATTGGCATTATTTTAGTAGCTTAGCAAATACCCAATAATTTTTAAATATTTAAAAGACAGTAGGTTTATGAGGTTGAAAGTACTTATCACATTAGTAGTTACTCTATTAATTAGTAACCACACTTATGCATATAATGAGCATACAAATGATAAAGATCCTGAAAAGGATAAATTAATATTATACGTATTAAAAAATCTATTGACTCGAGGACATTATGTTCAAAAAGATTTGAACGATACTTTTTCTGAGCATGTCTACAATGAGTTTATTAACAACTTAGATCCTAGTAAAAGGTATTTTACTCAAGATGATTTAAAGGAGTTCTCTCAATATAAGTTTGAAATTGATGATCAATTAAGAGAATCAAATATTGCTTTTTACAAATTAGTTTATGGTCGATTTTTAGAAAAAATAAAAGCTGCAAAATTAACCTACAATACACTATTACTTCAACCTTTCAATTATGAAAAAGACGAAGAAATTAATATTGATTACGATAAAGTTCCTTTTGCTAAAGATGAGAATGAATTGATTCAATATTGGCGAAAGCAATTAAAACTTCAGGTAATTAGCAGAGTGCAAGATGCAGAAGAGCAACAAGAAGAAAAACTGAAAAAAGATAAGAAAGCTAAAAAGAAATCTTTCGAAGAATTAGAATATGATGCACGCAAGGAGGTATTAAAGAATATGGAAGATTTATATATCAGAATTGAAGAACTTGAAAATTCTGATTGGTATTCTACTTTTTTAAATAGTGTAGTGAGTGGCTTTGATCCACATACATCATATATGTCTCCAAGAATTAAGTCTAGATTCGATCAAGACATGTCTGGTAAATTAGAAGGTATTGGGGCTAGATTACAAAAAGAAGGAATTTATACTAAAATTGTAGAACTAGTTTCGGGAGGACCTGCTTGGAAACAAGGAGAATTAGAGCCTGGAGATATCATTCTAAAAGTAGCTCAAGGTGAAGAAGAACCTCTTGATATTGTTGGAATGCGCTTAGATGATGCCATTACTTTTATTAAAGGGAAAAAAGGTACTGAAGTTCGTTTAACAGTAAAGAAAAAATTAGACGGATCTACCAAAGTAATTCCTATTATTAGAGACATTGTTGAACTTGAAGAAACTTTTGTTAAATCTAGTGTAGTTGAAAAGAACGGAAAAAAATATGGAATTATAAATCTTCCTAAATTCTATATTGATTTTAGTGATGTTAAGAAAAGAAACGCTGCTAGTGATATGGAGCGTGAAATTGAGCGATTAAAAAAAGAGAATATAGAAGGACTTATTGTAGACCTTAGAAATAACGGTGGTGGTTCTTTAAAAACGGTAATAGATATAGGTGGTTTATTTATCGATAAAGGTCCTATTGTACAAGTTAAATATCGTGGTGAAGCAGCGAGTATTAAAAATGACACAGATGGTAAAACTTCTTGGAACGGTCCATTAGTAGTAATGGTAAATGAAATGTCTGCTTCTGCTTCAGAGATCTTTGCTGCTGCTATGCAAGATTATGGTAGAGGAGTTATTATTGGTGGTAAGCAGACCTACGGAAAAGGTACTGTACAAAATGTATTGCCTTTAAACTATTATGTAAAGAAATATCCAGACGATCTAGGAGCTTTGAAAATGACCATTCAAAAGTTTTATAGAATTAATGGAGGATCTACACAAATTGAAGGCGTGTATTCTGATATCGCTATGCCAGATCGTTATAGTTACATGGAGTTTGGAGAACGCGATTTAGATGGTGCTTTACCTTGGGACAGAGTGAAGCCAGCCAACTATAAAAGAACAAGTAGTTATAGTAACTTTGGGGAGGTTATAAGTAGTAGTAAAGAACGTATTAATGCTGATCCTAAGTTTATTTCCATTAACGAGTATGCAAAGTGGCTTAAAAAGAATCAAGATGATAACACCTATTCATTGAATTATGATTTGTATAAGCAAGAAAGTGAGGATTTACAAAAGGAAGGAAAGAAATTTAAAGATATTTTTAAGTTTGAATCTAAATTAGATTTTAATTCTCCTGAATATGAAGTTCCTTTATTTAAACAAGATTCAGTATTGAAAGATAAAAGAGTAGCTTGGCATAAAAATATGAAAAAAGACATTTACTTAAATGAAGCTTTAAATGTGTTAAGTGAATTAAAAATGAAGAACAACTACCAGTTAGTTAAGAAATAAAAAGAAAAGCGACCTTTTGGTCGCTTTTCTTTTTATTTATAAATAGGTTTAATTCTTATATATGACTACTTATTATTACTTCATAAATACTTCTCTAAATATAAAAACCATAATATCCTTATCTATTTTACTTTAGCAAAAACATCCAAAAACTAGTTCTTCAGTTATAAAATTAATTCTTTAATCTTATCAGCATACCCGCGACTTACTTTTACTTTTGTATCGTTTTTAAGTACTAACAAATAACTTTTCCCATACTTAGATACCTCTTTAATTGCTGGTAAACTTACAATACTACTACGATGAATGCGTAAGAATTGTTTAGGATTTAATTTTTCTTCCAATTGACTAATTCCTCTGTTACTAATATAGATTTCCTTTTGATCATAAATTTTAGAATAATCACCATAGGCTTCTATATGATAAATATCTTCAGTAGCTAGTGTTACATATCTAGTTCCTTTTTCTACAATCATGCGATCAGGGTATTCTGTTTTTGACATGATATGCTGATCGGCTAGTGGACCAATATGTTGTGGTGAATTTTCTTTAAGTTTAGAAATCGCTTTATCAAAACGTTCTCTCGTATAAGGCTTTAACAAATAATCTACGGCATGTACTTCAAAAGCTTGTAATGCATATTTATCATATGCCGTACTAAAAATAATAGTAGGTAATTCTTCTAGGTGTTCTAATACATCAAAGCCTGTCAATCCAGGCATCTGGATGTCCATAAATACCAAATCAGGTTTGAATTCATTAATAATTTTAATCGCATCTACACCATTATTGGCTTCTCCTACAAGAATTAATTCTTTATGATTTTCTAAATATTCTTTAATAAGTGCACGCCCAGACTTTTCATCATCCACTATCACTACTTTTTTCATGTATTTGTTGTTTTATAACTCAAACTGTACTTTGAGTCCACTAGGGAAATTATCAGTAACTTGTAATGTTGATTGATACATTTTCTGTAGGCGTTTTTGAGTATTACTTAAACCAACCCCTAAATTGAAAATAGCTTCTTTATCTTCTACACCAATCCCTGTATCATTAATTTCAAACACTAATTTATCATCTTTTTCTTGAACGATAATATCTATATGACCACCTTTCACCAATGGAGAAATACCATGTTTCACAGAATTTTCAACTAAAGGTTGTAAAATCATAGGAGGTATTTTTCGCGAAAGTAAATTATCAGGTACTGAAATATTAATAGAAAGTCTATCTTCAAAACGTTTTTGCTCTAGTTTTAAATAGGTAGTTACAAACTCTAATTCTTCTTTTAAAGTCACCAAATCTTCACGACTTGCTTTTAATTGGTATCTGAAAAGATCTGCAAGCTCAGCGATCATTTCTCGTGTCTCTTCCATTTCTTTAGGAACACTTGCATTGATTGTATTAAAGACATTATATAAAAAATGCGGATTTAACTGTGCTTTGATTGCACTTAATTCACTTTTAAGTGCTGCATTTTTAAGCTCTATTTCATATTGAAGTCTTCTTTGATTGATAATATAATGTTCATAAGCATGGAATATAGAAAACTGAATTAGGTAAAACAGTGCAGGAATATAGATATCCCATATCTCTGAATTCCCATCTAAATGCCAATAACCTAACACTTCACAAGCTTTATAGAATATTGTTTTTGCAAATAAAATAAAAAACGGAAGTCCTAAAAAATGGAGCAGTAATCGATACTTTAGAGTCCAAGCACGACATATTCTAAAAATGAAAAACCACACAATAGCCGTAGCCACAAACATTAATGTATATTGTAACCCTTGAGTAAAATACCAATCCTGTAAACTCCATAAAGTATCTGCTGGATCATTTTGCCCTCCTCTGTTATAATATAAAGTAACATGATAAAAAAAGGAAAGTGCAAGGTAGACACCTATAACGGCTAGGACTTCAGAAATGCGTATGCTAAAAATACTTTTTCTCATAATGGATTTTCCTTTATCAATTAGTGAATATACTCAAAACTATCTTTTTCTAAAGGAATGACAATTTTACTTTCGACGAGTTGACCTATAGACCGATGAATGGCCCTAAGTCAATTCATCTAGCTATACGGCACCTCATCGGTTCTTTATTTTTAATGGATGTAGCATGTTTCATATTTGTATCAAACATATAGAAATTATGAATACTCGAACACTATTTACTACTTTACTTATACTCATATCTGCTTTTGTTAAAGCACAAACACTAACTGGAACCATAGTCTCAGAAACTCAAGAGCCTTTACCTTATGTAAATGTTATTGTAAATACACAAGAAGGTAATCTTATAAAAGCTGCTATTACTAATGAACAAGGTATTTTTAAAATACAAGACCTTTCCCCTAATACATATAATCTAGTAGTATCTTTTGTAGGATATACAACGGTAAAAAAAATAATTACAATTACCTCTACATCTCTTGAATTACCTTTAATTCAAATGCAATTATCCTCAGAAATACTAGATAATGTTACAATAGTAGCTCAAAAATCTATTATTAAAGTAGAACCTGATAAAACTGTATTTAATGTGTCAGCTACAATAGGTAGTACTGGTAATAATGGTCTTGAAGTATTAAGAAAAGCTCCTGGTGTACGTTTGGATAATGGTAACAATGTTATTGTCGAAGGAAAAACAGGAGTATTGATATACATAGATGGACGTCAAAGCTTTCTACAAGGCGATGATCTTACCTCTTACTTACAATCGTTACAGGCTGATACTATAGAAAGTATAGAGATTATTACACAACCTTCTGCTAGATTTGATGCAGCTGGAAATGCGGGAATAATTAATATTATTTTAAAAAGAGAGAAAGGATTAGGTACAAGAGGTAGTATATCTAGTACTGTAACTATGGGGGATTACCTGCGAACTAATAATACCGTTTCACTCACTAGTCGACTTAAAAAGTGGAATGTATATGGCACATACTCTAACTATCTAGGACGTTCTACTAGTTTTATTGATCTTTTTCGAATTCAAGGGAATACTATTTTTGACTCTAAAACAGATTCAGAATTAGATGGGTTCTCTAATAATATCCGTTTTGGTGCTGATCATTATCTAAATAAAAAAAGTACTATAGGAGGAGTAATTACTGCTAATTTGAATGATACAGAGAGTACTTCCAATAGCAGAACTCCTATTATTAATCGTACTACAAGAGTTATAGATAGTATTTTAAGCGCTCCTAATAGTACTGACAACAATACCACAAATTTAGGACTGAACTTCAACTATCGTTACAAGGATACAACAGGAACTATATTTAGTACCGATATCGATTATGGACGTTATACTCGTGATCGACTCAATAATCAACCTAACTTTTATGTATCTCCTTCAGGAGAAGTACTTAATGAGAATATTACCTTACAGAATACACCTATACATATTGATATATATGCTGCTAAAGCGGATTACCAACAAAATCTTGGAAAAGGCACTTTTGAAACAGGTGTGAAGGTGTCCAAAGTACGTACAGATAATACTTTTGATTTCTTTAAT
Source organism: Tenacibaculum agarivorans (assembly GCF_001936575.1). Lineage (GTDB taxonomy): Bacteria > Bacteroidota > Bacteroidia > Flavobacteriales > Flavobacteriaceae > Polaribacter > Polaribacter agarivorans. Next base: position 23,324 of record NZ_MSMP01000004.1, read on the forward strand.
ACCATTAACGGAGAAAATATTTTAAACCTTGATCGAAGTAATCAATTTATTTATGATGAAAAGATTTATGCTGCTTATACAAAATACAACTTCGGTATTGGAAAATGGAAATTCCAAGGAGGATTACGCCTAGAAACTACCGATTCTGATGGTGATCTTATTACAAAAACAGCAACAAATGATCAATCCGTAAGTCAAATTTATACCGATATATTTCCTTCGGCAGGATTGACTTATACTGCTAACAGGAATAACTCATTTGCATTAACCTATAGTCGGAGAATTCAACGTCCTAATTATCAAGATCTGAATCCATTTGAATATCAAATTAATGAATTGAGTTTTAGACGTGGTAATCCTTTTTTACAGCCACAATACACAAATAATTTAAAGTTAGCTCATACGTATAAGTATACGTTAACCACAAGTTTTAGCTATTCATATGTGAGTGACTTTTTTGCTCAAGTAACAGAAGCTATTGACAATACTAGAAACTTTTTAAGCACTCGTAATGTTGCTAATCAAGAAGTATATAATGTTAGTGTATCTTATCCTTTCAAAGTTAATAATTGGTGGCGTGTTTATGCTAATATATATGGATCATATAATAGATTCATTGCAACTGATGATGCTTTTATTTCGACTTCACAAAAGACCTTTGGATTTTATGCACAAAATACTATTCGATTACCTAAAGATGTTAAGATAGAAGTCAGCGGATGGTTTAGTAGCCCTTCTATATGGGGGGGTACCTATAAGACAGAAAGTTTAGGTTCTCTGAATCTAGCCGCTCAAAAAAGTTGGAAGCAATGGACAGGAAAGATTAGTGTAAATGATGTACTTTACACAACTCCTTGGAATGGTACAACACAATTTGGTGATTTATTTATTGATGGGCGCGGAGGTAGTGATAGCCGTAATGTGAATTTTCACATACGATACAGCTTTGGAAATTCAGATGTAAAGAAAGCTCGTAAGCGCAAGGGAGGTTTAGAAGATGAAAAAGAAAGAATAGGTAGATAATAATGAAAGACATTCATTTACTGTAAAATCAACACTTTATATATTTAAAAATTAAAACGATGTTAACTCAAAAAAATTGATACAAAATCAAGAAATATTATTAAATCAGTTTTAACTATTTTTAGAAAACAGGTTAAACTATTCTTTATAGTTTAACCTGTTTAATTTTTATCTATGAACCCATCCTATAACTCCTTCATAAATATACCCAGCATTGACACCTTCATTATAATTTGTGGTATATAAATGATCTGTATTAGATTGTCCATAAAAACGATATAATTTAACTCGACCAGAACCTCCAGAAGTATGGATGTATGCAGATTGATTAAAGAGAATTCTTCCAGAACTAAACTCACGATCTCTAAAATTATATTCACTTAAATTTCTCCATCCTCTTCTGAGCACATTATTTCTTTCAGTTGTACTAGTGGTTAATAAGAAATCTCTATTACCTGGACTCAATAGGAAAAAAACCTGTTTAGTTCCTGATGGTGGTGTAGGAGTTATTAACTTATTATAAATACCTAATTTAAAAGGTACCCCTTCTCTCCTACCTACAGCAACTCCCACATTACCTACTCTGTAAGTGTGTATACTATTTGCTCCTCCTAAATAATAACGAGAAACGCCCATTAAACCAACAGATCTACTACTAACCGCTTTAGGTTCTAATTCAGTAGTTTCTGTAGTACTAGTTTCTTCAACTAATGGTTCCTCATCATTACATGAAGTGAATACAGCTAATGCTCCAATTACAAGAGCAAAGGTTACGATTTTAGATTTAATTGTTTTCATAAAATATAAGGTTAAAATTTACTATAAATTTAAACCTCCTTACTCTACAAAAAACTCATTTGAGGATGAATAACAGAATCTTGTGGATTGATAAGTCTACATCTGTGATTAATTACTGGCCTTTATTAAAAAAACTCTAAATCAACACCTTAATAGTCACCACTAGTCCTTCATTAGCTCTAACATTAAAAACAGTATTATCTTCGAAAATAAAGTATTGTCCTTTAACTCCCACAAGTTTTCCTGTATAGCTACCTTGTTTCTTTATATTTAAACTCTTAGGCTTTTCTGGATATTGATTTACTGGAAAGTTAATTGCTGTTTCTTTATTGTTTTCTATAAAATATTCCTGAACCTCATCAGGAATAAAAGGTCGTAAACGCTCTTGCCATATTTGTAAATTTTCATCTTCAATATCATTCTTCAGCATTTTTCTCCAGTTTGTTTTATCTGCTACATGCTCTTTTAATGCTACTTCGGTAATTCCTGCTAAATAACGATTAGGTACTTCAACTATTTCAATAGCTTCATGTGCACCTTGATCTATCCAACGTGTAGGAACTTGACTTTTACGCGTTACTCCAACTTTAACATTACTAGAATTTGCTAAATACACAATATGAGGTTGTAATTGCACTTTTTTCTCATATTCTAAATCTCGATCTTCTTCTCCTAAATGTGCTTTACTTAGCTCAGGTCGCATGATCCAATCTCCAGCACTTGGGGCATCAAAAAAGCAAGATTTACAAAAACCTTGACGATAAATTTCTTTTTCTAATCCACATGACAAACACTCATAAGTTTCAAAAGTCAATTCAATAGTTTTATTAAGTAACTGATTTACATTAATAAAATCCGTTCCCATATCTAAAAAATACTGAACTTTCTCTAAGTTTTCAGTCATCATCTTTTTTAAAACGCCCTTGTATTGCATGTTGTAAAATTTACTATTTTTAACCGTAAACAAACTTACAAATTCGAAGTCGGAAATGCCATTTCAGTTTATAAATTCTATTATTTCTTGGTTTTTAAAAAAAAGGAAGCATCAAATGGAGTTATTTTTAAAGTATCCTATTGATGTTCAGCAAGAACTTCTTCTAAAACTTATTGCCATAGCTAAGCATACAGAATTTGGAAAAACGTATAAGTTTTCAAAAATTAAAAGCTATACTGATTTTGCCAATTATGTTCCTATTCAAAAGTATGAAACTTTTGAACCTTTAATAGAACGCTGTAGAAAAGGAGAACAAAATTTATTTTGGCCAACAAAAATTAAATGGTTTGCTAAATCCAGTGGAACTACCAATGCGAAAAGTAAGTTTATTCCAGTAAGTGATGAAGCTTTAGAAGATTGTCATTTTAAAGCTGGAAAAGACATGCTATGCTTATATATAAACAATAACGAAGCTGCGCAATTATTTACAGGAAAAGGATTACGATTAGGGGGTAGCTCTGCTATTTATGAAGATAATGATACCTATTTTGGTGATTTATCTGCCATAATTATAGAAAATATGCCTTTTTGGGCAGACTACAGTTCTGCACCAAAACAAGAAGTAGCGCTGATGAGTGAATGGGAAACTAAGATGGAAGCTATTATAGATGAAACCATCCATGAAAACATTACTAGTTTAGCTGGTGTGCCTTCTTGGATGTTAGTTCTTTTAAATAAGGTTTTAGAGAAAACTGGAAAATCAAATATCTTAGAAGTCTGGCCTAATTTAGAAGTTTATTTTCATGGAGGAGTAAATTTCAACCCTTACCGAGAGCAATATAAAAAACTCATCCCAAAACCAAACTTTAAATATTATGAAACCTACAATGCTTCTGAAGGTTTTTTTGCCATACAAGACAAAAACAATTCGCATGAGCTTTTGCTGATGTTAGATTATGGGATCTTCTATGAGTTTATTCCAATGAGTGAATATGATGGTGAAAATTCGAAAGCAATACCTTTAGCTCAGGTACAAAAAGATGTAAACTACGCAGTAGTAATTACTACTAATGGCGGTTTATGGCGTTACTTAATTGGAGATACCGTAAAATTCACATCTACTGATCCTTATCGTGTTAAAATTACGGGGCGTACCAAACATCATATTAATGTATTTGGAGAGGAACTTATTATAGAAAATGCTGAAGAGGCCTTAAAATTAGCCTGTGAAAAAACTAAAGCAACCATTAAAGATTATACTGTAGCTCCAATTTTTATGGCTGGAAAAGAGAAAGGTGGACATGAATGGATTATTGAGTTTACTAAAAAGCCTAAAGATATTCACTTCTTTACCGAAATGTTAGATAACGCTTTAAAAAATTGTAATTCAGATTATGAAGCAAAAAGGTATAATAACATGACATTAGCTATGCCTAAAGTACAAGAAGCTAGAGAAGGTTTATTTTATGATTGGCTAAAACATAAAGGAAAATTAGGAGGACAACATAAAGTGCCTAGATTATCTAACAAAAGAGAATTAGTAGAAGAACTGCATAACTTAGAATAAATAGCCATGGAAAATTTTTTTATAGATAATGCTGAATTATTATTACAAAACAAAGAAATAGCTGAAGCCTTAGAAAAAATTGCAACGATTAAGCATTTTAAAAAAGGAGAGAAAATGCATACTGCTAATAACATCTGTAAACACTTTTTTTTAATTACTTCTGGTGTTGCTAGAGTATTTTACTTTAGAGATGGTAAAGATGTAACTGTGCATATAGCACAAGAACAAGAAAGTATTACTGCTATTGATAGTTTTGTACAACGTAAAAAAAGTAAATACAATGTAGAAGCTATAGAAGATGTAGATTGCTTAGTTATTTCTAGAGATGATATTGAGGAACTTTCTGCTAAAAGTCATCAATTTGAACATTTTGGTAGATTATTTTTAGAAAAGTTATACATTAATTTAGCGGAACGATTAGATAGTTTATTACTACATACTTCTATAGAACGCTATGAAGATTTATTTAGTAAAAAACCAGATTTATTCAATCGTGTACCTTCCAAACATTTAGCTTCTTTCTTAGGAATGACCCCTGAAACATTTAGTAGAATTAGAGGAAAGTAATTTCTTGACAATTATCAAGAGTTAAGAAAAATTGTAGAATTAACTTTAATCTATAAAATTAAAGTTATGACAATTTCTCAAAAACTTGACATCTTTTATCTTGAAAATAACCTTTCAGAAAAGGGTGGTGAAGATGACAATTATTTCACATTACAATTTAAATTCTTTGCTATAAAACTACCAAATTCTGAATTCAGAAAAAAAGCGGTATATATTCACGACATACAACATATTCTTTTTGATTGCGATACTACCTGAAAAGGAGAGGCCTATATTGCAGGGTGGGAAATAGCTACAGATATGTGGAAGCATTTTCCAATTGGGATACTCAGCTTATGGGCTATGGGATTTAGTTTTTTTATCTATCCAAAAGAAGTAATTAAAGGCTATAAAAAAGGATTACAATACAATGGGTTGATTGATCAAAAGATTTCTAAAGCAACGGTTATGAATCATTCTATAGAAGAATTAAATACAATGTTGCTAAAAGAAAAACCTGCTCATTTTAATCTACTTAACTTATCTTTTTGGTTCTTAATTTCTACTTTATTTTTTCTTTCTCCTTTGTTGCTACTTTTAACTGCTTTTTGGCTTTTAGTATAAAAAAATAAAAAAAGAGAATACTAGTATTCTCTTTTTTTATCTGTTTCAATATATTTCCATCCGTCTTTTCTAAAAACATTTAGTGTGTAAGAACCTTTACCTTCTTGAAAGCTTTGTTTCATACTAATCTGTATCGTATCATTTTTAACCTTGATCTTTGAAAGTCTTTCAGACATGCCATCGTCATGAATAAATATCTTTTTCTCTACTTCTTTTTCACCTTTATTTTCTATGTTATATATATGATGGTAATTATTATCTGATTTTATAAATATTTCACTGTAATCATCACAACCAGTTAATCCCATTTCATCAGCAGATTCAACCGTATAATTATCAGCTTGCACAAAAAGAACTCTTTCTCCTTTGTCTAACGTGATTGATAAATCTGCTGAAAACTTTAAAACATCATTCCCAAATAAAATAACTTCTTTTCCTTGATATTTTACACTCACATAATTTGACCATTTACAATATTCTTGCTCTTTTATCTGAGGCCGTTTGTTTTTTGTTTTTCCAAGAATAGTTACCTCAGTTATATCTTGTAAAGTAATACTCGATATTGCCTGTAATTCTTTGTCATAAACAACATGCTTTCCTGGTAGAACTACTCCTTTCTCATAAGTGCTTTCAAATACTGCTGGGGAATTTAAAATTATAATTTGATAACTTAATTCATTTCTTTCGACTAGATAACCACTAAAAACAAATACTTTTTCTGCTTTATCAGTATTTAGCTCTACTTCTACCCATTCCCCTTTTATTTTTTCTCCATCATCATCTACTGTTTTTTTCATATCTGTTACACCAGTAATGTGTAATTCCTCTCCGTAAACAAATTTTCCCAAAGCTCTACCATTTGGCACATCTCTATAAATAAGACCACTTTCCGCACTTACACATTTATACTCATCGTGCTCTGCTATACTGTATCCATTTCGAGTTTCATCAAATGTATCATCTTTTAGAAAAACTCCATATGATAAAGTCCCTTCTTTTACATCTACAGAACCTTCTTTGGCTCTTGAAAGATCTAATCGGCCAAAAGAATCTGGTTTCACTTCATAAGTAAAAACTATATGTTCATTCCAAGTTACCTCCTCGTTAGAAATTCGTTCTTCTGGATAAATATAACCATCAAACGATTGTATATCCTTATATATAAGCTCGTCTCCTTTATTTTCCCAATACAGAATCACCGTCTCTTTAAAAGAGTTATCACTTTTATTTAAGAGACTTACAAAGGCAATACCATCTAAAAACCCATTTTTATTTAAGTCGATAGTTGCGTAATCTTTACTTTTAATGGTAACTTTTTGATCAGATAAAAAGGTTGAAGAAAACTCCTTTTCTATAAATTGAGTCATCTCTTTTTTAATAGATGCTTTATCTTTGAAATTTTTCTTTACCGTCTCTTTTTTATCATTGCTTTTAGTTTCACATTTCAGCATTGAAAAACACACCACAGCAAGCCATAAATATTTTACTACTAATTTCATTTTTTTAGTTTAAAATTTAAAGGTACCTAAAGGATAAAGAATCAATATAGTTAGATTTATTTTTGAAAAGGTTCTTCCCATATTCGCAATCTCTTTATTTTCTTTCTTTTGTTTTTATGTTTATTGGAAGTTTATATTGTGTAGTTACTGGAATACCTCTTTTTATGGCAGGATATAACTTGGGCATATTCGCTACAATATCATCTAAAACATCAGGTAATTGAGGGATTTGCTCTTGAATTAATTCAGATAGATCAATGTCTTGAACTTGCATATTTCCTTCCTTATCGATAATTAGAATTACGGTTACCACTTCATTAATAAATTGTTCACTTGAAATATCATGCAACTTTAATTCTTCAGTAAATTTCTCTCTAACATTTGTTCTAAAACAATTCGTTTTTTCATCTTCCAAAAGCTCTGAACACTCTTTAAACCAAGGAGATACATCCACTGTAGAAAAATCTACAATAGTATCATTAGCTATTGAGTCTGATGTATTTACTTTTCCTGAAATATAATCACAAGAAAAGCAGACAATTAAACCTAAAAAACAAATACTGAATTTGACATTCATGATTGAAAAGTACAAATTTTTCTATTAAGAATATCATTTAAAAAGCTGAAGTAAAAACTTCAGCTTCTTTATTATTATAATCAAAATCTATATGTAGACAATTTATTATTTCCCAGATAACCAATTCATAATGTTTAATAACAATTTATAGTTTTCTGAAGCTTCCTCAGAATTCATTCCTACTTTAAATTGATTAGGTCCTGCTAATTGAGCCGTAAACATAGCTGCTTCTCCAAAAATGGCAATCCTCCCTTTTCCATATTTCATTACTGCACCTTGTGAGAGCTCTTTTGCTGGAAAACGTTTTGTTTTTTCATTAAATCTCCACATGGTATCTGGCAAATGCACAATTAACTTCTCAGTTGTTTTTAATATTGCTAGTGCTTTACTTGGGATTTTAAATGCCTGCCCCGTAAATGTTCTTATTTTTTTAATTTTTTTAAAGTGCTCATTTCCATCTACAAGTTCATGATTCCCAAGCATTTTATTCTCTTTTGTAAAATCTATAATTCCTCTTCTATTTTCATCTAATAAAAAGCTATCATAAAAAGTAAATCCAAAAGCTTTTCCTAATTGTACACTAGCTCCTGCAAAAGGCATATGGTCTGCGATAAGAAATAAGGCCCCTCCATTATGTACCCATTCTTGTATTGTTATAACTTCTTTGTTCGTGAATGCACTTTTCGTAGGTACAACAAATGGACCTCGCGCATTTTCTGATAACGCGTTCGATATCACTAAAGTTGTGACTGTATCTAGTACATGATTAGTAAACTTATGTGCAAATGATTTTACTGTATACCCTGCTTTTCGTAGTACTTTAGCAAAGGGTAAAAATCTATTATTTATTGTATGAAAATTATTGTGTGCTTCATCTACATAAACTACTCCTGTATATTTTCCTTTTTCTAATTTAGGAGTATATAATGTATCTGGTACTTGTTGTGAAAATACTAGACAATTAAACACTAAAAATATAATAATACTTAATCTCATACCCATTATTTCATTTTAAACCATAGCGGCAGTGTGTATTTTATTGCTACTGGCTTACCGTCTTTCATTGCTGGTTTCATTTGAGGCAGCTTTTTTACGATATCCATTGCGTGTTTTTTTAATTCAGAACTCATTCCATCTGCCTTTATCTTTGCAATTCTCCCTTCTTTAGTGATTATAAAATGTACGTATACTTCATCAAATAAGCAATCATGAGTCTTACACTTTTTAATGAAATTAAAGTCGAAATTTTCTAATACAAATTCTCTTATTTTAGTATTAAAACAATCTCTATCTCCTTCTTCACAACCAGGATAGACTGGAAAAACTCCGGCCATAGAAAGTGGGATTTTATTAATTGTATACTTACTACCGTAACCTTGGCTATAGTTATAATACTTCATTGACATCCCAACAGATTCTCTCGAATTATAGTGCAATATTTTTTTACCATTTTTCCCTTCAAAAATCCTAGGTTTCATTAAAAAAGATATTCTTTCGGTTTCATTATTAATAGCTACATTGTACTCTTTTCTTTCTGCTTCAGTTAGATCTTCAACTGAGTATTCTTTAGTTTTAGGAATTTCTTTTGACCAAAGTACGGTTATCAAATTTCCTTCATTATAACGATTAATATTTGATATAACTGATCCAGTTTCATCTGTATTTGAACACGAAGTATATATCAACATACTTGTTATTATGGGTAATAATAATACATATTTTAGCTGTAGAATTTTGTTAGATTGTTTTTTAGTCATCATCATAATTCTCTTTTTTACTAACGATTTTTTATAAAATTGATTTACAAATGCAATCTGTTCAACCTGAAATGCTTCTGCTAATAAATTATTGATGTATTTATTTTTCTCTGAAGATTTACTCACTATTTCATCCGAAATGAATTCATGAACTAATGAGATTCGTTTTTGATATAACCACACCATAGGGTTGAACCACATTAGTATTTTTAAAAGTTCAAAAAGTAATAAATCAATTGTATGCCTTTGTTTGCAGTGTACTAACTCATGCTCGATAACTTTTTGTCTTCTTTTATCCTCTATATTTTCTCCTAGAAAAATAAAATTGAAAAACGAAAATGCTTTTGAGTTTTCAGGGAGTAAAACAATGGAATGTGTTTTCTTTTTTTCTATTGGATTTTTATAAATCAACTGTAATATTGTGTACGATTTGATTATAAATAATACAGAAAAGAAAGAAACTCCCAACCAAAAAATAATTCCAAAGTAATTTATTGATTGATACCATTCCTGCTCTTCTATAATCGTTTCTGGAGACAATACAACCTCTGGTAACAAAACACCATACTTAACTGAAACAGAATTTTGTACTATTGGTAATTTTATAAGCGGTATTATAAAAGACATTATAGAAGTAAACAACAAATAAAATCTGTTTTTAGAAAAGAAGGTTTCTTTACTCAGAAACAAATCGTAAATAGCTAAAAACAATATTTGAAATAGTATTACTTGAATGATATAAGGTAACATAACGTTTATTATTTATTTCACTTCAAAAGTTATAGGTAACACATAGGATACCGTTACAGGTTTCCCTTGGTATTCACCAGGATGCAACTTTGATATTTTCTTTACCATACGTATAGCTTCTTCCTCTATTTTGGGATGTGGAGCTCTCGTTTCTACATCAACAATATTCCCTTTTTTATCTATTTTAAATCTCACATAAATTCTTTTTTTACCTGATGTTAGCCCTAAACTATTTACGAGATCAGCATTAAAGTTTTTTTGCACAAATTCTATTATGTTCTTATTAAAAGCTTCTTTTCCCTCTCCTTTACCTATAAAAGCAGGAGCTTTGTCTAATTCTGAAAAAGGGACAATTCCTTTTTCTAATGATAATTTCGCATTTTCATCACGCATCTTTTTCAAAAACTCTCTAACCTCCTCTTCCGAAACACTTTCTTTACCAGTTAATTCTTTTATTTTATTGAGCATTTCTTTAGAAAGTGGCGGCGGCGGTGCTAACTTCTCTTTTTCCATTTCAGCAAATGATTTTGTCTCTTTTTCATCTTCTTTTGAAGATTGATTATTGGAGCACGCTGTATATAAAAGCATACTCGCCAATACAGGAATTAATACTAAATACTTTACTTGTTTAATTTGTTTTGATCTGTTTTTAATAATCATAGTAATTCGTTTTTTAATAAATGAATGTGTATAAAATTGATTTACAAATGAAATCTGTTCAACTTGAAATGCTTCTGCTAATAAATTATTGATGTATTTATTTTTCTCTGAAGATTTACTCACTATTTCATCCGAAATGAATTCATGAACTAATGAGATTCTTTTTTGATATAACCATACCATAGGGTTGAACCACATTAGTATTTTTAAAAGTTCAAAAAGTAATAAATCAATTGTATGCTTTTCTTTACAATGCACTAACTCATGCTCAATAACTTTTTGTCTTCTTTTATCCTCTATATTTTCTCCTAGAAAAATAAAATTGAAAAACGAAAATGCTTTTGAATTTTTAGGGAGTAAAACAATGGAATATGTTTTCTTTTTTTCTATTGGACTTTTATAAATCAACTGTAGTATTGTGTACAATTTGATCATAAATAATATAGAGAAGAAAAAAACTCCTAACCAAAAAATAATTCCAAAATAATCTATTGATTGATACCATTCTTGTCCTTTAATAATTGTTTCTGGAGACAATACAACTTCTGGTAATAAAACACCATACTTAACTGGAATAGCATTTTGTACTGTTGTTAATTTTATAAGCGGTATTATAAAAGATACTATGGAAGTAAATAACAAATAAAATCTGTTTTTAGAAAAAAACGTTTCTCTACTCAGAAACAAATCGTAAATAGCTAAAAACAATATTTGAAATAGTATTACTTGAATGATATAAGGTAACATAGCTTTTATTGTTTATTATTTTTTTCAATCTCTTTTAAAATACTTTCTAATTCTTTGATATCCATTTTATTTTCCTTCATAAAAAAAGACACCATACTTTTAAAAGAACCTCCAAAGTAACCGTCCATTAATTTATGTAAGCTCTGATTACTGTAATCTTCTTTTTTAACAATTGAATAATATACATATCCTCTTCCCTTTTGCTTATGATCTACAAAGCCTTTGGTTTCCAAAATCCGAATAATAGTAGATACTGTGTTATACGCTGGTTTAGGTAATGGAAGTTCTTCAATAATATCTTTTACTGACGCTTCTTTTAGTTCCCATAACACTTGCATAATTTGCTCCTCTGCTTTAGTTAGTTGCTTATTCATAAATTTTGTTTTGAACAAATATAACTAAAAAATTAGTTTAAACTAATTTTTTAGTTAAAAAGTAACATTTTATTCAATTCATCGTCTCATAGTTATAAATAGTAGACATATAGATGGATATATTTTTAACTCTTTTAGGCTTTATATTTATTTGTTTAGGCATCATTGGATCATTTTTACCAATATTGCCTGGTCCTATTACAAGTTGGATAGGTTTGTTATTACTACACCTTACTAAAGCAATACCTAAAGATTGGACATTTTTAGGTATCACTTTATGCGTTGCAATAGCTATATTTATTTTAGATTACTTTATACCTGCCTTTGGAACTAAAAGATTCGGAGGTTCTAAATATGGAGCTTACGGTACTACTATTGGACTGATCGTGGGTCTGTTCTCTCCTATTCCTTTTGGAATGCTTATAGGTGCTTTTGGAGGTGCTTTTTTAGGTGAAGTTTTGTTTGATCGAAAAGATAATACTCAAGCCTTAAAAGCTTCTTTTGGTGCTTTTTTAGGTTTTTTAACCTCTGCTATGATTAAATTTTCAATCGCTTTTATCTATTTCTTGTTATTTCTAAGTAAAGTATGGGAATACAGTAGTGTACTTTTTTAAATTGCTATAAACAAAAAAAGCAACCCATTTACGGGAAGCTTTCCATTGGTTAACAAAACCATGGCAGTTTAACTGCCGAACAACACAACTAATGCTGCCTTACAAGAAAGCAGCCTGCAAATATACAACCTTTTTTTAATCTGATCAAAATATATTTTCATTTTTCTATAAACTAAAAGTAAATTGTTTAATCTTACAATTGATTGTATCTTTGCGCCTTAAATTTTCAATCTAAAAAAAGAATACTAATGCAATTATCAGAACAAGAAATTGTACGTAGAGAGAAGCTTAGCAAGTTACGTGAATTAGGTATCAATCCTTACCCTGCAGATTTATTTCCACTAGATAACAACTCCCAAAAAATAAAGGAAGAATTTGAAGAGGGTAAAAAAGTAATTATTGCAGGTAGACTAATGTCTCGTCGTATTCAAGGAAAAGCTTCTTTTGCTGAATTGCAAGATAGTAATGGTAGAGTACAAGTTTACTTTAATAGAGATGAAATTTGTATTGGAGAAGATAAGACGCTATACAATGAAGTATATAAAAAGTTATTAGATATTGGTGACTTTGTAGGAATTGAAGGAGAGTTATTTAAAACTCAAGTTGGAGAGATTACTGTAATGGTGAAAGACTTTAAATTATTAAGTAAAGCATTAAAACCTTTACCATTACCAAAAGTAGATGCCGATGGAAATACTTATGATGGATTTACAGATCCAGAAATGAGATATCGTCAACGTTATGCTGACTTAGCTGTTAATCCACATGTAAAAGAGGTATTTGTAAAAAGAACCAAGTTATTTAATGCGATGCGTCAGTTTTTTAATGATGCTGGATATTTTGAAGTAGAAACTCCTATTTTACAACCAATTCCTGGTGGTGCGGCAGCTCGACCATTTATTACGCATCATAATTCATTAGATATTCCGTTATACATGAGAATTGCTAACGAATTATATCTAAAAAGATTAATTGTTGGTGGTTTTGATGGTGTATATGAGTTTTCTAAAAACTTCCGTAATGAAGGAATGGATAGAACTCATAATCCTGAATTTACAGCTATGGAGATTTACGTGGCTTACAAGGATTATAATTGGATGATGGAATTTACTGAAAAGTTATTAGAGCACTGTGCTATTGCAGTTAATGGTACTACTAAAGCTACTTTTGGTGAATATGAAGTAGATTTTAAAGCGCCATATGCAAGAGTAACCATGGCTGACTCTATCAAACATTTTACAGGTTTTGATATTAACAGTAAATCTGAAGAAGAATTATTCGAAGCTGCTAAAGGTATGGGAATAGAGGTTGATAAAACCATGGGTAAAGGAAAGTTAATTGATGAAATTTTCGGAGAAAAATGTGAAGGAAATTATATTCAACCTACTTTCATTACTGACTATCCTAAGGAAATGTCTCCATTGTGTAAAGAGCATAGAGATAATCCTGAATTAACTGAGCGTTTTGAATTAATGGTATGCGGTAAAGAAATTGCCAATGCATATTCTGAATTAAACGACCCTATAGATCAACGTGAACGTTTTGAGGAGCAATTAAAGCTTTCTGAGAAAGGTGATGATGAAGCAATGTTTATTGATCAAGATTTCATTCGTGCTTTAGAATATGGTATGCCTCCTACTTCTGGATTAGGTATAGGTATGGATCGATTAATTATGTATTTAACTAATAATCCTTCTATTCAGGAAGTGTTATTCTTCCCGCAAATGAAACCAGAACGCAAGGCTCCTACTGTTGAATTAAATGACGATGAAAAAGCTGTATTGACTTTATTACAAAAAGCTGAGAAGATTGACTTAAATGAATTAAAGTCTCAATCAGGATTAAGTAATAAAAAATGGGATAAAACTATTAAAGGATTAACTAAAAATAATTTAGCTAAAGTTTCTAAAGAAGAAGCTGGATTATTTGTTGAAATAGTATAGGAACATAAAAAACGAATTTTTAAAATGATTAGATTCATAAAAAGAAAAATCAACATTAATGTTTTAATGTTGATTTTTTTATTGTTAAGCACACAAAGTATATTAGGACAAAAGGTAGATTTAGACAAAGAAAGAGCTTCTATAAGATTTATTCAACTACCTACCGATCCTATTTTAAATAGCGATGATAGAACGTATACGGTAGCATCTAATATTTCTGATTTCATTAAAAGAATTAATATTTCTGGATTTACTAAATTAGAAAAAGAAGGAACTATAAAAATTAGAATTGATGTTGATGAATTACTTTCTACTCCTGTGAAAGTATCCAAAATAGTAGAGGAAAATAAAGATAAAGAAGGAAAAGTTATAAATACTAGTACTTTTTATACAGCTAACATGGAACTTATATTGAAAGGAAGATGGTTTGTTAGCATTACAAATGGTAAATCATACAATTACCCAATAGAGTATTCTAAAAAATTACAAAGTAAAAAAACTAGCAGTTTAGATCATACAAAAAAATACTTTGAAAAAAATCAAGAAGCTTTAATCAAAAACTTTAGAAAAGAGTTTATGAAAGAACAAATTTCTAAGTTGAACTATTATCTTAATGCATCATATGGTTATAGAAATGAAAGACGAGAAGAAGTTTTTTGGATTTTAGATTCAGAAAAAAATCCAGATTATAAGGGATACCAGAGTCAATTTAAAAGAATAAAAGAAGTTTTTGGTAGAATAAAAGCTAAGCAGCCTATTACCTCAACTCATACACAGTATTTAGATAATTTTGAAGAATATTTTAATCAGTTAGTTAAAAAATATCCATTAGATAAAAGGAAACATCGAAAAATGAGGTATGCTAGCTATTACAATCTTGCCAAGCTGTATTATAATTTTGATATGTTGGATAAGGCTATTGAGTATGCCAATAAACTTATTGAGAATGATTACGATAAATCTGACGGGAAAAGAATCATTAAAAAAGCCAATAAGCTTAAAAAGTTATTTGAATTAAATCAGGTTACATCTACTCACTTTCCGGTGCAAACAGTAGATAAAGTTGTTTACAAGCAAGAAGATAAAATTGTCTCTGATAAAGCCAATAGTACCATTCCTGTAAAACAAACACCAAAAACAAAACCTTCATCAGAAATAAAGAAGAAAAATAACTATTATACCTTAACTAATAATATAGATAAGGATAATGAAATAGTTAAATCTATTATTACTGATATTGAAGAGTTTTATATGACATACGATAAAACAGGACTTGTTTTAGAAAAAGGGTATTTGATTGACAAAAATAGAATTGTAGGAAAAGAATACTATTCTCTAGGACAAGATAAGTTTACTCAATTACTAATTGTTACAAAAGATAATCAAATCAATAGTGTAAAACTTCATAATACAGAAATAGAATTAAATCTAAATGATAAAAAAAGAATAGAAAAATTAGAATATCTAAATGGTAAGTATCAGTTTAAAAGGGATGCATCTGGTAGAATTATTGATATCGTTCATAATACATACTATGATAAAATTGAAAATATCAGTTTTAATAGAGATGTTAATGGTTTACTCGAAATAAAAAAGAAAATAAAAAAATTCGGTCCTACAATCATTACTCATAAAGAAAATACACCTACTAAACATTCTTCAATTTATACTGAATTTGACAAAAAAAATAAAATCAAAATTAAAATTGAAAATGATTTTACGCTAAAGAATGACAACCATGTAGTTCTTAATAAAAATTATACATATCATACGGGTGAGAAAAAAAAGACATCAAGAGATTTTATTTATAATAATTTTAATAAACTAATAAAGTTTGAAAAAAGAACTTCTGATCATAAAAATATTCATACTCTTGAAACAAAAAATTATGAATATTTGAATAATGAGCTAGTAAAAACAGCTACAAAGATGTTTATTGATAACCAAATTCAATCTACTGATATTAGCATTTCAAAAGATATTACATCAAAATCAGAAAATGCGCCTGAGTATGAATGGAGAGAAGGTATCTATAGATTAAATAGTAATAATGAATTAATTAGTATTGTCAGAGATGGTAAATACAAAGAAAAAACCAACGGAGTTTGGAGTGATTGGAAATTCCAAAGAATGTAAATTATAAGAAAAGAGCAATTGAAATTTCAATTGCTCTTTTTTTTAGTATTAGCCTTAGTTTAAAATAATTAATGAAAAACCTTTAATTCTCTAATGGCAATCAGCCCAAAATCATCAGAATTTTTTGCTTTCTTTCCCTTCACTGATTGTAAATAACATCCTGCTTTAAAGTAATTTTCTCTTGCAGCAACTGACTTAGATGTATAAATCGTTTTTACCCTATTGCCGTTATTATCTAATTCATATAGCTTAACAATCTTATTTTTATATGTTAATTCTAAGTGTAGCTCTTGACCTAAAGTTAAACTACCTACAGTTTTTCCTCCACCTTCTAATACTTCTGTGACATAACCGTTGATTCTAAATTTAACATTTCCTGTTTTTTGGAAAGGATCTCCTTCACATTGCACTCTTATAACATCATCAAACTTATCTGTTTTGTCATGAATTTGTCCAAAACATACTTTTCCCGATTGTGGTAAATGATCCACTCTTACTCTCCAAATCATTCTATGCTCAGTATTAGTTGCTCCATCCCAGTAAATATTATTATTCCCGTTTGCAGTTAATTCTCTTAGTTCTGATCTTGGATTACCTGAACCACTAGAAGTTGGATTACCTGTATAGGCTTTAAAGTAGGTCCATGTACCATCTGTATAAAACCAATCTGGATTACTAAAATTCGCTAAATTTGGGGTTTTGTCCACATAACTCAACCCATTATTGGATGCACCTAACTTAAATGTCCCTGAATATCCATTTAATTTCCAATTTTGTAATCCTCCTAAAACTCCAGCCGGTGTTCCATTATTTCCTGGTCCAGGATCAATAACTACAGAAGCCTCTTTTATTTCTAACCAATTGATATTCCAACCACCATCTGTAGCCAATAAACGTAATGTTTGTTTTCCTTGATTTAATCTAATTGTTTTTTTCGTAGTAATCCAATTTTGCCATCCATTAGTTGTTTCTTTACTAATTCCAGCCAGTCTATTCCCATTACTTAATACATCAAATCTAATCGTTTTGTTTAATGAAGCTACTCTAAATTCGAAAGCATAATCATTCGTCGAAGGCACATCTATTTCATATTCTAAATAATCTCCAGCATCAATATATCCAACATTTAAACCTCCTCCAGTATCTGCAGTATTTTCAGTTCTTGTCCCTTGTTGATTTGTAAAATCTTCAGCTTGTATTCTTGATGGGACTGTTACAGCATTCTGTGTTCCTCCATTATTATTAGCTTCTCTTACGTTAATTTGTACTTCAGTTATACTATTCCAATCGTTACTAGAGTTTCCAAAACCTCTAATTCTTACATATCGACCTTCTGTATCTGGTAATTCGTATTTTACTAGTGCTTTAGTAGTACCTGAAGAACCTTCCGTTTTTTTGTTTAATACGGTAACAAATGAAGAAGTGGTTTCTCCTATTGCAATTTGGAAGAAGGTTTTTCTTTGATCGCCTTTAAAAAAGGCAATACTTACATCATCTATGGTCATACTCTTTCCAAGGTCATAAGTTATATACTTACCTGTTTTACCTAAAGATGACCATCTTGTATTTAAATTTCCATCAAGTGTATTAATCGGTCTATTACCATCATCTCCATTAGCAGATACGGTTATTTCATTACTATTTAGGATTCTATTAGAGATTACTAATTGCCCAATTTCTTCTGATGAAGTATCATCAATAATAGCTAATTCTTCATTAGAGCAAGAAATAGCAGAAAACAGACATAAGGCTGTAATTGTCTTAAATAAAGTAATAGGTTTGAAGGGTTTGTTTCTCATGATTTCTTCTGTTAAGTTAATGTTTTGTTTGTGTTATTTTGGTTTTCCAAATTGACAAACCATATTGGTTTACCAATTTTTAGATTATAAAAATATAAAAAAACAAATAAATGATTTGTTTTTAATCATTCTGACAATTCAAAACAAATCGGGCATAATTGTAAACCATAAGAAAACATAACATTTCCATAAAAAGTGATACAATATTTTATTTTACATTAATAAATTGAACTCAAAAATATTTGTATGTGCCTAATATATATTTGCTGGCATACAACATATATATAAGTAACTTAATCCCGTTAAATCATTGTACATTTACACTACAATAAATTATATATGAACTTCAATCCCTACATAAGATGAAAATTAACTTGTCAATATTATTAATTTGTTTCACTTCATTATTGATCTGTTGTAGTAAAAAGGAAGCTGTAATAACTGAGGATCCAATCCATAATGATAATGGACAAGATCAAAATACAACAGCCTCCCCTTGTGAATTTGACCTTTCGTCAATTCAAGCTGGAGATACTATAATTATTGATTGCCTATTAGATTTAGATGGAAAAAATATTGATCTCCCAGATGGCGTAATTTTTACTTTTAAGGAAGGTGATATTATTAATGGAACACTTAACTTTTCTGGAGAAAATAATAAAATTGATGGTAAACTTTTAAATTCAACATTAACTATTACAGGAAATGTTCGTTTATCAGAAGAAACATTTACTTTTTCTCCATCTCGATGGAAAAATATAATTCAAGGGACAGTTTCATATGAAGTAGCTTTGCAGAATACCCAAGCTTTTGAAGAGATTCTATTTTTTATTGCTGATCTAGGGGGAAAAACTATTGAAATAGATAATTTCGATGCTTATTTTGAAGTATCTACAGTAACTAGCACCACTAGTGATCAAAACTTCAGACCTACTAAGGAGGCTATTAATTTACCTTCTAATATTCATTTAAAGATGACAAATAATACATTTTTACGAATGTTTACTACTCCACCCGGTGGCGTAAACGCAACTTTAATGGCTGTTAGAAATGTAGACAATGTTAAAATATCTGGAGGAAATTTAATAGGAGATCGATTGACACGAAAATATGTTGGTGACGGTGCTGGAGAACAAGGCTCTAGATTATTTTCAATCCATGCTTCTCGTTCAATAGAAGTTGATAATGTAACTTTCGAATATGGTTCTGGTGGGGGAATTACTATTTTCTCTTTAGGTTTTCCATTTAATCCTGATTATATTCCAACTGATGGTGTACTCATTAAAAACTCTATTTTTAAGAACCTTAGACGTATGTCTACTTCTGTAACTGACGGAAAGAATATAAAAATCATAGGAAATACTTATATAAACACTGGGCAACCTATAGCTAATAATGACGATGGTGGAAATGTTGGTTATGCTATTAATATTGAAACTTTTAGAAAAAGAGATGATGACGGTAATTTATTAGAATATCAAAGAGTAAATAATGTAGAAGTTAAAGACAATATAGAGGATAATAGTAGAATAGGTTTTTTACTCGTATTAGGTAGTAGTGATGTCATTGCTGAAAACAATACAGTTCAAACAAGAATGGCCTTTAATTTTAGTAGTGGTGTTACCTTTAGCAATAATAACTTCATTGGAAAAACGAATCAAGATCAAAGCTTTGCTATTTTCGGAGCTGGGGAAAACAGTGAATTTACATTTGATAATGAAATACATAATAATACGATTGATGGAAATTATGGAACTGGAATTTCTCTATCAACTCAAAAATGTAAACTATATCAAAACACTATAAAAAATGTTGCTGTTGGTATTCAAATAAGTTCTTCTAACAGTATTGATATTTATGAAAATAAAATTAAGGCTTCTAATAATGGAGTTTTCTCCAATTCAACAACTATAAATGCCATTCAAATATTTAACAACACTATAGAATCTGATAGTTTTCATATGAAATTTACACTAGTGAATCAGACACCTGAAAGTTCTAACTTTGCCATTAATATTTATGAAAATGAATTCATAAATCAAGCTAGTAGCGTCAGTATTTCTAATACTAAAGGGATAAATTTTAATAAGAATACACTTTTAGGAGGTATCAGCTTGAACAATGTTGTTAATACCAATATTACATCCAATACCATTGCTCCTAAAAATAGCAACGGAATATTACTACAAGGAGACCTAACTGAATTGATAGTAGAGGGTAATACTATATCAAAACCTACTGTAACTCGATTTGAGTGTATTAGCAATGAATCTACCTCAACATCTGAAGTAACAACAACTAATAATTCTTGTAATTAATCTTATTTACCTTGAATTTATATAAAGAATCTAAATTATCATTTGCTAATTTAAAGGTGTGACTTCATTAAATCACTTTTTAATTTACATCAATTAATAGAAGTCTTTAAATTATTGATTAAATAGCTATTGTAACTTAACAATGTATGCATTACCTTTGAACTGTTATGAAAAAGGTATTGCTATACCCACCTACACATGTATTGCTATGTGTTATTTTGGGAATTTATATTCAACATTTTGAAAAAATATGGAAATTTGGTTTTAGTAGTTTACTAATTCTAAATTGTGTTTTTTTATTATTGCTATTTTTCTTTACTATATTACAAAGGAAAAAGCTATTCACACTTTTGTGCTTTTTATCCTTTTGTACTTTTGGTACTAGTGCTACTTACATTTCAAATTCTAAGAACTATAGTAATCACTATACAAATCTTCCATACACAAGTTCTTCAGCACTTCTTAAAATATCTAAACGGTTAAAATCGAACTCTTATTACGATACATATATTGCGAAAGTTATTCAAATTAAAGAAGTTTCTAGTACTGGTAGTATCTTATTGAATGTAAAAAAATCAAATAAAGAAAGGTTAATTGAAAATCAATTGATACTCTTAAAGCCAATATATAACGAGCTAAAACCACCTTTAAATCCTTATCAATTTGATTATAAAAACTATCTTCTCAGACAAGGTGTAACACATCAAATAACTACTGAAAACAAATATTTTAAAATCATTCCGAATACTACCTCATCGATAGAAAATTATATCTATAGTTTTAGAAACCATCTTCAAAATGAGTTAAAAAAATATTTCTCCGATACTGAAACTGTATCGGTAATGTTTGCACTTTTATTAGGGCAACGTCAAGATATCTCTAAAGCATTACTCGAAAGTTATACCAATGCGGGTGCAGTACATATTATCGCCATTTCAGGTTTACATATTGGGATTTTATATCTTCTATTATCCTTTGTATTACAACCAATAGAATTACTACCAAAAGGTAAAACTTTCAAAATTTTAATTTTAGTTGCCCTCCTTTGGTTGTTTGCTATGTTTACAGGACTTTCAGCTTCTGTAGTTAGAGCTGTAACTATGTTTACATTTATTGCTATAGGAAAAGTATTGAAAAACAAACCTCCTATAGAGTTTTCCTTAATATCGTCGATGTTAGTATTATTATTGATCAAACCTATGTTTTTATTTAATGTGGGATTTCAATTAAGTTACTTAGCCGTATTTGGAATTGTATGGATTCAACCTCTAATTGCTAGAACATATCATCCCAAACTATGGATCCTTAATCAATTTTGGCAATTGACTAGCGTTTCAATTGCAGCTCAAATTAGTACACTACCTGTAAGTCTATATTATTTTCATCAATTTCCAGGCTTATTCTTACTATCCAACTTAATTATAATTCCTTTTCTCGGTGTTATCCTTGGCTTTGGATTCTTAGTCATTATTTTACTAACTATAAAAACTGTTCCGGATTTTCTGATTTATACATATAGTACAGTTATAGAAAGCATGAATAAATGCATTACATGGATATCTGGGCAAGAACAATATATTTTTTCAAAAATCCCAATGTCATTATTAGATATGCTATTATGTTATGTCTTAATTTTTTTTATTGTTCAAATCTTACTGAAGAGAAAAACCAATTACATATTTGCGGTTCTACTTACTATAATTTGCATACAAATTTCACATATCTACCAAAACAATAAAAATCAATCAACAAAGGAGCTCATTGTTTTTCACAACTATAAATCTAGTATAATCGGTATACGAAATGGGAATGAAATGCAAATAGTTAGTAACTTAGATCGTTCAGCTATTGAAAAGAAGAAAATAATAGCTTCTTATGAGGTCAACGAAGAGGTATCTTTGAAATACGATACACTTAGAAGAAATATCTTTGCTTTTCACAATGAATATATACTTGTGATTGATAGTACAGGTGTTTATCCTAAAAAGTTTAAGAAGGATCCAATATTGGTATTACAACAGTCTCCAAAAATCAATTTAGAACGCGTAATTGAAGAGCTAAAGCCTAAACAAATTATTGTTGACGGTTCTAATTATAAAAGTTATGCTAAACGTTGGCAGTTAACTTGTATAACAAAAAAAACACCATTACATTATACAAATGAAGATGGTGCTTATATTTTAAAATAGTAAGTTTAATTACTATAGAGAGCTTTTAAAATTTTTCTCAAAATCTTTCCATGGTGTACTTTTATAAGCTTCACCACTGAAGTATGATAATATTTTTTCAAATCTTTCTTTAGCTAAATATCCTGGAACGGTTTGTATTAACTGTTCTTTAGGATCAAAAAATGCTGTAGATGGGTAACTCATTTTACCATTCATAATAGCTGCTGCTAATTCATGATATTTCGATTTCCCTTGCTGTACAAATTTGAATGTTTTTCCTTTAAAATCTATATCTCCTTTACCTTCTCCATCCATTTTCACTGCATAATAGTTATCATTTATAAACTTTACAATTACTTCATTTTTATAGGTAGTTGCATCCATTCTTTTACACCAACCACACCAGTCAGTATACAAATCAACTAAAATTGGTTTTGGGGTAGTTTTATTTAACTTTAATGCCTCTTCAAATGACATCCAGTTCACTTCTTGCGCTTGTACTGCAAATGCTGAAAGCACAAATACGGCTGCTAATAAAAAATTTCTCATACTCTTTATGTCTCAATAAGTATTCCAAATTTACAAAAAAACCTGTCAAATTTATTTTGACAGGCTTAATTTATTATAAATATGGTAATTATTCTATTTTACTCCGTGCATTAATCTTTTCATTACTGGACTTAGTCCTGCTATAATTAATCCTGCAGCTATAGGAATTACTGTAAAAATTAAGAAAAATCCTGAAATAGAATAAGCCTTTTCAATTTCTTCTATATAACTTCCTACTGTACCTGCTAATTTATTCCCCATAGCAATAAATAAATAATACACTCCAAACATAAATCCAATCCATTTTGCTGGAACTAACTTACTTATATACGATAAGCTTACTGGAGAAATACACAGTTCTCCCATGGTATGAAACAAATAAGCAGCTATTAACCAAAACATACTTACTTTAACTACTGGTTCTCCTGCAACTATACCTTGAGATCCAAGTGCTAGAAAACCAAAACCTAGACCTAATAATAAAAGACCTAATCCATATTTCATAGTTCCAGATAAGTTATACTTACTTTCCCACCATTTAGAAAAGAATGGTGCTAGTGTAATAATAAATAGTGAGTTTAAAATTCCAAACCAAGTCGCAGGAACTTCTACACTATCTTTAGAAAAATCTCTATTAATTTTCCACCCTACTATACCCCAAATAATAATGAAACTAATTGAAAGTATAATATTTCCTACAGCATATTTAGCAAATGTTTTCTTAAACAACAAATACAACACATAAGTAATAATACCTAGAGGCAAAATAGTGAGCAAAGCATCAACATATTTAAATACTGTACCATATATTCCTGTTAAATTTCTTTGAGTATATTCTTCTGCAAAAATTGTCATAGAACCACCAGCTTGTTCAAAAGCTGCCCAAAAGAAAACAGTAAAAACACAAAATACACCTACAGCTATTAATCTATCGAATACTACTTTAGAGCTTACATTTTCTTCTTCAAGATTATTATCAACAAAATCCTGATCTCCATCTTTACCAATATTCTCAAAACTTAATTCTTTGATCTTTTTTGGGGATAATCCAATATTACCAAATATATTTTGTGTGAAATAGAATTGTAACATTCCTATAAACATAAAAATTCCTGCTAATCCAAAACCTAAAGACCATGAATAATTTTCACCTATATAACCACATAGCATGATTCCCAAAAATGCACCTGCATTTACTCCCATATAAAAAATAGAATAAGCCCCATCTTTTTTTCCTTCATGATTTTTATACATATTAGAGATTATAGAAGTCATATTTGGCTTAAACAATCCATTACCAACCATCAAACATCCTAAACCTATGTATAAAAATAGAGGAGTTTCAACAGCCATAGCTGCATGTCCTAAAGTCATAATCAAGGCACCAAAAATAACTGCCCATCTATATCCTAGTAATTTATCAGCGATAAGGCCTCCAAAAACTGGTGTTAAATAAACTCCCATTGTATACGTCCCATACAAAGAAAGTGCTTCGGCTTTTTCCCAACCAAAACCTCCACTTGATATAGAACTAATTAAAAATAAAACTAAAAGTGCACGCATTCCATAATAGGAAAAACGCTCCCACATCTCTGTAAAGAAAAGCACAAATAACCCTGCTGGATGACCTAATACTTTATCTTTAAACATACTATCAATATCCGTATTCATATACTATTAATTTGGTTTATTAATTATCTGCTAATTCAAATCCTTCAGCTTCTTCATGTTTTAAGTCTCTCTCTTTCTCTTCTACTCCATGGGTTAATCTTTTAAGAGGTTTTAATATTAATATAAAAAGTCCTCCAATTAAAACTGTAAAGATCAAAATTCCAGAGAAAATAGTCAACTCACCATAATCTGAAGCGGATTCTCCAACTATACCTGCAACTTTATTTCCCAAACCTGTAGCTGCAAAATACACCCCCATCATTAGCGATGCATATTTTACTGGTGCTAGTTTCGTTATGAATGATAAAGCTACGGGAGAAATACATAACTCCCCTACAGTATGAAAAAGATACGCTAAAACTAACCAAACCATACTTGAAGTACCAGATTTTTCAAATTCCATAGCTGCAAAAACCATAAACAAGAAACCAAATCCCATAATTATTATTCCTAAAGCCATTTTAAATAGTGATGAGGCTTCTTTTCCTTTAAGTTTTCTTTTAGCCCAAAAGCTTGCTACTGCTGTTGCAAATAAAATGATAAAACCAGCATTTAAACTTTGAAACATTACTGTTGGTACTTGCCAACCAAAGAGATTTCTATCGGTTTTTGTATCAGTGTATAAATTCATTAACCCTCCAGCTTGCTCAAAAGCACCCCAAAAGATTATTACCATAATAAAAGATAGTAATAAAACTAAGAACCTATCTTTAAAAACCTGTGTTTCTAGCTCTTTATATATCATCATTAACAAAGCTGTAATTGCTGTTAAAAACAAAAATAGAAGCCCATAACCCCAGCCTAATTTATACCAACCTACTATTGATACTAAAGTTAAAAGTACAGTAATTATTAATTGTTTTGAAGATTTAAAAAGTTTACCGTACAATTGACCATAAGAAATTTCATTTTCATCATTTTTATTTACTTGTAAATTACCTACATGTTTAAGATATTTTTGTCCATATACATAATTGATAAGTCCTAAAATCATAACTATTCCTGCTAATCCAAAACCAGCATGCCATCCCCATTTAGCAACTACTAAACCTACAATCATAGTAGCCAATAGCGATCCTAAATTTATTCCTATGTAAAAAATACTAAAACCTTTATCTCTTCTAATATCTCCTTCTTTATACAATCCTCCTACCATGGACGATATATTAGGTTTTAGAAGACCAACTCCTAAAATTACTAATCCTAAACCAGTATAAAAAGCCCAAATATCTGTCATAACTAAAACTCCATGCCCTAGACATAAAATAATAGCACCTAACAAAACAGACTTTTTTTGACCTAGTAATTTATCAGCTATCATACCTCCAGGAATAGAAGCCACATATACTAACATTGTATACCATCCATATAACGCTAGTGCTTCTTTACTTGTCCAACCTAAACCTGCTCCTCTTGCATCTTCTCCCATAGTTGAAGCTGTCATATAAAGTACTAATAATGCTCTCATTCCATAATAAGAAAAGCGTTCCCACATTTCAGTTAGGAAGAGTATATATAGACCCACAGGCTGTCCAAATAACTCCTTTTGTTTAATAGCTGAATCTTTCATATAAATATATAGTTTGTTTTAAATTTAGTTTTTAAGACTATTCAATACAAAATTGGTCATTTTAGTAAATAAATGTAATCTTGTATTTTTCCCTCTGTATATTCCATGTGTTCTATCTGGATAAATGAATAGATCAAACTGCTTGTTTGCCTCTACCAAAGCATTTACCATTCTAGTTGTATTTTGAACATGAACATTGTCATCTCCTGATCCGTGAACTAATAGATAATCTCCTTTTAGCTTATCTGCATGAGTAATTGGCGAATTATTATCGTAACCACTTGCATTTTCTTGTGGAGTAGTCATATAACGTTCTGTATAAATAGTATCATAAAAACGCCAAGAAGTTACTGGTGCTACTGCTATTGCCATAGAAAACACATCGTTTCCTTGTAATAAACAGTTAGTACTCATAAAACCTCCGTAAGACCAACCCCAAATTCCAATATTCTTTGCATCTACATAAGGCTCTGTAGAAAAGAATTTTGCTGCTGCAATTTGGTCTTCTACCTCATACTTCCCTAACTCTTTTTGTGTAACTTTCTTAAAATCTCTTCCTTTATATCCTGTTCCACGTCCGTCTACACATGCAATAATTATACCTTTTTGTGCTAATAACTGATGCCAGTAATCGTTATTTGAGTTCCAACGATTTGCTACTTGCTGAGAACCAGGACCTGAGTATTGGAATAATAATAACGGATATTTTTTATTTGGATCAAAATCCTTTGGTTTTATCATCCACATATTTAAATCATTTCCATTGATATTATAAGTAAAAAACTCTTTTTTACTCATTTTGTATCCTTTCATCTTAACTTGAAGTTCAAGATTATCCTTTAAAGTCTTGAGCTTAGTTCCTGCTCCATCATATAATGTGTAAGTAGGCACTTTAGTTGATGACGAGTGTGTATTGATAAAATACTTCATGTTTTTGCTAAAAGAAGCATTACTATGTCCGCTCTTTGGAGATAATAATTGCTTTGCACTTCCATCAATACTTACGGAATATACACCTCTATTAATAGAACCATTCTCTACTGACTGATAGTATACTTTTTTAGTATCTTTATTAAATCCGTAATACTTAGTAACATCCCAATTTCCTTTAGTTACTTGATTTTTTAAAGTTCCATTTTCATCATAGTGATAAATATGATTATATCCATCTTTCTCACTAGTCCAAATAAAACTATTATCATCTAAAAATGTTAAGTCGTCTTGTACATCTACATAAGCCTCATCAACTTCATTTAATACTACTTTAGATGTATTTGTTTTAGCATCAAAGAAATATAATTTTAAATCGTTTTGCTTTCTATTTAATGTAGTAACTGATAATACATTTGGTTTATTTGTCCATTGAATTCTAGGAATGTATTCATAACCACCAAGATCAATATTCGTTACACTTTTATCAGAAACATTGAATAACTTCAAACTTACTTTTGCATTTTTTTCTCCTGCTTTAGGGTATTTAAAAGTATGCATTGAAGGGTATAACTCATTCCCTGTAACATTCATAGAAAATTGAGGTACGTCAGTTTCATCAAAACGTAAAAAAGCTACATAGTTACTATCCTTACTCCAATCAAAGGCCTTTACAAAAGCAAATTCTTCTTCATACACCCAATCCGTAGTACCATTAATTATAGCATTTACTTTTCCATCTTTTGTTACTTTTATTTCTCTATTCTCTTCAATGTTTCTTACATATAAATTATTCTCTTTTGCATAGGCTACTTTCTTGCTATCAGGAGAAAAAGTAGGTTCTTGAATATCTTTCCCTAATAAATCCAATTGCTTTGTAGCAATATCATATATATAATATGTTCCTTTATAGGAATAACGATATACTTGTTTAAAGTCAGTTCCTAATAATAATTTGGTTTCATCAGCATTAAAAGCATAAGACGTAAAATACTGTAGATTGTATAAATCTTTACTATCTACAATAGTTGCTACTTTTAATTGTGTTTCATAACTATACTTATCCACCGAAGAAGTACCTGATGCTCTGTCGAAATTAAGTACAGAGTAAAAGTCTCCATTCATTGAATTTAGCTCATTCATTCTATCGGCTGAAAATGCTCCAGACCATATTTCCTGTAATGTGATTTCTTTAGTTTGACTTGTAACAGAAAAAACTATTCCTAAAATTGCTAGAAAAATTATTTTTCTCATGGGATTTTTCATTTAGTTGACGATTTGATAAAATGTGTGCCAAGTTTACGAAAAAATAATAAATTTTACTTCAATTTAACAGAAAACTACTTTTCTAAAACCTGATTTAAAGGAAAGAAGTATCTTTGTTTCGTTATTTAAAATAAGATGAATGTCTAAGATTATTTCTGGATTCTCAAAGCTAACTAAAGAGGAAAAAATTGATTGGTTAGCTGAAAACTACTTCAACAATCAGCCTGAAATTATTCAAACTATAAAGCAATATTGGAATGTTGATGAAAAGCTACAACAGCTTCATGATGATTTTATAGAAAATACCATTTCTAATTTCTATATGCCTTATGGGGTTGCTCCTAACTTTATTATAAATGGTAGAGAGTATGTTATACCTATGGTGGTTGAAGAAAGCTCTGTAGTTGCTGCTGCTGCTAAAGTAGCTAAATATTGGAGTACCCGAGGTGGTTTTAAAACAGAAGTAATTTCTACTACTAAAATTGGACAAGTTCATTTTTTATTTGCTGGAGAAAAACAAGAGTTAGAAGAGTATTTCAATCAAAATAAAACCGAATTATATGCAGCTACTGCTTCCATCACTAAAAATATGGAAAAACGTGGTGGTGGGATTTTAGATATTGTATTGGTTGACAAAACCGATGATTTAGAAGATTATTATCAACTTCATGTTACGTTTGAAACTAAAGATAGTATGGGTGCGAATTTTATTAATTCTTGCTTAGAAGCTATCGCTAAACAGTTTCAAAGAGAAGACATAGAAATCATCATGAGTATTTTATCAAATTATGTCCCTGAGTGTTTGGTAAGAGCAGAAGTAAGCTGTCCTATTGAAGAATTGGGAGGTGAAAATCCTGAGAAATTTGCTTATAAATTTGAGCAAGCTGTTAAAATTGCAGAAATAGAACCTTATAGAGCGGTAACGCATAATAAAGGTATAATGAATGGTATTGATGCTGTTGTTTTAGCTACTGGTAATGATTTTAGAGCTATTGAATCTGGAGCACATTCTTATGCCGCACGTAATGGTAAATACTCTAGTTTAACACATTGTGAAGTAAAAGATAACATTTTTAGGTTTTGGATTGAAATCCCATTGGCTTTGGGAACTGTTGGTGGTTTAACAGCATTACACCCAATGGCGAAGTTGTCTTTAGATATGATGCAAAAACCAAACGCAAGAGAATTAATGCAAATTATAGCTTCTGCTGGTTTAGCTCAAAATTTTGCTGCATTGAAAGCATTAACAACTAAAGGTATTCAGCATGGACATATGAAAATGCACTTAATGAATATTTTAAATCAACATAATGCCACTCCAGAAGAAAAAGAGGAAATCAGTATTTATTTTGAAAATAGAACGGTTTCTCATAGCGCTGTTGTTGAAAAGATAAATGCATTAAGAAAGCCTAAAGTACCTTGGATTGATTTTTCTAATGAGCATACGGTTCGTACACAATTGAATACACTTTCTAAAAGTAGTACTCCTATATTTGGTAGCATGAACGCGCAACAAATGATAGAACATTTGAGTGCTGTAACTCAGATTGCTAATGGTAATTGGAACGTAGATGTTTTTGTTGAAGATGAAAAAGCAGCAAGACGTAGGCCCTTTTTAAACACAGATAATGAATTAACTCTTGGTTTCAGACCTTCTTTTTTGTCTGATAATCCTGTTCCTGAAAAATTCAACTCAATACCTGATGCTATTGATGATTTAATAGAACAAGTGCAATTGTTTTTTAACGTTTTTGAAAAAGATCCGAGTAGGACTGTTGTTCATCCTTTTTTCGGAGAATTGAATTTTGATTACTGGAAAAAGTTTCAAGTAAAACATTTTACACATCATTTTAAACAATTTGGATTGGTATAATGAGTAAATCACTAGAAAACTTTATAATTGGGTTAGGAACTGCATCTATCTTTTTTGCTATTTATGGAATCTTTAGAGGAGATGAATTTATAGACGCTTTAAGTGGAATAATTATTGGAGCAAGTTTAATTGGTGCTATATTCATTGAACATAATAAGAAGAAAAACAAGAAATAGAAACCGCCTAAATTCATAATCGATTCAGTTCGATTTTACAAATAGTTTGGAAAAATATTACAGCAACGGAAAATTATTACTAACTGGAGAATATCTGGTTTTAGATGGAGCAAAAGCTTTAGCCATTCCAACCAGTTATGGTCAAGATTTAACGATTACTCCTATTGATCAACCTGAATTAATATGGGGAAGTTTTACAGATGAAGGTGAATGTTGGTTTGAAGCTGCATTTAGTTTACCAAAATTACGTTTAACTTCTGCTTCTTTTAATTCTGATAAAGAAGGAAGTTCTGAAACTATTGCTGAAACATTACAAAATATTCTACAAGAAGCAAGAAAGTTGAACCCTGATTTTTTACAAACCGAAAAAGGTTATGTCGTAAAAACATCGCTAACTTTTCCTCAAAATTGGGGGTTAGGGAGTTCTTCTACTTTAATTAACAATATAGCATCTTGGGCAAATGTGAATGCCTTTGATTTATTATGGAATGCTTTTTCTGGTAGTGGGTATGATATTGCTTGTGCACAACATAACTCTTCTATTTTCTATCAACTTGACAATAAAAAACCAATCGTAGAAACTACTAGCTTCTCTCCTACTTTTTCTGATCAATTGTACTTTGTATTTTTAAATCAGAAGCAAAATAGTAGAGAAGGTATAAAAAGATACAAAGAGAAACGTGAAAAAATAAAAGATGAACATCTTTTGATTTCTAAAATTTCTGAGGATTTAATAGTAACCAACAACATTTCGGATTTCGAGAATTTAATCACTACTCATGAAGATATCATCTCTTCCATTATAGAACTACCGAAAGTAAAAGACCACTTATTTCCTGACTATTTTGGAGCTATTAAAAGCTTAGGTGCTTGGGGAGGCGATTTTGTTTTGGCAACTGGTAATGAAAACACTATTGATTACTTTAACGCTAAAGGTTACCATACTGTAATTCCTTATCACAAAATGGCATTATGAATAAAGTTATAATTATAGGTGGTGGCGCAGCTGGTTTTTTTACAGCAATTAACGCTAAAGAACAAAATCCTGATTTAGATATTACTATTCTTGAAAAAGGTAAAGATGTATTACAAAAAGTAAAAATCTCTGGTGGTGGACGTTGTAATGTAACTCATGCTTGTTTTGAGCCTAAAGAATTGGTGAAATTTTATCCAAGAGGAAAAAAAGAACTCTTAGGTCCTTTCCATCAATTTATGACTGGCGATACTTTTGAATGGTTTGAAAATCGAGGTGTTCCTTTAAAAATTGAAGCAGACAACAGAGTATTTCCTGAAGCAAATACCTCACAGGCTATTATTGATTGCTTTCAAAAAGCAGTTAAAAAACTACATATAAAAGTGTTAACAAGCCAAAATGTAGTTTCGTTTTATCAACAAAATGAAAACTGGGTTATTAACACCAAAGATCAAGAGTTTATTGCCAATAAATTAGTGATTGCTGCGGGAAGTAGTAAAAAGATTTGGGATCTTGCACATAAATTGGGCCATACAATCATTAATACCGTTCCTTCATTATTCACCTTTAATATTAAAGATGAAAGAATTACAGATTTAGGTGGTATAGCAGTTCCTAATGCTACTGTAAAAATCTCAGATACTAAATTAGAAAATTACGGACCTCTTCTTATTACACATTGGGGATTAAGCGGACCGGCAGTACTTAAACTTTCTGCTTTTGGGGCTAGAATTTTAGCTGAAAAGGAATATCGTTATAAAGTAGTTGTAAATTGGATATCTAAATCTTCAGAAGAAATACTCAACAACCTCAACGAGCTTAAAAAAGCGAATGCAAAAAAACAAATTGGGTTAAAATCGCCATTTTCAGAAATTCCAAGACGTTTATGGGAGCGTTTACTACAAGCTTCTAAAATAAATGTACAACAAAATTGGGCTAACTTAACCAAAGGCCAGGTTTTAGATTTAACAAATCAATTGACTAATGCTACTTTTTCTGCTGAAGGAAAATCTACTTTTAAAGAAGAGTTTGTCACTGCTGGTGGAATTGATTTAAAAGAAATTAACTTTAAACGTTTTGAAAGTAAACTTCATAAAAATTTGTTCTTTGTTGGTGAAATTCTAAATATTGATGCTGTTACTGGTGGCTTCAATTTTCAAAATGCTTGGACAGGTGGTTATATTTGCGCAAATGCTATAAGCAATAACGACATATAGAAATTTACTTTTTATATGGTATTATTTTGCTTTCTTTTACTGAAAGGTAGAAAAAGACAATACACACAATAAGTAATAAAAAGATAGACAAAATAGAATCTTCTATCCCATAATTAATAGTTCCTGTTATCAACTTGGGACCAGTAAATTCAGCTTTAAATACAGATCCTACACTATCTATTCCTGATAAATTTGAGCCATAAAAAGGTTGTGCAAAATTCCATCCTAAGTGAAATGCAAATGGCAACCAAATTCTTTTGGAATAGGTATACATAATTCCATGAGCAAATCCAAAAAGCAAACCTAAAACAACTGATAAAACAGTTACATTATCATTAAAAATATGCGGTAATTCAAATACAACCGAAATGATTGCTAAAGCAATATAAGTTCCTATCCAATTCTCTAAAATCCTGTATAAAATGGCTCTAAAAAAAATCTCTTCTATAAGCGCTGCTATAACAAGAAATGAAAAACTTCCTAAAAAATAAGTAAAACCCGAAAAGCTGAGTATTTTATAATAGCCTAACAAGTGTAAAATTAGAATTACAATGGACAATATGAAGAAACCCAATAAAAAACCGCCGCCTAATTCACTAAATAGATATTTTCGAGATAATTCTGTAATCTTTCTTTTTTCATAGAATTGAAATAAATAATAGTACGTTGTTAATAAAACTGCAACTGACACATAATTAATTATGAGATCTGATATTTCTTTGGATACAATAAGGCTTTGAAATATTGGTTTCGAAATAAAATTTTGAAAACCAATTAACACCAACAAACATATTCCAATACCAAGAACAATTCTAGTAATAGGATAGTTTACAATTTTTTTAAGCTTCTCATTCATATATATTCAATGTAATAAAACTAAAGCAATATACATAATTGATATTACTCTCTCCCTTATTCTTTCAACACTTGTGTTAAAGTTTTGGTTATTTTTTTGTAACCTGATCAGTTATTCTTCCTCCCCTTCGTCTTCGGATTCATAGCAATTGAAAATCATAGTATAGCCATATTCTTTAGCTTCTTCAAAAAATTGTTTTTGCTCTTCATCTAATTCTGTAGCATTTTCAATTTCAAAAAACTCATCGTCTATATTTTCAACCTTCCATCCTTCATCTTCAGTATAAAACTTTGCCAGTTGTATGGCTCCTTCTGCATCTACATAATCAACATAAACGCTTACATAAGCTCCAATTACTTTTCCAAAATATTCAGATGTAGACTCAGGAATTGCGTGTAAATTTATTAAGAACATTTTTTTATTTTTAAAAGATTAGTAATTCATTACTGTACCATAATACAACAATTGAAATGTCTGTACATCAAGCAATAAATAATTCATTGACATCATCATTCCATAGTTTGTTTTATCATAGAAAAGATAATGAAAATAAGAGAGTTTTTGTTCATTATGATCATAAAAATCTGAACTAGTTTTCAACTTCTCCTCAGAATAATTTTCTAACTGAGACAACCTATGAACATTAATTCTTAGTGAATAATTATAAAGACTATCAATTTTTATTTTTAGTTGTTTTCCTTTTTCTGTTAGATCTCCTTGATAATCAAAAATAACCTTTTCGTAATGGTCTTCATCTAATAATTCATAAAGTACACGTTCACTATTTACTTCGTTTTGAATACCTGAAATATATTTGATCACATTAGTAGACAACCTATTTAATTCTCCAATCATAACTTTAGTTTTCTGAAACATTAAAGGCTTTTCTTCAGCTTGCTTCTCAAAAAACTCAGTTCTTCCTTCTATGATTTCATTATTCATATCTATAGTTTGCTGAAGAGAGTAATGCGCAGTATTAGAAACAAGCCTATGCTGTGCATAACTATTGATTTGCAGTAAAAGAATGATTAGTAAGGTTGATTTATTGGTATACATGAACAATATTAAAGATGAAAGATACAATATTTTATTAGACAAATTATAGATTAATTACTTACAATCTATAATGCAAAGTTTTGAATAAAAGTTTAATTATTATACATTTAAAACATGATTGCGGCAGATACATTTATAGAGTTTTGGTCTAAGGGAACTTATAAAATTCTAATTAGATACTTAATAACGGCTAGTTTGGCTTTTATTTCGTTCTATTTTATGTTTAAAAACATTTTTTGGTTTAGAAAAATTCAAAAGAAACTTCCTAAAAGAAAAGATTACAAACGAGATATTATCTATTCTTTAATTTCTGTTTCTATTTTCGGAACAGTTTCACTGATTATATTTTATTATCTATTTTCTTATACCAATATCTACAGAAATTTTAATCAATACGGAGTTTTATACTATATTTTCAGTTGGATTTGGATGCTTTTCTTGCACGACACCTATTTTTATTGGATGCATCGAATGATGCATCACCCTAAACTATATAGAAAAGTACATTTAATTCATCATAAATCTACCAATCCATCACCTTGGACAGCTTATGCTTTTCATCCTTTTGAAGCTTTTTTAGAAGCTTTAATTGCTCCTTTGATAGCATTTACATTACCCGTACACATTTCTGCTTTTGGACTATTTTTCTTATTCCAAATTATCTACAATGTATATGGACATTTAGGGTTTGAATTATACCCAAAAGGATTCCACAAAACTCTAATTGGAAAATGGATAAATACTTCTACAGCACATAATCTACATCACAAAAAATTTAATGGAAATTATGGATTGTATTTCCTTTTTTGGGATAGAATAATGGGAACAATTCGTGAAGACTACTATAGTACTTTTGAAGAAACTACAGTAAAAACTAATTAATCAGCAAGTTCTCCTCGGTGCGGTTTTAATGCATCTCTGTAAATTTTCATTACAGATTCATCAACTATAACAAAAGCAATAGTATGCATTTCATTCAACTGTTGATGATCTATTTCATAATATGCTAAATTCTCAATTTGAGTAAACTCTTTTAAATGTATACAATGATGTTTTGCTGTTTCTAGAGCATCTGGACCTTTAAAATCCCAAATCAATTTTAGTTTTCTATTCATATCGCAAAAATAACCCATTTCTGATTTAGAAATGGGTTTTAACGCAACTTAACTTCATAAAAAGGACAATAAAGAAATTACGCTTATTTATTATTAATTAAAATCTTATAATTTATAGATAGTAGTTACCTGTTCCAAAAATTGGAATACTTAAAAATGGCTTTCGTTTATATCTAAAGAAATATGGAAATAGTAATGTAAGGTTAAATACTTTTAATTTATTTTTGGTTATGTTATTTCTTAAAGGTCAAACTTAATATACCCAACCTACCTATTAGAAAAACAACCATTCCAAAGACAGGACTTAACAATGCTACTTTTAAACCTCCTGCTAAAATTTCTGGTGAAACTGGACCATGAGCACTAATCGCATCAAAAGCTCCAATTAAACCTAGCATTTGTCCTAAAAATCCCCAGACAAGAGCAAAGAGACTTACATGATGTATTATTTGTTTTAATTTACCAGAGACATCTCCTTTCATGAAGGAATAAATCGTTAATCCTATACAAGTTAAAAACATTAAAAACAATGGATACGTAAAAATTGGTCCTCCTTCATTTAATCTATCAAATAATTGACCTAAAAATAAAAAGTTCATAATTCTAAAATTTAAAAGTTATTATGCTCCAAAAGTATCTCTGATATCTAGTCTTTATTTTTTATTTCGACGTTTTACAAGATTACAAACCAAAACTACTACTTTTTCAAGATAAGCTTTGAATATGCATTCCGTCTCTAAATATTGGAATTTTAGCGCAAATTATGTTGATTTTTCAAAAAAAGAAAGATATTGCAGAGATGAAAAAATATACACCTATTTTTAAATGGATATCCATAACTGCAATACATTTGATTTTTTGGATTGGAGTATACTTTTTCTTTACCTACTTTTTAGGTTATGGAAGTAAAAACACAGCATACATTAATAAATTCTCTTTATTCCTGATGCCTGTTACCATATGTACAAGTTATTTTTTCTTCTTTTTCCTTATTCCTAATTACTTATTACAAAAAAAGCAAGGTTTATTCATCCTTTATACCATTTACACATTTATTATTAGTTCTTTCTTTATCATCCTTTCTATATTATATGGACTCGTTTTTTGCTATCATTTAACAACAGATAATGCATCTCCACTAACAAAAACGATTCCTTTTATTGTTTTAGGAATTTATTTTATCGTATTAATTGTTATTATGTTAGGATTAGTAATACATAACTATAAATCCGCTTTAAAAAGTGAAGATTTAAAAAGCAAGTTTTTAGAAACTCAATTGCAACTTAAAGAACAAGAGTTAAAGTATTTGAAGATGCAAATTCATCCACATTTCTTATTCAATACATTAAACACATTATATGGCTTTGCCTTAAAAAGATCTCAGAAAACACCTGAAATCATTTTAAAACTTTCTAGTTTATTGGATTACATTTTATATCAGGTAGACAAATCAAAAGTTTCTTTACAAAACGAGATAAATCATATTCAAAATTATATAGAACTAGAAAAAATAAGATTTCAAGATAGTTTAGAAGTTCATTTTCATAAAGAAGAAATTGATCCTAAAATTGAGGTCCCTCCTATGCTTTTTTTACCTTTTATTGAAAACGCTTTTAAGCACGGTATTCCTATACATGGTAAGCTTATGGTAGATATTATAGTACATATTAAACAGGGTTCCATCCATTTTTCAGTGGTAAACTCTTCTGGAAAAACTAAGCAACATCATGGAGGCATTGGATTAGCTAATCTTAAACAGCGATTACACATGTTATATAAAGATAATGCTACCCTAATCATTTCTGAACTTGACAATAAATTCCATGTCGAATTAAAAATTCCGATCAAAAATGAATCATAAACTCAAATGTGTTGTGGTTGATGATGAACCCGTAGCAAGAGAAATATTAGAAACATATATTGATAAAACACCTAATCTAGAATTGATAGGTACCTTTAATAATGCCATTGATGTAATTCAGTTTTTGAAACAAAATACTATAGATTTATTTTTTTTAGACATAAATATGCCGGAAATTAACGGAGTCAGTTTAGCTAAAATTATTAATAAGCAGTCTCATATTATTTTCACTACAGCCTATAGAGATTATGCAATAGATGGTTTTGATTTAGATGTCATTGACTACTTACTAAAGCCAATTGCTTTTGATCGATTTATTCAAGCTATACAAAAAGTACCAACAGATAGTATACCACAACAAAATTCTAACCCTCAAAAAAAACAAGAAGACTTCTTTTTTGTAAGACATGAGAGAAAAATGGTTAAAATTAATTTTGATGAAATACAATACATTGAAAGTATGAGTGATTACATCAAAATTCACCTGAATGAAAAAACTATTATTACTAGAGAAACTATAAGTAATATTGAAAACAGACTCCCAAAATCAAACTTTTTAAGAGTCCATCGATCTTTTATTGTATCTATAAAATGTATAGAAGCCTATACGAATGAATATGTAGAAGTAAATAGAAAATCCATTCCTATAAGTAGAAATTATAAAGAAACTGTTTTACAAAAATTGGTCGATATCTAAGTGAAGTTCTATCTTTACACAAAATTTTAGAACTTTGGGAACCAATACTACTTCTTTTATTCCGAAAAATTTAGATTATTCAATAGACAAGTTAACTACTGAATGGCAAACACCAAGTAACATTGCATTGGTAAAATATTGGGGAAAAACCAATCCACAACTACCTAAAAATGCATCTATTAGTTTTACACTGAGTAATTGTCATACTACAACAAAAATTGAGTTTTCTAAACATCAAAAACTAGAAACTCCTGAATTTGAATTATTTTTTGAAGGTAAAAAGAAAGATGATTTTAAACCTAAAATCGCAACATTTTTCAATCGAATAGCAACCTATTGTCCTTATGTATTGGAATATAAAATG
The DNA here is from genome assembly GCF_001936575.1 of Tenacibaculum agarivorans. Classification (GTDB taxonomy): domain Bacteria; phylum Bacteroidota; class Bacteroidia; order Flavobacteriales; family Flavobacteriaceae; genus Polaribacter; species Polaribacter agarivorans. The sequence continues at coordinate 62,332 of NZ_MSMP01000004.1, forward strand.
GTAATCTATTCCGAAAATTCTTTTCCTCATAGTAGTGGAATTGCTTCTTCTGCAAGCGGAATGAGTGCTATTGCAATGTGTTTAATGAGTTTAGAAAAGCAACTAAACCCAACAATTTCACAAGACTTTTTCAATCAAAAGGCATCTTTTTTAGCACGTTTAGGTTCTGGAAGTGCCAGTAGAAGTATTGAAGGTCCTTTGGTTATTTGGGGAGAACATGCAGATTTCAAAGAAAGCTCTGATCTATTTGGAATTCCTTTTCCTTATGATATTCATCCTATTTTTCAAAATTACCAAGACACTATCCTTTTAGTAGATAAAGGTGAAAAACAAGTATCTAGCACTGTAGGTCATAATTTAATGATTGATCATCCGTATGCTGAGAATCGTTTTAAGCAGGCTAATGATAATTTGAGTAAATTATCTAAAATTTTACAAAAAGGCGATAGTAAAGCTTTTATCAACCTAGTAGAAAGTGAAGCTTTAACATTACACGCCATGATGATGACTAGTAATTCTTATTTTATTTTAATGAAACCTAACACATTAAAAGTAATTAACGAAATTTGGAACTACAGGAATGAAACTAATAGTACAGTTTGTTTTACACTAGATGCTGGGGCTAACGTGCATTTATTATATCCTGAAAGTGAAACAAAAGAAATCCATTCTTTTATAGAAAATAAATTAGCAAAATACTGTCAAAATGGTCAATACATTCATGATCATTCAGGAAATGGAGCTAAAAATCTTTACTAAAATGACAATTAAATCCATTACATTCTTATTTCTTTTTTTAACCAGTTTTGTGTATTCACAACAAAAAATTTGGTTAGATCTAAACGGAAATCAAACCTCTAGAGAAAAAGCATTATATTATAGAGGATATCCTAAAAAAGTAAAAAAAGGATACTGGATAATTACTTATTACAAAAACGGGAAAAAGTATAAAGAAGGTTTTAGTACAGAGAAAAATGTTGGTCTAGAATTCTACCATGGTATAGTTAAATTTTATTATAAAAATGGAAACTTATTGAAAAAGGTAGGCTATAAAAACAATGTTTTGCATGGTATTCAAAGAGAATACTTTGAATCTGGGGAATTAAAAACACTCTTTAAATTTAAAAATGGGAAAGAAGATGGAGTTTGGAAAAGCTTTCATAAAAGCGGTAAAATAAAAACTAAAGGAAAATATAAAGACGGAGAAAAGGTTGGTGTTTGGAAAACCTTTTATAAGAATGTTTATTAAATAATAAGTATCTTTGTAATTAAAGATAAACTTTGAAATGAAAGGACCTCTATTTTATGCCAAAATATTATTATTTGGAGAATATGGCATCATAAAAGATTCGAAAGGATTAGCTATACCATATAATTCTTACAAAGGAGCATTAAAAGTTTCTAAAAACTTATCTGGTCAAGCTCTTAAGTCTAATGGGTATTTACGTGAGTTTTACAAGTATTTATCAACTTTAAAAACTGATCTAGTCACTTTCAATTTAAGTGAAATAGAAAAAGATATTGAATCAGGAATGTATTTTGATTCTTCTATACCTCAAGGTTATGGAATTGGAAGTTCTGGTGCTTTAGTAGCCTCTATTTATGATAAATATGCTACTGATAAAATTACAGTTCTTGAAAATTTAACCCGTGATAAACTATTAAAATTAAAAGAAGTTTTCTCTTTAATGGAATCTTTCTTTCATGGAAAAAGTTCTGGTTTAGATCCATTAAATTCATATTTAAGTTTACCAATACTTATCAATTCAAAAGAAAATATAGAAGCTACAGGAATTCCTTCACAAAAAGAAGGAAAAGGTGCAGTTTTCTTATTAGATTCTGAGCAAGTTGGTGAAACAGAACCTATGGTATCATTATTCATGAATAAAATGAAGAATGAAGGTTTTAGAAAAATGTTAAACGAAGAGTTTGTTACATATACAGATGCCTGTATTGACGACTTTTTAAAAGGAAATGTAAAGTCTTTATTTAAAAACGTAAAGCAACTATCTAAAGTGGTATTAACCAACTTTAAACCGATGATACCAAATGCTTTTCATAAAGTATGGGAAAACGGAATTCAAACTAATGATTACTATTTAAAACTTTGCGGATCAGGCGGAGGTGGATATATCTTAGGTTTTACTGAAGATTACGAAAGAGCAAAACAAAGTTTAAAAGATTATAAATTAGAACTAGTATATAGATTTTAACCTCTATGAATCTTAAGTTTTACAACAGCCCCGTATTGGTAAAACTATTAAGTCTATTATCTGTTGTAAGAGGATATAATATTTTAGTATTAATAGCTGCACAATATCTTGCGGCTATTTTTATTTTCTCTGAAAAAAAATCAGTAAGACATGTCTTACTAGATTGGCACTTATTATACTTAGTGTTAGCAACAGTATGTGTAATTGCTTCAGGATATATTATTAATAATTTTTATGATGTAAAAGCTGATAGAATTAACAAACCTATAAAAGCTAATTTAGATGATTATATAAAGCAAGAAACCAAACTTTCTTTATATTTTCTATTAAACTTTATAGCATTCGCATTTGGATGTTTAGTTTCATGGAGAGCTGCATTATTTTTCAGTCTATACATTTTTGGTATTTGGCTGTACTCTCATAAATTAAAAAAATATCCTCTTATAGGATTAGTTAGCGTAACTATACTTACCATTCTCCCTTTCTTTGTCATCTTTGTACATTTTAAAAATTTCTCAAAAGTAATTTTTGTACACGCTTTTTTTCTCTTTTTAGTAATCATGGCTAGAGAACTCATTAAAGATTTAGAAAACATTAAAGGAGCTATAGTTAATAACTATAACACATTTCCGGTAGTATATGGTGAAAGAAAAACAAAACAGTTTATTCTTTTACTTTTAATTTTGACATTAGTACCCGTATCAATTTTATTCGATTATCCAGCAATTCAATATATGAAGTATTATTTTTATGTAGCAGGAATAACATTAATACTCACTGGAATATACACATGGAAGTCAACCACAAAACAACAATATCAACGCGTGCATAACGTTTTAAAAATTTTACTATTAATAGGTGTCTTTAGTCTTTTACTGATAGACAGAGCTTTATTATTAGATAAAGTAATTGATCAACTTAATTAAAATCAAATATTTAACCTATATTTGCGCCCGTTTTAAAAAATAAAAAATGAATAATAAAAACTCGTCGAGAGGACGACAAGCTGGCAGAAACAGCAATCCTCGCTTTAAACGTCAATCTCCAGTAAAGAAAACTAACAATAATCAAAAACAAGAAGATTCTTCTGGTGTTAGGCTTAATAAATTTATAGCTAATGCAGGAATCTGTTCAAGAAGAGAAGCTGATACATACATAGAACATGGAAGTGTTACTGTTAATGGTAATCTAGTAACTGAGATGGGATATAAGGTACAGCCTGATGATGAAGTACGTTTTGATGGTAGTTTAATTTCTATGGAAGAAAAAAAATATGTGCTACTTAACAAACCTAAAAATTACATTACCACTATGGAAGATGACCGTGGTAGAAAAACTGTAATGGAACTCATAGGTAATGCGACCAAAGAGCGTATATATCCCGTAGGAAGATTAGATAGGAACACAACAGGATTGTTATTATTTACGAATGATGGAGAATTAGCTAAAAAACTAACTCACCCTAAGCATAATGTACGAAAGTTATATCATGCTTCGTTAGACAAAAAATTATCATTATCTGATTTGGATAAATTAAGAGGAGATGTAGTTATTGAAGGTCGCAAAGTTTTCATTGATGCTGTATCTTATGTAACAGGAGAAAAGAAAACAGAAGTAGGTATTGAAATTCATTCAGGTAGAAATAGAATTGTTCGTAAAATATTTGAACATTTTGGATACCATGTTGTAAAATTAGATCGTGTAATTTTTGCGGGATTAACCAAGAAGAATCTACCTAGAGGTAGATGGAGAACTTTAACACAACAAGAAGTTAACAACTTAAAAATGTTATAAATGAATATTGAAAATTTAAAAAATCAAGTAGATACTATTTTAAATAATGAAACAACTAGTATTGAAAATAAACTTCAAGCAATTTGTGATTACTTAAAAGGAGAAGTATCTTATTATGATTGGGTTGGTTTTTATTTTAAAAATGGCAACAAAGAAGAATTAAAATTAGCTCAATTTGCTGGTGAGCCTACTGAACATACTATAATTCCTTTTGGTAAAGGAATATGTGGACAAGTGGCTGTTAGCAATGAAAATTTTGTAGTACAAGATGTTTCTGAGCAAGACAACTATATTTCTTGCGGTTGGAAAGTAAAATCTGAGATTGTAATTCCAATTTTTGTTGACGGAGAAAACATAGGTCAAATAGACATTGATTCACATACAGTTAATCCTTTTTCTAAAGACGATGAAGACTTATTAGAATACATATGTAAAAAAATCGCTACATTTTTGTAAAAAAATCTATAAATCCTTGGTTATATGGTTTTTTTGTATAAATTTGTTAAAAGTTATTAACATTTTTTTTACAAACTCAAAATCCCCTAAAGATGAGTAAAAACATCCCTAGTTATGAAGGCTTAGGTAAAAACACCGAAGCTGGAAAGTTGACTTTGCTGGAAAAAATTGCCCTTTGGGTTAGAGATTTCCTCGAAAATGCAGAATAAAAAGTCAACATGGAAAAAACCAAACCGAAAAAATTTGTAAGTTATTAACATATTTTTTCGGTTTTTTCTTTGCCTTTACATAAAATCATTGCAGTAGAATTCTTCTTTTAGTAAATTTGCGCGCTCATTGACAACACAACAACATGAGCACAAAAACAATAAAATCTGCATTAATTTCTGTCTTTCATAAAGATGGACTAGCACCAATAGCAAAAAAACTTAACGAATTAGGAGTAACTATTTACTCTACTGGAGGTACAGAAAAATTCATTTCTGAATTAGGAATTGATGTAGTTTCTGTGGAAAGTGTTACTGATTACCCTTCAATTTTAGGAGGACGTGTTAAAACTTTACACCCAAAAGTTTTTGGTGGAATTCTTAATCGTCAAGATAATGAAGGAGATGTTCAACAGTTAGAAGAATATAATATCCCTCAAATAGATTTAGTGATTGTAGATCTATATCCTTTTGAAAAAACAGTTGCTTCTGGCGCTTCTGAGCAAGATATTATTGAAAAAATAGATATTGGTGGTATCTCGTTAATTAGAGCTGCAGCCAAAAACTTTAAAGATACTTTTATTGTATCTTCAATGGAGCAATATGACGAGTTTTTAAACATTATTTCTGATAATAATGGAGAAACCTCAATAGTAGACAGAAAACGATTTGCTGCTAAAGCATTCAATATTTCTTCTCACTACGATACTGCTATTTTTAATTATTTTAATGAAGATGAAGTAGCTTTTAAAGCTAGTGAGACTATTTCTAAGACATTACGATATGGTGAAAATCCACATCAAAAAGGATTTTTCTTTGGAGATTTAGATGCTATGTTTGATAAGCTCCATGGAAAAGAATTAAGCTACAACAATTTATTAGATGTAGATGCCGCTGTTAATCTAATTGGTGAATTTAAAGGAGAAGCACCTACGTTTGCTATCTTAAAACATAATAATGCTTGTGGATTTGCACAAAGAGAAACCGTTTATCAAGCTTATGTAGATGCACTTGCTGGTGATCCTGTTTCTGCTTTTGGTGGAATTTTAATTACCAACACAACAATAGATAAAGAAACTGCAGAAGAAATTCATAAATTATTCTGTGAAGTAGTTATTGCTCCTAGCTTTAGTGATGACGCATTAGAAATTTTAAAAGGAAAAAAGAATCGAATTATACTTATTCAGAAAGAAGTTACGTTATCTACTCAAACAGTAAGAACTGCCCTTAATGGAGTATTAGTACAAGATAAAGATAATAAAACGGACGCTATAGAAGATCTTTCATATCCTACAAACACAAAACCTAATCAAGACGAGTTAGAAGATTTATTATTTGCTTCAAAAATATGTAAGCATACTAAATCTAACACTATTGTTTTAGCTAAAAACAAGCAATTATGTGCTAGTGGTACTGGTCAAACTAGTCGAGTAGACGCTTTACGTCAAGCAATTGATAAAGCAAAAAGTTTTGATTTTGATTTAAAAGGAGCTGTTATGGCTAGTGATGCTTTCTTCCCTTTTCCAGACTGTGTAGAAATAGCTGATAAAGCAGGAATTTCATCAGTAATTCAACCAGGAGGATCTATAAAAGATGAATTAAGTATCAACTACTGTAATGAGAATAATCTATCTATGGTATTTACAGGAACAAGACACTTTAAACATTAGAATTATAGTGTTTTTTCTTTCATTTTTTTTATTAGATTTGTGAGAATACATAAACGGGATATAATAAATAAAATTTATGGGATTTTTTGACTTTCTAACGGAAGATATAGCAATTGATTTGGGAACTGCAAACACCCTAATAATTCATGATGGAAAAGTGGTGATTGATAATCCCTCCATAGTGGCTCGAAATAGAGTAAATGGAAAAATCATTGCTACAGGTAAGGAAGCTCAAAAAATGCAAGGTAAAACCCATGAAAACATTAAAACTATTCGTCCACTAAAAGATGGAGTTATCGCAGATTTCCAAGCCTCTGAAGATATGATCAAAGAGTTTGTGAAACAGATACCTGCAATTAGAAAGAAAATCTTCCCTCCTTCATTACGAATGGTAATTTGTATCCCTTCTGGTATAACAGAAGTAGAAAAAAGAGCAGTAATCGATTCTGCTCGTCATATGAATGCTAAAGAAATTTATCTCATCTATGAACCAATGGCTGCGGCCATTGGTGTAGGTGTAGATATTATGGAACCTAAAGGAAATATGATTATTGATATAGGCGGTGGAACTACTGAAATCGCTGTCATTGCTTTAGCAGGTATTGTTTGTGACCAATCTGTAAAAGTTGCTGGTGATTTATTTACGAGTGATATTATGTATTACATGAGAACACAACATAACTTATATGTAGGTGAAACCACTGCTGAAAAAATGAAAATCCAAATTGGCGCTGCAACTGAAGATCTTGATGAAGCTCCAGAAGACATGATGGTACAAGGTAGAGACTTATTAAGTGGAAAACCTAAACAAGTTCAAGTTTCTTATAGAGAAATGGCTAAAGCTTTAGATAAATCAATTTTAAGAATTGAGGACGCTGTAATGGAAACCTTATCAAAAACTCCTCCTGAATTAGCGGCTGACATATATAATACAGGGATTTATTTAGCTGGTGGTGGATCGATGTTAAGAGGACTAGATAAAAGATTGTCTCGTAAAACTGATTTACCTGTTTATATTGCCGAAGATCCTTTAAGAGCTGTAGTAAGAGGTACAGGTATAGCTTTAAAAAACCTGAATAGATATAAGAGTGTACTAGTAAGCTAATGTTACCATGCAACAACTCATTTTTTTCCTACAGAGATACAAATATTTTTTGTGTTTCATTTTGTTGCAAATTATAGCGCTATTTCTAACTATTAATAATCATAGCTTTCATAGAAGTAAGTTTATTAGTTCTGCAAATTCAATTTCTGGCAACTTTTACACCAAGAAAAACAGCATTAGTAGTTATTTAGATTTAAGATCTGAAAACAATTCTCTTATTGAAGAAAATCAGCTGTTAAAAAACAAAATCTCATTACTTGAACAGCAAATAGATCAAGTTGATAGTCAAACCAAAATTGATTCTATTGCCAATCAACAGTATAAATATGTTGATGGTAAAATAATTAAAAATGAATTTCATAAACCCTATAACTTTTTAACTATCAATAGAGGAAAAAAGCATGGAGTTACTAGTGAAATGGCAGTTGTAAATCATAAAGGGATTATTGGGGTTACTGACTTTTCTTCTGAAAACTATAGTAGAGTTAGATCAATATTAAATAGAGATAGTAAAATCAATGCTAAACTAAAAAACACAACGTATTTTGGTTCTTTAAGTTGGGATGGAAAAGATCTAAATACTGTTCAATTAGCTGATATCCCTAGACAAGCTACAATTAATGTGGGAGATACAATTGTTACTGGTGGTAATTCAACTATTTTTCCAAAAGGAATACCAATTGGAATTGTTGAAAAAAATTCTAAGGCAATGATTCAAGTGAAGTTATTTAACGAAATGAATAGACTTGAAAACATATACACTATTATTAATTTTGACAAACAAGAAATTAAAGATTTAGAAAACGCTAATAATGAATAAAAGAACATTCAATTTATTGTTGTCTTTCATTGGGTTAACACTATTACAAGTATTAATATTAAATAACATCTTAATATTTGGCTATGTAAACCCATACTTATACATTATTTTCATTTTTATCTTCCCGTATAAAGTAAATAGATTTCCAATACTTTTTTCAGCTTTTTTCTTGGGCTTATTTGTAGATTTATTCTCAGATTCTGGAGGGATACACACATTTGCCACAACTACAATTGCCTACATAAGACCTTACTTTTTTAAAACCTTTTTTCAAAAAACTGAAGTTGATTATGAGTTTTTTACCATGAGCCAAGAATCTTTTGGAAAAGTATTTAATTTCATTGCTTCACTAACTCTAATTCATCATTTCATTGTTTTTCTGTTGATCAATTTTAGTTTTAATAATTTCTTAAATGTTATTGTAAACACACTATTATCCTGCATTTTTTCGTTAATTTTATATTTTGTGGGGAACTTTATTTTTAGAAGAAAACAGCAATTGTGAAACGAAGCTTTTTATTAATTTTTTTAATAGGATTAGTAGGCATTATATACATAGGTAGATTATTTCAGTTACAAGTATTAGAAGGCGGTAACCCTAATCCAATAAGTAGTGCTACTATAAAAATTGAATATGACTATCCTGAACGAGGTTATATCTATGATAGAAGTGGTAAACTGTTAGTTGCCAATCAAATTTCTTACGATGTTATGGCGATTCCTAAAGAATTATCAGCCATAGATACTCTTGAATTTTGTAGCTTACTTAAAATCTCCAAAGAAGATTTTTTACGCAGAATTAAAAAAATTAAAAATGCAAAAAAGTTTGCTCCTTGGTTACCCGCAGTCTTTATAAAGCACTTAGCCAAAAAAGATTATGCTTTTTTACAAGAAAAACTACACAAATTCAAAGGATTTTACATTCAAAAAAGAACCATTAGAAATTATCCCAAACCAATTGCAGCAAACGTATTAGGTTTTTTAGCAGAAGTAAATGAGTTACAAGCTAAAAATAATCCTGAATATGAAAATGGTGAATTAATCGGAAAACTTGGAGTTGAGAGATATTATGAAAAGGAACTGAGAGGTAGTAAAGGTAAAAAACATTACAACAGAGATAATCTCAATAGAATTACAGGTTCATATAAAGAAGGTATTTATGACACGCTTTCTGTTCCAGGAAAAGATCTGACATTAACCATAGATAGTGATTTGCAGAAGTATGGTGAAAAATTAATGACAGGTAAACGAGGAGGAATTGTTGTGCTCGAACCATCATCTGGAGAAATACTCGCTTTAGTTACAGCTCCCTCTTACGACCCAAACTTATTAGTGGGTAGAAAACGTTCAGTATACTCTCCTACTCTTTTCGGAGATACCATAAATAATCCTACATATGATAGAGGCCTTCAAGGTGTTTACCCTCCTGGTTCTCCTTTTAAAATATTGAATGGACTTGTTGGCTTACAAGAAGGAGTTATTAGTGAGCAATCATACGTATATTGTTATGGAGGATATCGATACGGAAAACGTAAAAATGAATTCATGAAATGTCATTGTGGTATTTATGGCAGACCTATTCGTTTAAAAAAAGCTATAGCTAGATCCTGTAATAGCTATTTTTCTGATGCTTATCGAAAAATTATAGATAAACCTAAGGATATAAAATCCGGATTTGATAATTGGAGTAATCAGATTAAAAGTTTTGGTTTAGGAAATTATCTAGGTTACGATCTACCAGTAGGTCAAAAAGGATTAATTCCTAATGCTAAGTATTATAATGATCGTTATTCTTTTGGTTGGGGACCTACCACTAATATCTCGAATGCTATAGGTCAAGGAGAAATTCAAACTACACCTATCCAACTTGCAAACGCGACAGCTGCTATTGCCAATAGAGGGTTTTACTTTACGCCACATATTGTCAAAAAATTAAATAGTGAGAATATCAACAATGAAAAATTCACGTCAAAAAGGCAAACCACTATTGCTCCAGAACATTTTCCTGCTGTGATTGATGCGATGCATGAAGTTTTTAAAACTGGTACAGGTAGATATAGTCAGGTAAAAGGAATTGATATATGTGGAAAAACAGGAACCGTTGAAAATTTTACTAGAATAAATGGTCAAAAAGTGCAATTAACTGACCATTCAATACTTATAGCTTTTGCACCAAAAGACAACCCTAAAATAGCCATGGCTGTTTTTGTAGAAAATGGAGGTTTTGGTTCAACAATCGCGGCTCCAATAACTAGTTTAATGATTGAAAAATACATTAACGGTAAAGTGGAACGAAAATATTTAGAAGATCGAATGGTGAATCTGAGTCTTCAAAAAGAATACGATAAATTGATAATAAAAAAAGATTCCATTGAGGCAACAGGAGAACAACATCTTTAAAAACATAGATTGGTTTACTATACTACTATATTTAATTCTAGTTGCTTTTGGCTGGGTTAATATTTATGCTGCATCTTCTACAAATAGCAGCGGCGAGTTATTTGATTTTAGTAGCAGATATGGAAAACAGCTGATTTTTATCGCTTTGAGTTTCCCTTTAATTGTTTTCATTCTATTCCTTAACTCTAAATTTTACGAACAGTATTCCAGTTTAATTTATATTTTTTCTTTGGTTTTATTAGCTGGAGTCTTGGTCTTTGGAAAAAAGATAAATGGAGCTACCTCTTGGTATAATTTCGGAGGAATAGGATTACAGCCTTCTGAGTTTTCTAAAGCTTTTACAGCGCTTGCATTAGCAAAATTAATGAGTGATAGACAATATAATTTAGATCTTGTAAAAAATCAAATCAAGGCATTTATTGTTATTTTTCTCCCTGCTTTTTTTATTGCATTACAGCCAGATATGGGATCTGTATTAATTTATTTCTCTTTCTTTTTTGTATTGAATAGAGAAGGATTAACACTAAGATATTTCATATTAGGAATTATCACTATAGTTTTGTTCTTACTTACTGTAAACTATGGAACTAAAATTATCTTAATTTCTACCTTATCCGTAACCTCGCTTATCATTATATACTTAATATATAAAAACAAACAGTTTTTCAGATTTAACTGGCCCATAATTTTACTCACGTATGTAGTTTCTATTTTATTTATAACTGCTGTAGGTTATACATATACCAATATTTTAAAACAACATCAAAAAGACCGATTTGATATTTTACTTGGAAAAATTGAAGATAATAGAGGAATTGGTTATAATACCTATCAATCTGAATTAACCATTAAATCAGGAGGTTTTTTAGGCAAAGGTTTTTTACAAGGAGATCGTACACAAGGAAATTTTGTCCCCGAACAAGATACCGATTACATTTTTAGTACAGTAGGAGAAGAATGGGGATTTCTAGGTAGCGCACTAGTTATCATTCTTTTTTCTGTTTTATTATATAGAATCATTTTTTTAGCTGAACAGCAAACTAATAAGTTTTCAAGAATATACGGTTACGGTTTAGTTTCCATCCTATTTTTTCATGTTATTGTTAATATAGGAATGGTTATTGGGCTTTTACCTACCATTGGTATTCCTCTACCCTTTTTTAGCTACGGTGGATCTTCTTTATGGGGTTTTACGCTATTAATATTCATCTTTATACGATTAGATGCACACAAAAAGTATGACTATTAATTAATTTCTAATAAACACATGAATGTCGTTTAAGAATAAATGTATCACTTCGAGTGAAATTATTTGTGTAATGACATGAAAAATAATTTTATGTCAAGAAGTAAAAATAGTGTTCTCGATAGCTTTACTTAGCAAAACCGAAGTACAATTTTACCTCATCATTATTCCGTAAAGCTACTCGAACTGACAAGATTTTCATCTAAGATTAACGTTAATAAAAGAATTTAAATAGTCTTTTTTACTATTCACAATACTACTTTGACAAAATAATTCCTGGAATACTAAATCATATTTTTGATTTAAATATATAAACAACAAAAAATACCTCAGATAAAATCTGAGGTATTTTTTGTTATATTAACTAACCTTAAAATTCTTTCTTATAAAGCAGCTACGTGCTTAGTAAGCTTTGACTTTAAATTAGCAGCTTTATTCTTGTGAATAATATTATTTTTAGCCAATTTATCAAGCATAGCAACAACACCAGATAACATTCCTTCAGCTTCCTTCTTATCTGTAATAGCTCTTAATTTTCTAACAGCATTACGTGTAGTTTTATGCTGATACTTATTTCTTAAGCGCTTAGTCTCGTTACTTCTTATTCTCTTTAATGCTGACTTATGATTTGCCATTTTACTAAAATCTTAAATGTTTATAAAAAAACTTTGTACTCCGTACGGGATTCGAACCCGTGTTACCAGGATGAAAACCTGGCGTCCTAACCCCTAGACGAACGGAGCGGGAACAACCTTTTCAGATTGCGGGTGCAAATATAGAATTAATTTTCAGTACTTGCAAAATTTTATCTAAAAAAATCAGATAAAAAAAGCTTCGAAATAAATTCGAAGCTTTGTACTCCGTACGGGATTCGAACCCGTGTTACCAGGATGAAAACCTGGCGTCCTAACCCCTAGACGAACGGAGCAAAAAAACGATCTTTTGCGTTTGCGGGTGCAAATATATAATACTTTTTATAATCGCACAACTTTTTTTTATTTTTTAATACGCTTTTGCAAAAAGAACCCTTTTATTTGAGCTTTTTCCAGTTAATATACAAGAACCTTCCTCTTCTACAGCATCATTAGGTATGCATCGTATTGTAGCTTTAGTTAATTCCTTTATCTTATCTTCAGTTTCTTCTGTTCCATCCCAATGTGCAGACACAAAACCACCTTTTTCTTCTATTACTTTTTTAAACTCTTCAAAAGAATCCACTTTAGTAATATGAGTATCTCTATATGATAAAGCCTTATCATATAAATTTGTTTGAATTTCAGATAATAGATTTTCAACAAAGTTTATAAGATCATCTTGTGCTACAGTTTGCTTTTCAAAAGTATCTCTTCTTGCTACCTCTACTGTTCCATTCTCTAAATCTCTATTACCAATAGCAACTCTTACAGGCACTCCTTTAAGTTCATATTCTGCAAACTTTGCCCCTGGCCTCATGGTATCTCTATCATCAAACTTCACAGAAATTCCTTTTGCCTTTAATGCTGCAATTGTAGGTTGCATTTTATCAAAAATAGCATTCAACTGCTCTTCACCTTTATATATAGGCACAATAACAACTTGGATTGGAGCTAACTTAGGAGGTAGTACTAATCCTGCATCATCAGAATGTGTCATAATTAAACCTCCAATTAATCGAGTAGAAACTCCCCAAGACGTAGCCCAAACGTACTCTTGTTTCCCTTCTCTAGATGTATATTTTACATCAAATGCCTTTGCAAAATTCTGTCCTAAAAAATGTGATGTACCTGCCTGTAGTGCTTTTCCATCTTGCATTAATGCTTCTATAGTGTATGTATCATCAGCCCCAGCAAAACGCTCACTTTCAGATTTTGCTCCTCTAACCACTGGCATAGCCATAAATTGCTCTGCAAAAGTTGCATATACTTCTTGCATCTGTTTTGCTTCTGCTACAGCTTCATTTTTAGTTGCATGCGCTGTATGTCCTTCTTGCCATAAAAACTCAGCTGTTCTTAAAAAAAGTCTTGTACGCATTTCCCAGCGTACTACATTTGCCCACTGATTAATTAATAAAGGTAAATCTCTATGTGATTGTATCCAACCACGATAGGTATTCCATATAATAGCTTCAGAAGTTGGTCTAACAACTAACTCTTCTTCTAATTTTGCTTCTGGGTCAACTCTTAATTTCCCTTCCTTATCAGGATCTGCTTGTAAACGATAATGAGTTACTACTGCACATTCTTTAGCAAAACCTTCAGCATTTTTTTCTTCAGCTTCAAATAAACTTTTAGGGACAAAAAGAGGAAAATAAGCATTTTGATGACCTGTTTCTTTGAACATTCTGTCTAATTCTGCTTGCATTTTCTCCCAAATGGCAAAACCATATGGCTTAATTACCATACATCCTCTAACGGCTGAAGTCTCTGCTAAATCTGCCTTAACAATCAGTTCATTATACCATTTTGAATAATCTTCTGCTCTTTTTGTTAAATGTTTACTCATAATTAAAAGTTTGGCACAAAAATTGTTGCTTTTTTATTGTAAATTACAGCTACAAAACTACTGTTAAATTAGTAATTGCGATAATAAACTCGTTTTTTTTTGCTGCTAATTTCAAAAATTTTAAATTTATAAAAAGATAAGAGTATGAAATCATATTACACCAAAACCAAACTTCCAGTATACTTTTTATCATTACTTGTGGTAACTACACTAGTTTCTTGCGGGGCTGCACAATCGGTTTCGGATAGTGATGATGGAATTTATGCGGAAGACACGGAGCAGCCAAAACGCAGAGTTATTGTTAATAATCAAAAAGAATATGATGATTATAATGAAAACTACTTTACAAAAGAATTAGAACGTTTAGATGATTTAAACGGAACAGACATAATTACAGATATTGAAAATTATAGTTCTGAAGATTATGATTTTGAAGATGTTGTTGAAGATGAAGAAGAACCAGAAAATCAAATATCGACCAATAGAGAACCTTGGGGATACAGTAATGATTCTGATGTAGTTGTTAATGTTAACACATTTAGAAATGGTTTTGGTTGGGGATTCTATGATCCGCTATGGGATCCTTTCTGGAACAATCAATGGGGCTTCGGATGGGGTAACCGTTGGGGCTGGGGTTGGAATCGTTGGGGATGGAATAACTGGGGCTGGGGATATGATCCTTTTTGTCCTCCATTCTGGAACAATGGATTCTATGCAGGCGGTTTTTATGGAAATAGATTTCGTTATGGATTCAGAGGTAATAGATTTAGTCGTTTTAATAGATACGGATACAATAGAGGTTATGGCCGTGGAATTTATGGAAGAAATGCTATAGCTTCTAGAAACAGAAGAGCTTACGCTAGAAATAGTTCAAGAGTAGGTTCTAGAAGATCTAACGTATATAGAAGAGGTAACAGAACTGTAAGAAGAAGTAACGGTAATGTATACAGAAATAGAAGAGGTACTACAAGTACTAGAAATTCTCGCTCTAGTAGTAGAATAAATAGAAACTCAAACTCAAATAGAAACTATTCTTCTAACGGAAGCTCAAGAAGTAGTAGGTCTAGAAGTTATAATAATTCTAGCAGTAGAAGTAGTAGATCTTACTCTGGCAGTAGAAGTTCATCACGAAGAAGTTATTCTTCAGGACGATCTAGTTCTTCTCGTAGTAGTGGTAGAAGTTACTCTAGAAGTTCTAGAAGAAGATAACCAAAACTTAAGTACAATATAATTTAGCTATTATCCTTAAAACATGAAAAAAATTACATTCTTTGTAGCATTATTTGCTACAATAAGCAACTTGTATTGCCAATTTTCAGATCTTAATGACATTGGTATTCTTTTCTCTCAAGACCAAAGAAATGGTACTGCTCGATTTAATGCAATGGCAGGAGCTTTTGGAGCGCTAGGTAGCGATGTTTCCGCTACAGATATCAATCCGGCGGGAGCTGCAGTTGCTAGAAAAAGCAAAGTTTCTTTTACTTTAGACAATACTATAAATGATCTTGATGTCAATTATTATGGCAATACAAACAATCTCCAAGATGAAAGGTTCAATTTTAGTCAATTAGGAGCGATTCTTGTAGTTGACACCAATAGTAAATCAAACTGGAATAGAGTTGCTTTATCATTCAATTATAAGCTAAAGGCAGATTTCGACAGAACTTTTAGAGGTAACGGAAACAGTAATCTTATTTCATTTGATGAACATATTAATGATTCTAATACACCTACAATTCTTTTTGACAGATCATTGTCACAAGACTTTTCAAAAGAAACAACAGGTCAAAATAGCGTATTCAACTTAGGTTTATCAGCAGTCCATGACAATAAACTATATGTTGGTGCTTCTTTAAAATTCCATAGTTTAGAATATAGAGAAAGAGCTTTCTTCAGAGAAAGAAATGATGAAGTAAATGGAAATATATTGACAGCAGAAGAAAGTTTTGATCGATTTATTGATGGACAAGGTTTTTCTTTTAATGTTGGATTCATTTATAAGATAAATAAATTTATGCGTATTGGAGCTGCTTATGAATCTCCTACATGGTATCAAGATGTTGTTGAAGAAGAAGCTTATGATTTATTTATGGCAGGTATTCAAAATTTAGGTATTAGCGCTGGAGAAGAATCAAACTTTTTTGGACCTAATGCCCTACGATTTAGAACTCCTAGTAAATTAACTGCTAGTGGTGCATTCATATTTGGTAAAGATGGATTAATAAGTTTAGATTACACATATAGAGACTTTAGAAATGTAACCTATATAACAGATGTAAGCACAAGAAATCCTGATGGTTCTTTTTTTGACCCTAATGACTTCTTTGCTACCGACTATAGAGCAACACACGCTTTAAACCTAGGAGCAGAATGGAGATTTGAAAGATTAAGCGTTAGAGGTGGTTATTTTTATGAACAAAACCCAAACTTAAGAGAAGGCGGTAATACCAATACCGACAACTATAAAGGTTTTACAGCTGGTTTAGGATATAACTTTGGAAATACTCAAGTTGGTTTATCATATTTAAATGCTCAAACTGATGAGTTTTACAGTATCTATAATACAGGAGATGTTACTATTAATAATAGTAACTCTAGAATATCTGCAAGTGTAACTTTTAGTTTGTAAAAAATTAATTGGGGATTTTAAAACCTCTTAGGCGACGTTAATAACTAACAAAGTCCTAAGAGGTCTTTTTTATTAAATCAGTTTTTTACTGTAATTTTGTAATCTCATTTTTGATTATGAAAGAAATAAATATCCAAATAGAAAATACTAGTAATGATACTATTGTAAAGTTTGTAAGCAACTCTTTACTTATCAATACTGGTAGCCACGAATATAACAATATAGACGAAGCTAAAAACTCTCCTCTAGCTCAACAACTATTCTATCTACCTTTTGTAAAGAAAGTTTTTATAGCTGCAAATTTTGTAGCCATTCAACGTTATGATATAGTAGAGTGGGCTGATGTTCAAGAAGAGGTAAGAGTTCAAATTGAAAACTATTTAAACGAAGGGAATAGTATTGTAAAAGAGGATACTACTAAAAAAGAAGCTATAGAAGTATATGCTGAAGTTACTCCAAACCCTGCTGTAATGAAGTTTGGAACTAATAAAGCGCTTACTCAAAGCGATGTGGAGCTTAAAAATATAGAAGAAGCGAATCAATATTCTCCTTTGGCTAAAGCTTTATTTACTTTTCCTTTTGTTAAGGAAGTATTCATTTCCGAAAACTACGTTTCTGTTACCAAATATGATGTTGTTGAATGGAATGAAATTTACCAAGAAATACGATCTTTTATTAGAACATATCTTCAAGAGAAAAAGCCTATTATTTCGAAAATTCAAAAAACACCAGTTGAACAAGAAGAAGTAAAAACAGGTATTACAACGGATAATTTAGACGATACTTCTGTTAAAATAGTAGAGATTTTAAATGAATACATCAAACCTGCAGTAGCCTCAGATGGAGGAAATAT
The DNA here is from genome assembly GCF_001936575.1 of Tenacibaculum agarivorans. Lineage (GTDB taxonomy): Bacteria > Bacteroidota > Bacteroidia > Flavobacteriales > Flavobacteriaceae > Polaribacter > Polaribacter agarivorans. The sequence continues at coordinate 80,205 of NZ_MSMP01000004.1, forward strand.
AGCTTTCAAAAGCTACAATGCTGAAACAAAAGAGGTAAGTGTAGTTCTACAAGGAGCATGTAGTGGATGTCCTTCATCTACTATAACACTAAAAAACGGTATTGAAACTATGCTTAAAGAAATGTTACCTAACCAAATAAACGAAGTAATTGCCATTAATGGATAAACAAGTAAAACCTTATAAAGACTCCGAGTTAGGTAAAAAAGAGCAAATAGCTCAAATGTTTGACAATATATCTGGAAACTACGACGGTTTAAACCGTGTTATTTCTCTTGGTATAGATGTTAGCTGGAGAAAAAAAGTGGTAAAGCTAATTGGAGAAACGCAACCAAAATCTATTTTAGATATTGCCACTGGTACTGGTGATTTAGCCATGATGATGGCAAAATTAAATCCTGAAAAAATAGTAGGTTTAGACATTTCTCCTGGTATGTTAGAAGTTGGAAAGCAAAAAATTAAAAAAGCCAGCCTAGATAAAAAAATTGAAATGATTGTTGGTGATAGCGAAAATATTCCTTTTGATGATAATACTTTTGACGCTATTACTGTATCTTTTGGTGTACGTAACTTCGAAAACCTAGATAAAGGCCTTCAGGAAATTCTTAGAGTATTAAAACCTAACGGGAAGTTTGTTATTTTAGAAACATCAAACCCAACTAAATTCCCGTTTAAACAATTGTATAAATTGTATACTAACACTATATTGCCTACTGTTGGAAAGTTATTTTCAAAAGATAAGTCAGCGTATTCTTATCTTTCTGAAAGTGCTAATACTTTTCCTCATGGAGAAGCTTTCAACAATATTTTAATAAAAAATGGGTTTAAGAATGTGGAGAGCTTACCTGTTACATTTGGAGTAGCCTCTATATACACATCAATAAAATAACATGTTTAAAAAACTTTCTGTTTCTAGTTTATTATTTTTAATAGTATTTGGTGCCTACGCGCAAAGAGAACGTGTAGAGAATTTACCAAATTTTGATAAACGTTTAATCCATTATGGGTTTTATTTAGGTGCTAATACTAATGGTTTTAAAATTTCATATAAACCAAGTATTTTTTCCAATGTAGAAGTGGAAGTAGAATCTAATGTGGGATTTAATGTTGGTTTAATTGGAGATTTACGATTACATCAAAATGTCAATCTTCGTTTTGAGCCAGGTTTAGTTTCAAATACAAAAACACTTCGATTTAAGCATATTGCAAATGAAACACAAGGAACAAGAGAGGTAGGAAATACCTATTTACATTTACCTTTTATCTTTAAGTTTAGTACTAATAGGTTAAATAATATCAGGCCTTATGTATTAGGAGGTGCTTCTTTTGATTTTAACTTTTCTAGTAACGAAAAAAATCAAGATGATAACTTTTCAGGTCAGTTTAGACAGAATGCTAGTAACTTTATGTATGAAGTTGGAATTGGTATAGACCTATACCTTCCTTACTTTAAATTTTCACCTTCCATAAGAGGTGTTTTTTCTATGACTAATGAGCTAAAGCCTGATAATCGTACTCCTAGCCAATGGACAGATCCTATTGATTTCTTTGGAACAAGAGGTATATTCTTACATTTATCTTTCGAATAACAAATCATAACAATAATAAAAAAGAGTTGCTCATAAAAATGGCAACTCTACTTTAATGAATTAAGACTAGGTGTCCCCCCGGTTACCTTTGCCTTATATATAGTAAGACACTTTTACTTTTAAAAAGTCACTAATTACATCATAAAAAAATAGATTTATAAAGAAAATCAAAACAATCATCTGATTAAAAACCAATTATAAATCATAAAAAATCACTTAAATACTCAGATAAATTGATGGAGTAGTAAATTACAGTTATAAAAAATAAAAAGGACCAGTAAAACTAGTCCTTTTATGAGTTGCTCACTACGCAACCCTGTAGATAGAAGTCCCCCGAAATCTACCAAATTTTTATATAAAAAACTTTTAAGATTTGATAATCTTAAGTTTATATGTTTTCGTTATAAACTGGACAAATATAATCTAAATTTATTGAAACAAAATTATTTTTTTACAATTATTTTACTATCAACCACATCTTTGATTGGAAATATAACTTCTCCTTCTTTGGTTTTCAACGTAAGACATATATTATCTATTGCTGTAACCACACCTTCAACGTCTCCAATTTGTAAAGTAGATCCGATTACTATATTACGTCGTGAATAATATCCAAATAACAATCTAGCCACTGCATCTCTTGCTCCTAAACCAAAAGCAATAGTAAAAGCTAGTAAAACGGAACCTATAACTAAAGTTAAATTACTCTTGATTAAAGACGTATCTACTTGCGCTGCATCTAAAGCTGTTATGGAAAGAAAAACTACAATTAAATAAAAAGCAATATTACCTACTACATTACCACCACTAATTTCAAGTGATTTAAACATTCCCTGTATAGCTTTTTTAACCACGGTCCCTAAATATGCACCTCCTGCAAAAATTGCTAAGGCAGATACTAAATTTGGCAGATACTTAAAGAAACTTCTTAAACCATCAGATACAAATGTTAGTCCAAAAATACTTGAACCTGCCATTACAAAGATTAAGATTAGCAACCATTTTAATACCCCTAATATTACATTCGTAAGTACAATATTAATGGTAGTATTACCAAATATTTTTGTTTCACTTAATTTTTCAGACCACTGATCTATTTTAGTTTTTGATAGAATTTTTTTAACTATCTTCAATAAAACCTTGGTGAATAACCATGCAAAAATTAAAAAACCTAAAAACTTAAAGACTGAAGGAATAACATTCTTTATTTCGTTTAGTATTTCTTCAAAAGGTTCCATTAACTCATTCATAATGTATAGCTTAGTTTAGTTAGTGTATTTTACCCTTCATCTTTCTCACCTTTCAATTTTTCTTTTCTCTTTTTCTCTTCAACTTCATCTACTCCTCCACCTGTTAGTAAATCTCCTACAGCACTAGGATATTTCACTACGAATAAGTCCGCCATATCTATAGACAGCTTAATCATCGCCACGTCATTAAGCACTTTCTTCTTAAGTACTTCTGGCAGCTCTTGATCGCTAAGTATTTTTTTAAACGGATTATCCATATTTATAACTCATTATAGGCATTAACTACCTTTTCTTTTGCCCTCTTTAAACGCATTTTTACAGCGCTTTCCCCTAACTCTAATACCAATTGAATATCTTTTATACTCATATCATCTTGGTATTTCATTAGTAATATCATCTTATCTGATGGATCAATAATTTCTAGAGCTTTCGCTAATTTATCAGATTTCAATTCAAATAATGATGAATCATCTATTTCATCCATATTTGTATCTTCATCTTTAATCACATCAGTTACTACCGTCACTTTCTCATTCTTCTTTGCACTATTTCTTTGCACGTAATTTACACAAAAGTTATAGGTAAAAGAATATAACCACGTAGAAAACTTAGATTTTCCCTTAAATGTCCTTAGTTTAATAAATAAGCGTACAAACACGTCATGTGTTAAATCTTGAGCTTCTTCTTTACTTTTAGAAAAACCATAGCATTTGTTATACACCACACCTGCATACCTATCATAAAGTATAGCAAATAAATGGGTATCATTTTTTTCTACGATCTTCTTTACAAGCTCTTCGTCGCTTATATTATCAACTTTACTAGTTTTCAATAGTTTTATTACTAATTTGGCTCTACATTTAGATGAGACACAAAAAATAAACTAAAGTCACTTTTTAGTTTATTTCAAACCTAAATTTAACATTTAAGAATGCATCTGAAAACTTTTTTTAAAAAAAAATATACATTTTTTGTAACATTTATTTGATTGCCTACGTATAAGTATATGTAAAGTATTGATAGATAGAAAAGTTTAAAATAGAAAGTGTATGAGACAACTAAAAATTACAAAACAGGTAACCAACAGAGAAACTGCGTCATTAGACAAATATTTACAAGAAATTGGTAAAGTAGATCTAATTACTGCTGATGAAGAAGTAGAGTTAGCGCAGCGTATTAAAGCTGGTGACCAAAGAGCTTTAGAAAAATTAACTAAGGCTAACTTACGTTTTGTGGTTTCAGTTGCGAAGCAATATCAAAATCAAGGTTTAACGCTACCTGATTTAATTAATGAAGGAAATCTTGGATTAATAAAAGCTGCTAAGCGTTTTGATGAAACTAGAGGTTTTAAGTTTATTTCTTATGCTGTTTGGTGGATTCGTCAGTCTATATTACAAGCATTAGCAGAACAATCACGTATTGTACGTTTACCTTTAAATAAAATTGGTTCGATTAACAAAATCAATAAAATGTACGCATTTTTGGAGCAAGAAAATGAAAGACCTCCAAGTGCTGAAGAAATTGCAAAGAAGTTAGACATGACCGTAAGTGATGTTAAAGAATCTATGAAAAATTCTGGACGTCACGTTTCAATGGATGCACCTTTAATTGAAGGAGAAGATTCAAATCTTTATGATGTTTTAAATTCTGGTGAGTCACCAAATCCTGATAAAACATTATTACACGAATCTTTACGCATCGAAATCAACAGAGCTTTAGAAACCTTAACACCTCGTGAGGCAGATGTTGTTAGATTGTACTTTGGTTTAGGAGAACACCAACCAATGACTTTAGAAGAAATCGGAGAAACTTTCGATTTAACTAGAGAGCGTGTTCGTCAGATTAAAGAGAAGGCTATCAGAAGATTGAAACATACATCTAGAAGTAAAATTCTGATGACATACTTAGGGTAATTAGTAAATAACTGACTACATATATTTCGAAAACTCTCTTATTTAAGAGAGTTTTTTTATTGTACTTTTGCGAACAATATAAACACAACACAACTTAAAAATGAATAAATTAATAGCACCTTCTATATTAGCTGCTGATTTTGGAAATCTACAACGTGACGTAGAAATGGTAAACAACAGTAAAGCAGATTGGTTTCATATTGATATTATGGACGGTGTATTCGTTCCTAATATTTCTTTTGGAATGCCGGTTTTAAAAGCAATTTCTTCTCATGCAAACAAGACGATTGATGTTCACTTAATGATTGTTGACCCTGATAGATATATTTCAACTTTTGCTGATTTAGGAGCTGATGTTTTAACTGTACACTACGAAGCTTGTACGCACTTACACAGAACAATTCAAGCCATTAAAGCTAGCGGAATGAAAGCTGGAGTAGCGTTAAACCCTCATACTCCAATTAGTGTTTTAGAAGATATAATTACTGATTTAGATCTAGTTTGTATTATGAGTGTAAATCCAGGTTTTGGTGGTCAGTCTTTTATTGAAAACACCTATAAAAAAGTAACTCAATTAAAACAGTTAATAACTGAAACCAATTCAAACACTTTAATTGAAATTGATGGAGGTGTAACGAACAAAAATGCAAAACAATTAGTTGATGCTGGTGCAGATGTTTTAGTAGCTGGTAGCTTTGTATTTAAAAGCGACAACCCTACTGAGACCATTGCTGATTTAAAATCGATCTGTAATTAAGCATCTTTTCTATTTTAGCATACAACTTTGGAAATTGTTGCTGTAATTCTATTGGAGACTCAAAAAAATGCTCCATAATTACAGCAACAAATTCAATTTTATTTGTCATAGCATATTCTCTAAAGTAGTTAGACTCTTGTATTTGCTTTAATCTTCCTTCATTACTAACATAATCAAGAATTTCTTTATATTTTCTATAAAAAATCCTAGCACTTACATCTTTAGATTTACTACCATGAAATGTTAATGCATGCGAAAATTCATGTATGCCTAGATTAATATTATCATTGGTAATAATATTACCTATTAAAAAATCTTCCCAAGAAAAAATAATAATTTTCAATGCAGGATTATATTCCCCTTTATGATATTGTTCCGTAATAAGTGAGTAATAGACCTCTGGATATACAATTATTTTATCAAATGTTTGAGTTAAGTATTTTCTCATCCCAAATGTTAATTTGATATATGACGCTGCTATCAATACCTTTTTCTCTGGTGTGAATTCAAAGCTATTTCTAGAAATAAATTGATATTCTCTGATAAATTTAGCTACTCTATGCTCAAAGTATGCTTTGTGCTTATCATCTAAATTTTGATAAAAGGTAATACTTGTTTCTAAAAACTCTTTTTTCTGTTTCGATAGCTTTTTCTTTCTAAAATATACGTGAACGAAAATAGGTTTATTAAATACAAAAGCATACACTCTTTCTACAACATTTAACAATACCGTGGAAAAGCTAACCCCATACAAAGTTAGCTTCAACAAATAATACGACTTCATAGTAAAATTTAAGTTCGCAAGGTACATTAAATTCTTTAGCTACATTTCTATTTCAAAATGGAAATACACACTTATAAATACCAAAACTTCTAATAATGTTTTAGTGCAGTAATACTGAAGTTTTTCATTTTTCTCATTCCTATTTAATACAAACAGGTTATAGGTTATAATTTTTGTCTTAATAGGCTATAAGAATATCTTTTTGGATCAGCTTTTTATAACCTCAACCATTAATTTCATTCACCAAAACAAACATATAATTCTTAAAAATCAATAAGATGAATAATTTAAAATTCCACACGAAAAATTATTTAAAAATAATTTTTCTATTAACTATAATCTGTAAAACACAAACAGTTTTTTCTCAATTACGGTCACCAGAAAGCATATCTTGTAACACAAAAACATTAGTTCTAGTTCCTTCTTTTGAAGGTAATCCAAAGACTAATAACCTTTCCATATCTGGACTTAATCATTCCTTATTATTTGCGCAGTTATTAAACAAACAACTTTCCAATAATTGCATCGACAACATGGCTATATATGCTTTAAGTCCTGATTATAAAGAGAAGCTACAAACTTTAAAGAAAATAGACATGAAACCATTAGAAACCATAGAGCCTTTTGCTGTTTCTCACAAAAAAAGTGTCAATGTAAAATCCTTAAATACATTTTTAAAGGATTTCCATACTAATAAAAGCGATAATTTATTTGTCGTAGGAGCCGACAGCAATACTATAGGAAGGATAATAGACAAAATAGCTCCTTCAAATTCAGACATTAAAAGGTGGCCTCGAAAGAAAGTTGATTATTTAGTGTTGACCAAGGTTAGTTCTGGCAGATATATTTTAAATTATTTTAACGATGGTATAAATCCAAAATCAGAATACCCAGATATAAAAATTCCAAGAACTAAATGCTGCCCAAATCTTCCTGTAACACTTCGAACATCTGTTCCAACTAGTTCAGATTCCTTTACCCCTTATAAAAATCAAACTGTTTACTTCATACGTCATGCAGAAGCGCATCCAGGGGGGCATTTTGAAAATGGAAATTATGTCTGTAGAGGAGAATGGCGTGCGTTAGGTGCAAATACTATTCTTTATAATATAATGGATGGAAAACCAGATTATATTTTTTCTTCTAATCCTACTCAACTAATAGATGGATATTCATATGTTAGACCTTCATTAACCATTGCGCCTTTTGCTATTCAATATGGTTTACCCATAACTCTGGCTAGTTTTGAATGGTATGAATCTGAAAGCCTAGCTAATGCTTTATTCAATAAAAAATCAAAATATTTTAATCATAAAGATAATCAAACCATTATTGTATGTTGGGAACACGGGAATCTGAGAGCGTCTGTAATATCGGTTTTTGAAGAGCTCTATAAAGTACAGATAGCAACAAATAAACATTGCTACTGTGAAACAAGAAGAGAAAACCCTAAACCTGGAGGAAATACAATAATCACCTGTTGGAGAGGTGACAATTATGATTCGGTTTGGATATTAAAAACCGATAATGAAGGTAATCTTACTTTTGCCAATACTTGTGAGCATATACCTACTGAGAAATTACCTACATCCTGTCCTATTTTTAAATCTAATGAACACTAAATATTAAATTTATTTAGCCCACCTGAATTAATAGATCTATATTTTTAAATCAATTCCATTATAATAAAATTTAAAAAACTTATCACTAAAATCAATATATTATGAATAATTATATTTCTTCAGCATCTTTTTCCGTATCAAATTTCCTTACTGGCGCTTCAGCTTTTACTTCAATTGTTAAAGAAGGATACAAAATCCAAGGTTATAGAACATTAGTTGAAAATGTTTCTGGAGGTTCTGCTAAACTTAGCCTTCAGTTTTGGAAAGAAGGAAAACCTCTCGGTAAACCTCATACACTCGAAATTAGTGACTCTAAACCTCCTGGTAATTTCATCATCGCACCTAAATTTGCAACTTTAGTTGTTATTTCATTTGGTGTAATCACCTTTCCTATGGGAACTATTTTACTTAGTGTTTCAGTAAAATAATCTTTACTCCAATTTAAATATAAGAACTTACTTCCTTTGTTAAGATAATAAAATAACAGAGGAGGTTTATCTTTTTCTTAAGTACCAGACTCAATTCTACTAAATATGTTTCATGACTCAGTATAAAACCAAATTAGTCCTTAAAAATTTATTATATCTATCTGATGTACTTCAGAAGGTAAATAACCATAATTCTTTTTAAAAGCTGCTGAAAATTTACTAGGATTAATATACCCAAGTATATTGGCCACGTATGAAATTTTTAGTGAGGGATCTTGTAGAAGCATCTCTTTTGCAGATTCCATCTGTTTTAACTGAAAATACTTAAATAATGAATACCCATAAGTCTCCTTAAAATCATTTTTAAGCTTAGTAGTAGACATTCCTATATCTGATGCCAAATTTTCTATCCCTGGAAAACCTTCAAAGATAGCATCAGAAAGTCTTTTTTCAGCCTTAAGAATTTTTCTTCTACTTGGATTAGTCATAATATCAGACTTTGGTTGAACATCTTTATGTTGCATTTTTTCAATAAAAGTTGACATCAACTCAAGTGTCTGAATTTTTAACTTTAATTTATTGTTCACTCCTTTCTCTCCTTTTGTTAAGATAGTTTTTAAAATAGGAGATGACAAATTATAGGTTGCATTAAAAAGCTCAGGAATAAATAAACTCGTACTATCTGAATGTAACCATTCTTTCATTTTATCACTAGAAAATATTTTATTCTTATTCGTATTATTGTCCAACCATTTCTGAGAAAAATAAATCACAAAAAAAAGTCCTCTAGAGCCCGCAAAATGACCATTAATAGCTTTGTCTCCTGGTTTATGCAACATCCAACCTCTATCTACATTTACCATATTATTAATCAATGAAGACGGTGCTACCCGTCTCGTTTCATTCATGTATAGGCTTAATGTATAATATTCAATAGGTAATGTTGCATCGTAAATCAGCTCATAACTAACATTCTTTTTAAATTTCACATCCGATACTAAAATCCAAAGTCCCTCTTCTAATTCCTCATAATGGCAATCTCCTTCAAAAAAAGGGTTTTTAGCTTGGAATACATTTTTCTTTTCATTTATTTTCACAAAGGGCATCCAACTCATGCTATCAAGCATAATTTTAGGTGAATTGGCCAAGTAGGGTAAAACAAAAAAGCCATCTTTAACGTAAAATAATCGTGTTTTAAATTTTACAATAAACTTTTGTAGTACGGACTTTAATATCATTAATTATTTTTTGAGGGGATATAATGTATTCTAATTTACTATTAAATATTTATCCAACAAAGCTCATTAATTATATACATTTTAAAAATTCAAAGATTAATACTTAACATATATTTAAAAAAAAGAGATCAACTTTATCATTCATCTCTTTTTGTGACCTTGAAGGGAGTCGAACCCCCAACCGCTGGAGCCGAAATCCAGTGCTCTATCCAGTTGAGCTACAAGGCCTATACTTAGTTTTTAAAACAAAAGTCTTTTGGACTATATTAACAAAAAGTCCAAACCAATATGCTTTACGCTAATTTCTGTTTTACAATAGTAGATATTGTTTTTCCATCAGCTTGTCCTGCTAATTTTTTAGAAACAATTCCCATCACCTTTCCCATATCTTTCATTCCTTCAGCATTAACTTCTCCAATTACTTCTATCACCACTTTAGCAATCTCTTCTTCACTTAATGCTTCTGGTAAAAATTGCTCTAAGACTTTAGCTTCTGCCAACTCAGGATCTGCTAAATCTTGACGATTTTGTTCTATAAAAACTTGTGCACTATCTTTTCTTTGCTTTACTTGTTTCTGTACAATTTTTAGCTCTAGATCACTTGATAAATCACCTGCTCCTGACTCTGTTTTAGCTAACATAAAAGCAGACTTTAACGATCTTAAAGCAGTTAAAGCTACGGTATCTTTAGACTTCATAGCTTCTTTAAGCTTATTCATTACTTCTTGTTGTATACTCATTTGTGTTTTTTTTAATCAAAGATACTAAACAATAAAAAAATCCTGAAGAATTCAGGATTTAGTTCTTTGTTTATATTCTTACTGTTATTAATCTACATTATCATGTAAAAAAGAATTATTAGATCGTAAAGGTAAATCGTCAGAGTTTGTATCTAACGGAGTTTGCTTCTCACTAATTTTAGTATTTACATCTAAATCTATACCCAACCTTTTATATGCAGGTTGCTTTTCTATATCGTCTATATTCTGATTTACCTTATCAGAAAACTTATAGTTAAACCCTTTCATTTTCTCTCTTCTTTCTTTTGCTCTTCTCTGTAATTCAGAAATAGTAAGACTTAAAGGAGAACCTTCCGTTTGATCGTCTGAATCCGCTCCAGAGTCATTAGTAGTTCTTACCTCAAACCTTAAGTCTTCCTCTATCTCCTTTTCTATTGCAGGTGTAGAACTTTTACCTATGGTTGGTTGAATATCAAAATCATCTAACACATAACGTTTTTCAACAGCGGGAGTAGATTTAACTTCTTCAAAAACTACATCTAAGTTTTTAATTGCCTCTGTAGTTTTTATAATATCATTATTAGTTGTCTCTGGCTTGATTTCTTCATATGAATTTAATGGTAAATCAAACAATAAGTTCTGCTGAATTGGCGCCTCTACTTCTACTTTCTTCTCTTCAACTTGAGTCATATTTGTAATAATAAACTCTTCTTCTGGCACATCTTTATAACTTACTTCTTCAAATACTACACTTATATCTTTAATTGCCTCAGTAGTTTTCAACAAATTTGGCATTTTCTCTGCTGGTTCTTCAACATCTAAAACATGAACAACCTTGGTATTTGTTGTAGGTCTTGAGATTGGTTCATCAAGAGAAGTAGCTTTAGAAACTTTTTTAGTTTCAAACTCATATGTTGCTTTTTGATTGTCTTCTAAAGTATGTACAATCTTTTTCGTTTCGGTATTGTTAATCGTATTTTGCTGATCTAAAGCAAAACCTGTAGCTACAATAGTAACAGCTAGCCCTTCTTCTAGACTTTCATCCTCTCCAATCCCCATTATAATATTAGCATCATAACCAGCTTCAGTTTGGATATAATCATTAATCTCTCCTATTTCATCTAAGGTAACTTCATTAGTTCCCGAAACAATTAACAATAATACATTTTTAGCTCCTGTAATCTTATTATCATTTAATAACGGAGAATCTAATGCTTTTACAATAGCATTTTTAGCTCTGTTTGCACCAGATTCTTTAGCAGACCCCATAATTGCTGTTCCGCTGTCCGCTAATACCGTTTTAGCATCATGTAAATCGATATTTTGCTTATAGTGATGTGTAATTACCTCTGCTATACCTTTTGCTGCAGTTGCTAATACTTCATCCGCTTTTGAAAACCCTGATTTAAATCCAAGGTTTCCATAAACTTCACGTAATTTATTATTGTTGATAACAATTAAAGAGTCAACATGTTTACGAAGCTCATCTATTCCTTTCTGAGCTTGTTTTGAGCGCATTCTTCCTTCAAATTGAAATGGCATAGTAACGATACCTACCGTTAACACATCCATATCTTTAGCAATTTTAGCAATTATAGGTGCAGCACCAGTACCAGTACCACCTCCCATACCAGCAGTAATAAACACCATTTTAGTTTGCGTGTTTAACATTTGCTGAATTTCTTGAATACTTTCTGCCGCTGCTTGTGCACCTATTTCAGGATTTGCACCAGCACCTAAACCAGATGTTAAGTGTGCTCCTAATTGAATTTTATTAGGTATTGGACTATTTTCTAATGCCTGTGCGTCTGTGTTGCAAATCACAAAATCTACTCCGTGTATTTGCTTATTATACATGTAATTTACGGCATTACTACCTCCACCTCCAACACCAATCACTTTTATTGTGTTTGATTGCGTTTTTGGCATATCAAATGAAATGTTATCAAATTCTGCGCTCATAATAACTCCCCTTTATTATACTTTTTTTACTACTAATTTTATTCTGCGTTATCCAAAAATTCTTTAAATCTTTCTGTGAATTTTTCCAAGAAAGACTTCCCTTTAGGCTTAGGCCTATACACACTCTCTTTTTCTACAGAAGGTTGTTGCACTTCCTCTTCTACACTATTTTGAGCTTCTTCTTTCTCAAAACTATCATTAATAACTACAACATTATCTTCTTTAGTATACTTATCTAAACCTTCCATTAATAATCCTACTGCAGTAGCGTAAGAAGGACTAGACAATACATCATCACTGTCTCCAGCTAAATGTTCATTAGGATAACCTATACGCGTATCCATGCCTGTAATGTATTCAACTAATTGGCGTAAGTGTTTCAATTGAGAACCACCTCCAGTTAATACAATACCTGCAATTAATTTTCCTTTTTGGGTTTCATGTCCATAGTTCTTAATTTCTAGATACACATGTTCTATAATTTCTTGAACTCTTGCATGAATTATTTTAGAAAGATTTTTCAAAGTAATTTCCTTTGGTTCTCTTCCTCTTAACCCTGGAATAGATACTATTTCCGTTTCTTTATTTTCACCTGGCCAAGCAGAGCCAAACTTTATTTTTAATAATTCTGCTTGCTTTTCTATAATAGAGCAACCTTCTTTAATATCTTCTGTAATTACATTTCCTCCGAAAGGAATTACAGCTGTATGACGGATAATTCCATCTTTAAAAATGGCTAAATCTGTTGTTCCACCACCTATATCTATTAAAGCAACACCTGCTTCTTTTTCCTCTTGACTTAATACTGCAGATGCAGATGCTAAAGGTTCTAAAGTGATATCAGATAAATTTAAACCTGCACTTTTTACACATCTTCCAATATTTCTTATAGACGATACTTGTCCGACTACCACATGAAAATTAGCCTCTAGCCTACCTCCATACATTCCTATTGGCTCTTTGATATCTGGTTGACTATCTACCTTAAATTCTTGAGGTAATACATGAATAATTTCTTCACCTGGTAACATAACTAATTTATGCACCTGATTCACTAACATTTCAATATCTTCATCAGTTATTACTTCATCTGGATTAGATCTAGTTATATAATCACTATGATGTAAACTTCTTATATGCTGTCCAGCAATACCAACCACTACCTCACTAATTTTCTGTCCTGAAACACTCTCTGCTTCATCCACAGCTTGTTGAATAGACTGGATTGTTTGTGTAATATTATTTACTACACCTCTTTTCACTCCCAAGCTTTTTGCTTTACCAATACCAAGAATTTCTATTTTATTATATTCATTCTTGCGACCAATCATGGCAACAATCTTGGTAGTTCCTATATCTAAACCAACTGCGATTTTATTGTTCTCCATCTTGATTTTGTTTTGTACATACCACTTGGTTGTGATATTTAACGTTTATTATTTTATACTTATTAATTGTCTTATCCTTTAAAGCTTTATTATAAAAAGCTTTCAGCTTTTTAAATTTTAAATTGACATCAGAATACTTCCCGAAGTAAATTCTATAGTCTCCACTTCGAACGGTAAATACGTACTCGTCTGTGTTTAATTTTTGAATCCCAGTTATTTCTTTTTGGAGAAACTGATCTTTGGAAATAAACAGCACTAATTGTGTTATTTCTTCGATATTTCCTGATAAATTTACTCCACTAATTAAAGGTACGCGTGCAGAAAAGCTATTAGACAAAGGAATTTTAGCTCCTTCTTTATCAATATAATAAGCCTTATTTTCTGAAATAATTCTAGCTATAGGCTCTTTTTGTGTAATATGAGTTTTTAGCACTCCCCCAAGCGTCATAAAAACTCTAGCATTTTCTACGTAAGGATTCGACGAAACCTTCTTTTCTAGGTGGTGTAAATCTATAACTCTTTTTGATTGGTTTTTAACCGTAGCTTGATTTTGTATTAACAATTTATTAACCGACTCATGAGTTAAAAATGGATTTGCTCCTTCATCAAACTCAACTATCACATTTTCAACTACTTTCTTATGATTTCGCACTTTGGTAAAACTGTACAAAAAAAGCAATCCAATTACCAGAAATAACAACACCAAATATTTCATCAATTTCTTCATCATTACAGCTTACATTCTTTAATTAAACCCTCTTTTACTTCCTCTACTAACAACCCAATATCTCCAGCCCCTAACATTACTATAATATTTTTTTTCGATTCTTTTATAACCTCAATAACATTACTTTTCTCAACCAACTGTTTATTATCATGATTAATTTTTTGTAATAACCAATCTGATGTAACTCCTTCTATTGGTAATTCTCTTGCTGGATAAATATCTAACAATACAATTTCATCAAATTTAGAAAGTGAAACAGCAAAATCATCAGCAAAATCTTGCGTTCTACTATATAAATGAGGTTGAAAAACCACTAGCACTTCTTCTTCTGGATACATTTCTCTTACTGCTTGCTCTACTGCATTAATTTCAGTAGGATGATGTGCGTAATCATCAATTAAAACAAAATCATCAGTTTTAATTTTATACGAGAACCTACGTTGTACACCTGAAAAACTAAATAATCTATCTTTAATCTCTATCAATGAAACCCCATATACATCAGCCATTGCTATAGCAGCTAGAGCATTCATAATATTATGACGACCAGGTAAATGAAACTTAATATTTATAATCTTATCTTTTGGTGTTTTTACATCAAACACATAAGTCCCTCTTTCCACTCTAAGATTGTAAGCCGTATAATCTGCCTCTTGTTCAATTGCATAGGTCAGCCCGTTAATTGGTAACCCTTTAGCTACAATTAGTTTGTGAGCAACTTTACTAGTAAATTCTTTAAACGAATCTAGCAATGCTTGATGTTCTCCATAGATATCTAAATGATCTGCATCCATGGAAGTAATACATGCCACATCAGGAGAAAGATGCAAAAATGAACGATCAAATTCATCTGCTTCAACCACTGAAACTTTATCTTTTCCTAAGATTAAATTTGAATTATAATTCTCCGCAATACCACCTAAAAACCCAGTAGCTCCAACTGGTTGCATAATATGACCTAAAATAGAAGATGTTGTTGTTTTACCATGTGTTCCTGAAACCGCCAAACAATAAGTATTCTCAGTGATCTTACCTAAAATTTCTGCTCTTTTTAATACTTTGAAATTATTATTCAAGAAATACTCAAGTTCTGAATGTACTTTAGGTATTGCAGGAGTATATACAACTAACGAATCTTCTGTGTCTAAGAAATCATCTGACACTTGTTTAATATCATCTGTAAAATGAATAGAAATACCTGATTTTTGTAAACTATCAGTTATTGGCGAAGGCGTCTTATCATACCCCTCCACTTTCTTTCCATTTGCATGGAAATACCTAGCTAAGGCACTCATTCCAATACCTCCAATTCCAATAAAATAAACGTTATGTATCTCTTTTAAATTCACTTCTTAATCAGTCTTTCTACTTCGTTTACAATATGAGTTGTTGCATTAGGCAATGCTAACGCTTTTATATTTTCACTTAAACTTTCTTGTTTTCCTTTATCTTTCAACAATGTTTCAAACACCACCGGAAATGTATGCAATTCATCTTCTTTCAACATAATAGCTCCATGCTTATCTACTACAGACTTTGCATTCTTCGTTTGGTGATCTTCAGCAACATTAGGAGAAGGAATAAATAACGTTGGTTTTCCTACTATACACAATTCTGAAACTGAACTTGCACCGGCACGAGAGATTACAAAATCAGCTGCTGCGTATGCTAAATCCATTCTATTCAAAAATTGATGCACCTGTATATTTTCTTCAGTATTATATGTTTTATATTCCTCGTAATACAATTTACCACATTGCCATATGACTTGTAATTCTTGTCCTTTTAAAAACTCTAATTCTGTTGCTACCAACTGATTTATCCTTCTTGCTCCTAAACTTCCTCCGATAACTAAAACCGTTTTCTTTTTTTTATCTAGTTTAAAAAACGCTAAAGCCTCTTCTTTTTTTGTATGGATTAACAGCAAATCTTGTCGAACAGGATTACCAGTTTTCACTATCTTTTCAATAGGAAAAAATCGTTCCAAATTATCATAGGCTACACAAATTTTATCTGCTTTTTTACTTAATAATTTATTTGTAATTCCTGGATATGAATTTTGCTCTTGTACAACTGTTGGAATTCTTTTTCTACTTGCCATTATAAGCGCCGGACCACTTGCATAACCTCCTGTACCTATAGCCACATCAGGCTTAAAACGATTGATAATTACATTCGCTTTCCATAAACTACTCAGTAATTTAAACGGAAATAAGATGTTTTTTAACGTTAACTTTCTTTGAATACCTGAAATCCAAAGCCCTTTAATTTCATAACCCGCTTTAGGCACCTTTTCCATCTCCATCTTACCCTTAGCTCCAATAAACAAAATTTTAGCGTTTGGATAACGCAACTTTAGCTCATTAGCTATTGCGATAGCAGGATAAATATGACCTCCTGTACCTCCTCCACTTATGATTATGTTTATTGACTTTTCCATATTTATATTGTTTCGTGTAAAATATCTAACGGATTATCATCTAAAATCGACTCTTCAGTTTCATGTTTTGACGCACTCACACTTAACACCATTCCTAATGCAAAACAGGTCATCCAAATTGATGTACCCCCACTACTAATTAATGGTAATGTTTGTCCTGTTACTGGAAATAAATTCACTGCCACTGCCATATTTATAATCGCCTGAAAAACGATCGGCAAACCTACACCAATTACTAATAAAGTTGCAAAGATTGTTGTTGCTTTTTTTGCTGCAATTACAATCCTGAATAACAATAAGAAATACATAAAAATGACAAACAACGCTCCCATCATACCATACTCTTCTACAATAATTGCATAAATAAAATCGGAAGATGATTGTGGTAAAAAATTCTTTTGTACACTTTTTCCCGCTCCTTTACCAAAAGCCCCACCAGTAGCTATGGCTATTTTTGCTTTTTCTACTTGATAATTTTCTGGCGCTTCTTTTGAATTTATAAAGCCATCTATTCTTTTTTCCCAAGTATCTACTCTATTCTTCATTAAACCAGGAAACGCTTTCACCACAAGAATAAATAATCCGAGTGCAACGATTCCCATTCCTAAAATATTAGCTATGTATTTTAAAGGATACCCTCCTATGAATACCAATATTAAAATCATTGAAAAAATAATAGCCGTTGTTGAAAAGTTTGCAGGAAGAATTAATAGCAGCACCATACCAACCGGTAACCATAACTGCAATAAACTCTCTCTAAAAACAATTTCTTTTTCTTTATTTTTAGCCAAATATCTAGCTACATACACTAACGCCACCAATCCTGCTAATGTAGACGTTTGAAAACCAACTCCAACAAACGGTATATGTATCCATCTACTAGCGTTAGCGCCGCCAATAGTTGTTCCTTGTGCTAATGTTACAATAAGCAACAAAACAACTATTGGAAACATTAACACCGACCCTCCGCTAAAATATCTGTACGGAATTTTATGTACACCATATAAAATTCCAAACCCCATAATTAACAACGCAATGTGCTTAATTAAATGCCCTGTGGTTGAACCATTTCCTACCACATACACTAAATTAGTGCTTGCGCTATACACTGGCATGAAAGATAGAATTGCCAAAATAGCAACGATAGCCCAAATAGCTCTATCTCCTTTTATATGTTTAAATATCGTTTTCAATATTATAAGTTTCTTACTGCGTCTTTAAACTGCCTTCCTCTATCTTCGTAACTTTCAAATAAATCAAAACTCGCACAAGCTGGCGACAACAGAACTGTTTCCCCTTTTTGTGCAATTTTATGAGCGACTTTCACTGCTTCATCTGCACCTGCTGTTTCTACTATTATATCTACTACATTTTGGAATGTTTCAATAATTTTTCGATTATCTAAGCCTAAACAAACAATACCTTTAACTTTCTCTCTAACTAATGGTAACAAATCCGAATAGTCATTTCCTTTATCAACTCCTCCTACAATCCAAACTGTTGAACCATCCATACATTCTAGCGCATAATATGTTGCATTTACATTTGTTGCTTTACTATCATTTATATAGGTAACCCCCTCAACTTTGATTACTTTTTCTAAACGATGTTCCGCTCCTTCAAAACCTGACATACTTTCTGTAATCTTTTCATTACGTACTTTTAAAAGTTTTGCAGCCAACATTGAAGCCATTGCATTTTTAGTATTGTGCTTACCTTGTATCCTTAAATAAGATGTATTCATTATAAATTCCTCTTCGTTTATTCTAATTATTATATCACCACCCTTCTTAAAAGCTCCATAATTCAATTCTTTTGTGATTGAAAACGGAACCAATTGTGATTGAACAGGATGTAAATTCAACCAATTTGTTATCACCTCGTCATCAGCATCATAAATCAAATAATCATCTTTTATTTGATTCATTACGATTCTAAATTTTGAAGCGATATATTTATTAAAATCATAATCATATCGATCTAGATGATCAGGAGTAATGTTTGTAATCATGGCAATATGACATCGAAAGCGATCTATTCCGTCTAACTGAAAACTACTTAACTCTAACACATAGTTTTCATAACTTTTTTGTGCCACTTGCAACGCAAAACTATCTCCAATATTCCCTGCTATTCCTACATCTAATCCTCCATTTTCCAAAAGATGATGCGTAAGCATTGTTGTTGTAGTTTTACCATTAGATCCGGTGATCCCTACAATAGTTGCGTCTGTATACTCAACTGCAAATTCGATTTCAGAAATCACTTTAATCTCTTTAGCAATCAACTGTTGAATTAAAGTAACTTTATCAGGAATACCTGGGCTTTTCATTACTATATCAGCATTCATAATTTTACTTTCTGTATGCTGATTTTCCTCAAAATCTATCTCATTATGTATAAGAACTTTTTTATAATTTTCTTTTATTTCTCCCCTATCTGAAACAAAAACCTGAAAACCTTTTTGCTTTCCTAGAATAGCTGTCCCTATTCCGCTTTCTCCACCACCTAATACAACTAACCTCTTCATTATCTCAGTTTAAGTGTAACTATTGTAAACACCGCCAATAGAATTCCAACAATCCAAAAACGATTGACAATTTTACTTTCGTGATAATTCAACTTTTGATAATGATGGTGTAATGGTGACATTTTAAAGATTCTTTTTCCTTGACCATATTTCTTCTTCGTATATTTAAAATAAGATACCTGCAGAATAACCGATAAATTTTCAGCTACAAAAATTCCTGCTAAAACCGGTAGTAATAACTCTTTTCGAATTGCAATTGCAATCACAGCAATTATTCCACCTATAGTCAAACTTCCAGTATCTCCCATAAACACTTGCGCAGGATAAGTATTATACCATAAGAACCCTATTAGTGCACCAGCAAAAGCAGCCACAAAAACAGTCATTTCACCAGAATTAGGGATATACATTACATCTAAATAATCGGCAAAAATGATATTTCCAGACACCCAAGTAAAAATAGCCAGTGTTACCACCATTATAGCTGAAGAACCTGCAGCTAAACCATCAATTCCGTCAGTTAAATTCGCACCGTTTGATATCGCGGTGACAATAAAAATGACAATTGGAATAAATATTAACCAAGCATACTTTTGATATCCATCACCTAAAAAACTTAACGCTTTAGCGTATTCTAATTCATTATTCTTTAGAAATGGCACCGTAGTTTTTGTAGATTTATGAGCCTCTCCATACACCTTTTTCTTCCCATTTTCCATTACCACTTGTTCTGATTCTGGCAAATGTTCTTTAATAGTTACACCTGGATGGAAATACAACATAGCCCCAACAATTACACCTAAACCTACTTGACCTATGACTTTAAAAATTCCTTTAAGACCTGCTTTGTCTTTTTTAAACACCTTGATATAGTCATCTGTGAAACCGATTAACCCCATCCATATCGTAGTAATGACAAGAATTACCACATAAATATTTTCTAGTTTAGCAAAAAGCAACACCGGAATTAAAGTTGCCATAATAATGATAACTCCTCCCATAGTAGGTGTTCCAGATTTTTGCATCTGTCCTTCTAGCCCTAAATCTCGAATACTCTCCCCTACTTGTTGTCTTCTTAAAAAATTGATAATTCTTTTCCCAAAAATTGCAGAGATCAACAACGAAAATATAAACGCAGCTGCCGAGCGAAATGTAATAAACTGAAATACACTTGCACCAGTTAAATTGAATTCATTTTCTAAGTATTGAAATAAATAATACAACATGCTTTATATTTTTTTTAATTGATTAAAACAATGTTTCACTTCTTCTAAATCATCAAAATGATGTCGTTCTCCATTAATTTCTTGATAATTTTCATGCCCTTTACCAGCTACTAGGATAATATCACCAGGTTTTGCTAGTTTACATGCTGTTTTTATCGCCTGCTTTCTGTTTACAATTGAAATAGTTTTCCTAAAATTTTCAGGAGAAACCCCAGCTTCCATTTCATCTATAATAGTTTGCGGGTCTTCTGTTCTTGGATTATCTGATGTAAACACCACCTGACTACTTAATTGAGAAGCAATATTTGCCATTTTTGGCCTCTTACTCTTATCTCTATCTCCTCCACATCCAACAACCGTAATCACATTTTCATTACCTGTACGAATATTATTGATTGTTTCTAATACATTTTTCAATGCATCAGGCGTATGTGCATAATCTACAATTGCTGTGATTTTATCATTAGAAATCACGTATTCAAATCGTCCACTAACGCTTTCTAGTTCACTAATTGTTTTTAAGGTTTCTAATTTCTCCAATCCTAACAAATCACAAACTCCGTATATAGCCAGCAAGTTGTATGCATTAAAATCACCTATCAGCTTAGACCACACCTCTACTCCGTTAATAGTAAGCAATGAACCCGAAAAACTTTTTTCTAAAATTTTCGCTTTATAATCTCCAAGGGTTTTTAAGGCATAGGTTTTCTTACTTGCCTTAGTATTTTGCAACATAATCACCCCATTTTTATCATCAATATTCGTTAATGCAAAAGATGATTTTGGTAAATGATCAAAGAATGATTTTTTTACGTCTCTGTATTCTGCAAATGAATTATGATAATCGAGATGATCATGCGATAAATTGGTAAACACACCTCCAACAAACTCCAACCCTTCTATTCTACTTTGATGAATTCCATGTGAACTTACTTCCATGAAACAATATTCCACTCCTTCATCTACCATTTTTGCTAAATAACTATTCAACATTAAAGGATCTGGAGTTGTATGTGTCGCATTATACTCATCAACATCTACCATTATTTTAACCGTAGACAATAAACCTGTTTTATACCCTAACTTTTGAAACAACTGATATAATAATGTAGTTACAGTAGTTTTTCCATTAGTACCTGTTACTCCTATCAGTTGTATTTTTTTAGATGGATTATCATAATAATTAGCAGACATATACGCTAACGCTTTATTTGCATCAGCTACTTCAACATAAGTAATTCCTTCCACCTTAGTTTCAGGCAAATCTTCACAAACAATTACAACAGCTCCTAAATCGATAGCCTTATCTATAAACTGATGCCCATCTACATTCACCCCTCTTTGAGCTACAAACACATCGTTTTTTGCAACCTTTCTACTATCAAAAGCAATTGCATTAATTCCTATGTTAGTATCACCAAACACTGAATTAACACTTACTCTATACAATATGTCTTTAACTATTTTCAATTATGATAATTTTAAATATACTGTTGCTCCTTTAGTTATTTTTTCTCCTTTATTTATAGATTGCTCCATAACTTTTCCTACACCGGAAATCTTCACCTTTAACCCCATATTTTCTAGAATTGAAATTGCATCCATCGCTGACATCCCAACTACTCTTGGCATAATTGTTTTATACTTATTTAAAACCGTGTAATACGAGTTATAATCCTTACTTATCGAAGCCGTTACTACTGAATCTGTTACTTTTTGAACACTAGATGGTGTAGATGTATATATTTTATGTGCTATTTCTTTAAATACTGGAGCCGCAACCTTAGCACCATAATACCCTTTCATAGGATCAGGTTCATGAATAACAACAATACAAGAATACTCCGGCTCTTCCACTGGAAAAAAACCTGCAAAAGAAGCCACATATTTTTGATTCGAATAATAGCCTCCTTCCCATTCTCCTTTAGAGTTCTTTCTTCTAGGAATGAATTTTTTTGCAGTACCTGTTTTTCCTGCCATAGAAAAATTAGGAGAATAAATATCTTTTGCGGTACCTTTTTTCACCACATTCTCCATCACTTTTGTCACCTTATCTATAGTAATCTGCTTAGCAATTCTCTTTTTAACAACTACCTTATCAAACTCCTTTACCGTTTTACCTCCAGTTTTTAATGCCTTAACAAAGCGAGGTTTTACTAATTCTCCATTATTCGCAACTGCATTGTAAAACATTAATATTTGTAATGGAGTTAACGAAACACCATATCCCCACGACATCCATTCTAAAGCAATTGGACTCCAGCTTTTACCTTTCGGAGTCGGAATAAAAGGCTCTCCTTCACCAACTATCTTAACACCGGTTTGCTGATCTAAACCAAACTGTCTGATTCTTTTTAAAAACTTTTCTGGATTGCGATCATAATGTTTTTGAATTGTTTTTACAATACCCACATTAGAAGAGACCTCAAAAACTCTAGCTAAAGATATTTTTCCATATCCATCCCACTGACTATCTTCTACTTTCTTATTATTAATAAAAATCTTTCCTTTCTCAGTATCTACTACCTCAGAAGTATCTACTACCTTATCTTCCAAAGCAGCCATTAAACTTGCTAATTTAAAAGTAGAGCCCGGCTCATGACTTTCCCAAACAGCATAGTTCCTTTTCTCGTAATATCTTCCATTAGACGTTCTTCCCAAATTCGAAATAGCCTTAATTTCACCAGTAGCAGTTTCCATCACTACAGCACAACCATGGTCTGCTTCAAAATACTCTAATTGCTTTAACAACGCATAGTGCGTAATATCTTGCATATTTACATCAATCGTTGTAATAACATCCTTACCATCTTCAGGTTCCTTTTCATTAGTATCACTTAATGGCTTCCATTGTCCTTTTGCTATCTTCTGCTTTAATCTCCATCCATTTTTCCCTTCCATATAATCAGAAAAAGCCCCTTCAATTCCTGCTCCTCCTCTATGATCACTATAACCTACTGTTCTTTCTGCTATTTTACCAATTGGATGTTCTCTTACTGTTTTTCTTTCCGCAATAAAACCTCCTCTATACACGCCTAAATTGAATATAGGAAAGCTTTTCATCCTCATATAATCATTATATCCTAAGTTTTTAGCAATTAATAAATATCTATTTCTTTTTTGCTTAGCTTCACGTAGTTTCTTCTCATAATACTTAGGCGTTCTCCCTAGCATATCAGACAACTCTTCGGTTAAGGCTGCAATATTTTTCTCAAAAACCCTATCCTTAACAGACATTACATCCATTCGGATAGTATAATTAGACACAGAGGTAGCTAATAAGTTCCCATCCCCCGCATACACATTCCCTCTATTTGCCGCTATCGTATCGTTTTTAATTGTAGTTTCTAGAGCAAGCTTCTTATACTTCTCTCCTTTCACATACTGTAGTTCGAAAACTCTCCCCCCAACAACCAACAGAAAAAGCGACATTAAAACCGCAACGATGTACAACTTATTTAATATGCTTTTTTTAACTACTGACAATCTTTTATTTATTTAATTACTACTTTTATTTTTTGTGGCGGTTCTTGTGCCGGTTCTAATCCTGTTGAAGAAACTTTTTTCCGTATTGCACTTTCTAATTTCATCCGCATTAAAATGGTACTTGTATCCACATACTCCGCTCTCAACTCTCTTTTTACCCTATTCAACTCAGCTATCCTCACCACTTTCTCATCAATAGAATGTGCACTCCATATCATCACCAACAATAACCCAACAACAAAAATGATGATCCTCCAATTTTTTGCTGCAGAGTCGTCCGTTAAAAAACTCCCTCTTAACACATCATATATTCCCCCTGAATTTTCTGCCATATTATAATTTCTTTGCTATTCTCAACTTAGCACTTCTAGCTCTATTATTGGCTTGTATCTCTTCATGAGTAGGAATAATTAACCCTCCTACCTTTTTTAACGGAACATCTACATTCCCAAAAAAATCTTTTTCCGGCTCGCCTTCAAACAATCCAGTTCTTATAAACCTTTTCACCAATCGATCTTCTAACGAATGATATGAAATCACACTTAACCTACCTTCTTCAACCAATAACTCTGGCGTTTGATTTAAAAACTCCTTCAACACCTCTAACTCTTCATTCACCTCAATCCTGATAGCTTGATATATTTGAGCCAAAATCTTATGCTCTTTCATTTTAGGCAAAAACCTTTTCAACACTTCTTTTAACTCAAAACTCGTTTCTATCTTTTTATCTTTTCTCGCCTCTACTATTCTTTTAGCTATCGCTCTAGAGTTCCTCAACTCCCCATAGTAATACAACACATTAGCCAACTTCTCTTCTTCATATGTATTAATCACTTCTTTCGCTGAAATCTTAGCTTCTTGATTCATCCTCATATCCAACTCTCCATCGAAACGAATAGAAAACCCTCTAGAAGCTTCATCAAACTGATATGAAGACACCCCTAAATCTGCCAAGATACCATCCACCTTTTTCACTCCATAAAAACGCAAGAACCTACTGATGTATCTAAAATTTTCACCAATCAACACAAATCGCTCATCATTAATTTCATTTTGCTTCGCATCTACATCCTGATCAAAAGCAAACAAACGCCCTTTCTCTCCTAATCTTTTTAAAATTTCTTTAGAATGCCCTCCTCCTCCAAAAGTCACGTCTACATACACCCCATCTTCTCTAATATCTAGCGCATCTACACTTTCTTTAAGCAATACTGATTCGTGATAACTACTCATCTATTTCAAAATTTCCCATTACTTCCTCAGCTAAATCTGCAAAATCAGTAGCTGAATCTTCTATTACTTTTTCGTACTTCTCTTTATCCCAAACCTCAATAATATTTACTGCACTTGATAACACCACTTCTTTTGTAATACCAGCAAACACACATAAATCTTTTGGGATTAAAATTCTTCCAGTTGCATCAACATCAACAACCTTTACCCCTGCAGTAAACCTTCTAATGAAGTCGTTATTTTTCTTCACAAAACGATTTAACTTATTGATTTTACTCATCATCGCATTCCATTCCTGCATTGGATACAATTCCAAACAAGACTGAAAAACAGAACGTTTGATAACAAAACCTTCTTGTAACACAGGAGACAACTGCTTCTTTAAATTAGATGCAATCATAAGCCTGCCTTTAGCATCAGCTTTACACTCATATGTACCAATAAGGTTTACCAAGATTAACTATATAGTATTACAAAACTAAAAAATATTTACCACTTTTTACCACTTTTTACCACATTGTTAATAAATTATACCACAACTCAATAGATAAAGAACCTTAACCTATATTAATGATGTTGAAAACCATACTTTAAAAGAAAATTGACTTGTAACAAAAAAGGTTTATTTTTGCGTCTAGCCAAATGTTAGCTAATGACAAATTTTTTAAAGAAAGAAGATAAATTTACTTACGCGGAAGCTGGTGAAGGTAGACCTATAATTGTACTACATGGTTTGATGGGTGCATTAAGTAATTTTGACAACACCTTTAATTATTTTTCTGAAAGAGGATATCAAGTACTTATACCTGAATTACCTCTTTACACATTACCTGTGTTGAAGACAAATGTTAAAAATCTTGCTAAATTTTTACACGACTTTATTGAGTTTAAAAATTTAAAAGATGTTGTTTTATTAGGAAATTCTTTAGGAGGCCACATTGCTTTATACTATATTAAGCATTATCCTCAAGATGTTTCTGCTTTAGTACTAACTGGAAGCTCTGGTTTATATGAAAATTCTTTAGGTAGCAACTACCCTAGACGTAGTGATAAAGGATTTGTTCGCACTAAAACAGAAGAAGTTTTTTATGATAAAGCTATCGCAACAGATGAATTAGTAGATCAAGTCTACGAGGTAATTAACGATAGAAATACGTTAGTCAAAACTTTAGCTATTGCCAAAAGTGCTGTTCGACATAACATGGCCAAAGATTTACCAAACATGAATCAGCCTACTTGCTTAATTTGGGGTAAAAACGACACTGTTACACCACCTGAAGTAGCTGAAGATTTCCACAAACTTCTTCCTGATAGTGAATTGTTTTGGATTGATAAATGTGGACACGCCGCTATGATGGAACATCCACAGGAATTTAATGAGATTTTAGAAGATTGGTTTAAAAAACGTAACATTTAGGAATGAAGATTAAATCTGCAGAGTTTGTAATGAGTAACAGTAATGTTACTAATGCTCCTAAAGACAGAATTCCTGAGTATGCCTTTATTGGTCGTTCCAATGTAGGGAAGTCTTCACTAATCAATATGTTAATGGAACGAAAGAAGCTGGCTAAAACTTCTGGAACCCCTGGAAAAACGCAATTGATAAACCATTTCAAAATAAATGACGAATGGTTTTTAGTGGATTTACCCGGTTATGGATACGCTAAGGTTTCCAAAAAAAAGAGAACCATTTTTCAATATTTTATTGAAAACTACTTTAAAGAAAGAGAACAATTAGTTTGTGCTTTTGTTTTGGTAGATTCTAGACACGATCCTCAAAAAATAGATCTCGAATTCATGCGTTTTTTAGGAGAAAACGGAATTCCATTTGCCATTATTTTTACCAAAGCAGATAAACTACCTAGCTCTAAACTCAACAAACAATTACTTTCTTACAAGAGAAAATTACTACAGCATTGGGAAAGTTTACCGGTAAACTTTTTAACTTCTTCTACTAGTAAACTAGGAAGAGACGAAGTATTGAGCTTTATTGATCAAGTGAATAAAGATGTAGCAGACGATTTTAAATAGACTGTGTATGCATTCTAACAAAAATAATCTTCAAGTACTTCACGAAGACAACCATATTATTATTATCAATAAAAGAGCTGGAGATATTGTTCAAGGTGATAAAACTGGTGACAAACCTTTAAGCGATGTTGTTAAAGAATATATTAAAGAAAAATACGATAAACCTGGCAATGTTTTTTTAGGTACTGTACATCGTTTGGACCGCCCCACTTCTGGTATTGTTATCTTCGCTAGAACTTCTAAAGCTTTAGAGCGTTTGAATAAAATGTTACGCGAAAAACAATTCAAAAAAACATATTGGGCAGTGGTAAAAGGACATCTTACCAAAGAACAACAAACCCTAACCAATTTCCTAAAGAAAAACCCCAAAAACAATAAATCTAAAGCTTTTGACTCTGAAATAGATGGCAGTAAAAAAGCCATTCTTCATTACCAAGTAGTAAAAAAACTAGATCGTTATTCTTTATTAGAAATTGATTTAGAAACTGGGAGACATCATCAAATCAGGTGCCAATTGGCGAATATTGGATTCCCTATAAAAGGAGACTTAAAATACGGATTTCCTAGAAGTAATAAAAACGCTAGCATACATCTTCATGCCAGAAAAATCTCTTTTCTTCACCCAGTACAAAAGGAAGAAATTACAATTACTGCACCTACTCCTTTGAACGACCCCATTTGGCAAGCTTGTAATTAACATCCGTTAATTTATTCGCATTTTGATCTAATTGAATTTATGAAAATGCAAATGAAAACAGTATAATTTGTATCTTTAGTACAAAATCCTCAACAGATGAAAGCTTTAAAATACTTATTGGTCTTTACAATTCCATTAACGACTTATATTTCTTTCACCTCTTCTGGATGGTTAACTTTTTTAACCTTACTATATACTTTTGGTATTGTTCCTATTGCTGATTTTTTTGTACAAACTGACGCAGAAAACTTCGATAAAGAGCAAGAAGAGATTGAAAAAAACAACAAATTATATTCTTATATTTTATATCTAACAGTACCTGTACAAGTCGGATTTTTAGTTTGGTTTTTATTTGTTATTAACGAACCTCATACTACTTTAGATTTAATCGGAAAAATTTCTTCTATGGGAATTATGTGTGGCGTTATAGGAATTAATGTAGGACACGAATTAGGTCATAGAGCTAATCGTTTTGAACAGTTTTTAGGGGAAATTCAACTACTAACTTCTTTAGAAACACATTTTTTACCTTATCATAACGGAGGTCATCATTTTAATGTGGCTACACCAGAAGATGCAGCTACAGCAAGAAAAAATGAATCGCTGTATACATTTTGGATTCGCTCTCAATTGATGAGTTATCTACAAGCATGGAAATTAGAAAATAAAAGAATGAAAAATTCAGATAGAAGTTGGTTTCACCTCCAAAACAGAATGCTTGTGTATACATTTTTTCATGTTGCCCTATTAGCCAGCATTTTTTATTTCTTTGGAATAAGTACTCTATGTTACTTTTTGGCAGCCGCTATTATAGGAATTCTTTTATTAGAAACTGTAAACTATATTGAACATTACGGATTACTCCGAGAGAAAAATAAATTTGGAAGATATGAACGCGTAAAACATACGCATTCATGGAATTCTAACCATTTAATTGGAAAATTAGTATTATTCAATTTATCTAGACATTCAGATCACCATTACAATGGGAGTAAACATTATCAAACTTTAAAATCGTTGCCTGAAAGTCCGCAAATGCCAACTGGATATCCAGGCATGATGTTACTTTCTTTACTTCCGCCTTTATGGTTTAAACTAATGAATAAAAAACTACAAGAAATTTAATTTTATGATCGATACTGTAACTGCAACTTCTGCTATTGCTGGATTAGTTCAGCAACAAAAAGACTTTTTTGCTACACAACAAACTAAAGATATTATCTTTCGAAAAAAAAGCCTGCAAAATCTACTTAAGGAAGTACAAAAGAGAGAAAAGGATATTCTACAAGCATTGCATAACGATTTTAAAAAATCAGCATATGAAGGTGTAATGACTGAGACTGGAATCGTAGTTTCAGAACTTAAAATGATGATTAAAAACATTCATTTATGGTCTAGACCTAAACGTGTGGCTCCTTCATTTTTAAATTTTCCTTCATCGGCAAAAATACATCCAGAACCGTATGGTACTACTTTAATTATAGCACCTTGGAATTATCCATATCAATTAGGGTTTTCTCCTTTAGCTGGGGCTGTGGCCGCAGGTAATACCGTAGTATTAAAACCTTCTGAACTTACACCGCACACTAGTGCTATTTCTAAAGAAATTATTGAGGCTGTTTTCAATCCTAAACATGTTACTGTTGTGGAAGGTGGAATTCCTGAAACTCAAGAACTGTTAGCGCAACGCTGGGATTATATTTTCTTTACGGGAAGTGTTCCTGTTGGTAGAATTGTGGCTAAAGCTGCTGCTGAATATATTACACCAGTAACTCTGGAATTAGGTGGAAAAAGTCCATGTATTGTAGATGATACAGCAAAGATAAAACTTGCTGCTCGACGCATTGTTTGGGGTAAATTTTTAAATGGTGGACAAACTTGTATTGCTCCAGATTATTTACTCATTCATAAAAGTGTAAAAACAAAGTTTATTGAGCATTTTCAAAAAGAAATCACCAAAGCTTATGGTGAAAACCCTGAACTATCTGACGATTTCCCTAGGATTGTAAATACTCGGAATTTTGATCGATTGAGTAATATGTTAGCTAATGAAAATATTGCTATTGGAGGGCAAACCAATAGAGAAAGTAATTATATTGCTCCTACTTTAATTGATGAACCTAGCCTAGGTAGCGAAGTAATGAAAGAAGAAATTTTTGGCCCGATACTTCCACTTCTTTCTTATGAAACAGAGCAAGATTTAGCACAAATTATTTCTAACTACGATAAACCATTGGCTTTTTATGTATTTACTGGTAAAAGTGCTTTTGCTAAGAAATTAATCAAACGATACTCTTTTGGTGGTGGAACTATCAATGATACTACTGTGCACTTTGCCAATCACAACTTACCTTTTGGTGGTGTGGGAGAAAGTGGTATTGGAGGATATCACGGTAAACACACTTTCGATGTTTTTTCACATAACAAGGGGGTAGTTATTCGTGGCAATTGGTTGGACGTACCTACACGATATGCCCCATATAAAGGAAAACTACAACAACTAAAAACCTTATTAAAATTCGGCGGTTAATCTTTAGTTTTAAAATACCTATATGCTGAAAAATCTAATAAAAACAGATCAACAGCAACTATATGTAGCAGTGAAAAATAATAGATTTGAAAGACCGAATTTCTCTAATTGAGCATCTGCAAAATAATAAAACACAACGTTTGATTTACTTTGTGGTTTTACTTTTATTGTTATTTATTACATTAAAAAAATGAAAATAAAAGAACCCGAATTTAGATGCGGAACTAAAAAAGCAATTGAAAGCTTAGTTAATGAATATAATTACCCATACGAAAATTGGATGCTAGATTGGCCATATGAAATTGCTAATCCAGAAAAAATTCAAAGCTATTTTACACATTATAATGAACAAGATGATGAAGACAAAAAGTTTAGTTTAATACAAATGCTAATACAAGCACTAACTGACATCGATAATGAAAAAGAATTTAAGAAAAATTGGCAACAACTAAAATTATTAATAATTAAAGATTTTAAAATCCATGAATACACTATTTTTTATTGGTGCTGTTTCGGAGAAAAACTATCTGATTGTTGGAAAATAACTCCATACATGAGAAAAGTCTGGAGCAAAATAAAAACTAATTAGAAAACTTCTCGAAATAAAATCTATAATTAATTACTTCTAAGTTTAAATTTATTACCCCTCACAAATCTCTCAAAGTCAAAATTTCAGGTTTTTAATTAACTTTACATTCAAAATCGTAAAAAAGGTAATCACGATTAACAAAAAATTGAGCATATGAATACACCTTTTGAAAGTGAGGAATTCCAAAAAGTAGAGAAACAGCAAATTTTAGAAAGAATTGACGGAAAGTATATATGGAGTGAAATCAGTAGTGTTTTAAATTTTGACAAGGGGATATTTTACACCATAAAGGAATTATTAATAAGACCAGGTAAAACTGTTCATGAATTTCTATTGTATGATAGAAAAAGGCTTGTTAAACCTATCTTTTTTGTGATTTTTAGCTCATTATTTTTTGTAATTATCCAACAATTTTTTGGATTCAACACAGGAACAGTTCCTGAAAACATCAAAAGTGACGGTGTAAAAAAAGCTTTTGAATGGGTTGGAGAAAATTTTGGTGTTGTGAATATTCTTTTAGGTTTTTTTATTGGATTTTGGATTAGATTATTCTTTTTTAAATCGAAATTCAATATTTACGAAATATTTATTTTGGTATTTTTCACTATTGGAATTGGAAACTTGATTTTTACATTTTTTGGTATCATAGAGAGTGCTACTGGTTTTGGAGTTGATAGCTGGGCATACTACGCTGCACTTCTATATTCTGCTTGGGCTATCGGAAACTTTTTTGAGGAACGTAAAATTTTAAGTTATGTGAAAGGTTTACTTGCCTATGTATTTGGATCCACTACTGGTTCATTTGTTATTGTTCTCATTGGGATTTTAATTGATCTTTTTAATAAAAAGTAATCATTATTAACACATAATACACAATGAAAGAAATTGAAATCGAAAGAATGATACATTTTTTGTACAGAATGCAAATGTATATTCTCGACTCAAATAAAGAAAACATCATATCTTTTATGCATGGGGCTGATTTCGGAAAGCTTAATGATCCATTTTGGACTCAACTATTACATAATTTTATTTCTAACAAATATCAAATTGATGGAGGAGCAATGGGATGGCCTTATCAAGTTGAAGTATTTAGTAATAGAGAAAAAATTGAATGGACAGAAGGTTTCATAAAATTAATGATTAAGATGATAAGAGAATCTGATGAAATACCTTTTACTGAAGATACACAGGAATTAATTAAAAAAATGATCCTGTTGAAAAAAGAAAACAAATAGAAACATGTATCAACTAATATCTAAAACTATGAAAAAAGTACTCCTATTTACTGTCTCTATATTTTTTAGCTGCTTACATTCTCAAAACAACTTTGACATTGATACTACCCTAAAAACTGAAAGACGAGATCAAATAATTACGAAAATTGATATCTACTTAAATAAAAAGTGTAACTATGGTCAGAATATCGGAAAATTAAATGATGCTCAAAGAGTATTATTGATTATAGAGAATCTTGAAAGGGAAATTAACAATGGAGGTTTCCATCAGTTTTACATCAACCCTAGTGGAAATTATGCTAATGAAACTATAGATGCTTTAACTAGAATTGGGGCTTTAAAAACAGCTAAAATTGTAAGAATTGCTAATTCAGAATTTAAAAATGGCTTGGTTCCAACTGATAGAGGACAAAGATTTAGTGAAGTCCAGAAAATAGCGCAAAAAGCTGAAAAAAATTGGTCTAAATGTAATTTAGACTTTTATGAGTATGAAGACAATTTAACTGAATTACTAATTTCATTTGTTATTGAACATAAAAATGATTTTAGAGAATAGTTTACTATCTTAAGCTCTATTTTTAATAGAAAATGTGTTTGATAAAGGTGGACTTTACGAATGGCAAGAAGAACTTGGAATACAATAAAAGTAATCGTTGATAATTAGAGTCATTCATTCAGTTTTCTTAAAATCAGAATCTTTGCTTTTTAACTAACTTTAAAGGAAAGCAATGCAAAATAATCTTATATAAAATATATAACAACCTAAATTTTGTAACGTTAAGATATTTTGTCGGTCCTTCTAAAAATATTTTTAAATGAAATACCTATTAATTCCTATAGTATTTACTTGTTTACTAGTTTCTTCTTGCACTAGAACTTCTATAAAAGAGAACCCAAGAATCAAACAGTTAGATACTCTAATGACATATAGCCATGATCATGGAATGTTTAATGGTTCAATTGCTATTTTACAAAACAACACCATTATTTTTAAGCAATCATATGGTTTTACAAATAACAACACTACACAAAAAATAAATACTGAAACCTTATTTTACATTGCTTCAATTTCTAAGCAGTTTACTGCTATGGCTATTATGATATTACAAGAAAGAGGATTACTGAACTATGATGACACCATAAGCAAATACTTACCAGAACTAAAGTCTATTCATAAAGACGTCAATATAAAAAATCTTTTACAACACACATCAGGTATTTCAGATAGAACGTATTATCAATTAACAAATCCAAACAATCAGGATGTCTTTGAAAAACTAAAAAGTCTTGAAGATTCTAGCATTGGAAATCCAAATCAACGATTCTCATATAGCAACACAGGCTATGTACTTTTAGCATTCATTATTGAAAAAGTTTCAAAAACAACTATTCAAGATTTTTTTCAAAAGGAGATATTTGATAAGCTTGATATGAGCAGAACTACAACCTATAAAGAAAAATTCACTTCAGATCTAAATAAAGCCTACCCCTACAATATTTTGGGTTTAAAATCTACGTATAGTTCTTCTGTAATTGGTCCAGGAGGAATTTATTCTACTGTTACAGATTTAATACAATGGAATACTGCTATAAACAACAATAAATTAGTTACTGAAAACACAAAAAAATTAGCCTTTACCAATGGTAGTATTGAAGGTAAGCCCATAAGTTTCAAACTTGGAAAAAATGAATTTGGTTATGGTTTTGGTTGGAGTCCATTTTCAAAATATAATGATCATTATGTTAGACATGATGGAAGCACAGAAGGATATCGTGCTTTAATCAGAAAAAATCTATCTAAAAACACAGACATCATACTACTTACAAATCACGGTGGTGCTTTTGCAATGGACGAAATTGTAGATAAGTTGGATCAAATTTTAGAAACTCAAACGTATACTCCCCCAAAAATCCCACTTACAAATCAAATAATGAATATATTGAATACAAAAGATATTGATGCAGTAGTTACCATGCTCACCTCTACTTTAAATCAAGATAATAAACCCGATGAACGTGTGTTAGGAAGACTTGGATACACAATGCAAAACAACGGTAAAATTAATGACGCTATAGCTTTATACAAAGTGAATCTAGATTTATACCCTACATCAATTAATGCACTTTATGTGCTAGGAGAAGCGTATTTATCTGAAAAGAAATATAAACTAGCCAAAGAAATATACAACCGATTTTTAGAAGTGCAACCTGATAGTGAATATGCTATTGAAAAATTAAAATTAATAAATGGAGGACTCAATAAAAACAACCAATAGCCACAAAAAGATTAAGAATTGTAAAGTTTGTAAGAAATAAAAAATCAATCATATTTTGCGAAAATTCTCTTTTGAAAAAAGGAAATACGGTTTTGAGTTACTAATGGATGTTCACACTTTTGAAAATAATCCTAATGTTTTCTTTGAGTCAAATCCACATACCTGTGATTTTTTTGAAATTATGATTTTCGAAAAAGCTTCAGGGACAATGGATCTGAATGGACAATTATTAAATGTTACTGATAATAGTATATTTTTTATTTGTCCCTTTCAAAAAAAATCTTGTAGAATTCCCACAAAAAATACCAAAGGTTTTCATCTTGTTTTTCAGAATAATTTTCTGTCTGATTTTTTCGATGACAAGCTGTTTGCTTATCGATTACAATATTTTTACAACTTCCAACAACCTCAGTATTTACGACTTAAAAATGAAGAATATAATATTATCCGATTTGCTCTAAACGAGATCATTTCTGAAATTAACAATTACCAAAGTGATAGCTCTCATATCATACGCTCACTTTTATATTTTTCCTTATCAAAACTTAATCGACTATACTCTGCGTTTTATAACATTTCCCCAAATACAGCATCTGACACCAGAATCCATAAATTCAAAGAATTACTTGAATTAAATATTCGCAAAACACATTCCGTTAGTCACTATTGTGATATGCTAAACATCAATCGACATAAGCTAAACAAATTGGTAAAAGCACATACAGGGCATTCTTCCAAGGAAATAATCAACAACAGGTTGTTACAAGAAATAAAACGAGAGCTTCGTTATTCTACTAAAACAATAGTAGAAATAGCATATGATTTAAATTTTAGTGAGGCCAATAACCTAACTAGATTTTTTAAAAAAATGGAAGGCATTAATCCTGTTGCTTATCGAAAAAATGCTCAAAATGATAATTTTTATGATTAAAATGATATGATCATAAGGTTGTATATCATTGATATTTGTAAATAAAAAAATCATGACAAAAATCCTGTTTACCATTATTTCTTTTTTGGGGCTTCAACTAGCTTTCGGACAAAATGAATTACAAAACATTGACTTGATTCCTTCTAAATGGAACGTTCCAAATGATGCAATTTTTGAAGAATTTGACAACCGAAAAACTCTTGTTCTAAAAAGAGGAAGAGCTAAGGCTAAAAACCTGAACTTTTCCAATGGAACAATTGAGGTAGACATATATGCAAATGTTAACAGAAGTTTTGCTGGCATCAACTTCAGAGATCAAAATAACCATTCAGAAGAAGTCTACGTGCGTATGCACAAATCAAACCAAGTAGATGCCGTTCAATACACTCCCATTTTTAATAATGAATCTAACTGGCAATTGTACCGTGAACATCAAGCTAAAGTAACTCTGAAACAAACTGGATGGAATACCTTACGAATTGAAGTACATCATCAGAGCGCTGAAATATTTGTCAATAAAATTAAAGTAATGACTGTATCTCAATTAAAAACAGATCAATTTCAAGGAGGTGTTGGACTCTGGGCTTTGTTTGGTAATCGATTTTCTAATTTCAAGATCTCACATGGGGATAGTAATAAAACGCCCAACTCAATTAAAGTAGCTAAAGAAGACCCTAACATCATTACCAATTGGAATATCTCTAAAGCCTTTCCATATATAAAAGGAAAACTCAACTTTGAAGCTTTTTCTAAAGAAAAATACACCACCGTATCCACTGAAAAATCAGGTTTAGTTCCGATATCAAAATACGTTAAAAAATCTTCTGCAGGTAGATTTGAACAAAATAAAGAAGATTATGTAGTTGCAACTAAAATAATCCATTCAAAGAGAAAGAAAACTCTCCTTTTTTCTTTTGATTATAGTGACAAAATAATAGTGTATTTGAATGGTAAAGTTATTTTTAAAGGCAATAATGCTTTCAGATCCAAAGGAATTCAATACACAGGACATATTGATATTAATACCAATAAATTGTATTTAGAGCTTGAAAAAGGTGACAACAAAATTCATTGTGTAGTTATAGACAAAGCTAATGGATGGGGATTAATCGGAAAATTGGAATAGATCATTTGCCAAACTACATTTTTTCAATTTTTAGAATCATCTCCTTAGATTTTTCGTTTTCTGGTTCAAGTTCTAAGGATTTTTTATAGTTAAATAATGCTTTTTTAAACTGTTTATCTTTATAATAGGCATCTCCTAAACCACTATACGATTTTCCAGAAGGAAACTCTTTGATCATCAGTTGATAGATTAAAATTGATGTATCAATTTGATTTTCATTTAAAATTCTTCCTCCTAAGTATGCAATCGTTTCTTCGGATTTTTTCGGCAATTCAGAGACCAAAAGTTCAAGTATTTTGATAGCACTCTTGCTTTGATTCTTTTCAAACAACTTGTACGATAATCGTGCTAGTTCCCATTGATTTGAAAAATTATACGTATCAAAATTAGATTTTTTCAAACTCTTATAATATGCGATTCCTTCATCTACATTTTGGTATGTCTTTTCACGAATCGTTAAATAGACTGACTTTTGTGGTACTTCATAATTTTCATTTTTTACTATATGCATAATTGCCTCTGCTATATCTCCAATTTTCAAGCTCTTACTATTCGTCATTAGCACAATCATTACCTTTTCTTGTACATCGTAATATATAATTGACTCATAACTAAGGGAAGAACCATGATGCACATAAGAAGTTAATTCTTTATTACTAAAGGTACCATTTCCTAAAGCAGATTGACTCTCTTTTGAATATGCTTCAAAAAGTTGATATAAAGATTCTTTTGAAATGATATTGTACGACAATAATTGATTGCCCCATTTTGCTAAATCACCTATTGAT
Organism: Tenacibaculum agarivorans; assembly: GCF_001936575.1. GTDB lineage: Bacteria > Bacteroidota > Bacteroidia > Flavobacteriales > Flavobacteriaceae > Polaribacter > Polaribacter agarivorans. The sequence goes on from NZ_MSMP01000004.1 coordinate 117,722, forward strand.
GGACATACCCAACCCGACATCTTTAATTCTAGTTTTTTATCATTAATTCCCTTGCTATTAAATCCTCTTACAAAATCAGGATTTCCATATTGGTGATCAATCACAGAACTATTCATTCCTATGGGTTGTAAAATATCTTGTTTTAAAAATTGATCAAATGTTTTTCCTGTTATCTTTTCTATAATACGTTTTTGAAGAAATATATTATTATTGCTATACAAATACCCTGTACCTGGTTCAAACTTTAATGCTTTTAGATTTTGTAACCTCTTATAAACATCACTATCACTATGAACAGCTTCCCAATTCACTTGTGGCAAACCACTACTATACTGCAAAAGATGTTTGATTGAAATTTTATTTGACCAATCTGGAAGATCTAATTGATATTTAGACAATTTATCATTCAAACTAAGTAGCCCTTTTTCTTTCAACATCATAATTCCAACTGCATTAAACTCTTTTGAAATAGAACCTATATCAAAAATTGATTTTTCACTTAACTTTTTCATTTTACTTCCATCAGTAAAGCCTTTTTCAGCCCTGTAAATCGTTTCATCATTTTTAATAACTAAAGCATTACCATTAAATATTCCTCTTTTGTGACAAACCTCTAATAGTGAATCGATTTGAGTGCTATGATTATTTTGAGCACGCAATTGAAAAGTAAAACTGGAAACAAATAGGAAAAAGATTAAAGTATTTTTATACATCGCAAATTGATTATTCACAATACAGACGTTTAATTTTAAAATGTGTTACAAAAGTTTAGAATTCATTACTTCTTATTAAAACACAAAACGTATGAAAACTTTGAAAACATCAAAAATCTACTACTACTCTGCAAATATTAACTCCTCATTGCATCAAAGGTTAATAATCCAATATTTAATACAAATTAAGAGATACTTATTAACTTTAAAGTTTACATAGCAAGTAATAACCTCTTATTAATAAATTCTATTTTATACTAGACCTTTGTAATAATAAAACCAAATGAACAAATTCTTAGCGCTATTATTAATTCTAATCATAGCCCCTATTTTAGGTGGACTGTATGGAATACTAAACGATCAAATAACCTACACCATATCTTCCGAATATTACACAAAATTCAAATTCATTCAATTTGGATTTGAAAATTGGGGATTAGGAAAAAATATAGGAACCGAGAATATACCTGAAATTAAACTGAGAAATCCAAGAGTTGGAGCTAGTATCATTGGATTTTTAGCCACTTGGTGGGTTGGAATGATTATCGGCATACTACTTGGATTTGTAGGACTGATCCATAAAAATGGAAAACAATTATTTTTAATCACTATAAAATCATTTGTTTTAACAATAGTTATAGCGCTACTCACAGGAATCATTGGACTTTTATATGGGAAATTATTCTTACTTAAAAGCCGTCCTAATTGGTATTTTCCTGAAAACTTAATTGATTTCGATCGGTTTATATTGGTAGGATCTGTGCATAACTTTAGCTATTTAGGAGGTTTAATAGGACTTATAGGTGGAATTACATATAGTATAAGACAAAAGAAAAAATATGTTGAATAAATATCTCATAACGAAAGCCAAGTTGCATCCTAAAAAGTTATTTTTGATAGATGGAATTGGAGCAACTGTATCTGCTTTTTTATTAGGTATACTTCTAGTTAGATTTGAAAAACTATTTGGCATTCCCACTTCTTCTTTATATTTCCTTGCAGTTATCCCATTATTTTTTATTGTCTATGATTTTTACTGTTATCATAAAAGCCATCATAAGACAGGAGCACTTCTCAAAGGAATAGCTATATTAAATCTCATGTATTGCGGGGTATCATTAGGATTTGCAGTTTATCATTTCGATACTATCACTATTTTAGGCTGGATATATATAGTTATCGAAATTATAATTGTATTTTTTTTAGCTTTAATCGAGTTTACAGTAGGGGAAGAACTAATTTAAGTCTGTAAATTTATTATTTCTAATAAGCCTTATAAAAAATGATGCATAGTAATCCATGTAAAACAATACTTCTTATTTGTATCTTATTTTGTGTTACCTGTTTTTCGCAACGTAAATACACCGTAAAAGCTTGGGAAGGAATTGCTATTAGAAAATCACCTTCATTCTCTGCTGAGCAAGTTGGGAAATTAACTTACAACTATAAGTTTGAAGTAAAAGAAGAAGCTGTAGGTAAAAAAGATATATTCATTGAAAATGATACTAAAATCAAAGGGAATTGGGTTCTAATTGAAACTCTTAAGATAAGAGGTTATGTTTTTGATGGTTTTACCAAAAGAGATTATGACATTAATTATAATGATCATTATTATTTTTTTGGAAAAGTAAAATCCTTTAAAAATTTTAGTTATCACCGAAAAGAACCTATGGAAATTGATGATAAACTAATTTTTAATACAAGAGGGCAAATAACAGAAGCGTTTTATTTCTATAAAAATAAATGGGAACTTGATGAAAGTTATGCTTATGATGAAAATCACAAACTGATGATTAAAAAGTCAGATGATAACACTGAAAAATACACTTATACTAAAAATACGATTACACAACTTAATATTAGAAACAATACGCCAAGTCGTAGATATATTGAAAAGTATGACAATAAAGGAAATAAGATTTCTTTTGAAAGCTATGATTTTACTAAAGACAAAGTAGATTTAAAATCAATCTATAAATTTAACAGCGCGAATAAATGTACTAAAAAAGCACACTATTTTAATGGTCGTAAAAGTGGTATAATTCTAAAATTTAAGTATAAGAAAGATAGCATTTTAATGAAAAAGCAAATCATAGCAGGTAAACTAAAAAGAATACTTGGAGAGCGAAAAATTAAAAAAGTAGATGAATACAAACTTGATAAATATATTGAATATGAAGAAGCTTTGACTTTAAAAAATAGTATCCAGCGTATTACTAAAAGAAAATTTAACAAAAACGATGAATTAATAGAAGAAGACATTTATGAGGATGCTAATTTGGCTCCTAACTTGGAAAAATCGAATCAAAGAACAATCAAATTTTATAAAAACGGTAAACTTTTTAATGAATTAGTTTATACCAATGTAGAACTTCAAGGAGAAGAAATTATTGGTCAAACTATTCGTGAAGAAAATCATTATAAACAAAACTATACTCGCTTTGTACGTATGGATGTTCCCATATCAACAAGTGAGTATTTTTATGATTACCAAGGAAGGATATTGAAATCCACACATCAATATGCAAATACTAATCAAAAAGAAATCACAGAATATAAATACACTTTTGACACCTATGGGAATTGGATAAAGAAGGAAAGTTTCCGTAATGGAAAGCTATATAAAACAGAATTGCAAGAGTTTGAGTATTATTAGATTCAAAACGGAACATGGAAATTAAAAATAGTATTGTCATCGATTAATCTGTAATAGTGTAACAGTTAATGAACCAAAATGAAATAAACTATGAATAATCTAGAAGAATTAATTATTGGGTTGGAATCCGTAATGATCAACCTAAATTCTGACATTCCTGCCGCTCAAGCATTAATAAACATAAAAGAATCCAAAAATGTTGTAATGAACAACCATTGCTTTAATGCTTTAGAAGCGTATCAATCAAAAGCAAGTATTTTTGAAAGGTTCCTTCAACAAACAACTAATACAACACTCAAAGTAAGAGGTCTGGAATTACTATTTATGAAAGCTATATTTGAATTACGATTACAAAAAATAGATGACGCCTATATTACTTTACAATTACTAAGAGAAATTTCGGATCACAATTTCTTTTTTCATTTAGCAAATATTAACATTGGTCAATTGTTATATACACATTATAGATATGTACTAGATCATGATAAAAGACGTGAAGAAATAAAAATGCTAATAAAATCAATTGATTATAAACACGAACGTACCAATACAATTCTTAATACTTATAAAAAAGAACTAGAAGAAGAAAGTAAACGCGTAAATTCTATATTCTATAGTTTTAAATATCAATGGAAACAATACAGGCATTTTGGTTAACAAAAAGTATGATTTCAATACATATATCCATCCATATTAAGCTATAGATAAAAACTCTTTATCAAATTAGTACAATAAACTTAAATGGAATCCCATAATGTAAGTAAGTACATTTTTTTCTTCTAAATTTCTTAATTTCATTTTCCTTATAATCAAAAAATTAGTATGATGAATCTTTTCAATAAATTATTTAAAAAAAAGAAACCCGAAAACACTTCTTCTGCTTCTATTATTGAAGAATACAAAACTAAAGTTCCTAAATTTTTACTAGACTTATGGAAAAAAGATGGATTTGGTAAACTTCATAATGGATTAATCGAATTGATAAATCCTAAAGATTTTGAACCTGTCTTATGGACTTGGTTAGGTCGTGAGGTAGAAAACTATGTCCCATTTGCAATTAGCGCTTTTGGGGAGCTATTTTATTATAGAAAACTTACTGAAACAGATGAAGATGTTTGTATGATCGATATTCAATATAGAAAGATTGAAACCATAGTTTGGAGCTTAACCTCTTTTTTTGAAGATTGTTTGGAAGATGAAGAATTTAGAAAATTATATTTAAGAGAAGCTTTATGTATAGAGGCTATAAAAAGTTTAGGTGATCTTAAAAAAAATGAAGTATTTACATTTACGCCTATGTTAGATTTAGGCGGTATAGAAGAAGTCAAATACTTAAAAAAAGGGAATGCACAAGTTTATCAAGATATTGTATTTCAAATGACAATGTAAAAAAGACGATAACGTAAACATTAAACTAAACAGAATGAAAATTGAACACATTGCTATTTGGGTATCAGACTTAGAAAAAATGAAGGATTTCTATCTTAATTTTTTTGAAGTAAGCACAAATGAAAAATATTACAATCCAAAGAAAAAATTTAGTTCGTATTTTTTATCCTTTAAAAAAGGAACTCGTATAGAATTAATGCATAGGCCAGATATTTCTGAATTCATAGAGAAAATCGATTCAAAATTAGGTTTAGCTCATTTTGCTATATCGGTTGGTTCAAAAGAAAAAGTAGATACACTCACCGAATTGATTCGTAGTGAAGGTCACACTGTAATAGGCGAACCACGAACAACTGGTGACGGATACTATGAGAGTGTTATTGCAGACCCTGAGGGAAATTTGATTGAAATAACAGAATAATCTATTTATCAAAATATAAAGCTATAAATGAAAAACAATTTCAAAGAATTTATTAAAGATATTATTCCTGTTTTATTAGGCGTATTAATCGCTTTATGGGTAAACAACTGGAATCAAGAAAGAAAAGACAAAACATACATAGACAACTTTTATTCCTCTTTAAAAAAAGAACTTAAAGATACCAACAAGCAAATAACTGAAAAATCACCCTATCAGCAGAAATTAGTAGATACACTAGAGGCGTACTCTAATAATGAAACAATACCTTTACTTAAAGTCATTGAAAAAGCTGGAGGAGTAAACGGCCCACTTATTAAACTCAATTACTGGAATGCACTGTCAAATTCAAAAATAGAGCTGATTGAATATGACAAACTATCCATTTTAGCTGACATCGAAGAAGGGAATGAACTCCTAAAATATAAACGAAATAAGCTTTTGGATTTTATCTATTCAAACTTAACAGAAACCGGTAAAAAAGAAAAAGTTTTATTAAAAATAATGATGTTAGAATTAATGAGTACTCAAAAAGAAGTGCAAAAAGACATCCAGAAAATACTGAATAAATAAACTCCAATAATTAAATATCATAGTAATTATCTACACTGCGGTATACTCAACGGTGATCTATACATAAAAAAATGAATATCAGTTTTGATCTTGATAGCACTTTAATTCCAAATGGGACAGAATTTGAAACAGAAAAACGAAGTAAAATAGCTAAACTTTTAGGTATTGAAGCCATACGAAAAGGAAGTCCTAAACTAATTTCTGACTTACAAAAAGAAAAGCACAAGATACATATTTACACTACCTCGTTTCGTAAAAAAATAAATATTCGATGGACATTAAGGTATTATGGAATTAAAGTTGATCGAATTGTAAATCAATCAGAAAATAGAAAAACTTTAAAATCTCTGAACATTAATGCATCAAAATATCCACCTGCATTTGGTTTTGATTTACATATTGATGACTTAAAAGGCGTTGAGTTAGAAAGCAAAAAATTTAGTTTCAAAACACTAATTATCATGCCTAGTGATAAACACTGGGCAGAAAAAGTAAAAACAGAAATCGATAAAACATTTGAGCTAAGAACACTAAAAAGGCTCTTTAAAGAATTATGGCTTCATTCTAATAACTGTTCAGAACCAATTAAAAGTATGTGGTTCTCTATTCAAGAAGTATCAAAATCCACAGGAAATACCAAAAAAGAAGTCAGAAAGCATGTAAACATGTTAATTTCTAACAACTATATCTGTATGACATCTGAAGAACCAATGCGATTTGAATTTACAGAAAAGGGTAAAAAAATTAAAACAGATTTAGATATACAGAAAATAATACAAAACGTTGGATAAAAATTTTACGACCTTTGATTATTAAATAACTACGAAACTTTATACACTTAGTAATATACTCAAATGGAAATAAAAACTGATTTTAGTATTGAACCTTGTAATACGAAAAATATTCAAAAAATAGTAGATGGAATTAATACGTACAACATAAGTAAAGTACCTGCACTTGCGGATACTTGGACTCCTTTAGAGTTTGTTGCAAAAAATAAAAATGGAAGTGAAATAGGTGGCGTATTAGGTGGGATAGGATATTGGAATGGTCTAGAGATTAAAATTTTGTGGGTAAGAGAAGAGTATAGAAAAAAAGGAATAGGAACTCAAATTTTAAAACACATTGAGGAAAAAGCAAAAGAAAAAGGCGCTACAATAGCATTGCTAGATACATTTGACTTTCAAGCTGAAGATTTTTATCTAAAAAACGGATATGAGCCTTTTGGAGAACTAAAAAATTTTCCAAAGGGAAAAAGACGTATCTATTTTTCAAAACAATTGAACTGATGAAAAATGTAATTATTCTAGATTTAGATGGAGTTTTTAATATTGATCCCTAACTAGTAAATTAGGTTATACTCTACAAACTAAAAAATTCATCTTTACAATCACGCAACCTTATCAGAAAATGATCATCTACTAGATATAAAAAAACTTTAATATGAAAAAAATTATAATCTTGGTAGTAAGCCTCATTATTTTCTCTAACTGTACAAATGACGAAAATAACATTAACGAAACTGGTAACGAAAAAATTATAGGTGAATGGAAACTAATAGAATCTAAATTTCACGGACTTGAAGGTGGAACCTATTCTGAGGGTTCAATTGATCATTCTAATGAAAATATTATTTATAATTTTCAACCTAACGGGAAATTACTAGTTACAGGTGGAAACAATCCTGGTTATCCTAATCGTGAATATGATTATGTATTTGGTGAAGACTATTTAAGTGGATCATCAAGTCCTGGAGAGAAAAAAATACTTTTAGTAAAAATCGACAATACAAAATGGACTTATAACTTTACTGATGGGCGAATGACTTTAGGCATTTCATACGTTGATGGTCCTGATTTAATATTTGAACGAAAATAACAACTATTCTCCGCTAAAAGACAAAAATTGTTTCTCTACACATCATACTAAAAACTTAAAGTTTAGCTATATTTATAAAGTAAAATAATGCAATATTTTCTTTACTGAAATATTATGAAATATATAAAGCTATATGTGTGATTTCAACCAAGGTTTTATATTGTGTAAATGCAATGATTCTAAAGTAATTGTTCATCATAAAAAATCGAAACGAAATAAAAAGAAGTTACAAAAGGAAGTACAAAAGATTGAGTATACTTGGACACTTTTCAGGTTTATTGGAATGTCTAAAGAAAGAGAACTTGGAAGGTATATGTTTCCTGTAAGTGATGTTGGCAACGGATTAACCTCAACCTTTGTAGCTAATGAATTGAATAGTAGAAATTGCTTCGATTTTAAATACACCCCAAATCAAGGTGATAATTTAATCATCAGTAAAAACCAATCCTCTCATAGAATTGAATTTATTTTCAGAAATGGAAAATGGGAAGAAGATCATTATTCACCATTCGATCATGAGTACGTAAAAATTGATAATGGAAAAATTAAAACAAATGAATATAAAGGAGAACCTAGCTAAACTTGGCTTACAATTGCCTAATACTTCAACTCCTGGAGGAAATTATGAATCTGTAAATATTAGAAAAGATATTGCCTATATTGCTATACAATTTCCTATTCTCAATGAAGAATTTAAATACCAAGGACGTTTAGGGAACGAAATTTCAACCGAAGAAGGATATAAAGCTATGGAATTATGTGCCTTAAATGTTCTGGCTCAAGTTGACAAAAAAATAGGGTTTGAAAAAGTTATAGGACTCAATCACATAGACGCTTATTTCCAATCTGGATCCGATTGGGATGATTCACCAATTGTAGTTAATGGAGCCTCCGATGTATTTGTAAAAGTATTAGGAGAAAAAGGAAAACATTCAAGAGCTATTTTCGGAGTTGAAAAACTTCCTAGAAACTTTAGTGTAGGCTTAACCGTATCATTCACCATAGAAACAGCATAAAAACCGAATACAAAATGAAATATGGATATACAATAATTTATGTTGAGAATGTAAAAGAAACCATTGAATTCTATGAAAAAGCATTTGGATTTCAGCAAAAATTTGTGACACCTGAGAATGACTATGGGGAGTTGGTTTCTGGAGAAACTACTATCGCTTTTGCTTCAATAGAATTAGGGAACTCTAATTTCAAAAAAGGATTTACAAAAACAAATAACACCGAAAAACCTTTTGGTGTGGAAATGGCATTTGTAACTGAAAATATTGAAGCTGACTTTAAAAAAGCAATCGAAATGGGAGCTACTGAATTTGAACCTCTAACTAAAAAACCTTGGGGACAAAAAGTTGGATATCTAAGAGATAACAACGGTTTCTTAATTGAAATTTGTACTCCTGTAAAAACTGAATAATCAAAAAATGAAAATCCATATAGAAACCGAACGACTTATCATAAGAGATCTAGAAGAGCATGATGCTAAGGGAATTTTTGCTTTGGATTCAGATCCTGAGGTTCATCAATTTTTAGGAAAAAAACCGATACAAACACTTAAAGAAGCAGAAGAAATTATTGCCTATATCAGAAACCAATATGTGGAGAATGGTATAGGTCGTTGGGCGGTAATCGATAAAGAAACTGACGATTTTATTGGTTGGACTGGCTTAAAATATGAAAAAGAGTTACGAAAAGAGTTTAATTATTATGATTTAGGATATCGACTTAGAAAAAAATATTGGGGTAAAGGAATTGCCACAGAAACCGCAATTGAATCTCTTAAATATGGTTTTGAAAAACTAAATCTGAAAGAGATTGGTGCAGCCGCTGACATCAAGCATTTAGCTTCTAACAAAATTCTCACTAAGATCGGCTTGAAATTGATTGACACTTTTGAGTATAATGGAGTTCCTCATAATTGGTATAATCTTAAAAAGACGGAATGGTTAGAATTTAGTAATTTTGGTTAAAATTAAAATGCTATGATATATTTCATGTGGTCTTTAATAAACCTTATTACTTTAATCTACCTTCTTTTCTTTATTAACAAAAGGGTACTTAAACATAAAACTAAATCTTTTTCAGCCACTATAATTATTATTGGAATTATTCTATTGGGATCCAATTCAAGTTCTAATAAGATCAATAATCACATAAAAATTACTGATACTTACAATAGAAATAATAAACTGATTATAAAGTATATTAAACTTGAAGATAATTTAATTTTTGATATCAATTCAAGTATTCAATATTCAGTTGATGGAAATAAACACATACCCATTGATTGCCATAGCTATATAACTGGATTTAGTAGCGGTTTTGTTTGGGAGCTTAAATCTATTTACAATCTTAACCAAACAGGTAATTTAACTGCTACTGGAGTACTAAAATGGAACCTTTTAGGTATTAACATTTATAGTGAACTAAAAAATTTTGACATATCTTTCAATGGGGATCACGTAAAAATTAATTCCTAAAACTCTCATCAAAAAACACTACATTGTTCTAACGTAAAATCAAACACTAGAACAATCGCTGTTTATGGATTTCTTAGGAGCTACATATTTTTTTGACTATGAACATGACGTAATACAAGAATTAATTTCTGAATTTTCTACTTCCACTATTTCAGAGAAAGAAAAGACTATTGCCTTATACTCTAAAATTCGTGACGGTTGGAAATATGATCCATATAGCATAAGCTTTTCTAAAGAGAGTTATAAAGCAAGTACTATTGCCCAAAAATCTACAGGACATTGTGTAGAAAAATCAGTATTACTTATCGCATGTTTACGAGCTTTACACATACCTGCAAGATTACATTTAGGAAAAGTAAAAAATCATATTGCTGTAGAGCGATTAATTGAAAAGTTTGGTTCTAATGAACTCACTCCACATGGTATGGTTAATGTGTTTTTAAATGATAAATGGCTTAAAATGTCACCCGCATTTAATACTTCTTTATGTAAAAAATTAAACGTTGATCCGTTAGAATTTGATGGAGAAAACGATTCTTTCTTACAACAATTCAATAGTAATGGTCATAAATTTATGGATTACATTGATGATTATGGTTATTTTGATGATGTACCTGTTGAGTTTATGCAGAAAAATGTAAAAGAACATTATCCACATATTTTTGATACTGACGAAAATATTACAGAATTTAAGATCTAATTAAACTACATCTAAACTATGGGAAATAATAAATTAATAGTTGATGAGCGTCAAACCGATTTAGGTAATTTTATGGTGGGTAGGTTACTCCCTTTTAGAAAAAAAAGACAAGTAGGCCCTTTCACTTTTATAGATCATATGGGACCTGCCGTAATTGGTGATGGTAAGTTTATAGATGTAGATTAGCATCCATATATTGGATTATCAACATTAACTTATTTATTTGAAGGAGAAATTGAACACAGAGATAGTACTGGAGCACAACAAATTATCACACCAGGTGATGTTGGTTTTATGACTTCTGGAAGTGGCGTAACACATACGGAAAGAACACCTAAAGAAAGTAGAAATAAAACGAAACATACATTACACGGCTATCAAATTTGGGTGGCATTGCCCATAGCAAAAGAAGAAATGAATCCTCGTTTCGATTTTTATCCCAAAGAAGCTATTCCTACTTGGGAAAAGAACAATGTAAAAATGAAACTTGTTGCCGGTAATGCTTTTGGCAAAAGCTCTCCTCTTCAGGGATACTCTCCTTTATTTATGGTGGATATTTTTGCTAAAGAAGAAACTACACTACAATTAGGAGGACAAGTAAAAGGTGAAATTGCTTTTGTAATAGTAAAAGGAAGTATTAAAACACAAGATCAAAGAGTTGAAGCTGGACAAATGTTAATCAGTAAAACAGATGATGCATGTGAAATTTGTTTAGAAAAACACACTCAGATATTACTTTTTGGAGGCAAACCCTTACCAGAAGAACGTATTCTAATGTGGAATTTTGTATCTCACAATAAGGAAAGATTATTAAAAGCTAAAGAAGGTTGGAAAAACAAAAAATTTCCAAAAGTTCCTAATGACAATACATATATCCCCTTTCCTGAATTAAAAAACAAATAACGAAAAAACTATAAACTTAATTTTTAGGTTTAAACACTAACTTATTTTTAGACTTTTTAATTTGTTCTTCATTTAACAACATTACATCCATTTGCTCATTCACATATTTCTGTGCTTGATCTTTATAATGAGGACTAAATCTATTTCCACTCTGCCCTGTTGGAATCATTCCTAAACTCTTATCTACAGCTGAAAAATCAACAACACGTCTAGAAGAAGGTATTGATGACACTTTATAAACTCCTGTGCTATCTAGTTTAAAACCTAATTTATTAATAATATCATCTCCTCCATTCACTTCAAAAGGACCAACATTAAAATACTTCCTTAACAATCCTCCAGCCTTACCAATGGCATGTCCATGTTCCATAGAAAAAACTCTTTTCCATTGCCATTCATCACTGTTTTTTCCTAATTGATTTTCTAAAAAAGTAACCGTATTTTTTATTGATTGTGTTAAGACATCTTTTCTTCCCTCTTTTTTTTCTTTTGTTTTCACGTTATCCCACCAAACAGATTCTTGTCTACTAATTTGTGTAGAAAGACATTTCTTTTTTAATGATGCCGCATTTAAAAATAGTTCAAACAAATCTTTTCCTAATTCATCTGCATAGGTACCTTTGTAAAATTCATACATAAACCTATTATAAATTGTTGGAGCTACATAATCTTTCATATAAGTTCCATCCCAATCTTTCAGCTTCTTAAAAACTTCTTTTTCATTATCTTTCAAATCTTTTTCATCAATAACTTTAGATATTTCTTGGATAACTTCAACAGCCACAACTGAATTTACATCATGAATCATTTTGGCAATATCTTCTTTAGTAAAATCATCTTTACTCTCCAATATATTTTTAATTCTTTTAGCTCTATCTTCATTTGAATAATATCCCGGATATAATCTTCCTCCTATAGAATCTGGTTGATTATTTGCAGAATACACAAAATTCCATTCAGGATTTATAGCCTGTGGATTTTCTGAAAAATCATGATAACCTATGATTTCATCCTTTCCTGAAGCTCCATCCAAGAACAATTTTGTATTTAAACTATCTCTATGTTTATATAATTTTGCTGAAGCAAACCAAGCTATGTTATCCTTGGCATCTCCGTACATAACATTTAATCCTGGTGCATGAATCTTAGAAACTGTATTTCTAAAACCTAAAAGTGAAGTGGCATGAGACAATCCATAAGAAACATCTAATAAGTCATTTGGTAATTGCGTATAAGCCCATTGCATTGCAATAGGTTTAGTAGATTCTATTTGATTTATAACATCATTAACTATTGGACCATGCTTACTTACCCTTATTTGATATGAAGTATCTTCTCCATTTTTAACTTTTATTGTTTTATTTCTAAGCTCATATTTTAAAAACCCTTCTGAGGTTTTATATTCAAGATCATTATTAGGGTTATTTTCTTCAATATAAAAATCGATATCATCATTTTGTAACATTGTTAAACCATACGCATATGCTGTATTGTGCCCTAATAAAGGAAAAGGTGATAAAGCTAAATTAAAACCGTACATCTCAAAATCTGGAGTTTTAATGTGATTTTGAAACCAAACACCAGGTTGTGCAGAACTTATATGAGGATCGTTAGCAAATATTACTTTTCCATTTTTTGTTTTTTCTGGTCCTAATACCCAAGAATTACTTCCCATAAAACTTGGTACTGGAAGCGTTTCCATTATTTTGTGCACTTCTGCAGCAAACTGTGCTTGAGTATTTAAATTTCTTGCATTATGCATTAGTGTAGTTTTTTCAGGAGAAATTCCTAGTTCTTCTACATATTTATTTCCTAATTTATTTTGAACTTCAGTCAAAAAAGGATCTACCTTATGAGCAGAAGCAAAACTAAAAGACATATAACCAAAAACATTATACATATCTCTTTCAGTAAACTTTTCTTTTTCTAATCCAAGCAGATAATATTCTACAGGTGTAGCACCATTTTCTATAAATTCATTTACACCATCTAAATATGCTTTAGCTAATTTATATTGTTTAGATGTTTTATCTAAATTTGAAATCGTTTTACTAGCAGCTTCTTCTATTCCTAGACTCGAAAAAAACATATCTGTTTTAACCATTGTCTCACCAAATACTTCGCTCAATCTACCTGCAGCAATTCTTCGAATCAATTCCATTTGCCACAATCTATCTTGTGCATGCACATATCCAAAAGCTCTATAAGCATCCTCTTGATCTTGAGCATTAATATGCGGAACTCCATTTCCATCATAGTACACAGTAACTTCTTCTTTCAAATTAGGCAGTTCAAGTTCTCCGCTATATTTAGGTTTTAACATAATGCTAGTAACCCAAAAACATACAAGTAATAAAGCAGCAACAATAACAATGAAAAAAGTTAGTTTTTTTAATAGTTTCATTAGGACATAATTTTATCAAATATAACTGTTTTAAATTTGTACTTTTGAGTAAACAAACTTGACTAGGTTTATGAAGAAAATTCATATGGTTGACTTACAAAGTCAATATCAAAAAATAAAAGAAACTATAGATACTTCAATACAAGAAGTTTTAAATTCTTCAGCATATATTAATGGTCCTTATGTTAAAGATTTTCAAGCTGATTTAGAAAAATATTTGAAGGTAAAACATGTAATTCCTTGTGCTAACGGAACAGACGCGCTGCAAATAGCAATGATGGGACTTGGATTACAACCTGGTGATGAAGTAATTACTGTTGATTTTACTTTTGCTGCCACAGTAGAAGTTATTGGGTTATTAAACTTAACTCCAGTTTTAATTGATGTTGAACCTGATTCATTTAATATTGATATTGAAGCTTTAAAAAAGGCTATTACACCTAAAACAAAAGCTATTGTACCAGTTCACTTATTTGGACAGGTAGCCAATATGGAAGCTATTTTAGAAATTGCTTCACAACACAATCTGTTTGTTATTGAAGATAACGCACAGGCTATTGGTGCTAATTATACTTTTAAAGATGGTACAAAGAAAAAAGCAGGAACAATCGGAAATGTTGGTACAACTTCTTTCTTTCCTTCTAAGAATTTAGGTTGTTATGGTGATGGTGGCGCTATTTTTACTAATGATGATGAATTAGCACACACTATCAGAGGTATTGTAAACCACGGTATGTATAAAAGATACTATCATGATGTAGTAGGAGTTAATTCTCGTTTAGATAGTATTCAAGCAGCGGTATTAAAAACTAAACTTCCTTTGTTAGACGAATATTGTAATGCCAGAAGAGATGCTGCTAGGTATTACAATAATGCATTTGCAAACAATGAACATATAGAAACACCTACTAGCTCTTCATGTGGACAAATTTGTGATTCATGCGATTGCCATGTTTTTCATCAATATACACTTCAAATTAAAAATGGGAAGCGTGATGAATTACATCAACATTTACTAGATAATGGAATTGCTAATGCTATATATTACCCGGTTCCTTTACACCAGCAAAAAGCATATACGAATGAACGTTATAACGAAGATGATTTTAAAGTAACCAATACTCTTATCAATACAGTGATCTCATTACCTATGCATACTGAATTAGATGAAGAGCAATTGGCTTTTATAACCAAAACTGTAAACGACTTTTTAAAATAAGGAATTATGGATCAGAAAGTAAAACTAATGCAAGTTATACACATAGCACTTGTAATTGGTGTTTCTCTGATATACTTTGTTTTAGGAAATGTTATGAATAATTTTTTCAATTTCAATGAGTTTAATATTTCTTCTGTTCCGTTTTTAACTATTCCAATAATCGCAGTATTTGCTGGAAATTTTATGTTTAAAAATGTCATAAAAACAATAAAAAAAGAAGCTTCTTTACAGCATAAATTAGTCACTTATCAAACGGCTTCTATTATTCGTTGGGCTATTTTAGAAGGAGCTAGTATGATTATTTTACTTATTAAACCAGACCTTATACTTATTGGAATATGCCTTATTTTTTACATGGCTTTTCTAAGACCAACAAAAGAAAAAATTATACAAGATTTACAACTTAAAACATCTGATTTTAAATAAAAATTATGAAAAAAATATTAGTTACTGGAGGATTAGGTTTTATTGGCTCTCACACTGTAGTTGAGCTTTTGAATGCAAATTTTGATGTTGTTATTATTGATGATTTATCCAATTCAAAAATTGAAGTTTTAGATAGTATTCAAGAAATTACTGGTAAAAAGCCAGATTTTTTTAATATTGATCTAAGAGTAAAAGAAAAAGTGAATCATTTCTTCAGTGAAAATCATATTGATGGTATCATTCATTTTGCAGCTTTCAAAGCGGTAGGAGAAAGTGTACAAAAACCTCTAGATTATTATGAAAATAATATCGGTAGTTTGGTGTACTTGTTACAGGAAATGAGAGATCGAAAATTAGATAATTTTATTTTTAGTTCTTCTTGTACTGTCTACGGTCAAGCAGATGAATTACCTATTACTGAAAATGCACCTATAAAACCAGCAGAGTCTCCTTATGGAAACACCAAACAAATAGGAGAAGAAATTATAAAAGATACATGTAAAGCAAACGGATTGAATGCAATTGCTTTACGTTATTTTAATCCAATAGGTGCTCATGATACTGCTAAGATTGGTGAACTGCCTCTTGGAGTTCCTCAAAACTTGATTCCTTATGTAACGCAAACCGCTGCAGGTATTAGAGAACAACTTTCTATTTTTGGAGATGATTATGACACACCTGATGGTACGGCTATTAGAGATTACATTCATGTTGTTGACTTGGCCAAAGCTCACATTGCTGCTTTACAAAGATTAATTGAGAAGAAAAACGATACTAATTTTGAGTTTTTTAATGTTGGTACAGGTAAAGGAAGTTCTGTGTTAGAAATTGTAAAAGCCTTTGAAAATACTACACAACAAAATTTAAATTATAAAATTGTAGGTAGACGTGAAGGTGATGTTACCGCTGCTTATGCTGATACTACTATTGCAAACGAACAATTAGGTTGGAAAACTGAAAAAACACTTGAGGAAGCATTACTTTCTGCCTGGAAATGGCAAGAAAAACAATAAAATTTACTTTCTCATTTTGACACGATCTATGATTAAAAACTTCGTATAAATTGGTTGAATTATTTTTAATTTACACAATTAATATGCGAAGTTTTTAGTTGTAAATCACATTACAAAATCTTTAATACGATTTACAATTAATTTTTTCGCATATGTCAGTTCGAAACCCTCAACAAAAAATTTGAGAAACGGTTGTAATGACATGTTACTAAAAAAATGACCTATTGATAAGAATTTGTAAAAATCAAGGTAGCAGCATTGGCTGAAAGATGAAAAGCTGTTTGAGCGGTAGCGAGTTCTTTTCATCTGTGGCTGGAGATACCGTAGTATTTTTTAAATTCTTATCATTTCAGTCTTGATTTTTGCTCCTTTGCATCAAGGCAAAGGAGAGGAAATATATAGATCATTTTGAATATTATATAAATATTTATTTTTCAGTGTTTAAAAAAGATGTCAATGATAGATCCTCGACAAAATATTTACAGAAATTATATTCCAACAAATATTTAAGATAAAAATCAAGGAACTATTAAAATTTAGTTAACTATTTTTATATTTCTAAACGATTGTTTAGTTTTGTATCGTAATTATGGCTAGAAAAAAAGCATACATAGAATCTGAAGTTATAGACAAAGCAATGCATTTGTTTTGGAGAAATGGCTATGAATGTACTTCAATGCAGCAATTAGAGGCTGAAATGGGTATTAATAAATTTTCTATATATGCTAGCTTTGGTAGTAAAACAGGTGTTTTTCTAGAAAGTATAAAAGCGTATAAACGTAAACTAAGTGAGATTACTGTTAAACTTGAGCAATCTAATAATGGTGTTGAAGGAGTTAAACAATATTTTTATGACTTCTTAGAATTCTCTAAGGATAAAAGTAAGTTTGTTAGAGGATGTCTAATTACCAATACAGCAAATGAACTTAATGAAGATTCAGATCCTACTATAAAAAAACAACTAACTGATTTCACTAGTCATATTAGAACTTTATTTGAAAATAATGTAAGACAAATGAATAGTTTATCTGAAGTAGAAATCCAAGAAAAAGCTGACTATCTCATCATATCTATGTATGGTTTAGCTTCAGCTAGTAGAGTATTTACCAAATCTCAATTAGATATTTATATAGAGAATATTTTTAAATAAAATTTTTTTTAACCCATAACTAAACGATTGTTTAGTTATTAAAATCGATCAATTTATATATTATGAGTACATTAAAAATCCACACTATTGAATCTGCTCCTGAAGGCAGCAAAAAACAATTAGAAGAATCTGTAAAAGCTTTTGGAATGCTTCCAAACTTACATGGAGTATTAGCTGAATCTCCAGCTATTTTGGAAGGTTATAAAAAACTACATGAATTATTTTCTACTCAAACATCATTTAATGCTGAAGAATTAACTGTAGTTTGGCAAACTATAAATGTAGAACACGAATGTCATTATTGTGTTCCAGCTCATACTGCTATTGCGCATATGATGAAAGTAGATGATCAATTAATTGAGGCTTTAAGAAATAAAGCAGCTATGCCAAATGCTAAATTACAGGCACTACATGATACTACATTAACATTAGTAAGAAACAGAGGAAATATTTCTGATGAGGAATTGACTTCTTTTTACGAAGCAGGTTATAACGAAAAACATGTTCTAGAAATCATTTTAGGTTTATCTCAAAAAGTAATCAGCAATTATGTGAATCATATTGCAAATACCGAGGTAGATGAGCCTTTCAAAAAATTTGCTTTAGTACACTAAATATCAAAAGAGCTCGCTTTACGCGAGCTCTTTAATTTATTATTCTAGAGTAACTCCAGAAGCAGTAACACTTCTATCAATCTTTCTCATTAATCCTTGTAAAACCTTTCCTGGTCCAACTTCTACAAACTCAGTAGCCCCATCAGTTATCATTGCTTGAACACATTGTGTCCATTTTACTGGTGCAGTCAATTGAGCAATTAAATTTGTTTTAATTTCTTCAGGATCTGTCACCGCTTTTGCTACTACATTTTGATATACAGGACAACTAGGCGTATTAAAATTAGTTTCTTCAATTGCTTTTGCTAATTCTTCTCTAGCTGGTTCCATTAATGGAGAATGGAAAGCTCCACCAACTGGTAAAACTAAAGCTCTCTTAGCTCCCTTTTCTTTTAATGCTTCACAAGCCTCATTTATTGCCGATATCTCTCCTGATATAACCAATTGACCAGGACAATTATAATTAGCAGCTACTACTACACCTTCTATTGAGCTACAAACTTCTTCTACAACTTCATCTTCTAAACCAAGTACTGCTGCCATAGTAGATTCTTGCATTTCACAAGCTTTTTGCATAGCTAAAGCTCTTTTAGAAACTAGCTTTAGCCCATCTTCAAAAGATAAAACATTATTGGCTACTAATGCTGATAACTCACCTAAAGAATGTCCTGCTACCATTTCAGGTTTAAAATCTTCTCCAAGTACGTTAGCTAAAATTACAGAGTGTAAAAAAATAGCTGGCTGTGTAACTTTTGTTTGTTTTAACTCTTCAGCTGTACCTTCAAACATTATGTCTGTAATACTGAACCCTAAAATAGAATTCGCCTTTTCAAAAAGTTCTTGAGCTAACGAATACTTTTCGTACAGGTCTAATCCCATTCCTGTAAATTGTGCTCCCTGTCCAGGAAAAATATATGCTTTCATAAATCTATTTTAATCATTTGTTTAACATTGCAAACATAATCAATTTTAATTTTGTTATTTTCGTTGTATGACTAGTAAAAATAGGGCTCTCGCTCAGAATATATATTTAATTTTAGCCGCATTATTTATTGCTTCTCTAGTTGCTTCGAATCTAATTTTTCAAAAGTTCTTTTATTGGTATCCTTTTGACATGGAGCTATTTGGAGTAAAATTATTTGAAGTTTCAGTTGGTCTATTACCCTATCCAATAACCTTTTTAATTACGGATATTTTATCTGAAATCTATGGACAGAAAAAGGCTAATCAAGTAGTAGTAGCAGGAATTTTTGCCTCTCTTTTTTCATTAGGAATAATTTTTATTGGTAATTATGCACCCGCTACACCATGGTCTCCAGTTAATGATGAAACATTTAATCTTGTTTTTGGTGCTACACCACTCGCTGTTTTAGCTTCAATGATGGCTTATTTATTTGCTCAGTTTATAGATATTAAAGTATATCATTTTTGGAAAAACCTTACTAAAGGCAAATATTTATGGTTACGTAATAACTTTTCAACATTTACTTCTCAATTCATAGATACTTTAACCGTACTACTCCTTTTATGTTCTTTTGGAATTATTCAGTGGGATAAATTTTTAGGTTTATTAATCAGTGGAGTATTGTTTAAAATTCTTATTGCTGCGTTAGATACACCTTTTTTATATGGGTTTGTATACCTGTTTAGAAAACAATTCAACTTAAAACCTGGAGAAGAAATTCAAAATATTTAAAAAAATAGCTTCAAACTTATGAATAAGTTTTTTTACCATTTTTTAAAAGAACAACTTGGAGTATCTCATGAATTGGCAATATACTTCAATGTAATATGCAACTTATTAATTATAGCTTTTTTGGGTTTTATCTTGTTCAAGATTATTAAATATTATGGAAGTAAACTCATTAGAAAAATAGCTAATAAAACCAAGACAGAATTTGATAATATTTTAATTCATAATGCCTTCTTTTTATCTCTTTCAAGAGTTTTAATTTTCTTTATTATTTATGGGTCTTTGGACTTTTTACTAATCGATTTTCCTCAACTTTTAGAATATTCACATCGTTTTGTGAATTTATTAATCCTCATTAGCATAGTTTGGTTAGTAAAAAGTATACTTCAAAGTATAAAGGACTTTTTACGTACACTTATTGCTTTTAAGGATAAACCTTTGGAAAGTTATGTCCAAATATTCATGATTATTTTATGGATTATAGCTTTAGTTGTTTCATTCTCTATTATTACAGGAAAACCTTTACTGCGCTTTTTTACCACACTAGGTGCTTTTTCTGCTGTTTTACTTCTTATTTTTAAGGATACCATATTAGGATTTGTCGCTAGTATTCAAATCTCAGTATATGATACTGTAAGACTTCAAGATTGGATAACAATGGAAAAATATGGTGCTGATGGAAACGTTATAGAAATTAATCTTACCTCTGTTGTAGTAAAAAACTTTGATAATACCATTACCAGTATTCCTACCTACTCTTTGATCTCTGATTCATTTAAAAACTGGAGAGCAATGAGTAATTCAGAAGGGAGAAGAATAAAAAGAGCTATTTCTTTTAAAATTAATAGTATTCACTTTTTAACTGAAGAAGAAATAAACGAATACAAAAAAATTGAACTCATTACTAATTATGTTATTGAAAGATCTAATGAGGTAAATGCTTTTAATACTAAGAATAATATTGACAAATCTTTACTTATTAACGGAAGAAATCTTACCAATTTCGGTATGTTCAGAAAATACATTGATATTTATCTAAAACGTCATCAAAATATCAATCAAGATTTACTTTTTATGAGTCGTCAATTAGCACCAACTCCAAACGGAATTCCTTTAGAAATTTATGCTTTTAGTAGTGAAAAAGAATGGGTAAAATATGAAAGAGTTATGGCTGATATTTTTGATCATATTTTTGCTAGTGTACGATTTTTCAATTTAGAAATCTTTGAAAACCCTTCTAGCCTAGATATAGTAAATCTGAATACTAAACATGAAAAATAGTATAAGACACAATAAAGTAGGCATTTTTAGTCTATCCTATATCATTTTTTGTGGTATTGTAGCTTTATTCTGTTATGTATTAGCTCCTGATAATAGTAATTCTGCCAATCAAATGCATTTAGAAATTCATTCTAAATCTCCTGGTTTTTCTACATTAATGCTAAAAGTTCCAATTGAAGACGTTTCTGAAAATTCTTGGATTGAGACCTTTCTTAGAGGTGCAAAAATTCATTACAACGAAATCCCAATAAAATCCTATACCCAAAATGATCAAAAACTTGGGTACACACAACTTTCAGACGGTTTAAAAAAAGAGATAGATCTTTCAATATTTAATTTTAAACCTGAAAATTACATCACAACCAAAACTTTTTATTTTGGTACAGATAAATATGGAAGAGATTTATTAAGTAGATTACTAATAGGGGCTAGAATTTCATTCTTTATAGGCTTTATTGCTGTTTTTATTTCTTTACTCATAGGAATTCCAATAGGAGCATTAGCTGGGTACTATGGAAAAAGAATAGACACTTTCATCATGTGGATTATTAATATTACTTGGTCTATTCCCACATTATTACTAGTAATCGCTTTTGTATTAATACTGGGTAAAGGTTTTTGGCAAGTTTTTATCGCAGTAGGATTAACCATGTGGGTTGAAGTTGCTAGAGTTGTTAGAGGTCAGGTTATAAGTGCTAAACAAGAACAATATGTTGAAGCGGCTAAAGTATTAGGATTTTCAGATTTTAGAATTATCTTTAAACATATACTCCCTAATATTTTAGCGCCCTTAATTGTTATTTCTGCTGCTAATTTTGCTGCTGCTATACTTATAGAAAGTGGTCTAAGTTTTTTAGGTATTGGAGCTCAACCTCC
Source organism: Tenacibaculum agarivorans (assembly GCF_001936575.1). GTDB lineage: Bacteria > Bacteroidota > Bacteroidia > Flavobacteriales > Flavobacteriaceae > Polaribacter > Polaribacter agarivorans. The sequence goes on from NZ_MSMP01000004.1 coordinate 140,117, forward strand.
TACCCCATCATGGGGTTCAATGATTAAAAACCATTATAACTATATTATACTTGGTAAACCGTTTTTAGCAATTATTCCTGGTTTGGCAATTATGAGTTTAGTAATGGCCTTTATGCTATTAGGAAATTCACTTAGAGATGCATTGGATGTGAAAAGTTAAGTTTGTACTTTCGCTTCTTTTAAAAATATCACATGAATTTTACAGTACAGTTTACTACTAGATGGGCAGATTTTGATGCCAATATACACATGCGCCATACAGCTTATAATGATTACGCCGCAGAGTCACGTTTACGTTTTTTTAATAAATTTGGGATAACTATTCATGACTTTACCAAAGAAAAAGTAGGACCAATTTTATTTGAAGAGAATACAAAATTTTTAAAAGAAATACATTTAGGCGAAGATATTTCTGTTAATCTTAAAATTACTGGGTTATCAGAAAAAGGAGAACGTTGGAAAATTCAACACGAAGTTTTTAATAGTCAAGGAAAACTCTCGGCTGTTATTAATGTTTACGGAGCATGGTTAGATTTGGCTAAAAGAAAACTTACCGTTCCTCCTACTAAATTTCAGCACATTTTTAAAGATGCCGAAAGAACAGAAGATTTTAAAGAAATACCATTAAAAAGTGAATAAAAAAAGAATCATTGCTGCGCTATTATTAAGCGCAGTTTTAGTTTATAAGTATTATTTAGACAGACGTGATAACGCTACTAATAAAGAAACTCATAAACAGCAAAAAGATAATACTATAAAAGATGTAAACTCTTTTAACTATTTACCTACATCTACTACTAAACAAATTGTACAACATCAATATTATACTCTCTCTTATAGCGAGCAACATGAACAAGCTGAATGGGTAGCATATGTATTGGATAAAAATGATATAGCACATACTAATTTTAAACGTCCATTTTTTATCGAAGATCCTAAAGTACAAACAAAATCAGCCCATTGGAGGAATTATAAAAAATCGGGTTACGATAGAGGTCATTTATGCCCTGCTGGAGATAGAAAATTCTCTAAAGAGGCATTTGATGAAACTTTTTATACTTCTAATATCTCACCTCAAAAGCATGATTTTAATTCTGGAATATGGAACAAATTGGAACAGAAAACACGTTATTGGGCGAAAAAATACAATCAATTGTATGTAGTTACTGGAGGGGTTTTAGAGAATAATAAAAAACTACGTATTATAGGTAAAGAGAAGGTCTCTGTTCCTAATGCTTTTTATAAAGTTTTGTTGGATTATAAGCAACCTGAAATTAAAGCTATAGCATTCTTAATACCCCATAAAGAAAGTAAGAAACCATTGTATGAATTTGTGGTTTCAATAGATGAATTAGAAGAAAAAACAGGTATCGATTTCTTTTATAATTTACCTGATGGTTTAGAAAAAAAGCTAGAATCAAGTACCAATTATAAAAATTGGTCTTTTAGATAGTAAGATCCTCTAAGGTATACAATCGGAATATTTGAAAGGAATATATTTCAAATTTTAAATAGACTTGATGTATCTACTCTTTAATGAATAAAAAAAGGAACGCTAAAGCGTTCCTTTTTTTATTTGAAATTATATTGTCTTACTGCTTAAAACGTTTTAAACCGTCTTTTAACCAGTTATAATATGTTAACTTATCAGTATACTGTTGTGGAGAGTTTAATAACTCCATATCAGCAGTCATTTGAACATAATAAGGTTGTGAAGCATTTTTAAAGTTTACAGATTGTAATGTAGCCCACTTTTCACCATATGTTCTAATTTTCTTGATTTTACCACTAGGCTTTACAAAATCAAATTGTTTTTCTGGTGGTAATGTATTTTCATTATCATCAACATAAAGAGAAATTAATACATAGTCATCTTTTAATGTTGCATAGATATTGTTCTCACTCCAAACATTTTCTTCCATCTTACGACAGTTTACACATGCCCAACCTGTAAAGTCTAATAATACTGGTTTATTCACTGATTTAGCATATGCTATACCTTCATCAAAATCTTTAAAACAATTCAAAGCTAAAGGACACTTATCACTTTCTTGATTGTAAATACTATAAAACTGTGGAGGTGGGAAACCACTCAACAAACTTTGATTCCAAACAGGCTTCTTCATAACCCCTGGAGCTAAATACACAGCGAAACCAAGTACTAATAATCCTAAGACAATTCTCATACCAGATACTCTTCTTATTTTTTCTCCACCTGGGAACTTAATTACTCCAAACATAAATAATGCTGCCAGTATAGTAATTAGTAACCAAATACCAATAAAGATTTCTCTTTTTAATACGTTCCACTGACCTACTAGATCTGCATTTGATAAGAATTTGAATGCTAACGCTAATTCAATAAAACCTAACATTACAGTTACTGCCTTCATCCAGAAACCAGATTTTGGTAATGATGATAATAAGTTAGGGAATAATGCGAAGAATGCAAATGGTAAAGCTAAAGCTACACCAAAACCACCCATACCTGCTGTTAATTGCATAGGTCCTCCATCAGAAGTTAATGAACCTGCTAATAAAGATCCTAAAATTGGACCTGTACAAGAGAAAGATACAATGGCTAAAGTAACTGCCATGAAGAAAATACCTAAAATACCTCCTATTCCAGAAGCACTGTCTGTTTTATTACTCCATGAACTTGGTAATGTGATCGTATAAAAACCGAAGAAAGATCCTGCAAAGAACACTAATACTATAAAGAAGAATATGTTCAACCACATATTTGTTGAAATAGTATTTAATATCTCTGGATCTAAACTATCAGCAAAGTGGAAAGGTAAACTCAATGCAACATAAATTGCAGCAATAAAGAAACCATATAATATAGAGTTTGTTATACCCTTTGATTTTTTTTGTGATTGCTTAGTAAAGAAAGATACTGTTAAAGGTATTAATGGGAATACACAAGGAGTTAAAAACGCTATTAATCCTCCTAAAAACCCAAGTAAAAATATATTTAATAAATTACCTTTATTGTCTTCTCCTCCAGCGTCTTCTCCTAGATTTAATTCTAAAAGTTCCGAATTTTTTAAGTTTAAATTTAATGAGTTAACCATTTTTTGGCTGCCTTCATCAATAGTAGCTACCTCATTAACTACTTCTCCCCCATCTAATGAAAATGTAAAATCATCATCATATGGTAAACAAAACTCTTTACAAACTTGTGCATCAATATTTAGTGATACTTGACGGATACTAGGGTCTTCTAATTTAATACGTTGCGTTAATACAGCTTCTTCTACAAAGAAAATTTCATCTACTCCCCAAATTTCACTAAACTCGGTAGTTGTTTCGCTCTCTTGTGCTTTTCCTTCTAACGTATATCCTGATTCTCCTTCAGAAGGTTTGATTGTCATTGGTAATGATGCATCTTTTGGATTATACTGAGAGTATAAATGCCAATCATCATCTATGTAAACATTAAATATCAAATCATATTCTGTATCTGATATCTTCTTTACAGATGTTTCCACTTCAACAGGATCATCTTGTGCATGAACCGAAAAAGCGAATCCTATAATGAATAAAAATAATGTAAAAACTCTTTTCATTGTGATTGGGGTTATTTTATATATTTACTTTTATAATATTACTGTCTAAATCTGTAGGAACAAATCGTCTATCTTGTCTTTTACCAACTATCCAAACGACCTGGTTTTGTTGGGTGCATAATAACCAAGTTTTCTCTTTGCTAAACTTTGACATTTTCTCGTCTTTAAAAAACTTACTTACCTTTTTCTTCCCTTTCATTCCCGTAGGATAGAAAAAATCACCTTCCTCCCATTTCCTTAAAATCATCGGGAAAGTTACTAAATTTTTGTTAACTAAAATACATTTTTTAGACAGTACTTGTGTTTTCAGGTATTTTTCTACATGAATCGTAGTATGAATGTCTATTTTATTTCGACCAAGACCTATTTCAAACCTGTCAGTTGTATTTGCCTCTTTTTCTTTATCCAAAACAAGCAAACTCTCTCTATTCCTGAGCAATACATGTGTTTTTGACTCTATAAACTTTCCTGTTTCAGCTTGTAATAAATCAGAAACATTGGTCCATTCTGTAAATCCAAAGTCTTTTAACACTTGGTATAGATACGCTTTTGAGTTCGATAATTTTAACACTTTAGCGATATCAATTTTATAGATTTCTTCTTCTTTTTCAAGGATTTTAGCACTTACTTCTTCAATTCTATCGTCAATTATCTGCTTACTTTCACTTAAAAATCCTGAAACCTTATCAAAGGTTTTTAAAATATTGGGATTTATTTCTTTTAACACAGGAACAATTTGATGCCTGATTTTATTTCTAACATATTTTACTTCTTGATTTGTATAATCTTCTCGCCACTCTATACTATGTTCTTTTGCATACTTTAAAATGTCTTCTCTAGAAAAAGTTAATAATGGACGAACTATTTTTCCGTTGACTTCAGGAATACCAATTAGTCCATCTAAACCAGTTCCTCTCGTCAAATTAATTAAAAAGGTTTCTAGATTATCATCCGCATGATGAGCTGTAACGATGTAATCAAAATCATTTTCAATTACTAAACAATCAAACCATTCATACCTCAGTTCTCTAGCCGCAATTTGTGTAGACAATTTGTTTTCTAAAGCATAATTTTTAGTATCAAAAGATATAGTAAAACTATCTATTCCTAATTTCTTAGCGAAAGATTTCACAAAATCTTCATCTTCATCACTATCTTTTCCTCTAAGTTTAAAATTACAATGAGCTAAAGACACTTCAAAATTTAAAGTATACAACAGATGAGATAATACAATACTATCAACCCCTCCTGAAACGGCCACTAATAACTTTTTCTTTATTAAAAATGGTAATTTTTCCTTAATATGACCTTTAAGATCAGTGAGCATATTAAACTATAATTGTTGATTTAACCAATTCACAATATCTTCTTTTACTTCTACTCTACATAAATCGTTATGTAATTCATGGTAAGCTTCGTCATATAACTTAATTGTCGCACTTTCGCAATTCTCTGCAAAAGCTGTACTTCCTTTATAACTAATTAGTTTATCTCCTGTACCATGCAATAGTAGAATTGGCTTTTTATTATGATGTGCGTTTGCTATAGCCCACTCACCTTTTTCCATAAATGCTAATGAAAAATTAGGACTCACTTTACTATGGATTAGAGGGTCGTTTTTATAGGTTTCTACTTCTTTTTCTTCTCTAGAGATAAAATTTGGATCAACTTCATTATCAAGTGTAACTGAAGGTGCTATTTTCTGGATAACTTTTCCCAAAGATAATTTCCATTTTGGTGGTTCAAAAGCTAATCTTAAAAATGCGCTTGTTACCAATGCTCCTTTTAGTTCATTTTCTCTAGAGAGTATATAATTTATAACAGCATTTCCTCCCATAGAGTGTCCGTATAGAAACATAGAATGCTTTCCAAAAATCTCTTTACTCTTTTCAATAAACTGACTAACACTATCTAAAACATACTCATAACCTGGATTATGCCCTCTCTTACCTGTTGTTTTGCCATGTCCATAATGATCAAAAGCAATTACTCCAAAATTATTAGATACAAGAGTAGTAGCAACTTCTGTAAATCTACCTGAATGTTCTCCAAGACCATGTAAAATAATAACTACTGCTTTTATTTGAGTTGGTTGCCAATATTGACCAAAAAAAACAGTGTTATTGTGATTAAATGTGAGTGTATTATGCGTCATTACTTATCTGTTTTTATACGTTAGAACATGCTTCATGGCTTTAGCTTTTAGTAAGCATTCCTCATATTCCTTTTCTGGAACTGACTTTGCTGTAATAGCGCCACCAACAGAAAAAGATACATATTTTTTTTCTGAGTTGTATAAAATACTTCGGATTACCACATTAAAATCAAAATCACCTTCTGGTGTAAAATATCCAAACGCACCAGAATATAAACCTCTTTTTGTTTCTTCTAAATCTTCAATAATTTTCATTGCTGAAACTTTAGGTGCACCAGTCATACTTCCCATGGGGAAAGTTTCTCGTATTACATCTACTGGGTGAACAGTATCTTCTACTTCAGCAATTATTGTAGAAATCATTTGATGAACTTGTTTGAAAGAATAGACTTTACATAACTCTTCCACTCTAACTGATGTTTTTTTTGCTATTCTAGACAAATCATTTCTAACTAAATCTACAATCATTACATTTTCTGATCGTTCTTTTTCATCTCTAGCCAAGTCAAAAGCTATCTTATTATCATCTATCGTGTTTACCAATCGTTTTGCTGTTCCTTTAATTGGTTGTGAAATAATTTTTGCCCCTTCTTTTCTTATATAACGTTCAGGTGAAGCCGACAATAAATACAGTTCTTCATGTTTAAAAAATGTAGCAAAAGGAGGTTCTGAAATTTCATTTAAATGTATATATGTATCCAAAGGATTGATATGTACATTTTCAGCATAAAACTCTTGACAAAAATTTGCTTCATAAATATCACCTCTTTGAATGTGGCTTAGCACCTTACCTAACTTATTAAAATACTCATCCTTATGTATTCTAAGCTTAATTTTAAGAGTAGAATTTTCAGTTTCTTCCGAATATGACTTTACAGTAGTAATAGCTAGAATAGATTCGAAATCTTCTTCAAACTCATCATCAAAAGCTCTTAAGTAGTGAAATTCAGCTTTATTATCCTTAATGAATATAATTTTCTGAGGTTGAAAAAAATAGACATCAGGAAACCCTAATCCATCAAAGTTGTTTGATGATAATCTTTCTACATCATTCTTTACATCATAAGATAAATAGCCAAAAATATAATCATTTGTGTATGACTGGTATTCTTTTAGCTTTTCAAAAGCATCAAAATGATCTGTTTTAATAGATGTAAATTCTTCGATAGCTAATGCACAATCAAAATTAGAGTATTGTTGATGGTAATTATTACTATCTAAAAAAGTAGCAGTTTCAAATTGTTCTCCCCATTTCAACAATCGTTGTTTAAAATCTGCTGGATTTTCTAAAAAAAATGTATGCTTAGTACGTAAAAACATTAGGCAAAAATAATAAATGAATTCTTACTTTTTCAACATATAAATAAAGGCTTTTAAATATTTTATAAAGTTATTTTCTCTTAACCTTTTAAGGTTTTTTCCTGTTCATTTAAAAGTGAAATATTAGTCTTAAAAAAACAGCAAATCACTTTTATAAAACCAAGAATTCTGCCCCAAATATCTACATAGCAAGGAATTAGTTTTGACAAAACTTTTATTATCATGAAAAATCTAAAACTAACAAAACGCTATTATGCAGTCATATTGATGCTACTAATACCTTTCTGTATTACAGCTCAGGTGAATTATGATGAAGGCCGATTACTAATTAATGGTATTCAATTATTACAAGACAGTAATAAACCAGATACTTATTATTATATACCAGACTATCCTCGATTAGCCACTAAAGAGGATGGGGATTTTGAATTAATGTGTATGAAATACATTGGTCAAGAAGGTAATGCAAGTGGTGGACTTTTCCATACATTAATTCAATTTGATCTTCCTAAAGAAGTATTAAAAGATCTAGAAAAGGAACTTCAAGAAAAAAAAGGAGGTGCAAAAATAGCAGGACCTGTACCTATGAAGCAAGCTTTAAAAGATGGCGAAGATGGAATAGCTAGCTTTAAAATAGTTTCTTCTATCCTTAATAATGTCGATGGTAAAAACCCTTTCACTCAAAACGTAATTACCTCTGGACATGCACCGCTGTACAAAAATTCTAAAGCTGCTATTGCCGCAAAACTAAATCAAGAAGGTGCCACTTTATTATGGGAATCGTTACAAGGAAAAACTTCTGATATTTCAGTAGTTGTAAGTGGATTTTATGAAGCAAAAGTAAAAGGATATAATGCTGTAGTTTCTGCAGACATGTCAACCATTTATGATCATTACAGTAAAGTATACAGTAATCAACAAGGATATACAAAAAGACAAATGCGCAAGATTACTGATGAAATGGTACAAGATCAGAAACTAGATATTGATGTTTTTGATAGATCAAGTGGTTTAGGGATTAAAACAGACGATATGAGCAGTATTCTTACTCTAGTTACTGATAAACTCATTGAATTAATGTTTGATGCTGAAATGGGTTGGGCAAAACAACCAGAAAAAGAAACAGCTGTAGAACAAGGACAACTTTTAGGAAGACGAAAAAGAGGGTTCTTTAGTAGAATCTTTGGAGGAGCCAGAGATGAAAAATATGTGACTGACAATCAGTTTGTATTGAAGAAGCGAACAGATATTAAAGTCAATAAATTCTACTTAAACTTAAGTAAATCTACAACGATTAAAGTACCTGTATACTCTTCAGGAAATATTAGTGGATTATATGAAGTATTTAAGGAAGATCCCACTAGTAAAGATAAATATTTTAGAGTAGTTAATTTAGAAGATACCGACTTTTTAAAACGAGAAATCATCTTTCAATTGGATGGTGAATATATCGACACTTTCAGCGAAATATTAAATTCAGTATCTGTTAGTTTCAAAAAGCATTATGGAGAAGATCATAATGATGTAACCAGAGATATTGTAATCAAACGTTCCGATTTAGACGCTGGTAAAGACTATAAAAACATTTTTTATCCTCGATTAGGAATTAAAGAGGTTGATTGGTTAGATTATCAATATCAAGTACGTTGGAATTTAAAAGGCGATAATAAATCGATACAATTACCAAAAGGAAAAGACAATTGGATGAAAGCCAATGATGCTTCTATTGCTTTAACTCCACCTTTCAAAAAACGAATTGTACAAATTGATGCTGACAGAACCTTCTTTAAAGAAGCTAATATCCAAGCTTGCTCTGTTCGATTCTTCACTATTCTCAATGGTCAACCAAATCCACAAGGCACCGTGGTTCTTCGTAAAAATGATGCGGAGAGCACTTCTAAAATCAATTTATATCACGATAAAGAAGAACCTGTTGCTTATCAGGTAAGTTGGTATGGAAAAAATGGAGCCAATCAACAACCGCTGAAATCTTTAGAAAGTGATTATTTATTTCTAATGCCTCCTTTAGAAGAATAGATAACTGCATAACATTTTGATCATGAAAAATCTAAAAAACAACATAATATTAGTTATGCTTATCGGTTGCTGCTTGGGTTTAAACGCACAATCAATTCTAATCGATAAAGGCGTAAATGCAGATGGACTATGGTGTTTTCCTATTCATAAAAAAGAAAATAGTTATAGATACCTACCTCAAAGAGCTAGATTATCATTACAGAATGATAGTATTCCAGAGTTTTCTTTTCTACGATATATTACAGAAAAACCTTCTGATAATAATTCTAAAACCATTACAGAAGCTGGAGGTGGCGGTATTCTTAATTTCTTAGTGTTATACGATACACCACAAGAATTGATCACAAATGCAGAGCGGTTTTTAAAGAAAAAATTTGAAAACGATGAAATTACAGTTGAAGGACCTATTGTTTTTGACTCTGGTAAATACACTTTAGTTTCTTCTATTTTAAACCCTGCGTCTGGAGCATCTAAAAAATCAATTCTTGGTACAGGCACTGCACCTATTATAGAAAATAGTAAAATTCCATTGTCTTTTGATGTAGACCCTGTAAAGTCTAAACTTCTCTTAGAAAGTTTGAAGATGTCTACACCGGATGTCTCGCTAATTTTTGAATTAGGCTTCTCCGGTTTAACCGAAAATTATGAGGCTGAGTTAGAAATTGACTGGTCTGAAGTTAAGAAAAGTCATGCTTTTGATGCAGGAGGTAGCGTCTATTTTGTGGGAGCTGATGTAGGTTTTGGATTTGATAAACTTAGAAAAGACAATGCTATAAAGTTCACTAGTGTAGGTAAAAGTGAATCTATGGAGAGTTTGGTCCAAACAGTTTACAACAAACTATTGGAATTAATGTTTAAACCTACACCATTAGAACAAGTCCCTGAGGAACATAGAGGTGGATTGGAAGATGCTATAGGATCTTTAATTGGTGCTAATGGAGCTATGGGAAGTAGAAATACTACAGGCTTTGGACTAAATGTAGGGTATCAATATAAAGAACATCGTACTACTGGAAAAAGTAATATGGTTTTTAAAGGACGAAGTTTAGTTCATAGAAATCATTACATCACTTTTAATGCTGGTAATCTTTATAAAAAGTATGGAGATAATGAACAAATTTTTAAAGATGTTCCACTTTGGGATCCCGCTTTTCAACAAAGAGATGTATATGTAGGTGTAGATGGTACCATAGAAAAAGAATTCGACAAAATGTTGAATAGTGTTACCGTAAAGCTGAATAAAAAACATGAAGCTGGAGATGCTACCCTAAAAGAAGTTTTATTAACCAAAAACACCTACAAAGATTCTAATGGAAAGATCGCTATGTCTTACCTAAATCATGGTGATACAAATCAAGATGAATGGCTCAACTATGAATATAAAACCATTTGGAAATTTATAGGTGGTGGTACATTCTCTGAAGATTGGAAAACAGAATCTGCTTCTATGATTAACCTGTACACTCCTTTTCAAAGAAGAAAAATTGAGCTTTCTGGAGATTTGGAACTCCTTGAGTCTAGAAATGTAAGAGCTGTTGCCGTAAAGATTAACTACGACTTTTTTGGAGAAGCAAAATCAAAACATCTTACCGTGTATCCAAAAAGAGGAATTGATGATAAATTCTTTGAAATCACTTTACCCAAAGGATCAGACAAGGTGGATTACAGTATTACTTGGTATATCAAAAACCAAGCACCTATACGTAAAAACGGAACGGACGAATATGGTCTATTATTCATTGACGAAATACCAGAACAAAACTAAATATTATGAAATCTTTTATACACTATTCAATCCAAATACTACTCATATTGTTGTATTTGGGAAGCAATGCACAAGTACTGGATGCTAGAAAAGAATTTTCTATAGTGCTATCGGATAGTACTCAACTAAAAGTTTTTAAAAAAGCAGGTAGTTTTGATGAAGTATCAGACGAATATTACAGTCTACCTTCTCATTTAAAATTCTCTGTTAATCAAAAAAAAGAACCTGAATTTTCGTTTCTAACCTATAGTGATAGAGGTGGCAGCCAAAGTGGTATACTCCATTTTTTAATGTCTTGGGGACTTTCTTTATCTCAAAGAAAAGAAGTGCAAACCGCTTTAGAAAAAATTGTAGGTGAAGATGCTCGATTCATGGGATCAATAGTACCTGAATTAGATAACACATACAACACACTTCAGATCATAGGAAGCTCACCATTAGTAGATATATTGAGTGAATCAGCTACCGCTATTGGTCGAGTACCTACTTTTTCCAATTCAAAAACTGCATGTTCTTTTAAACTCGATCATAACGATACTGAGACTTTAAAAACTGCTATTGCAGACAACACTGAAGATTTAAAAACACTCTTCCTATCCATGAATTTCATCATAAAATTTAAAGGAAAACATAGAGCGGGAATTTATGATGAAAACTATCAATTAAAAACAAATTTATTCGAATTACTAAATAACTAAATCATGAAAACAAAAATTAAACATGTACTAAAAGGGGTAATTTTACTTTACCTACTCATCAACTTTACATCGTCCGATGCGCAAATTGTTGACGATACGAACAAACTAAGTCTTACACTCAAAGACGGAACTCAAGTAGTGCTTTATGGAGAAGCATCTAGTTTATCTGACAGGAAATCTAAAAATTACTATTACCTACCTGTTTCATTACGATTAGGAGCTAAGCCTGATAAAACTCCAGAATTTTTATTCTTAAAATATATCACAGAAGAAAAAGAAGCTAATGGTGGTATTGGTGGTGCTTTATTACATATGCTAATGGAATGGGGATTAACACCAAAACAACAAAAAGAAGTAGAACAAATTTTAGCTAAAGGAGAACAAGGAGCTAGAAAGAAAAGTAAATTAAAAGGAGCTTTAGATGTTAAACCTGATGGAGACAAATCATTACGAATTATTTCGGCGACGCTAACTGATGGTAAATTAGCGCCTTCTGTAGTACAATCATTAAGCGCTCCTGTATTACCAGGATCAAAAGTAGCAGTAGCTTCTAACCTTAGTGCTAATGGTGCTCAATTGTTAGCAGCAACATTCGAAAAAACAAGATCAATTACAGATCTATCTATTGAAATGGGATTTAAATACACCACTCGAATTCCTGCTGCTAAAGGAAGAGTAATCGTAAATTGGAGTGAAGTTAAAAAGCATTTCGAAAGAGATTATGCAAAATACGAAGAAGTAAGAGGAAAGAAAAAAAGAGGTGGTCTTTTTGGAGGCATTGCTGATGCTCTTTTTGGTAAAAGAACAGAAGTAAAAAGTAGATCTTATGATGAAGTACGTAGCGTCATAGATCATATGGTAGAAAAAGAATATATAAAAGTAGATTTTGATGAAAATATTGCTGACGATAGAGTGACTAAAATCAGAGAAGCTTTTTTCGATTTCTTTTTACAAAAAATGACTGAATCTGGAGACTCTGATGTACTTACTCCTCCAACTGAAAAAGAAAAAGCTGCTATGCCTAATATAAAGTATGGAAAAAAGTATACTTATAATAGAAGATTCTTTGAAAGCAGTTTTAAAAAGAAAACAGAAACATACTATTTAAACTACAGATTAGCAGTTGAAAAGCCTTTTACATTAACAGCAAACTTAGCTAGTTGGTATAATGGTGTTAAAAACAACAAGAAATGTGTAGGTACTGTTTTAATGAATGATAAATTCTTTACCCATAGAGACATCAACATGATATTAGACTTAGAAGCTAAGGAAATGTTCGATAAAGAGGTAAACTATGTAACTGTAAACGTTAAAAAAGAACGTAAATCAGGAAAACATTTTAACGCCTATACTACTATTGACAAAGAGCATTTGAAAGATAGCGGGTTAAAAGCCACTATTAGCTACGCTCGTGGAAACGACAAAAGCTCAGAAGTCTATCAATATCAAACACAATGGAGTTTAAAAGGGGGAAATATTTACCCTAAAGATCCTGAATGGCAAGAAGGAAGTTGGCAGAGTATAACATTATTTCCTCCAATTGTTCCTAGAACAATCGAATTTGAAGCTGACTTAGAAGAATTAAGTGCTTTAGGTGTTGTACGTGCTACACTTTTATTACGCTACTACAAGTTTGGAGAAGAAGTAGAAACCAATGTTCCTTTAACGGTTTCTAAAGATGAACCATTAGTTGAAAAAATGATTTTCACAGACAGAAATACTCAAGGTTACGCTTACCAATTAGTGCTAACCCACAAAGAAAAAGGTAAGATGGCTTTAGGTTGGGATGATAAAATAAATGATGATTATATCTACGCTTCTATTCCACAAGAATTAAAAGATGATGATCCTGATTATTTGGATAAAATTATTGAGGCTGGGAAAGTAATTCTAAAGCCTGGAGCAGATGGTAAAGTTAGCAAAGCAGCTAGCATTTTAGACAAATTTAAAGATGTAATCGGTATCGTAAAAAACTAAAAACAAGTCCTTTAATTTTTTACAATCAAAAAATTTTAAACAGATGAAACGAGCATAAATCTTTAATTATTTCAAGTTCAGACAGAAAAATAATTAAAACTTATGGGAGTTCCTGAAATCTAAGATTCACGAATACAAAAAAGAGAATATTTAACTAATGAGTAATGTATTCAAATTTTTTGAACATTCAGAAATCAAAAAATTTTAAACAGATGAAAAACATATATAAAACTATAAGCGTGCTTTTGGTGCTATTTGGGATTTTTAGTACAGCACACGCACAACAACAAATATTATTAGATAAACCTGTTAGAGCTGGAGAACTTATTTTATTTCCCGATCTAAACAAACAAAGTAACTACTACTATTTACCAGACAAGCCGCAATTGGCATCTCACCCTACAGGTGACCCTATATTTTCTTTTTTACGTTACGTAAAAAATGAAACAACTTCTGCAGACTCTAATGAAGGAATTTCAGAAAGTGAAGTTGGTGGAGGAATTGTTCATGCTTTGGTCGAATTGAAAGTTTCAGATAAAATGATCAAAGATGCGGAAAGAGCTTTAACTCGAATTGATAGTAATGGAAAAATTATCGGTCCTGTAGTATTCAAATCTGGAACAGTATCATTAATCTCCTCTGTCGCTAAACCTAATGGTGAATTCGAAGCTAAAGTTTGTGGATTAGGAAATGCTCCTATTCTAGAGAATCAACGCTCAGCAGTTTCTGTACACATCAATAAACTAGGATCAAAAATTCTTTGGGAAACGTTTAACACACCAACTCCTGATTTTAGTGCACACTTTGAAATGGAAGTCGAAGGATATCAATCACCAAAACGTGTAACTATAGAAGCTAATTTTGATAGAATATACAAACACCAAACTTTTGAAGCTGCAATTGCTGCACCTGTACTTTCTGCTGAAATTAAAGCAAGTTTTGATGACCTATTTGACTCTGGAGCTATCAAACTGACTCAAATCGGTGATGATGAAGAGCTTAACAAATTAAAGGAAGCTGCCTACACACAACTTATGAATTTAATGTTTGATAAAGTTGGAGGTACAGGAGTTCCTCAATTAAACCAATTGATTCCTAACAATCAAAAAAGCATGTTAGATAGAGCCACTGAGCAATTGCAAAAAGCACGTCAAGAAGCTAGAGAAGAAAATAAACGTATAGATGCACTAGAACAATCTAGAGCACAACGTAACAGAGCTGCTAGACGACAAGCAAGAACTAGGGCTGATAGTGTAAGAACTGCTGGTGGTCATCAACCGATCTCTCGTAATCAAGATACTGCTGATAATGATGACAATGATAGAGATACACCTAAGAGAGAACCAATACCTAGTTTATCTGTAGCGGTATCCTATCAAATGAAACAAGTCAGAAGACGTGGTGTGTATAAAATAGATTTAAACAAATACACACAAACCACTAAAACTTTACCTTTTGATTACAACTTAGGTGATGTAAAAAGCATATGTCCTTCTTGTTTTAGAGAGATTAACGCAGACGATCCTCTAATGAAACAAAGACAAATTAATGCGACACTTGGAGGTGTAAATGCTGACGACTTTAAGCATGTGAATTTTGTAAATGTGATTATGCGTAAAAAACATGGAAATAATCAAGAAACTGTAGGTGAAATCAAAATTGACAAATCTGAATTTGAAAAACAAGGTAATTTCTTTAAGATGTTATATGGTTGGAAAGGAGACAATGATAGAGATAAATGGCTAGCTTATGATTTTAAAACACTATGGAGTTTTAGAGGTAATCATAAAATAGAATCAGATTGGGAAACTACAAAGTTTGGTAGTATCGCATTGGAACCTCCATTAGTAAAGAAACCTATTTACATAGAGGTTGATGAGGATTTTACACTAGAAAAAAACATTAAAGCTATAGAAATTAAAGTATATAGCAAACTAGGTAAAAAGAACGAAATAAGTAGCACAAACTTAAAAGTGAACAAATCCGAATTATCAAAAACAATAGAAATTTTATTACCAAGAAATTCTGAAGATTATGAATACGAGATCACCTATTTCATAAGAGGTGAACGTCCTAAAAAATCTGGTTTACAAAAATCGGACTATGGAAGAATCGATGTAGATAGATTTATGTAATACTTTAAAAACTGAAAAAATCATGAAATCAAATAGATATATAACCATATTGATACTAATGCTATGCTTTTCGTTTACAAACATTGCCATAGCTCAAGAAGAAAGACCTGATTATAACTCAGGAAGAACAAGAGAAGTAAGAGCAAGTCTACCTTTTACTTCAGGACAAACTACTATAAAAGTAACTGAAATTAACAATAAATACGTGTATGAAGGTGACATTTTAATTCAACGCTCTGGTGGTCGTGGTGGAGCAGCTACAACCTCATCAAGTGCCAGATGGCCTAACTCTAAAATGCCTTATGTAATTGCGAGTGGACATCCAAAAAGAGCAGATATACTTTCAGCCATAAGCTATATTAGTTCTAGCACTAATGTTTGTGTTGTACCTAGAACTTCAGAATCTGATTATGTTGAGTTTGTGTATGCAGCTGGCGCTTGTGGATCATCATATATTGGAAAAGTAGGCGGTAGACAAGTAATTGAGATAGGAAATAGATGTGGTGATACTAGAGGAAGTACTGTTCATGAAATGATGCATGCCTTAGGATTTTACCATGAACAAAGTAGAGATGATAGAGATCGTTATATTACAGTTAATGGATCTAATATAACTTCAGGAAATGCTCACAATTTTAGAAAATACAATCAAAGTTGGCATCATTATTTTTGGCCAGAAGGTAGAAATATGGGAAGCTATGATTATGGATCTATTATGCACTATGGACCCACCGCTTTTGGTAAACCGAAACCCGGTGGAGGACAAATGACAACTATAGTACCCAAACGTAGTGGTGTTACTATAGGACAAAGAAGTAGAATGAGTGCTACAGATATTGCTAGTATCAATGCTATTTATCCAACTGCTTGTAGTGCTTCTTCATCAAGTTCAAGTAGTACTGCCTCAAGTGATAATCCTAATAGTAGCTCAAGTAGTTCGACTGCTAGCACATCTAGTTCAAATAGTAGCATGGATATTTCTTACCCCATTCAATTAGTACCACAAACTAATGGTATGTCTTGTTGGGCAGCTGCAGCAGCTATGATTGTAGGATGGAGAGAACAAATCAGTATTGATCCAAGAGATATTGCACGTGGCGTTAACGGATGGGAAAGCTTTTACAATAATGGATTACCTCCAGATAACACAAGTATGTTTAGTCGTTGGGGATTACAGTATGAATACCCTCAAAGTTATACTATTGATGGGTTTGCTGGACTATTAGCTATTGGACCATTATGGGTAGCTACAGACTTGCAAAATGGAGCTCATGTTGTAGTAGTTGCTGGTATTAAAGGGGATGGTACGCCTAATGGCACCATACTAGAAATATTCGATCCATGGGAACAAGGAATGACTAGTTACAGATCTTCTAATAGAGGATCTACATATGAATTAACATATCAGGAGTTTGTGAATAGACAAGAAACACTTGCTAGAAGAGAGTTGAGTCAACCCACAGCTTTTTATGTAGCCTACTAAATTAACTGAATTGTGAATCATCATGAAAAAAATAATTCATAAAAGATCGTTACTACACCTCAACTTATTTATTATGTTGTTGTGTGGTGTAGTAACGGTTCAATCGCAAACTGTATTCAAACATACAGTGACAAAATCGAACACTAATAAACATATTTCGTCTATTAATCACGTGAGTGTGAATGGAAAAAAAGATAAAATTCTTATTGTAACTCATGACTATGGCAAATCTGGTCCATATCAAACCAAAGCTGTTGGTGTTTGGTACAATGGAAAAAAATGGACCATTTTTAATCAAGATAGAACACCTTTAGCAGCAAACACTATCTTTAATGTTTTAGTTGTTGATAAATCTAGTAATGCCTTTACTATTAAAGCAGGTACTAATACTAAAACTGTAGCTGTTAATCATGCTAAGTTGAATAGAAATCCAAATGCCAAGTTTTTAATTACTCAAAACTGGGGTAAGTTAGGACCATACAATACGAATCCCATTGGGGTTTATTATTCTAAAATTAAAGGTTTATGGTATATTTTCAATACAAATGGAAAACCATTACCTAAAGGAGCTAAGTTTAATGTTTTTATTAACTCTAGAATTTTTAAACATCAAGTTTCTAGGACTAATAGAAAAGGGCATATCACTTACATAAACAATTCTACAACCAACAACAAAGCAAATTCATTAGTCTTTGCCACCTTTAACGCCCAAACTTCAATGAAAACATTTAATAATCCTATTGGGGTTTGGTATAATTTGAATAAATGGTCTGTATACAATGAGAATAGAAGTTTATTAAAAGGTAATGAAGCGTATAATGTATTGTCTTTAATTTCTATAAATAGAGGAAGACCAATTACGTCCAGACCTAAACCTCCTTTATTAATAAAAACAGATAAAAAGCCTACCGTTGTTAACTCAAAAGGCTTAAAAAATATTGGGTTAGTGAAATATATACCCATTCGAACTTCTGGGAGTACTTCAGTCTCTTCTAAAGAACGAAAAGGACCTGATGTTACCAAAATAGAAAATCGTGAAAATATAGCTACTCATTTATCTGGAGATAGTTACGCTTCATTTCTAGAGAAATTAAATATTAGTAAGGAAATTTATAGAGACAAAAATAAAAACTCTAATATCTACTATTATTTACCAGAAGAATATACGTTAAAATGGAACAAAGAAACCTATGAGTACGCTTTCAATATTTTCTATATGGATTCAGAGGAAGGAAGAGGAAGTGTTTTGGTAAATGCCGAATTAACTCCTCAAATTAATAGTGAAGATATTAAACTTGCACAAAAGCTTTTGGCTGCTAAACTAAGAAAGCCTGTAATATTAATGCCGCTAGATTTAAGAGATGTTCCTAAAGTAGATTTTGGACCTATACTGGGTAGTTTTGGAGTAAAACCTGAAAGTATACATGCTAGTATTCCTACAGATTATCACAAACCTATTATACTTGACTGGAGAATGGATAGTAATGTAGATAATTTTGTAGGTGCTATGCTACGCAATATTGGTACAAGTATCAAACTACAATTTAAACCTCATGGTGATGAAAATTCTATAATTGATGTTCCTGTAAATTTAGAAGTGAACTCTCCACTTACTTTTGGGAAAATCGAATTTACGAATACTTCAGAATTAATTAATGGTTGGACTAATATTACTGATTATCCTATCATTCCTAAAAGTATAACTGTATTACGAAAACAAGGGAGTAGAAATTATTTTGAAAGTATAGTATTAGAAGGGACTGAAGTTCCTACAGGTGAAAAATTATATATCTCTGACAAAGCCAAAAACAAATTAACAAACAAGAATAATGTTGTTAGATTTTGGATAGACTATGCACTAAATAAAGAATGCCCTACATGTGATCAGACAGTTAAAAAGAAAATTATTCGTGGTACTTCAGGTAGTGAAATCACCAATCTTGAAGTTCAAATATTGAATGCCTTGGAATTTTCTAATGCACATTCTATGAAGTTAATTATTAAATCGCTCCAAGCTGATCCAAATGGTATAGATGAAATCACATTTCCTGCGTTTAGCATCACTGAAGACGATCAGGTCTTAGATGGTATACAATTTTTTGTACCTGAAAACAAAGAACTTTCTTACGACTATCAACTGGTAACTATTATGAAGGATGGTGAAATTAAAACTAGTGATTGGCAAACTGGCACTACTAGTTTACTAGTTATTGGAGAAAGTCAGATCAAAAAATTATACAACCACAAAGAAAAATCTCAGTTAGAAAAACTTAAAGATTCTTTACTCTCAAATCATAAAGATGATATTATTGAAAAAGGTAAAGAATTATTAGATGACATTCTTGGTAAAAAAGATGACGACAAGAAGAAGGAAGAGGAAACTGAGGAAGAATAAACCATAAAAAATAACAATCATGAGGATCGGTAAGTTTTTAGTAAACATAAGTATTTTTGTTTTCATAGTGAGCACATTCAACCTATTTGCACAACCTGATTTCAATTCCAAGCAAATACTAGAAGGTGTAGCAATTTTTCGTGATAACGCCGATCCTCTCTTGTTTTATTATGAACCTAGTAAGTTAATACTCAACACTACAAAAGATGGTCATCCTGATTTTAAGTTTCTAGACATGAGATATACAGGATCTAAATGCTATGGTGATGAGGGGGAAAAACAATTTATGAGTCTTATTCAGTTTGGAGTAATCTTACAAAAAATAGATCCAAAAATTAAAAAACGTATTCAATCAAAATTAAAAAAATACGGTCGTATCAAGTTAAAACCTTTACCAATATCTCATATTGATACTAGATTAATTCTTCCTGTTGAAAGCAATACGAATTCAAAAAATGTGATTCTTGATGATGATGGTTCACTAGAAGCTAATGATAAATCAGGATATAGTAGTTCTAAGTCATATTGGACTAAAAGAATATTCACTGTTAGATTGAACAAACATGAGTCGCAACTACTAAACACGCAATTAAAGGATAAGTTACTAGGTATCAATCTAAATTACACCTATCATTCTAATGTTTGGATGCCAAATAAAGAACAAGTTCTAGGCTCTAAAGAATTTAGAGATCAATTTGAAAAAGAAGAAAATGAAGAAGATGAAAACAAAAACATTCAAAATAGAATTATTGGTAGTAATACACTTACCATACATATAGATACTAACAAGTATCCTGATATCATCAAACAGATAGATTTAAACGAAGAAATCCCTCCTACTTACGCTGCTATTGAAATAAAATGTCATGATTTTTTAGAAAACCTACGTCCAGAATTGTATATGAAGATAGTGGAAATAGAAGCTGTTAGTGTAGACAATGAGAAGCCTATAAAAATAAAGACAACATTTAGAAAAAAGTATACAGATTTATACACACAACATATCAACTTTCCTTATGCCGTTGATATGAATATGACTATGCGATACCGAATTACTGAAATAGATACCAATGGAGAACGTTCTGTACTTGACTGGATGGAAAAACCTGAATGTGAATCTATTATTGATGTTACCTCAACTCGTGAAGAACAAACCATCGTCAATACTATAATTGATATTGAACTTAATCACGAAATTTTTGAAGATGAATCAGTTTCAAAAATCGAATTCAAATTGCTATATACTCTTCAAAATCAAAAGAAAACAGAAACTCTCACTTTTTTAAAAGACGATGATATTTCATTACAATCTATCCGATATAACATTGATAAAAACACTAAAGTATTCTTTACGTTAACAAAATATGATCTAGAGAAAAATACTATTCCTTCAGATAAAAAATTACTTACAGAAAAGTATTTGTACATAAACGATATGTAATACTTACTGGTCTACAAAATAAAATCCCTCGGATAATTTCCCATAGATGTTACTCTAGAAATCTTTATTTCCTTTTTCTAAGGACTGACATATCATTTTTAAGTATAGAAAGGTTATCTCAAGCATAAATTTTAAATTCTATAGAAAACAAAAATAATCGTCTAAGAAGACGACTATTTTTTCTATTTAACGTAAATTCGATATAATTTCACCTTGAACTTCATGTAAACAAAGAAGTCTTTGCGAAGAAGTGCAACGGATAAAGCAATCTTTCTGTTAAAAACAAGATTTTAGTTATTAAACTAACAGATTACTTCTTCACTTCACTATGTTTCGTTCATCGTAAAGACATAATTTACTCATTTACATATTAAAAATGTATTCTTAAATCGAAATCACTTTATTTAGCAACACTTTTATATCTTTTCTAAGCTTATTTAATTTTAAAAAAGATTTGTATGATCATAACATCTTTCTGCATCAGCTACAAGTTGTGAAATTACAAAGCTTCGTTGATCGTCTCTAATTCCTGTATCATTTTGAACTCTGGTTATTAACCTTTGATGTCTTCTAATACAAGAACCAACTCCTCCCCCTTCAATTGACTTTTGTTCATTTTTATTTAATACTGTAAAATTTTTAGCTGTTTTAAGACTGTCTAACATAAAATTATGATTTAAATGATTGAAGTCATAAGATACTACTTTTTATTTAGTTTTATTTCTTCTGATGTCAAACTGAATAACCCTAGGATGAAGTTCTTCATATTGATTTTACAGAAAAATATCTTATTAAATAATCCCTGATAATTCATTCACAAAGAAAATCGACAACTACACAAAGAATAATGATACTTCTATTGGGATTAACAAATGCATCAATAAAAATAAAATAGGTTTGTGTAATGGTAATGTGATGTTTTTTAAAATACCAATATTTAATTAAGGTTCCCCCCAACACATTAAAGTATAATGTAAAATTTAATCCCTAAAAGGATTATCAATATAACTATAATGAAAAAATTAAATCAAAAAACAGAAGATTCTATTTCCAGAAAAAAAGCTATAGAAAAATTGGGTAATTACGGGAAGTATGTAACTCTTACTGCGTTAGGAACATATTTAATTCTAAATCCTAAAAAAGCTCAAGCTGCAAGTCCTGAAGCACCTGGCTCAGGTTTTTAATCAAAAAATTTGTCTCATTAATACAACTTAAAATGAAATTTAATTTAGAAAAACTGCTATTAGTTTCCCTAATTATTTGTGCAATTAACTATACCAATTCACAAGAGCTACACGTTGCATCTGGTGGAAGTATTTATATTTCTCCAGGCGATGCTTTACATGTAAATAATTATCTTACTATAAATGCTGCAGGAAGCTTAACCATAGACTCTGATGCAACATCTAGTGGTTCTATAGTCGTATTCCGCCAAACAATTGGAAATATTACTTACAAAAGGCACATACCTGATACTGATTGGCATTTAGTATCTGCACCAGTTACGAATCAAAACATCCCTTCTTTTGTAACTGATCCTATTAATAATGTAACTACCAATCCCGCTAATGGCAATTTTGCTGTAGGCTATTACAAAAATACCAACAACGCAGGACAAAAATGGACGTATTATAATGCTTCACCTAGCGCACCTAACCAAGAAACTTTAACAGACTTTGCAAGTGGTCAAGGATATAGTACAAAAAGAACAACTGAAGGAGAATTTATATTCACAGGAACAGTATTGAATTCAGATGTAGATGCAACTTTTACAGCTAGTAGTGCGAGTGATTTATGGTTTTGTATTGGTAACCCTTATCCTTCTTTTACTGCCGCTAATAAAAGTACTCCTGCTGGTTTTAATCTTTTAGAACAAAATTTAAGTCGTTTAGATCCTAATTTTGCCGGTTTATACTTTTGGAATGGTAGTGATTACGAAGTGATAAACAGCACCAGTCCTACAGTATACTTATCTCCAGGGCAAGCTTTTATGGTTAAAGCTAGAACTGTTAATCAATCTACTAGTTTTTTCAGGTTCTTTAAATCCTTACAAACTCATCAAACTGGAGCTAATACCTTTTTTAGAAGTATCGATACAACTCCAAGCATAATAGTTAAATTATCTAATGGAGATATAGAAAAGAGCACTGAACTTAAGTACTTTGATAATGTTACCAATGGACTTGACATTGGTTATGACGCAGGGAGATACAGAGAAAACACACCTAATTTTTCTTTAGACACACACTTGGTAGCTGATAGTAAAGGAATTGATTTCATGCTACAATGTTTACCAAAAGACACCTATGAAACACAAGTGATCCCTTTATCTGTTAGAGCTCAAGCTAATTCAACTATTCATTTTAAAGCAAATGCTAAAAACCTGCCTCAAAATGTAGATGTGTATATAGAGGATAGAGAAAAAAATATTTTTCAAAAAATAGACGAGACTCCTTATAAAGTTACTATAACAACTGTACAAAATGGAATTGGTCGTTTTTATTTACATACTTCTTCTAAAACACTAAAAATTGAAGACACAGTAGCTAAAGAGAATCTTGCTATCTATAAAACAGATGATACTACACTAAGAATTGTTGGACTTGAAGTCCTTAATAAAGCCACTTTAAAAATGTATAGTGTTAATGGACAAAAAGTAATGACAAAAGAATTTACTACAAACGGTGTTCAAGATATTTTACTACCAGCTTCACTATCAACTGGAGTCTACATTGTGCAATTAACCTCAGAAAACAATAATTTATCTAAAAAAATAATTATCGAATAATAAAAAAGAAATGAAAAATACAACTAAAAAAACTATACTGCTACTATTACTGACTCTTATAAATTCTATAGCTTTTGCACAAGTAGGGGTCGGTACCAGTACCCCAGATGCTTCTGCTGCTTTAGAAGTTACCAGTACAACAAAGGGATTCTTATTACCTAGAATGACCGAAACTCAAATTACAGCCATTGCAGACCCTGCTGAAGGTTTATTAGTCTACTGTACAGACTGCTCTCCTAAAGGCATTTATATGTTTGATGGGTTATTATACAATAATATTATAGTTGGAAATACGTCTATAGTGAGTTCAAGTGGTAGTGTTGTTGTTGGTGGTGCAGGTGCTATTTGGATGGATCGTAATTTAGGTGCCAGCCAAGTAGCAACTTCTTCTACCGATGCTGATTCTTTTGGCGACTTGTATCAATGGGGCAGAAATACTGATGGGCATCAAATGAGAACTAGTAGTATAACAGCCGGACCTGTAGCGAGCGGTAATGAAGGAAGTAACTTTGTTACTAGTTCTACCTCTGGAAATTGGCTTAGTGCAGTAGACGCTAGTAGATGGAATGGTGCAAATAAAGGAATTCATGATCCATGTCCTGACGGGTTTAGAGTTCCTACTCGAGCAGAATGGGATGCTGAAAGGGTTACTTGGCCTTTTGCTGGTCCTATTGCTACGCCATTAAAATTACCTAATGCAGGTTTTAGAGATGGAGTAACGGGTGTGATTAGAGAGGTTAATACAGAAGGACGCTATTGTACAAGTACACTTTCATCGAACAGAAATACTGTTTTAGTGTTTGGTCCTACTGTTGGACCAAGAACAGAAATAGGAAGCGGATCTCGTGGGCACTCCGTTCGATGTATTAAAGAATAGTAAAAAAACAAAAATTGAATTAGAATAAATAAAGATGACATTAAAAATGAATATAAAATTTAAAAATTCGATTAAAAGAGGTTTATTGGTAACTATTTTGACTTCCGTTACCATAGTAAATGCTCAAGTAGGAATAGGTACTAATACTCCAGATGCTTCTGCTGCTTTAGAGGTAAGAAGTACAACTAAAGGATTATTATTACCAAGATTGACAAACGCCCAAATCAATACAATTTCTAACCCTGCTGAAGGTTTAATAATCTACTGTATAGATTGTGCACCTAAAGGAGTATATGTATATGATGGAATAAGTTTTAAAAGCTTACTTGATAATACTGCGGTAGACAATAGCCCTTCTGCATTAGTATTAAGCCAAATAGGAAATGAAGCAGATAACCCTGATGTTGTAAATTCTGTAGTAACTGTGGCACAACTAGGGATGATCACTCCAGCTTTATTAGGAATTGTAGCTAGTAATCAAACAGATTATCAAAATTACATTGATTCGAATCCTGATAATTTTTCTGTACCTGCTACTACTTCTGAAGTACAAGCAATGATTAATGCTGTAAATGGTTTTGGACAAGTTACAGGGGCAGGTGGAGCTATATGGTTAGATCGTAATCTAGGAGCTAGTCGAGTTGCTACATCTACTTCAGATGCTGATGCTTATGGAGATTTATATCAATGGGGTAGAAATACTGACGGACATCAATCTAGAACTAGTAATACAGCAACAGGTCCAGTAGCTAGTGGTAATGAAGGAAGTAATTTCATCATTGGAAGTAATAATTGGTTAAATGCTAAAGATAATACGCGTTGGAACGGTACTACTAAAGGAATACACGACCCTTGTCCTAGTGGTTTTAGAGTACCTACCTCAGCAGAATGGCTTACTGAAAGGGATGCTTGGTCTACACAGGATGCAGATGGTGGTTTTTCAAGTCCATTGAAGTTACCTATTACAGGTTTTAGAGCTAGTAGTACCGGTGAAGTTAGAAGTTTCATTAGAAGAGGATTTTATTGGTCTAGTATACAATCTGGTAATAGTGGTCCTGAAGCTCTTGAATTAATTGAAGGAGTTAACTTTAGCCAGATTGCAAATCCTCTTTTTGCATCTGGTCAACCTGTACGTTGTATCAAAGAATAAAAATATAAAATATCATACTTTTTAAACTGCCCTGCATCGGGCAGTTTCTTATTTACTAAACACAACTTATGAGAATATTTTCTATACTTCTTATAGTATTTTCAAATTTTATACAAATACCAGCACAAAATATTCAAGGTCAATTAATGGGTCATGCAGGTCAAAAATTGACATTAATTGGATTTGATTATTATAAAGACTATCCTCTTCATACTACAACTGTTGATCAACAAGGTAATTTCATTATTACTTACCCAGAAAACTATCGAGGCATGGCTATTTTAGAAACTGAGCGTAATAATCGTTTTATATTATTATTAGATGGGGAATCAATTCATCTAAAAGGAACTCATTTGAATGCTTTCGATAATTTGCAATTCACAAAAGGAACTCAAAACCAAAAATTTGTCGCTCATGCAAAAGCAATGATTCAAGAAGATAAGGTATATGCTGCTTGGCGTTACCTACAAAAACAGTACAATAATCCATATTTCAGCACGCAGAATAATAGTAAAAAACATATAGATAAAGAAATAAGACGCATTGAAGGCGCTCATACTAAAAGGCAAGAATCACTAAAAAAAGAAAGTTATCTGAGTTGGTATATGCCACTCCGCAAATTGGTGAACGACATGCCAAAATCTATTCAAAATTACTCGGAACGTATTCCTTTGAATATTCAACAGTTCAGAAATATAGACTTCACAAATTCTAACTTTAAAACCAGTGGTATTTTTAGAGAATTGATTGAAGGTCATTATTTTTTATTAGAAAATATGGGAACATCTTTAGGCGAAGTATATAAAGAAATGAATTTAAGTACTGATTACCTGATTCATACTCTAAAAAATAACTCCTCGTTACTTAATGCTGTAGCCAAAGAACTATTCGTACTATTTGAAAAACGTAGTTTATTTAAAGCTGCAGCACATTTATCATCTCGATTACTAGAAAAAACATACTGTAGTTGTACCATTGAAGAAAGTTTACAGAAAAGAATGCATAAATATGGAGTACTCAAAGTAGGAAATACAGCTCCAGACATTCAACTGACAACAACAAAAACGTTAAGTGATATCAAACAGAATGTTTTATTGGTTTTTGGAGCAAGTACTTGTGCTACTTGTCAAAAAGAAGCTAATGAATTAGTAACATATGACAAGCAATGGAAAGACTCTAAAACGCCTTTGAAAATTATTTATATAAGCTTAGACACAAATCAAAATATATTCAATAGTGCTTTTAAAAATGTTCCATGGCAGAGTTATTGTGATTTTAAAGGATGGGAATCAAAAGCGGCAAAGGATTACCACATAAATGCTACACCAACTTATATTTTACTGAATAAAGAACGTAAAATTTTACTACATCCAAGATCTTTGGCTCATGTTAATGCTTGGATTCAAGGAAAGCTGTAACTGTTAAATTAAAAGTTGTTATTACTATGAAGCTGTCTGAAAAAGTATTTTCAAACGTCATTACGAAAAATTTAATTTTGAAGTAATCTTATTATTAGTAACTTAAATTTACACGATTCCTTCATTTCATTCGGAATGACGACTTTTTAGACAGCCTCACCTATATTCATAATAGTTTTAAATTGCTACCCCAGCCACCCTTCTCTATCTAGGCTCCTATATTGAATGGCCTCTGCAATATGATGTGATTGTATATCTTTTGAACTCTCTAGATCAGCAATAGTTCTACTCACTTTTAAAATACGATCGTAAGCTCTAGCGGATAAATTCAATCTATCCATTGCATTTTTTAGTAATTCTTTACTTTGCATATCTAACACACAAAATTCACGTATTTGTTTTACATTCATTTGTGCATTATAATGTATTGATTCTAATATAGAGAATCGTTCTGTTTGTATTTTCCTAGCTTCTGTAACTCTTTTTCTAATTTCGACACTTGTTTCTCCTTGTCGTGTATCAGATAATTTTTCAAAAGGTACAGGTGTTACTTCAATATGAATATCAATTCGATCCAGTAAAGGTCCTGATATTTTACTCATGTAACGTTGCATTTCGGCTGGTGAAACCGAAGCTGCACTATTCTCATCTGAAAAATAACCTGTAGGACTTGGATTCATACTAGCTACTAACATAAAGCTACTAGGATAATTTACTGTAAATTTTGCTCTAGATATTGTTACTTCTCTATCTTCAAGAGGTTGACGCATCACTTCCAAAACAGAACGCTTAAATTCAGGAAGTTCATCTAAAAAAAGTACTCCATTATGCGCTAATGATATTTCTCCTGGTTGCGGATATTGACCTCCGCCTACTAATGCGACGTCTGATATTGTATGATGTGGAGATCTAAAAGGACGTTGATTTATCAATCCTGCTTTTTTAACTTTTCCTACTACAGAATGAATTTTAGTTGTTTCTAAAGCTTCATTTAATGACATTGGTGGTAAGATAGATGGTAATCTCTTAGCCAACATCGTTTTTCCTGCTCCAGGTGGCCCGATTAAAATAATATTATGTCCTCCTGCCGCTGCAATTTCCATACAACGTTTAATAGATTCTTGGCCTTTTACATCTGAAAAATCAAACTCAGGAAAATCTAATTGGTTGTAAAACTCTTCATGTGTATCTACAACGGTAGGCAATAGCTGTTGCGTTTCATTAAAATGATCTATAACTTCTGTTATACTTTCTACTCCATAGACTTCCAACCCTTCAACTATAGCAGCTTCCTTTGCATTCTCTTTAGGTAGAATAAAATAGTTAAAACCTTCTTCTTTTGCCTTTATTGCTATGGGAAGTGCTCCTTTTATAGGTTGCAACTTTCCGTCTAAAGAGAGTTCACCCATGATTACATATTCATCTATATTCGTAGATTGAATTTGGTTTGAAGCTGCTAAAATTCCTGTAGCAATGGTTAAATCATAAGCAGCACCTTCTTTTCTGATATCTGCTGGTGCCATATTTATGATTATTTTTTTCCCAGGAAGTTTGAAATTATTATTCTTAAGTGCAGCAGAAATCCGATATGAACTTTCTCGTACCGCATTATCAGGTAAACCAACTAAATGATACCCTATTCCCTTATCTATATTAACTTCAACAGTAATGGTGGTTGCTTCTACTCCGAATAGCGCGGAGCCATAAACTTTTACTAGCATAGCCTTTTTCTTAAACAATTTTCGCTAAATACGGTATTTTAAATTTAAAATGCAAATTCTAGGTTTTACAATTCGTTTTAAATAGAATAATTATAAAGTTATGTTATGATTAAACTAACAATATATACCTTCTATTGACTTCACTTATTTACCTAAACATCTTAGCTATGCTTTTCTTTATTTTATATAACTTCGTAAGCAATTCATATGTTATTAGACTAAACTATCAACATATGAAGAAAAGATGTTTTTACGAGTTATGGAATTAGAAACTTTCTAAAATAAATTACATATTTAAAGACAATTTGAGAAATATCCCAACTGTAAAATTATATGGAGCGAGTCATTGCCACAAAACTCAATACTATAAACAAATTTTTGATAAAATAGAACTGCCTTATACTTTTTTAGATGTTGAAATAAATAAAATACATGCAGAAGAACTTCGTAATCTCTACGAAAACAGAAAGTTGAATTTTCCGACAATTACTATTGGAAAGAAAAAACTACGAAACCCAAGTGAAAAAGACCTATTTAAATGGATACATAAATTAATACCTAGTATGTTAGAACTGAAACATAATAAAGACGAAAATAAATATACTTTAGATATAAACGGACAAGAAGCTAAGGTAGAATATGTTTTTCAAGAAGGACAAATGCTATTAACACATTCTGAAGTGCCTTATCAATTAAGAGGAAAAGGAATTGGAAAAGAATTAGTGTTGAAGACTTTCGAAAGGCTTACAGAAGAAGGTCATAAGGCTGTAGCTGTTTGTTCTTATATCAAAACTGTAAAAAATAGAAACAGTTACTGGAAGGATATTATAAGATAAGGTTTTTAACATGTCAATCTTAAACAACATAATAAGATTTCCAAACGGATACTCGGAAGGGATTTATCTAGATAAAACATACGGAATTACGAAAAGCACATTTAATAAAAATAAATCTTTTAAGATTTATGCAGAAGAATTAGGCGGAACCAACTTTATAAGCCTTAACTTTTACATCACTACAACTAATGAATTATTAAAACCTTGTGAAATGCCTGCTGAAAAAGTAATTCATTTTTTGCAAAACGTACGACTACTTTAAATTTAAAAATTATGAACAGTTATAGAAAAGCATATATAGCAGGGGGTTGTTTTTGGGGAATGGAAGATCTTTTTAGAAAAAGACAAGGGATCATTGATACTGAAGTTGGTTATCAAGGAGGAGAAAATGACAATCCAACCTACAGGAATCACCCGGGACATGCTGAAGGTATCGAAATTACTTATGATGCCGAAGTCACCTCTTTCAGGGAATTATTAGACTATTTTTTTAGAATGCATGATCCTACAACAGTAGATCGTCAGGGAAATGATAGAGGATCAAGTTATCGTTCAGCTATATTTTATCAAAATAATGAGGAAAAAACAATCGCTGAAGAAATGATTAAAATTGTAGATGCTTCTGGGAAATGGTCTGAAAAAGTAGTTACCAATTTAGAACCTTGGTCTACATTTTGGATTGCTGAAGACTATCATCAAGATTATTTAGTTAAAAATCCTAATGGTTATACATGCCATTTTGAAAGATTTAGCGAAAGTTTCATTCAAGAATAATTTAAATCTAACATTTTTTTTAAATAAAACTAAACAAAAAAAAGCTTCGCAAAATGCGAAGCTTTCTATATCGTTTTTAGTGTTCTTTTTATTTAATCACCATACGTTTGCTATCTATTTTTATTGTTCCTACATAAAGTGTATAATGATATACACCAGCTGGCAAACCGTCACTGTTAATATTTAACTCACCTTCTCCACGATCTTCTAATGCTATTTCAGAGATAATTTTACCTGTACCATCATTAAATACCATAGTTGCTTTACTAACCTCATATGGTAGATAATATTTTATTGATGAAGTACTACTAAAAGGATTAGGAATGTTTTGATATAACTTAGGCCTATCCTCTTTTGAAACTGGGGTCCCTCCTGTTGATAACGTTGCATCACATGCGCAGCTTTCAAGTGCCTGAATACGTGACAACACATTTGTCATTTGTGACTGTAAATTGGTTAACTCAGTTTGAGCAGAACTTAAATTTGATTGTAAATT
The DNA here is from genome assembly GCF_001936575.1 of Tenacibaculum agarivorans. Classification (GTDB taxonomy): domain Bacteria; phylum Bacteroidota; class Bacteroidia; order Flavobacteriales; family Flavobacteriaceae; genus Polaribacter; species Polaribacter agarivorans. The sequence goes on from NZ_MSMP01000004.1 coordinate 171,155, forward strand.
AGAAATTAATGGTGCTAAGTTTACAGATACTGAAGTACCATTTTCTATTTCTATGGTTAACTTCGATCCCGATAAAGTAGCCGCTTTAAGATTTTGTTTATCTGTATTTACATAAGATGAAAGATCCACTGAATTCCCATTAGTTATTGCCAAATTATTATTAGATAACCCTAATGTTTGATTATCTGTATTTGTTCCACTTTGTAAACTAGATAAATCTACACTATTACCATTTGCAATACTCAATGTTGTTCCTGACAAGTTTAATGTTTGATTATCTGTACCTGTTCCATCTTGTAAGCTTGATAAATCTATACTATTTCCGTTTGCAATACTCAAATTTGTACCCGTTAAGGCTATAGTTTGTGCATCCGTGTTATCTAAATAACTTGATAAATCTACTGAAGTAGCATCGTTAGTTAAACTTAACGTATTGCCTGATAAAACTAAATCTTGCGCATCGGTATTATCTAAATACGATGAAAGATCAACTGTCTTTGAATTCCCAGAAATACTTAAGGTATTTGCAGATAACGATAATTCTTGATTATCCGTGTTATCCAAATAACTTGATAAATCAACTGAAGTAGCATCGTTAGTTAAACTTAATGTATTGCCTGATAAAACTAAATCTTGCGCATCGGTATTATCTAAGTACGATGAAAGATCAACTGTTTGTGAATTTCCTGAAATACTTAAGGTATTTGCAGCTAACGATAATTCTTGATTATCCGTGTTATCCAAATAACTTGATAAATCTACTGAAGTAGCATCGTTAGTTAAACTCAAAGTATTTCCTGATAAAACTAAATCTTGGGCATCGGTATTATCTAGATACGATGAAAGATCAACTGTTTGTGAATTTCCTGAAATACTTAAGGTATTTGCAGCTAACGATAATTCTTGACTATCCGTGTTATCCAAATAACTTGATAAATCTACTGAAGTAGCATCGTTAGTTAAACTTAATGTATTACCCGATAAAACTAAATCTTGTGCATCGGTATTATCTAAGTACGATGTAAGATCAATAGTCTTTGAATTCCCTGAAATGCTTAACGTGTTCATCGCTAATGATAATTCTTGACTATCCGTGTTATCCAAATAACTTGATAAATCTACTGAAGTAGCATCGTTAGTTAAACTTAATGTATTACCCGATAAAACTAAATCTTGTGCATCGGTATTATCTAAATATGATGAAAGATCAACTGTTTGTGAATTTCCTGAAATACTTAACGTGTTCGTCGCTAATGATAATTCTTGACTATCCGTATTATCCAAATAACCTGATAAATCAACTGAAGTAGCATCGTTAGTTAAACTCAAAGTGTTTCCTGATAAAACTAAATCTTGTGCATCTGTATTATCTAGATACGATGAAAGATCAATAGTCTTTGAGTTTCCAGAAATACTTAACGTGTTCATCACCAATGATAATTCTTGACTATCCGTATTATCCAAATAACCTGATAAATCAACTGTTTTAGCTGCTTCACCGTCTCCTTCCAATGATAAACTTAAGGTATTGGTGTTAAGTGTAAATCCATCTATCTTTTGATCATCTGTGTTATCTAAATATCTAGCCAAATCAATAGTAGTAGCATCGTTAGTTAAACTTAACGTATTTCCTGATAAAACTAAATCTTGTGCATCTGTATTATCTAAGTACGATGAAAGATCAACTGTTTTTGAATTTCCTGAAATACTTAACGTGTTCGTCGCTAATGATAATTCTTGACTATCCGTGTTATCTAAATAACCTGATAAATCAACTGAGGTAGCATCGTTAGTTAAACTCAAAGTGTTTCCTGATAAAACTAAATCTTGAGCATCTGTATTATCTAAATATGATGATAGATCAATAGTCTTTGAATTCCCTGAAATGCTTAACGTGTTCATCACCAATGATAATTCTTGACTATCTGTATTATCCAAATAACCTGATAAATCAACTGTTTTAGCTGCTTCTCCGTCTCCTTCCAGTGATAAACTTAAGGTGTTAGTGTTAAGTGTAAATCCATCTATCTTTTGATCATCTGTGTTATCTAAATATTTAGCCAAATCAATAGTAGTAGCATCGTTAGTTAAACTCAAAGTGTTTCCTGATAAAACTAGATCTTGAGCATCGGTATTATCTAAATACGATGAAAGATCAACTGTTTTTGAATTCCCTGAAATACTTAAGGTATTCGTCGCTAATGATAATTCTTGACTATCCGTGTTATCCAAATAACCTGATAAATCAACTGAAGTGGCATCGTTAGTTAAACTCAAAGTATTTCCTGATAAAACTAAATCTTGTGCATCGGTATTATCTAGATACGATGAAAGATCAACCGTAGAAGAATTCCCAGAAATACTTAAGGTATTTGTCGCTAATGATAATCCTTGACTATCTGTATTATCCAAATACTTAGCTAAATCAATTGAAGTAGCATCGTTAGTTAAGCTTAATGTATTGTCTGTTAATGTTAAATCTTGTGCTAAGTCTGATAAATCTACAGTTTGATTATGTCCAAATATTAATTGCTTGTTACTATTATTATATCTAGTTTGTTTAAAAATAGCTCCAATATCTATATATCTCGCACCACTATTGGTCAAGTCAATTCTTAGTGAATCTCCAGCTATTCCTCCTCCAATAATATCATTAAGCTGAACTGAATTTCCTTTTCCTATAGACAATTCTCCAGTATCTGGTTCATAAGCTAAATTTCTTGTAGACCAAGTTAAACTACCAGATCCATCCGTAACTAATACCTGATTTGCAGTACCATCTGTAGTTGGAAACTCATAATTACCTGCAATATTTAAACTATTTGCAATTTGCATTTTTCCTTCCGTACTAATAGCTGCCACTGGTGGAGCATTATAAGGTCCCCATGTCCAACCATTATTTGTTGAAGTACTCATTGAATTTTTAATACTAACACCAGTAACAGGACCATAATCATAGTTAGCACTTCCTCCATAAGAAATTTTGTAACGTTCACTGTTATTAAATTCTACTCCATTGGCTTCTCCATTATTAAATTGTAATACGTTATCTCCCATATTTAATGTAGTAGTTGCTGTATGATTACCTAAGTTATCAGCTAATAAAGTAACCCATGCAGTTCCATTCCAAGAGTATAATAAATTTTCATCCGTATCGTATACAATCAAACCGGCTTCAGTTTCTCTAATTCCAGGAGAAGTTGGTACCGCAGGAAATCTAGGTTGCATTGCAGTTCTTTGGGCAGTTGTTAAACGGTTTACAATTAAACCTTTGTTTGTTCCGGTTAGATCTAAAGAAGCAAATTCATTAGGTGTATTTGTACCAATACCAACTCGAACTGGATTTGTAGCACCTCCTAATATCATTGTATTTGCTGAAGAAGTTGTTGCTCCATTACCAATCGCAATGGAGTTACTAGCATTAACTACAGCATTATATCCGATAGCAATATTATTAGTTGCTTCAACAGCACTTGGAGTCGGACCTGAAGGAGAGCTATCAATAATATCATTAGAACGCGCACCATAACCAATAACAATAGCTCCATTATTTTGAGCTACGGTATTTGCCCCTATTGCTACGGCTTGAGTATTATCAATATCAACAGCTCGTCCAATACCTACTGCATCTGATTGTGAAATATTAGATTGATATCCAATCCCTACCGAATAATCACCATTACTAGTAGTTACAAATTGATATCCCATGCCAATTGCTCCTGTAGCATCTGACATATTCCCATCATTACCAATACCAATTCCATATTGTCCAGAATTAAACGAACGATATCCCATGGTTATTACATCATTTTGAGCTGCAATAGCTTGAGATCCAAAAAATGTAGTTCTACTACGATTCGTATCTCCTCTAAAACCAGTAAAGTTTGTATTCGAGGTTATTCCATCGGCTCTTCCATACCCTGAAAACGCTCCAAAACCAGCATTATCTTCACCTTCTCTATTAGACGCTCCAGACAAAAACCCCATATATGTATTACGGTTAGCATTAGTCGTATTATTGGTTCTATTGTTATCCCAACCTGACATTGCTCCGACAAAGGTGTTAAAATCTGCCCATTCAGTAGCTACTCCTGATGCAGCACCAACCATTGTATTGTATATTCCATCCCCAATATCAATAGCAGAAGAATCTCCAATAGAAGTATTATGGTGTCCATCATCAACATCGCTCATAGCTTCACTACCTACAGCAGTATTTCTATATCCTACATCTGCTGATATTCCTGCTTCATTTCCTACGAATACATTTTTATACCCAGTAGTATTACTCATACCTGCATCTTCTCCTATAAAGGTATTTTCATATCCAGTCGTATTTTTTGTTCCTGACTCTTCTCCTACAAAAGTATTGTCATACCCAGTAGTATTATTTTCTCCAGATTCTGTACCAATAAATACATTATCTCCTCCTGTTAAACTCAGTCGACCAGCTTCTTCCCCAATAAAAATATTATCAAAACCAGTAGTGTTTGAATATCCAGCTAAATACCCTATAGCTACCATTCCAGCAGATCCATTTAATGATGGATCACCAAAACTAGAGCTGTGAACCGCATTTTTACCAGCTCCAAAACCAAAAAGAGTTAATCTAGATGTTAATGTTGCAACTGAACCAGTACTATCTCCAAACATTGTGTTATAATCACCTGTTGTAATGCTAATTCCTGATCCTGTTCCTTGTGTTTCGTTAAGGATTTGTGCTTGTAATTTTGTAGTGTAAACTACTAATAGAAAAAATACTATTGAGGGTAGTAGATTTTTCATGAAAAATTGAGATTTTAAATTCTGTGTCAAAAGAAATAATTATTAATGAGCTACTTATTAATATAGACCGGACAAAAAACGGACAAAACATAAACAACTAAATAATAAACAGTTAAAAGCCTACCTTTGTCTCTAAGTTATGAGCTAAAAATTCATCCATAAGTACAACAGATATCCTTTTAAATACCCTGTATTTTTTTTGAAAAAAAATTAGATTTAAAAAATAATGAATCATTCAGATAAAAAAAACTTATATCTTTCGCCTCGAATTTTAGAATCTAACATGAAAAAAAAAGAACAAATTATAGGTTGGCTATTATGTACAACCGTATTCATAATTTATGCTGTTTGTTCTTCTCATACCATTTCTTTTTGGGATAGTGCTGAGTTTATTTCTAGCAACTACAAATTACAAGTTACTCATCCTCCAGGGTCTCCATTATATATGCTTATTTGTAATGTAATCATGGGAGTATTTCCACATATTAGCATTGCATTTTTAAGTAATATTCTTTCCAGTTTTTTCGGCGCAGTGACAGTTATGATAATTTACTTTATCACGATAATAATTACAAAATCTCTTGTTTCAGAAACTAAAATTCACACACCTGTTTTATTACCAATTATCAGTGGAATTATTAGTGGGTTTACACTAGCTTTTATACATAGTTTTTGGATTTCATCTACAGAGACTGAAGTATACACATTATCTTTTTTATTATTAGTACTTACTTGGTATATCGGTTTATTGTGGTTAAAAACTGAAAATAAAAGAAGAGAACTCCAATTATTCCTTTTAATTGGTCTTCTATTAGGTTTATCTACTTGTGTTCATTTAATCAATCTTTCCATAGTTATTCCTTTATCTATTCTTCTTGTCAAAAAAAGGCATTCTTTAACTTTTAAAAATATCTTAGTTGGATTAGGAAGCGGAGTATTTATTTTCTTATTTATTTACGGATTTGTTATTCAAGGTTTTTTAAGAGTTGCACTTAAATTAGATATCTTTTTAGTTAATGAACTTAGACTAAAAATTAATATAGGCCTCATTATACTCTATAGCTTTCTATTAAGTTTATTGGCTTTTCTTTTATGGATTACTATACAAAAAAGAAAACCTAAACTTTTACTATTTAGTGGATTTCTCTTATTCTTTTACATAGGAATAAGCCCTTATGGAACAAGTATGATTAGAGCTAATGCTAAAACTCCATTATCTAATAATCCTATCAACAGTTTAGAACTATTAAAATACATAACTGCAGAACAATTTGGCATAAGTAATACTCCCTTAGTTAAGGGATATTCTTTTAATGCTCCTTTAGATAAAAATAGGCCTTTCTCGAATCAAACACCTAAACTATATTATAGCACTAAGGAGAAAAAATATATCACTGTAGATGATGGTATTTATATTAAAGAAAATTATCCTCGTGAATTCATAACTTTTTTTCCTCGAATGTATAGTAGAAAGGAGGCTGATATTTCTGGATATAATACATGGACAACAATTAAAGGAACTCCAATAGAATATCCTATAAACGGAACTCTTCAACAAATTAACAAACCTACTTTTACAGAAAACTTAAGTTTTTTTTACAACTATCAAGTAAATTGGTTATACCTAAGGTATTTGTTTTGGAATTTCATAGGCAAACAGAATGATAACAAAGGAACTGGAACCATTCTTAATGGAAATTGGATTAGTGGTTTTGCATTTATTGATGCTCCAAGAGTTGGTGAAAATAGTATAATTCCTGATTATTACAAGAATGATTTAAGTAAAGACACCTATTACTTTTTACCTCTTCTCTTTGCTCTTACAGGCTTATTTTTTTTAAGAAAAAGTCCTGTTAACTTTTTCACTTCATTATTGTTTTTTTTCACTTTTGGCTTAGGAATAACATTATATGTAAACCCTACTCCCACTAGTATTTTAATCCGAGAAAGAGATTATATTTTTGTAGGTTCTTTTATTCCTTTATGCATTTGGATTGGGTTAAGCACTATTCAATTGTATACGTGGCTTTCTATTGTTAGTAAAACTAAAATAATAGTAGTTATTTCATCGCTGATTATTTTCTTCTCAGTCCCTTTTCAATTGTTCATTAAAGGTTGGGATGATCACAATAGAAGTAACGACACTTTTGCCAGAGATTTTGCTAAAGGTTATTTAGATTCTTGTCCTCCAAATACGATCTTGATTACTAATGGAGATAACATGACTTTTCCACTTTGGTATTTACAAGAAGTAGAAAATTATCGTAGTGATGTAAGAGTGATTAACTTTGATCAGTTAACCTTAAATTGGTACATAGAAAAATTAAAAACTACTGTAAATACTTCAAAAAAACTTACGATTTCTATTCTTAAAGAACTTTACCATAAAGGTCCACAACAACTGTTACCTTTACAGCAAGAAACGGATAAACCTGTAGATTTAGATATCCTTTTTAATTTTTTATCTGAACCTTCAACAAAAAAAGAATGGAATGGTAAAGCAACACACTATATTCCTGCTAATATTTTTTCGGTTTCTATTGATACCTTAACCATACCTAAACCGTACAATACAGATAAGTTAAATCTAAAGTTAGTTGACACAATTCAATGGAATTTTCATAAAAACTTTTATGCAGTTAATGATATTGTCCTACTTAATATTATTAAAGAAAATATAAATAATCGACCTATAGCTTTTGCTATAAATGGGAATCAAAATCATTATTTAGGATTGCAATCTCAAACCATACAAAGAGGAATGGTAGAATTATTAGCTCCTATTAAAAGATCAAAACCAGGTTTGAATCCAAAAATTGTTGATACTTCTATTGAACTTCCGCATTTTAAAGGTTTTGAAGACTCTAAAGTTTTTATCGACTATGAAAATCGTGCTTACGCCCAACAAATTTTAAGACGAAACTATTATTTCCAAGCTCAAGCTTTACTTGAAGAAGATAAAAAATTAGAAGCATTACAAATATTGGATAAGAGTATTAAAACTTTCCCTAATCAAACAGTACCTTTTAAACAATTTGCATTTGCCATGGGGAAATTATATTTCAGAGCTAATGATTTAGAAAAAGGAAAGATTACATGTTTAACAGCAATGCAAAATTTAAGAGAAGAACTTTTATGGCTTATCTCTTTTAACCCACCTAACCCAATTATAAATGTTAGGTATGCAAATAGATTAAAAAGTATGTATTTGCAAATGATTGATCAGTATTCAAGATTTCAGCCTGATAAAGCTCATCAACTCAAAGAAGAGTTTACATCTATTGAAATTTCTTTCCAAAAATGGCACAAATTAAACTGGCCATATTAATTCTTTTTTTATGTATTTTTTTTCCACTGAAGTAACCTCTTCAAAAATAATTTCAGACAGACCTTTATATTTACGAACCAAAAAAGCTTATGAAATAGTTAAAAATTTAGCTTTTGGGAACACATTAGAGATTGGTTGCGGCGAAGGTTATGGTGTTGATATATATTATAATTACATTTCTAATTTAACCCTAATCGATAAATCTAATTATCCTGTTGAACTTTTAAGAAAAAAATACCCAGACGCTTCTGTAATTCGGCAAAAGGTTCCTCCTTTAAAAAACATTCCTGATAATTATTTTGATACTATTATAGCTTTTCAGGTAATTGAACATATTAAAAATGACAATCTATTTCTTGATGAAATATATAGAGTATTGAAACCAGGTGGAAAGGTATATATTACAACACCTAATGCTAATAAAACAATTGCCAGAAACCCATGGCATTATAGAGAATATAATTTTTTAGAACTGGAAAATTTGGTTCAACGTTATTTTTCTCAATTTACAATACAAGGTATTGAAGGAAATTATAAAACAGCTCAATATTATAGCAATAATGAAAGATCAGTAAAAAAACTATTACGATTAGATCTGTTTAACCTACACAAAAAATTACCTGCATTCATACTAAAAATTCCTTATGAAATTTTAAACCGTTTGAATAGAAAGAAGCTTTTAAAGCAACAAATTACAGAAATTACTATAGATGATTATTCCTTAAATTCCTTTTCTGAAAATACACTTGATTTTTTCTGTATGCTTACAAAATAAAAAAAGCGCAACTCTTGTTTGCGCTTCTGTAATCTTTTTAACAATAATGTAAATAAATCCCCCAATTTTTTTACTACTCTTTCCTTGTTATGAAAGCTATGTAAAGATTACACTAACAAATTTATATGCATAAGGAAGGATAAAACTTCAAATTTGTTACCAATAAAAGAAAAACACAAATACCTGATTTCAAAATCAAAAGCTTAACCAAATTATAGTTTTGTTACCTATTCGTAATTATTTATTCAAAAAACATAAATAAAATTATGCCTTTTTAAATTGATTTGGTGTTTTGTTATACTTATTCTTAAAAGCTGTAGAAAAATAGTTTGGAGATGAAAATCCAACAGAATAAGCGATATCTGCAATACTTAAATTAGGTTCATTCAATAACATCTCTTTCCCTCTTTCTAATTTAATATTTTGTATATAATCACTAATCGTAATACCCAATACTGCTTTAATTTTACGATATAATTGAACTCGAGAAATCCCTAACTCTTCTGCTAAAATTTCCACAGTAAATGTAGAATCATCTAAGTTTTTAGTAATCAATTCATCTATTTTATTAATAAATGCCGTTTCTTTATTTTTCTTCTCTTTACTTTTTGTTTTTACTACAGTAACTTTACTCAGATCAAGAGATTCTTTAAAGTGTTTTTGTAACTTTTTTCTATTGTAAAGTAATGTTTCTAAAGATTGAAACAACACCGATAAATTAAACGGTTTGGTTAAAAACATATCTACTCCAGATTTCAAACCTTTAATATGTGCTTCATCAGATCCTAATGCAGTAAGTATTAATACAGGTATATGAGAAGTTCTCTCGTCTTTTTTAACAAAATCACAAATTTCAAAACCACTTTTTTGAGGTAAATTAACATCGCTAATAATTATATCTGGTATTACCTCTAATATCGTTTTCTCTACTTCTATTCCATCTGATTCACGTACAATATATAATTCTGATAACTTCGTTTTAAGAAAATCTCTTAGGTCTATATTATCTTCAATGATCAACAAGGTTTCTTTTTCTTTCTTTTCTTTATTCGTTGTTTTTACATCAATAAATGAAGTTTCTTTAATTACATCTACTTTTTCTATTTCTCCTGTAATTACAATTTCTTCAGGTTTTAAATGTGATTTACCTTTGGGTAAACGAATAATAAATTCGGCCCCTTCATTTTTTCTTGAATCGACTTTAATACTTCCTCCATGAAGCTTGATATACTCTTTTGTTAAATATAAACCAATCCCTGAACTTGATTGTTTATTATTAGAACCTTGGTAAAATTGATTAAAAATCTTCTCTTTTTCATTATCAGGTATTCCTATTCCAGAGTCTTTTACCGTAATAAACATATTCTTTGAATCCTCTTGTAAAGAAACCTTTACTTCACCTTTTAACGGAGTGAATTTAAAAGCATTGGATATCAAATTGAATAACACATTATCAAACAAATCTCTGTCTATAAATACCTCTTTTTCTTTCAATTCAGAATGAAAATTGAAATCAATTTCCTTTTTCTGTGCTTCTGAAGTAAAATCTGAAAAAATAACAGAAACGAAGGATTCTAAATTTGTTTTTGAAGCTTTTAACTTGAAATTTCTACTTTCAACTCGTCTAAAATCTAATAATTGATTAATCATTCTTAATAACCTTTTCGAATTATTATAAATTAGATTAAACTCTTTAGGCTTTTCAAATTCATCAGAAATGATGAGCGATTCTGTTGATGATAAGATTAAAGAAATAGGGGTTTTAAAATCGTGTGATACACCTGTAAAGAAATTATTGGTAGTTTCATTAGTAATTCTTAAATCTTCAGCAATTTGTTCAATTTCTTTTTTCTGGCTATCAATTTGATCAATCAACTTTACTAATAAACGCTTTTGTTTAGTTAGCTTTCTCTTTGCTAAAAAAGTTATAATTAAAAGGCTAATTATAATACCTAAGAAAATTAATGTTGCGATTAAAAATTGTGATTGAGATTTATACAATTGAATTTGCTCATCTATTCTAAATTGCTGCTTCTCTATATCTAACTCTTGAGTATGAATTAGTGATAATTGACGATTTAATAATTCAACATTTGTAGCATCTACAACTACTGAAGGTAATTTATATTGTTTTTCAACAGTTTTACCATTGATTAATTCAATGGCAGTTTTAAATGCTTCTTTTCCTCCTGTTGAATTTAAAATTGTTGCTTCTAAAATATCTTTCTGGACTAGATCAATTCCTCCATTCTCTGCATTCAATCCACCAACACCAACAAGTTTTATACTATTTACAAGTCCAACATCTTTTAATGTTGTATAAGCTTCATAAGCTAACTCATCTGAATGTGCAAAAATGTAGTCAATATTCTTGTTTTCAACTAATAGTTTCTTTAATTTTTCTTTAATCCCAGAACCATCATAACTATCTTGTATAGCAGCAACTACATTTAAATTATCGTATTTATTAACGTAAGTATTAAATCCTTTGCTCTTTTGTTTAGTTGGTGTGGTTCCTGCCCAACCTTTAATTTCTGCTATGTTTAACTCTTTTTTCAATGATTGAAAAAACTTTCCTGCGTTCACTCCTACTTCATAATTATCGACACCAATAAACGTAGAATACTTATCAATTTCTCTATCTAAAACTATGACTGGTATTTTTTTATTAAGCGCCTTGTTTATAATAGCCCTTAGTGGCTTTGGAGCTATTGGAGAAACAATAATAGCATCTACATTTTGAGCAATAAAATTTTCTATATCTGCAATTTGTTTATCAACATCTGATTCGGAATCAACTACTAGCAGTTTAGTATCTCCGTGGAAACCAGCTTCTATTTGCATAGATTGAACTACCGCTTTTTTCCAGTTTTTATTTGAAGAAAATTGTGAAAAACCTATTATAAACTCTTTATCGCCATTAGAGTTTTCGCATCCTAATATTATTAAAGATAGTAATACTAAAAACGCTCTTTTAATTATCGTTTTCAAATTCAGAGGGTTTGATTTTTGTTTGCTAAGCTAAAAATTAAAAGACGAAATCACAAAATATCAAATTTTAAAATGCATCATAATAACACAACAAATAATGAATAAAGGCTTTTAAAGAAGATATTATTTTAAAAAATTACTTGATTTGTAGGTAACAAAAAAACCGAGATTAAAAATCTCGGTTTTGTCTTTCAGTACGGGTGAAGGAACTCAAACCCTTGATTTATATTGAATCTCACAAAACACTACCAATACACATAAACCACTTATATCAACAAAGTTAAATCATATTTAATAAGATTTTGAATTTTATTGATTCATTATAATTCATCATAGCTCATCAAATTTCGGGGTAAAAATCGGGGTAAAAATCACATTCACTTTCTTATATTTACCAAAAAGTAATTGCTCATGCCTACCTCTAGCTACCGAATAAAGACTGATAGTAAATTCAACTCAATTTATCTTAGATTCAAAGAAGGGAAACTTGACCTTGAAGTGTCAACAAAAATAAAAGTACCTAGAGGTAAATGGAGTGCGAAACTCCAGAAAATTAATCACACGGACGAAATTAACTACAAAGAACTTAATAAGAAACTCAAGCAGTTAAAAGTGCATGTAGAAAATCAATATAGTACAGATTCACTAGAAGGCATCATTATAGATAACAAATGGTTAAAAAGTAATATTAACAACTTTTTAAATCGAGTCACTCTTAACAAGAGTTTGGATGAAAAATTATTTTTTACAGCATTCTTTCAATCATTTATAGACAGTGCCAAGAAACGAATTAAACATCCCAAAAATCCAATTAAAAAAAAAACAGTCCAACATTACCAAACTACAAAAAATAAAATTGAAGCTTATGAAAAGTATCATGGTAAACATTTGAAATTAGAAGATATAAATATAAAATTCCACACAGACTTTATCGAATATCTTGAAATAGAACAATACTTAAACCCTAACACAATTGGTGGCTACATAGATGTTATTAAGCATGTATGTAATAAGGCTTTATTAAAAGGCTACAGTATTAATAGCGAATTTAAAAGCTCAGAGTTTTACACACCTTCTAATGAAACGTTAGACCCTTATTTGACATTAGAAGAAATCCACAAAATAAACATGTTTAACTTCTCTCAAGACTATCTTGACAACGCCAGAGACTGGCTAATAATATCTGTCTGGACTGGACTTAGGGTTTCCGATTTACTTACCCTAACAAAAACTAACTTGGATAATGACTTTATTAAAAAAGATACGCTTAAAACTAAGTTTCCAGTAATCATACCTCTCCACAATCAAGTAAAAAAGATATTAAACAAAAGAAACGGCAATTTTCCCAGAAAAATTAGTAACCAAAAATATAACAACTACATAAAGGAAGTTTGTAAAGAAGCTGGAATCACTAATATTATTAAAGGTGGAAAAATCTGTGCACAAATAAAAGTAAAGAACGGTGTGAAAGAAACTGTATATAGAAAAACAATTGGCAAATACCCCAAATACGAACTAATTACAAGCCATATTGGTCGAAGAAGTTTCGCAACTAATCACTATGGTAAACTAGACACTTTAACACTAATGAAAATCACGGGACACAAAACAGAGAAACAGTTTCTAGACTACATCAAGATAACACCTAAAGAATATGCAATAAAACTAAAAGCCTATTGGGAAAATATTAATTTTAATGATTTTATAAACAGTTAGTAATATACAATTTAATGGAAGAAAATAAATCACAAGACAACTTTAGCAAACTGTTTAAAAAGTATAATGATTCAAATTATGTTAAATATTTGTATGCTAATCGAAGGGAGAATGTTGATATAGGTTTAGTAAAACACCCCTTTTCTTTTGTCAAAAAAAAATTCATTGAAAACATCAACTATAGTGAATCAAATTCATTTGAATCCTTATTACACTTTAAAAACGAAATTGACTCTAAATTTACAAATGCTTACAACTGCTTTGAACTAGAGTACAGTATTCTAACTACAGACAAAAGCAAATATTTAAACAAAATTATAAATTACTTACTTGAATGCATTCAAGCAATACCGAATAGCCAGAACAAGGAAGTTGAACACCATAATTCAATCATTACTTATGCAATCATGGGAATCTTAGCAAAGATTTCCTTGTCCCACATTCATATTCATATCAACAAAACTAATCGAAAAAAGTTATCTAAATGGTATAAGTTAGAAGAACCCATTCTATCATTTGAATCAATAAGCATCGTGGGTGACAAAAGGTTTCAATCATTATATTATGACCACATGGGGTCTTTTATCAACCAATTTAATACAGATTGGTATGTCTTTAAAGCATTGTTTTTAGGAAAGCCTTTAGAAAAAAAAATTGACTGGAAAGATGGTAAATCCTCTCTATATTTCTTCATTAAACTACTTATCAATTCTAAAGTAATTGTGAATCCAAAAAACAAGCATTGGCAAATCACAGCTGAATTTTTTCTGGTTAAAAATGAAACCATCAGTGCTAGCGATATGCTTAATCAAAAACCAACTACAGACAAGAGAAAAATAGCAAAGCTTAAAAAATTTGTCAGTTTAATAAATTGGTAAACTCTTAGTTTTAAACTATAAGTAGTTTTTGTTTAATATCTTCTAATAAACTCATTTAATAACAGCACTTTAACTTTTTAAGTACGACCAAAGACTCTTAGTCTCCTATAAGAGTCTAAAACAAACAAACATGTAAGTGTATCTTTGCCAGAGAATTAACGGTAAAAATATAACGCATGGAAAAAGTAATATTATCAACTTTAAGTGTTGAAGAGCTAACTGAAACGCTTACCCAGAAAATTTTCGCTTTAATAAAAAGTGAAGTCAAATCTAATCCTATTAAAACGAAGGAAAAGGAAATTCTTACCAGAGAAGAAACTGCAAAGCTCTGTAATATCAAATCTCTAACCACACTTTGGAACTGGGAACAGGATGGTAGGTTAATCCCAGCAATGAGAGCTGGTAAGAAACCACTATACCTTAGGCAAGATGTATTGAATTTCTTAAATATTAAGGAAGGAGACTCTCTTGTTTAATTATTATAAAAGCGTTACTAAGTCTAGTACAGTATTAGGCTCAGTAGAATTAGACAAATTCCTTTATACGATTAAGAATGGCAATGAACACTTAGAGCAGATAAATAAGGCAAGGACGGCTTATACTATAGATAAAAATCAATACAAATTCATAAAATTAAATGAGTTACCATGCTATACTTTAAATTTTCGATTTAATAAAATTAGAAAAAACAGCAATATCATAGATAGTACTGGTTTCATTTATTTAGATGTAGATGGTCAAACCAATATTAATTTATCTAATCCAATAATATTTGCATCATGGCTTTCATTATCTGGTAATGGTAGAGGGATTCTAGTCAAAGTTGAAAATATAAATAGTTCCAATTTTAAAGTCCAATACAACCAAATAGCTAAAGCTCTGGATATTGATGCAGATGATGGGGCAAGAAAAGCTACCCAACCTAATGTATTATCCTATGACCCTAACCTATATATCAATTATAATTCTGAGAAATGGTTAGTTGAGTATAAAAAATCTGTAGAAACAGAAAAAGCCCAGCACAGTAGCAATCTTAAAGCAACCAACACTATAGAGACTGTAGTGGACTATTTTAAGTCATCACTAAGATTTGACAATCTGAGTGACTTGATTGAAAATATTGAGTTTAACGGAGATGTAATACATGATTTTAAAACTAAGGTACTGTATTCTAAAACCACTATACCTTTTAATGGAATCCAAGAAGGGAAACGCAATACCACCTTAATTGCTATAGCATATCAAATTAAAGCTCTTAATAAAGGAATTACACATGAGACCCTATTTAGGTTGATGCGAAGTATTAATGCTGACCACTGCATCAAACCA
This sequence comes from Tenacibaculum agarivorans, assembly GCF_001936575.1. Classification (GTDB taxonomy): domain Bacteria; phylum Bacteroidota; class Bacteroidia; order Flavobacteriales; family Flavobacteriaceae; genus Polaribacter; species Polaribacter agarivorans. The sequence continues at coordinate 186,957 of NZ_MSMP01000004.1, forward strand.
CTTTCATTAAATGAACTGAATTCTATTGTAAGCTACGCTATTAATCAAGAAGACCCAGAACCAATAAAAAACGCTGAAAGACGATTTGTGTTTAATTCTGATTACGATTTGACTACTAAGGAGAAACGTCAAGCGGTTATTAAAGTGATTAATCAAGATAGAGTAAAGGAAAGTAAACTCAAAATCGAAAAAGCAATTGAACAATGGGATTTTGTTAAAGATGGTATTATAACCCAGAAAGGTCTAGCAATTAACGCTAAGATGAATATAAAAACGATAAAAAAATATTATCCATCATACAAATCTGAAATACAAAGCTTAAACAAAGAATACAGAACTAACAACAAGAGTCCATGATGTTTTGATTTTGAATCGAATTACAATTAAAAAGTTTAAAACAAAATAAAATATTAATAATTAATAAAAAAAGTAAAATCATGAGAGAAAGAATTAAAGAATTAAGAAGTGAATTAAATTCGATTATTGAAGAGAATGATGAAATAATAGATGTTACGCAATACGGTGATGAAAAACAAATACGGATAGTATTTGGTTCAATATCAAAGATGGAAAAGCGATACGATTCATGGAAATCATTAGCACATTCAACAAATTTTAGAGGTAATCCGTATGAAAATAATTCATACATGAAAATAGTAGAAGGCAAGTATTTAATAGTTATTTATCCTCCTACATATCTAAATGGTGACTCAAATTGGACAGCTTATAAGGTGAATGAAATAGATTATCTCCATACAATAGCGACAATATCTTTGTTCAAAAGAACTGACTCTTGAATTAAAGAGACTCATTTTTTATTCACACTTTAGATAAAGTCGCTGAACTTGAATTGGGTTAAACTTTTTACCTCTTCTGGTTGTATATTGAAGTTTATTTAATTTATCTGCAATGGCTTGGAAAGTCATTCCTTCTTTTCGAGCTGAGCAGATAATGTCCATTGCTTGGATATTGTTCTTATTATTTCTTGCGTTTTCTTTTATTTTTTCAACACCAAGTTTTTGGTATTTACCAAAACCGTTTGGATTCCCTAAACGGAATTTTCCATCTACAGGAGTCATAGTAGAGCCATCTTTATTTATGTAGATACCTTTTTCAATTTTCTCCTTTTTAACTTTAAGAGCATCTTTAATACGTTTAGAAATCACCTCAGCTTCATGCTCAGCTATAACGGAAAGTAATTGAATGGTAAGCTTATTAGCGTTTGGGTTATCACAGCAAATAAACTCAACACCTCCATTAAATAATGCTGAGGTGAATTCAACATCACGAGCTAAACGGTCTAGTTTAGCAACTATTAAAATAGCCTTATTAGATTTCGCTAGCTCGATAGCCTTGTAAATTTCCACACGTTTCTTTTTACGTGTTCCAGTTTCAACTTCTGTAAATTCACCAACCAGATTTCCTTTTTCGTTAATATGATTGGAAACAGCATTTTTCTGAGCTTGTAAACCAAGCCCAGAATTTCCTTGTTTTTGAGTCGAGACTCTATAATATGCTACGTATTTTTTCATTAAGCAGCTTCGTATTTACCTTCAACATAGTCAATAATATCGACCAACATATCACAATAAACACCTTCATAAGATTTAACAACCTCAGCTTTCTTATTGATAAAAGATATTTGGTATTCATCTAGCCAAGTTAACTCAACTTTAACCCAACCCTTGAATGTTAATCCGTTCACTTGAAAGCTTACACCACCTTGAAAATCTTTCGATTCTGGAAGAGCAACATAATTTTTAGCTCCCCATGCCATTAAGGCAGATTTATCTAAATATTTGATTTGGTCTAAAATTGTTTGAGCGATTTGTACAGACGTATTTTCCATGACTAAGTTTTTAAAGTTAATCAAAGACAACACATTTATAACAAATCGCAAACTAATGTTTGCAATTTGTTATAAATGATAATTCTACATAGTTTATCTATTATGATATAGCATGATTTTCGACTTCATCCATACTAGCAGCAACAATCATTTCGCTATCTAAAGCTTTAAAATGCTTTTTACCACAATCTATTTTCCCTTGCTCTTTTGGTCTTAAATCAAAAAGTCCTGTGCTTCCTTTGGATTCTACCACAAAGAATAATTTTTCTTCTTGCTCATCTTTCCATAGGATTGCCCAGTCTGGATTATAAGTTCCTAAAGGGGTATCTATTTTAAACCAGTTAGGCAATTTAGCATATACCGAAATATTCTCGCTATTTTCAAAGTCGTTTGCCAGAGTTGATTCTACTTTTGAATCGTACACTACATAGTCGTAAGGTGATTTTGTACTTTCTTTTAAATTATTCTTTAAATAACCAAATAACTCTTCATTTTCAAACAATTCTTGACTGTAGTATTCTGTATCGTCAATCCTTTTGTACTGAATACCATCAATAATGTGCATTCGCATTTGCTCATTTATAATGTCAATACAGCCTTCAATAAACTTTTGAGGATTAATCTTGAAATATCTTAACTTATTAGTTCCTGTAAGTATTTCAACTATCGATTTTCTTGTTAATTGCGTTTCATTCTGTAAATAACCAACAATATCTGGAAGCATTTCTACTTCTTCATGTAAAGTTTCAGTTCTGGTACTATTAGCGTTTACCTCTGCTTCAATTCCTCCAATATCAATGGATACTGATGCTTTACTATAATGTAGTTTTCCTCTAGTAATCTTCAATCTGTCATCCAGCGCATTGATACATTCTTTTACTAAACTAGCAGAATCAAAATCTACAGAAAATGTTGTTTTATATTTTACACGCTCCCAAAGTTCTTTAAATTCTAGACTGTCTAAAACTCGCTTGTTAACCTTAACTTGTTTCTTATCGTCTTTATTTTTAATTTCTAGTTTACCAGCAGCATCTTTTAAGTTGCTCAATACCTGTTTTAAAACATGTTTATTTTCGGTAATAGCTTCTGGTAAGATTACTTTATCTTCTTTAAGGTGAATGCGTAATTCATCTTGAACTTTTCCTCTACCATCTATATAGCCTTGAGCCAGTAAATGTTTAAAAAGCTCTTCTGACTTCTCTTGTCCTAAATAAACTGGTGTTTCATCTTCAATAGATAATACCACATTTGCAAAACTGTGAGACTCCAGTATTCCAAAACGAATTCCAGTGTCTTTTTCAATTTCTTTCTGAAGGTTATCTACAAAGTCGGTATAAGACTCCGAAGCCATTACCGTAAGCGTATTTACTTCGTGACCATATACACGTTTTCCTTCTTGATTTACGCACAAACGCAAACCTCTACCAATTTCCTGTCGCCTCCTAATTTCTGAATTTCCAGCATCTTTAAGTGTACAAATTTGAAATACATTAGGGTTATCCCAACCTTCTTTTAAAGCTGAATGTGAGAAAATAAATTTAACTTTCTTTAACTTGTTTTTTCCGTCATAAAAAGATAATAAAGTCTCTTTGTCTTTCATGATGAGGTTGTATGTATCCTCGTCTGCTTTTACACTTCCACTAGTATCTTTAAAATATTCAAACTTATCTTTTTTGTTACTAACTTTAGATTTTTTGTCGATTGAAAAATAACCGTTATGTACTTGGGACGCATCCTTTTCATCATCGGTTATTTCGCCAAATAGGCTTACGTATTTTGGCTTGGTAATAAGTTTTTGATATTCTGTTTCAAATATTTCGGCATATTCACCGTTATCGGCATTTCCTTCTTCATCGTACACACGATATTTAGCAACAGAATCAATAAAGAATAAACTCAACACTTTAATACCTTGAGGATTTAATACTAATTCTTTGTCTAAATGTTCTTCAATGGTTTTACGAATCATTGCTGTTTTTACCTGTTTTTCATCTACAGCTCCAATGGCTTGTCCTAAACGGATAACATCTTCTTTACTTGTAAAATCGATATATTCATTTCCTTCAACCGCATGAATATCTTTTATAATATAACCTTCGTATTCAACTCTATCGGTAAGTTGTTCTAAATCTTCATTTTGTTTTACGGAATACGTTTTTCTTTTAATGCTCCCATTTACAAAAGCATCAACTTCTACTTTTGCTACTGGATAACCTTTACTCACTTTAACACTAACTAATCGAATATAGGCTTGGTTGTTTACACCTTCGGTTTGAATTGAACCAATTTCAATTTGCTTTACCAGCTTTCTATCGTAAGCATCAATAGCATCCAACTTGTACATAAGGTTTACTTTTTCCTTATGAGTTGCAGAATATCGAACAATAGACAAAGGGTGTAAACTCTGCACAGCTTTCTTACGAATAGGTGTACTCATGGTAGTTTGAGGCTCATCTATAAATACAATTGGATTGGTGTTTTTGATGAGGTCTAATGGTTTATAACCTAATGTATCATTATAACGGTGAATAATATTGGATTTGTTGTCTTTACTCGGGTCTTTAAAACTTTTAGAAAAAGCATCAATATTTATGACCATAATTTCTAAACCATCGTTGGTAGAGAAGTCACGGACTTCATTTAACTTACTACTATCGTAAATAAAGAAATTATAATTAACGTTATCATATAGCTGTTTAAAATGCTCCTTGGTAATTTCCAACGATTTGTAAACTCCTTCTTTTATAGGAATAGAAGGCACTACAATAATATGTTTAGAGAAACCATATTTGCGGTACAGCTCCATAATGGTACGTAAATACACATAGGTTTTTCCTGTACCTGTTTCCATCTCAATAGTAAAATCTAAATGATTACGGTTTACCTCAGCACGCTCGGAAGGTTTTAAGCCGTTAGCTAATTGAATATTTTGAACGTTCTCCAACAACTTACCTTCGCTTAAGGTTAAACGGTTACCGTAACCCATTTCGTTAAAAGCAAAGTTTTGTTGTTTTGCTAAAAACTCTGGTGAGTACACTGTAAAATTAGCCTCACAGACTTCTTGTCCTTGAAATATGTCTACTATAGCGTTTATGGCTTCCTGTTGGTAGTCTAACGCTGAATCAAATTGAATTTTCATATCGTTTAACTGTTGCAACGACTCCTGTTGCTTATTTGTTGTTAAATGTTGCTTAAGACTTTATTTATGTTTCTTAAACAGTTAGTTCCATAACGGATGGTCTTTCCATCCTTCTGGAAAGCCCATTTCTTTTTCTTGTTCTAAAGGGCATTTTGCCATTAGTTTTTTTAATTTTTTCTTAAAATGATGATTAGGGTCAATTTCTCCTAACATATAATTTACGCAGCAAAGTGTTGCATATAATTTATTTGCATAGATACTATTAATTTCAGCCTTTGATAAAAACGTATTTGTAGTATGATATGGTAATTTAGGTATTGCCGATAATCTTCTGTTCCATAATCGTCCATGATGCGCACAAATATTTCGCAAGCTTGAAAAACAAAACATCCAGTTTTCTAAAATGAAAAATTTGGGCAAGCCAAAACTTCTGCTTATAGTTTCCTTTTCGGGGCTTTTCTTTAAATTCTGATAAAATTTAGAAAGTGTCCCCATACTCGCTACCTCTAAACTCATCCATGATGGTGGTTGTGAAGGTGAAGAATATTTTTCTTTATAGTGTTTTATAAATGTCTCATCACTTCGCTCTACTTCTTTATTTAAGGTTTCAAGATGTTTGGCAAACCTTGCAATGTCTCGAAACAAATTAGGGTCTGTTTGCCAGTGACTTCCATGAGTTAAAGCAAAATGATAAATAATTTGAGTACGTAAGGCTATTTCTATTTTCTCTATGGCATCAAAAACTAACAATCGTAGCTTCCTATCGAATTTATACAGTTTAATAATAGTCTCGAAATCCACATCAACAATAAACGGATGGTTAGGGTCATCATTATTTTGAAAAGGATAAGTGTAAGCTCTCAATCTATAAAAACTTATACGAGACAAGGTGTGTTCTGCTACAGCTTCATCTTGAAAGCTTAACCCTCTGTCTTTAAGTTTTTGAATTTGTTCTGGAAAAGGAACGGCTGGTTTACTATATTTCATAGGCTATTGTTGTGCTTGAAGATTAACAAAACCTATAAAAATCGAAAACTCGCCCAGGTGCGCTGTTCTTTTGGGAAGCGTGGCGAGTATTATTACTGCAAATATAAGAAGTTTTGTTAATATAATGTTCATAACGTTTGTTAAATTTTCTTGCAAGCAAAAGTTAGATGCTCTTAATCTCGGTAATACCGTAGCGCTTAAGGGTTTGTACTGCATTTGTTTTTTCTACATCGGTGAAGCCTGTGTCTTTAAAAATAACACGGCAAACTTCTGGGTTGAGGTCTTCTTTCCATTTCCCAATACCCTCGGTTACTTTGCTGGTTAGGTTATCTCCTAAACAAATAAATAATGCTCCAAAACCAACATTAAACACCGTTTTACCTTCTATAGTTTTTTCTTCTATAGGTAAGGTAAGGTCTAAACCGTATTTTAAGAGTATCTCGTACAATACGTCTTCTTCTGTTCTATCATCTTTTATATTGCTTACTGCATCCCAAAGGTTAGCCTCTAGCTCGTTGGGGTTACCATCCCAAGTTTTTATATTACTACTGTCTAGTTTAAATACTTTAAAGCCGAGGTCAACATTTGAATTAAGATTAACTTCTTTGATTTTTCTTAATCTATCTTTAGCTATCTCTGGAATAGTTTTATAATTTGCCTTAGAAGCCTCACTGTTTTCTGGACAACTTTCGGGTAATTGAACCATAATATATTTAACATTCCCCTCGTTTTCAACATTATACTTAATAACCGAATGAGCAGTAGATGCTGAGCCAGAAAAGAAATCAACTACAATGTCATTGTTATTTGGTGCCGACATCAATAATAAGTCATTCATCAACTCAATAGGCTTAACATAGTCAAAATATGACCTCTCAATTTTGAAAAGATTTTTTATGGTCTCTGTACCTTTGGCATTGATATAATCTTTAGTGAATAATGTTGTAAATTGCTTTATTCTTGGTGAATCATCTCTTAATTTCTCATAAACTATGTAAGTACCATTTTCTCTTTTTTCATAAATAACATCACCATCTTTAACTTTCTGATGCATTTTTTCTTTACCAAGTCTCCATCTCCCATCACTTCCATCATTCCTTATAGGGAACACTTCTTCACCATTTGGTCCAGATATAGCAAAATACATTGACGGTGAATCTTCTCTTCTCGAACCAGCACCCCATTTATTCAACTCTCTTCCTTTAGCATATCTCCCTCTTTCATCTTCTAAATTAAGAACTATTCCATCCACCTCTCTACCTGTAAAAGAAATTTTGTTAATATTTTTAGAAAAACAAATAATGTAATCATGGGACACTCTAATATTTTTTGATTGACTCCCACCCCTAATTGCCTCTCTTATTATTTCAGCAATAAAATTTTCCTCACCAAAAATTTCATTCCCAATTTTTTTTAAATTTTCAACCTCATTATCATCAATACTCATAAAAATAACACCATCGTCTTTTAGTAAATTTCTGGCTAAACGTAAACGAGGATACATCATGTTTAACCAATTAGAATGGTAACGTCCGTCACTATCGCTATTGGTACTTAATTTATTACCTTCACTATTTAATTGCCCTGTAAGTTCTTGGTAATTTTTTAGGTTGTCTTTGTAATTGTCTTTATATACAAAATCCTTACCTGTATTGTATGGCGGGTCTATATAAATCATTTTTACTTTACCTGCATAAGATTTTTGTAGCAGTTTTAATACTTCCAGATTATCACCTTCTATGTAAAGGTTTTCAGTAGTATCCCAATCTAAGCTATCTTCTTTTACTGGTCTTAATGTACCTGTACTGGGTTTGTGAGCTTCTCTACGTGCTTGTGCTTTACCAGCCCATGTAAAACGGTAGTATTCATCTTCGTCTTCTATAGCTTCGCCCAAAACGTCTTGTAGCACTTTAAAATCTATCTTACCTTCGGTAACAATTTCTGGGAACAGTTGTTTTAGTTTTTCTATGTTATCGGCTACTAAATCCTTGCTTTGGGTTAGGGTATCGCCTTGTTCTATTTTTTCTATGCTCATGTTGTGGTGAGTTGTTGTTTAATGTCTTCTATTTCTTGTCTCTTTTTCTGTATTGCTACATTTAAAGCTACTTTATTATTTAGTTGTTTTTCTTTACTTAACTGGCTTTTTAGGCTGGTTATTTCGGTTTCTATGTTTTCTATAGCTAAAAGATTAGCCATGTCTTCTTCAGTACGTTTTTGGTTACGTTTGGTAAAAGTACCTATGCTATGAGCTACTTGGTATTGCACTACAGTCTGTATATAGCTTTTGTAAGTGGTTTCTAGATTGGTTTTGTCCAGATTATTAAATTCCAAAGCATTAAAAAATGCTAAGGTCTGCTCGTTTTTATACAATTTAGATAAAGTTGAGGTATTGAAATATTGCTCTACTACCAGTTTGTTGTTATCTACTTGGTTAATGCGTTTTTCAGCTACATTAATTATAAAATCGTTGCCATCTTCAACTACCAAAACCACTTGATGTGCAATGTATTTTTGGATGAATTGTGTACAACTATCAGCATATTTTCCTAATTGATTATTAGGTAAAGTACAGCTAATAATTAAAATATTCTCATAGCTATCAGTTTCTGTTAATACACTTGGAATGTTACTTTTTTCAAAATTAACTTGCGCTACTATTTCCATAGCAGTAATGGTGTTGTTTAACAACTTCTTTTCAGTACTTGTAAGGCTGAAATTTCGTAGAAAAAAAGCTTTGGTTAAACGTTGGTTTACAAGGCTGCGCTCTGGTATTTTAAATATGTTATTAAACGAACTACTCATTTATTTTATAATTAAATAACTCACCAATTCCAACGCATCATCATTATTTGCGTTTTTGTTTAACAAGTTTACCATACCACGAGTAGCTAACATATCTAAACCAACTTCTTCCTGTACGCCAGCTACCTCTTTTATACACTTTTTTAATAGCTTGGTATAGGCTTCCATTTTTTTAGTGGCTTTGGTTTCTTGGTTAAATCGAGCAACCAAATCTGGTAATACTTTATCGTTGCCCATACATAGCTTTCTAAAATAATCTAGTGCTACTCTAGTTTGCGTTGCCGCAAGCATTTCCTCACCATCTAAACTGGCATAAACTAAAAAATATGGATATAAAATATTGTTTTTAAGCTTATCGTTTATGGCGTTACTCGTGTCTTTTAAACAAAAGATTACACCTTCTTTTATACTAGGTAAATTAGATTTTACAATAGCGTAAGAGGCTGGTGGTATTTCGTTTAAAGCTTCAATTTGCGTATCGGTACTTTTTTCTAAATCGATTTTAAAATCATTAAAGGTCATATCTGTAATAGAAATATTTCCGTTAATATCTTCTAAATCTAGCACTTGGTTTTGCAACTGTTTTAATTGGCGTTTACGATAATCTAAATCTTGCATTTCACGGCTGTTTCTTGAAATAATATTATCTTCTCCTGTTGCTGAAACATCTAGCATTACCATACGTCCTTGCACTTTAGCTACCAAATCGATAAAGTTATCCAGCTCCATACTAGGAAAGAAGTTAACCAATTGAATTTGCTCATTAATAGAACCAATTCGGTCTATACGCCCGAAACGTTGAATGATACGCACTGGATTCCAGTGAATGTCGTAGTTAACAAGGTAATCGCAGTCTTGTAAATTCTGACCTTCTGAAATACAATCGGTACAGAATAAAATATCTATCTCACTGGTTGCCTCTGGGTATATGTCTTTACGTTTTTTTGAAAGTGGTGAAAAATGGGTTAGGATGGTGTTGAGGTCGTTTCTACAATCTTTCATATTGGTTTTGTTCTGACCAGAACCCGTTACCAATGCAGTATTTAAACCTTTTTCAGCTTTTAACCAATCTTTTAATTCGTGGTACAAATAGTTAGCAGTATCGGCAAATGCCGTAAATACAATTACCTTTTTATTATTTCCATTTAATGGGTTTTCAATTTTATCGTTTATTAAGTTTTTAAGCTTCAAAAGCTTTGCATCACGTTTCACATCTATTAACTTAATGCTTGCCAATAAGCTTGTTAAAACGGCTTTATCTTGCTTTAAATCCTGTTTCCAACGTATGCTATCAATATCTTGAATAAGTACTTTGGTTTTACCTCCAATTAACAAGTCTTCCAATTCTGTATCATCTATATCAATATCGGTTATGTTTATATCTAGGTCGATATTACCATTTTGATGCTCTTCTAACTGTTTTAAGTTTGAGTTTACCAAACTTATTAGTTTTTCTACAGTAAGCTTAAACGAGTGTATAGAACTTTCTAAACGTTTTAGAAGGTTTACACGCATTAAGTAAATTAAACTTTGCTCACGGTCAACTTGTTTAAATACGCTACCTGTATGGGTTTGCATATCATATTTTTCCTCATAATACTCTCGTTTATCTGACCTTACATAACCTAGTGGTGTATATGAAGCCAGCGTTAAGGTGCTTATTTCATCGTAGATTTGCCCAATATCCTTAAACTGATTTTTGGTATCAATTTCTGGATGAACCGTAATTGGTGTTAAACGATTTGGAAACTTACCAATATCAGCGGTATCGTAATACTTTTCGATATGTTTTCTTGACCTTGCAATGGTTAGCATATCCAGTATTTTGAAATATGCCCCATCTAAATGTTGCATCAATTCATTAACATCTAAATCATCTGGGTCACCGTCCCGAAACCAATTGGTAAATCTGCGTTGTGAATCCCTCATAACTTGAGTTATACTATCAATACCATATGAAGTAAATGCAGCATCATCGCCTTCTGTAATAAAGGAAATCTGATTTTTAAGGTCATTCATTTTATTATTTACAGGAGTAGCAGATAACATTAAAACTTTGGTTCTAATATTTGCCTTAATAACATCGTTCATTAAACGTTTATAGCGAGTCATTCCCTTTTTAGTAGGGTTATTTCTAAAATTATGAGATTCATCAATCACGACTAAATCATAATTTCCCCAATTAACAGTTTCAAGGTCTATGTCTCCAGACTTTCCACGCATTCTAGACAAGTCTGTGTGATTAAGTATATTGTAGTTTAACCTGTCTTCAGCTAGAATATTGCGTTTGTCATTTAAAGTGTAAACCGTCCAGTTTTCTCTAAGTTTTTTAGGAGCTAGTACTAAAATTCTACTATTTCGTAATTGATAATATTTAATTACACCAAGAGCTTCAAAAGTTTTACCTAAACCAACGCTATCGGCTATAACACACCCTCCATAAGTTTCTATCTTTTCAATAGCACCTATCACGGCATCCTTTTGAAAATTGTAAAGTAAACTCCATATTTTTGAGTTTTTGAAACCTACTTTTTCAAGTTTTTCATCTGCTCTTTCATTAATCGTAGAATAACGGAATATTTCACGAATACAATATTTATAAATGGCTTCTCCTGTGAAGTTTGATGTGCCTTTTTCAAGTTCTTCAACTACAACATCGTTTAATGACTGACTACTATTATCCCATGAATTTAAAAATAGTTTTAAATAGGTTTGATTGGTGTCTTCAATTGAATTTATAAGAACAGGAAACTCTGACGACAATACCCCCAAACTAATCGAATCTAAATTCAGAGGCGTTAAGGTAAAGCATGTTGAACTATCCTCATTTTCAACAACAAGTATGTTCTGGTTTGCAGTGCTTCCTTTTCTGAACTGGATTTTATCCTCAATTAAGCCAATTACTTGGTTTATTTTATACTTCCTATCTAATGCTAAATTTAGTTTTTGTTCAGCATCATTCTGTATAAATTTGAACTCCCCTTCGGTCTTGAGGTCTAATAGTATATTTACTTGGCTAGACTTTTTCAGTATTTCTATTAATTCAAAAACCGCAAAAGCCGTAAAGTAATTACAACTAATATAAACCTTTGATTTTTCATTAATTAAATACTTTATCTCATCAATTAACAAGGTATCTTGATTATTTATTAATTTCATTTAGCAGTTTTTTTTATTATCGATAAGCAAATCTTTAACACTAACATTTAGCAATTCGGCAATTTGATAAAGCACCTCGACACGAGGCTGCCTCCTATTTGCTACATAACTGTTAACCATATTATAGCTTTTACCTAATTTTTCCGCCAGAAAACCTTGCTTAATACCTTTTTCTTGCAATACTTCTTTTATACGATTCATAAAGGTATAGTTTTAGAAAACTAAATATAAAACATTATCTCATAAAATGAGATAAAACTTACAGAAAAATAGTCTTTTCAATTGCAGCTGCATATTTATTATAAAAGACTACTATGAAACAGAAAACATATTACAAATTTGCTGAGGTTTTAAAACTAACTGGCATAAGCGAACGCACGTTTCGTTACCGTATTAAAGAACTCAAACAAAAATACAAAGACACTCCAGACTTACTATATAAGAAAAAGCATAGTTGGAGAATACATGTTTCATTACTAAATGAATTTAATAACAAACGATTAAACAAAAACTAGACTATGGAAATAACTATTGAAAATATTGAACTGCTTTGCACACCACTAACAAAACAGCTATTAATAAATTACGTAAAAACTCAATACGAAGAAAATGCAGACCTTAGTAACGAATCGCTACGAATAGAATTACTCTGGCTATATAATAATAATTCCCTAGACCAACTCTTTTTAGGGGAGTACCTCACTAGCGAGACAAACCTAGTACAATAATTTTGAGACCCTTCTTACATATTAGTTTTCAATTCTTAAACAAAGTGGATATAATGCCTTTTATACATTTTTTGAACCTACAAGCACACCTATTCGCTAACATGCAATTAATAACAATACTCCTATATCGCTTTATTTAAAGGGTTTTTAACGTACCAATACTATATGGCAAACAAACAGGACATAAATGACCAGATAAAACTAAAGAAACATGCAATTAGTTTAGAAAATGATTCTAATAAACTAGCTGGATTACAAAACGATTTGAAAATTCTGGAGCTAAGATTGCAGATTGAAACTTATAGAGAACGTATTGAAAATTTGAGAAACAAGAATTGAATTCAATATTCTTTAAATCAATTCAAATTGAAGCACTAGCAATTTTTCGGGGTAAAAACAAGGGAATATTAAAAATAAAAAAGCCCTAACAACAACATTGCCAGAGCTTTAATTCTTTTTTATTGTACGGGTGAAGGGAGTCGAACCCCCACGCCTTGCGGCACTAGATCCTAAGTCTAGCGTGTCTACCAATTCCACCACACCCGCTAATACTAGACTAAATACTACATCCGTAAATGTTCCTATAAATTTGGTAGCGCAAATATACATAAATTCTTAAAACAATATATTTTTCAACTTTCTACGCTTTAGTGTGCAAATATTGTGCAAAAAATGGCTTCAATTAAATTCATCTTTAGGAGTAAGAAAAACTTCGCTCCTTTAACATTAAGATTTTCTCATAAAGAGAATAATTTTAAGATTGATATATTTATCAATACAGGGTTTAATTCTAATAGAGAATATTGGTTTGATTCTAAAAACAAACAATTAAAATATCCTAAAGCTTTAAGCAAGGAATCCTCAGAAGTAAAAACAAAGCTAATTCAACTAGAAGAATTTATTTTTAACAGATTCAATCAAGATTTTAAATTGAAAAACATTAATAAACCTTGGTTACAAGAATGTATAGATATATTCTTTGGAAGAAATAAGACTAAAGAAGAAAAACTTCCGACTACATTAGTAGGTTATATCGCTCATTATATTAGTAAAGCGCATACGATTAAGAACTCTAAAGGTACTTTTGGCTTATCTAAATCAAGAATTGACGATTTTAAAATACTAAAGAAGTTTATAACTGAATTTCAGGAAAATAATATTATCAAAATCATAGATGTAAACCTTGATTTTAGCAATAAGTTTACTAATTGGATGACTAAAATTAAGAAATATGCTTCGGGTTATGCTGGTAGAATGTTAAGCGCAATTAAAACAGTTTGTAACGATGCTTTATTTCATGGTTTAAAGGTTAATTCTCAACTTTCTAAGGTTACAGGATATAAAACTAAAAACGAATTTATAGTCGTTTTAAGCTTAGAAGAATTGGAGAGAATAAAACATATTGAACTCCCTTTAAAAAGCCTTGAAAATGCCCGTAAATGGCTCCTATTAGGCTGTTATACAGGTCAAAGATCAGGAGATTTACTTAATATAAATCTTAGCAATTTTCATACTAGAAATGACTTAGAAGTTATTGAGTTAAAGCAACAAAAAACAAGTAGTTTAGTTACAATTCCTGTTCTTGATGAAGTAAAAGAAATAGTTAACGACGGATTTCCATATAAAATAAGTCAACAAAAGTTTAACAAGTATATAAAAGACATTTGCAGACTTGCCGAAATAAACGAGTTAACAGAAGGATTTCTATATAATAAGAATACTAAACGACGTGAGTTTGGAAAGTATGAGAAATGGAAACTTGTATCTACTCATATTTGTAGGCGTAGTTTCTGTACGAACAACTTCGGAAGGCTTCCAAATTACTTAATTATGAGCGTTACAGGACATTCTAGCGAAAAAACCTTTCTAGGCTATATTGGCAAAACTTCCTATGATTATGCTAAACAATTTAAAGAACAATATGAGAAAAAGTAATTACAAAGACAGAATAAGGAATAAAATAATTTTGTATTGGTACAAAATTTGTTCTATATTTGATAATATGAGAAAAAAGTCATTTTTTAAAAATGTTATTTTAGGTAACACTAGAACTAAACAGTTATCTGGAGCTTCTGTAAGAATTGCTACAAATAAATATCTTTCTGAAAGACTTTACGAAGCTATGGATAAAAATAAATCTAATTTTGAAATAAAAGATGAAAAGGGTAAGACTTATAAAGTACGTCAATTAATACCAGCAAATAGAAAATGAATATAGCTGCTGTTAGTTTAGCTATTTTTATTATTGTTTTACCTGCAATTTTAGCTCGTAGAATTTATTTCACTAAAGAGTTATCTAAATCCTTCACAGATAAAAATACTTTACAAGAAATTTTTAGCTCCCTGTTTTTAGCAGGCTTTATACACTCTTTTTGGATTACCATTGTTGAAAATAGAGGATATAAAATTGATTTTGACATAATTTTAAAACTATTATTTAATGCAAGAGCAATAGATAGTTACGACAGTATAAGTGAAAACATTTATTCCATAATTAAGTATTTTTCTTCTATCACGGTTATTTCTGTTATTTTTTCTTATTTATTAAGAAATATCATTAGGTATTTTAAAATTGATAGAAAAACTAATTTATTTCGTTACGACAATAATTGGTACTATTTATTTTCAGGAGAAGTTTTAGATATAACCGAATATAATAGTGATGATACAATCTCTTCTAACGATATAAATCAAAGACTTGTCGATGTATTAACTAAATCTAATAGTGAAGAGATTATTTATAGAGGAACTTTAGTTGATTATCAACTAGATAAAAACAACTCTGTAGAGTATATAGTATTAAGTTACCCTAGAAAAAAAGTTAATGGAGTGAATAAAACAATAACAAGTAATTACTTTGTTATACCTTATGATGAAATTTTAAACATCAATTTGAAGTATATTTCAACTGAATCAGAATCTTCAGAAAACACAGAAAATGATAACCCACAGACAATTGAGGATACTGAGAATTTGACAGAAAATGATAACTCCCAAACAATTGAGGATACAGAGACTTTGTAGGAAAGACTCAATATTTGGTGGATGGGAAATAAAGAATGAAGATTTACTATATCGTATAAATAAATACGAAGAATTGGGCATAAAGCCTTAATATTAAGAAAATATTCTTGTACAAATCTCGGTAAAAGTTCTACTTATAATAGAATAAGAACACCTTACCGAGATTTGTACAAGATTTTTTAAGTTATTTAGAGTTACTTCTTAAGGATTTCTTTCCTTAGGTCTTAGAAATCCTTAATAGATTTGTACTTCTTAATTCCCGATTCCTTAATTAGATTTGAAGAAATTCTTATCCATTGATTTGAAACTTTTTTATCATTATCATTTTGCTCAAACATAGCCTGACTAAAGTCTGGTGTAGTAACAAATTTTATAATTTCTTTTAAGGTTTCTTCGTTATCTAACTCTGAAACAAAAATCTTTCTTTGCTTAGTATATTTAGAAGGGATTTTATCCGAGCCAGCGGGATTTAAAATATAATAATCGTATATCTGTGCTAGAAATTTTACTCTACGTTTTTCTTCTCCATTAAGTTTTAAAACTAAAGTCAATTCTTGTATTGATAATTGAAGATATAAAGAGTTTCTATACTTACCTTTATTAGATATTTCTTTAGACTTTCCTAGGCTCTTTTTTCTGCCCCATATTGAATTAACTTCATAGTTTAAAGGAAAACCTTCATCATCGGTTAAAGACCTCTTAGAATTGCTTAAATAAGCTTCTACGAGCTTAATATCTTCTTCTCTAGAAGGTTTATTTACCTCTGTTTTTTTGACCTCAGAAATTTCTTTTTTTGGTGATAATTCTAAGGATTTCTCTTCTTTTTGTGTGCTAGTTTTACAAGAAACTAAGAACAATATTACAAGTAATGTAAAATAATTTTTCATAAAGTTTTATTTAGATTAATTTCTTTCAAAGATAGAAGAATTATTCTTTTTGCGTCCTTTCGTCCGCATTATTTTTTACAACTATGTATTCATTTGTTACATGGATATAGACAAAGAAGTTTGTAATTATATAGCTAAAGAATGGGTGAATAAAAGTAAGTCTAATAGAAACTTTGCTTTAGATCATAATATTGATGAGAAAACCGTTAGAAAAATACTTCAAGTCAACGGTTATAGAATGCCTCTAAGGACTTTATACAAGATTTGTGAAGCAAGAAACATAAAACTAGAGGAATTTTTCAAACTAATTGACTGATAACAAACTGATAGAAAAATAAATTATAAAGTGCTTTAACTTTTGAATAATTATTGTCTAAAATCATAATTCACATTAGTTATATTTACACTTACAGTAATTATAACTCAGTTTAATAAAAATAGCTATATAGAATAACACAAATTTAAACACTATTCCTTTTTATGGTTTTAAAAAAATATATTGAAGAAGCACTTGTAATAGATAGTTTTCACGAAAAACACTCTGAAATTTTATCATATTTAAAAAACTTTTTAGAATCAGAGCAAATATTCATTGACCATCTAGACAAGTTAAATAGTCTTGATTCAAATATCGATACACTTACTAAAGAGATACTTAGCAACATGGTTAAATATATGTCTAGCTACAAACCATTTTCTTTTTTTGAAAAAATAAACGCAATTTACTCAGATATAAAGGAAATAGAAAGTATAAATTCAGAGAAGAAAGATTTCTTCTATCATATTACAGAAAAGCTTTGTGATTCTTTTAGCAATTGTAGAATTTACCCTGAAAGTCCATTTCTATACTTAATACTTCTATTTGAAATTCAAAAATTCTTATCTGAACTTAAAAGTATAATGTATGCAGCTGAACAAACAATAAATAATTTAAGTCTTAATCAACATAAAGTTGATACCAATAATTCAATTATTGACATATATATTATTAGTGAAAAAGAATCTTTAGACTCTTTTTCATCTTTTTTAAATCTTATCAACAATTTGTATAGTGGTTTATTACAAGCTTTTGAAATTCATTACGATGATTACCCTTTAAACATAATAAATATACAGTCAGGAAGTGTTTGGACTAAACTTTTTGGGAATACTAACATCATTGAATTAATAAAGGATTTAATATTCGGATTAGGACATTATATTAGAGATCTTCAAACTGGAAAAATTAGTAAAGAAGAGTTTGATAATCGTATTGATAAAGCTCAAGCCTTACTAGACCTAAGAACGAAAGCAATTCAACTTGGTGTAGATGAAAAAAATATATTATTAATTGATAAGGTTTTTAATCAAACAATAAATAATATATCTAAATCTTTACCAAAATCTACTACCGAAATACTTATTGATGAAAAACCGTTGTTTTCATTATCTGATAAAGAATTAAAAATGATTGAGGAAAAGAAAAAATTAATGAATAATAATTAGATAGTATATCTAAATTTTCAAGATCTTTTTTCTAAAATGAAAACCTTATAATAAATTAATTATTAATCAACATTAAAGCAATTTTGAAGAAATAAAGAATTATTGTGCAGATTTTGTGCAAACTCTATAAACTAAAAAATGCAATCAGTTAATTTTAAACTAATTGCATTTTAAATTTGTACGGATGAAGGGAGTCGAACCCCCACGCCTTGCGGCACTAGATCCTAAGTCTAGCGTGTCTACCAATTCCACCACACCCGCGTGTTTTTGAATTGTGGGTGCAAATATACACAAACTATTCAAATAACATAATATAATTTTTATTTCTATTACTTTTCATTAAAAATATAAATGATAAAAATGCTAATCTACTCGTTCAAAAACAATTCCAATATAATCACCAACATCTCCATGTATAAAGATCATCTTATTCTCACTTAAATGTATACATTTAATAATCATAATTCTTGAAATCGACACACCTGTTTCTTCTTTTTCATATGATCTCGCAAAACTCAATAATAATGTATTATCAGAAGTGTGCGTATACCTACCTCCTGCAAATTCATTTTTAACATCACTTACATTACCACATGTAATATTCCCTAAAGAAACTTCTACATCTTCCGTATCTTTAGAAAACACATATACATCATCTTGTACACAATCATTAAAAGTCTCGTCTAACTCTTGTAAATTATAATTAGAATAATAAGCAGTTATTTTCCATTTTTTTTCTCCTGTTCCATACATTTTACTCAAATCGTTCGTACGAACAGTTAGGTCTAATGTATCACCTGTATCGTCTGAACAAGAAATAATTCCAAAAATAATAAGACTTAATAGTAGTAATTGTTTTTTCATGTTTTAAATATACTGTTTGGGTTGATTTTTTATAAAACAAATCTTGTACCAAATATATACGTAAAACATATCTCTAAAAAATAAATTAACTTAGCATAGAAATAAACTTTTTACAATGCAAACCATACAAGAATATATAAAAACTCACAAAGACCGTTTTATTAATGAACTCATAGATCTTTTAAAAATTCCTTCAATTAGTGCGGACACTGCTTTTTCTCAGGATGTACTAAATACAGCAGATGCTATCATGGATGCACTTAAAAAAGCAGGATGTGATCATGTTGAATTATGCGAAACTCCAGGATATCCGATCGTTTATGGTGAAAAAATCATTGACAAGAATCTTCCCACTGTATTAGTATATGGACATTATGATGTTCAACCTGCAGATCCAATTGATTTATGGGATTCTCCTCCTTTTGAACCTGTGATTAAAACAACAACATTACATAAAGATGGAGCTATTTTTGCTAGAGGAGCTTGTGATGATAAAGGCCAGATGTACATGCATGTAAAAGCGTTAGAATATATGACTTCACAAGGAGAATTACCATGTAATGTAAAATTCATGATTGAAGGAGAAGAAGAAGTTGGTTCTGAAAGTTTAGCATGGTTTGTACCTAGAAATACAGAAAAGTTAGCGAATGATGTAATCTTAATCTCAGATACAGGTATGATTGCGAATGATATCCCTTCTATCACTACAGGTTTAAGAGGGTTGAGTTATGTTGAAGTGGAAGTTACAGGACCTAATAGAGATTTACATTCTGGATTATATGGTGGTGCTGTTGCAAATCCTATTAATATCTTATCTAAAATGATTGCATCATTACACGATGAGAATAATCATATTACTATTCCTGGTTTTTATGATAATGTTGAAAACCTAACGGATGCTGAAAGAGCTGAAATGGCTAAAGCCCCATTTTCTTTAGATGAGTATAAAAAAGCCCTAGATATTGATGCAGTTTACGGTGAAAAAGGATATGTAACTAACGAAAGAAATGCGATACGTCCAACTTTAGATGTTAATGGAATTTGGGGAGGATATATTGGTGAAGGAGCGAAAACAGTAATTCCTTCAAAAGCTTACGCAAAAATATCTATGCGTTTAGTACCAAACCAAGATTGGGAAAATATCACTGAACTATTTTCAAAACATTTTGTGAATATTGCTCCTGAAGGCGTAAAAGTTAAAGTAACACCTCATCATGGTGGACAAGGTTATGTTACTCCCATTGATAGTATCGGATATCAAGCTGCCAGTAAAGCTTACGAAAAAACATTTGGAGTTACGCCAATTCCTCAGCGTAGTGGTGGAAGTATTCCTATTGTTGCTTTATTTGAGAAAGAATTAAAAAGTAAAACTATATTAATGGGATTCGGATTAAACTCTGATGCTATCCATTCTCCAAATGAGCATTTTGGAATTTGGAATTATTTAAAAGGAATAGAAACTATACCTTATTTCTACAAATATTTTACTGAATTAAAATAGTAATACAAATAACTTCCAGCTTTTTAACTAAAAAGTTGGAGGTTGTTTTCTTTTTTTTACTTTTGCAAAAAAGATTAGTTATGAAAACCTATTTATTTTGCATTATTGCTTCTATTTTTTGCTTAACAGCAAACACCCAAAACTTTAATTTATCTTCAAATAATTTACCTGAGCTATTAACTAATGATGCCAATGCAATCGTAAGAAAACATACTATTGAGATTACTCTTGAAGCTGTTGATAAAATGGTGGTAAAAGAATTTAGAGCTGTAACAGTACTCAATAAAGATGGAAATAAAAAAGTTCAAGCTTATGTTAATTATAATAATGACACCAAAGTAAATAACTTATCTGCTAGAGTTTATGATAGCAATGGAAAAGAAATAAAAAAATATTCTAAAAGTAAGTTTAAAGATGTTAGTGCTGTAGATGGAGGTACTTTATATTCAGATTCTCGTGTAAAATATTTAGAACACACCCCTGTTGCTTATCCCTATACTATCATTTTTGAAAGTGAATATACAAATTCAACTACAGGGTTCATTCCTAGCTGGTATCCTGTAGACACCTATTCTACTTCTGTTGAAAGTGCTGAATACAAAATTTTAAACCCTCAAAGGTTAGCTATTAAAACCAAAGAAAAAAACTTTGGTACATATCCTATTCAAAAAATCACAAAAGATCCAATCCATTATAAAATAGAAAATCAACCTGCTCTTAAATACGAAAATAGTTCTATTGGTTTTTCTGAACTAATGCCTTGTTTATTAGTAGGTCTTAATAATTTCACCCTAAAAGGTGTGCCAGGAAAAGCTGATAACTGGAAAGAGTTCGGGCTATGGATGAACGATAAATTAATAAAACATAATGTTTCTTTAAATGAAGCAACTATTTCAGAGGCTAAAAACTTGGTTAAAGACATAGAGAGTGATATGGATAAGGCCAAAGCGATTTATGAATTTGTACAAAACAAAACTAGATACATCAGTGTACAAGTTGGTATTGGTGGCTGGGAACCTATTCCTGCTAAAGAAGTAGACAAACTTGGATACGGAGATTGTAAAGGTTTAACTAATTATACAAAGGCACTACTAGATGCTGTGGGTGTAGAATCTTATCATACACTAGTATATGCTCCAGTACATAAAGATATTGATAAAGATTTTTCTTCTTTACAAGGAACTCATATGATTTTAAATTTACCTAACAATGGTAATGATATATGGTTAGAATGTACCAGTCAAATTCATCCTTTTGGTTTTTTAGGAAGTTTTACGGATGATAGAAATGTACTAGTTATTACTCCTGAAGGTGGTATTATTAAAAGAACAACTTCTTATAAAAACGAAGACAATATTCAAACAACCAAAGCAAAAATTGAATTAACAAAAGAAGGAAATGTAATTGGTGATGTAGAAATTACATCCAAAGGAATTCAATATGCATATAAATTTCCAATAGAAAATAAAAGTGAAGAAGATTTAAAAAAGTATTACACATCTGATGTATGGTCTTACAACAACAATCTCGATGTTAAAAGTATAGAATTCCAAAATGATAAGGACAACATTGAATTCAAAGAAAATATATCTGTAACTATAAATGATTATGCAAAAATCAATGAAAATGAATTTCTATTTCGTGTTAATGTATTCAATAAAAACTCCTACATACCAAAACGATATAGAGACCGAAAATTTCCTTTAAAAATTGAACGTGGATATAAAGATGTAGATGAATTTACAATTACTATCCCTGAAAATTATAGCATCCAACAATTACCTCCTAAAAAAGAGTTAGACTCTAAATTTGGAGAGTATACTATGGAAATAAAAAAACTAGATGATAAAACATTATTGTATTCAAAATCTATATTCATTAAAGAAGGGGTTTATCCTAAAACAGAATACAATTCATACAGAAAATTCAGAAAAACTATAGCTAAACAGGAAAACTTAAGAATAGCACTACAAAAAAATTAAATTTTAAATCACATACTATGAAAAAGATTATTTTTCTCTTTGCCATTTTACTTGGCTTAACTTCTACATCTCAAGAAATTAAATTCGGAAAGATTTCTAAAGATGTCTTACAAGAAAAGTTTTATCCAATAGACTCCACTGCCACTGCCAGTTACTTATTAAAGCATAGAAAAACCTATTATGAATACAATTCAGCTACAGGTTTTCAAATTGTTAATGAAGTCCATTATCGTATTAAAATATATGCAAAGGAAGGGTTTGACATGGCTAATTTCAGTTTAGTGTATTACGATCCAAAAACTGGAGATCGCGATAAAATCACCGGTATTAAAGGATATACATTTAATTTAGATGAAAATGGAGAAGTTATAAAAACTAAACTGAGCAGTAATAGTATCTTTAAAGAAAAACTGAATAAGTATAGAAGTACTAAAAAAATTACTATGCCTGATATTAAAGAAGGCTCTGTAGTTGATTTAAAGTACAAACATATTTCTCCATACACACATTATATTGAAGAATTAAGTTTTCAAAACACCATTCCGATAAAAAAGTACTATGCAAAAATTGAAATTCCAGAATGGTATGTATTCAAAAAAATGAGTAAGGGATATTATGCACCATCTTTAAGATCAACTAGTAGAAACAGAACACTTTCTATTCCTAATCGAGGAACTTATGTCAATCAAGATCTAAAATATAATGTAGACGTTTATGAAGGAAATAATATACCTGCCTTAAAAAATGATGAGCCTTACGTTTCTAACGTTAGTAATTATTTTGGTGGAGTTAAATATGAATTATCATTAACTCAATTCCCGTTCTCTAGAATTAAAACCCATTCAAATACTTGGAAAAGTGTTTGTAATACAATCTTTAAGTCATCTAGTTTTGGTGGTGAATTAAGTAAAACCAAATATTTTAAAGATGATTTAAAAACAGTAATCGCTGATGCTACTACACTACAAGAAAAAGTAGTTCGAATTTTCGAATTCGTAAAGAAAAAAGTAAAGTGGAATGAATATAATAGTGTATATACAGATAAAGGAGTTAAAACAGCTTATAAAGAAGGTGTAGGAAATGTAGCTGAAATTAACTTAATACTAACTGCTATGTTAAGAGAAAGCGGATTAAATGCGAATCCTGTACTAGTAAGTACTAGAAAACATGGTATTGCTTTATTCCCTTCCATCAGTGGATTCAATTACATTATAAGTATGGTTGAATTTCCTAATGGGCAATCTATGTTGTTAGATGCTACCGAACCGTATTCATTACCTAATGTTTTACCTATTCGAGATTTAAATTTGAAAGGTAGAAAAATCACTAAAGAAGGAATTTCTGAGTGGGTAAACTTAAACTCTCCAAAACATACTTTAGAAGAAAACACTGTAAAAGTTAAGATTGATGATGATATGATGATGTCTGGGTTTGCACGAAAAAAAGAAACAAACCTAAATGCATTACTACATAGAAAAAACTATAATCATATCAAAAAAGAGGATCGTATTACAAAAGTTGAAGAAAAATACAATATCGAAATAGAAGATTTTAAGTCAACAAACCAAGATGAAATATATAAACCTTATATATCTCTTTATAAATTCAGTACTGAAGATTTAATAGAAGAAATTAATGGGAAATTATACGTAAATCCATTACTATTTTTGACTAATACTACAAATCCTTTTAAATCTAAAGAACGAAAATTTCCTATTGATTTTGCGACTCCTTGGCAAGAAAACAATAATGTGTATATACAAATTCCTGAAGGTTATCAAGTAGAATCTATACCAGAACAATTAGCCATCGGCCTACCTGATCAATTAGGTTTCTTTAAGTTTATCGTATCCGCAGATCAAAAAAACATAAGAGTAAACTCAAAATTACAAATGAACTCAGCTATTATAGCTCCTGTATACTATGAAGCAGTACAAACATTTTATAAACAAATAATAGATAAAGAGACCGAAAAAATTGTATTAACTAAAAAAATATAATTCGAGTGAAAAAAATAGCTTTATTATTATTCCTCTCTATAATTCAAACTGTCTACTGTCAAAGAGATAAAGAGAATTTTAAGTTAGATCGTACAACTAGAGACGAGTTGAACATTGCTGTCTATGAAAAGGACAGTACAGCCAATGCTGTTGTTTTAGAAGAAAGAGGACATGAATTTGTTGATGAAGATAATGATTACAAATTCAGAAGAGATATTTACAAGAGAATAAAAATTTTCGATAAGTCTGAATTTGAAAGAGCTACCATTTCTATCAATACATATAAAACCAAAAAAGTAATAGATATTAAGGCTATTACCTATACTATAGAAGGAAATAAAATTAAGAAAACTCACCTTTTAGAGAAGGATATTTATGTAAAAAAAATGTCTGAATATTGGACACAAACAAGCTTCACATTACCGAATATTGAAGAAGGTTGTGTTATCGAATTTAAATACAGCATTATTAATCCCTATTCTAAAATAGAAGATTGGGTATTTCAATCTGATATACCAAAAATCAAAAGTGATTTTTCTGCTTCTATACCTGGCAATTGGAAACATAATATTAGACTACGTTCATACAGAAATTTAGATCGAAATAACACTAAAATCAACAAAGGTTGTATATACATTCCCGGAATAGGAGAAGGTGATTGTTCTTTTGTTGAGTACGGATTCGATCATGTTCCTGCTTTTAAAAGTGAGGACTATATGTTATCTGAAGAAAATTTTAAAGCAAAAGTTATTTTTGAACCTATTTCGTTTACTTCTACTGATGGAAGAACAACCAAATACACAAAAACCTGGAAGGATGCTGATAAAACCTTAAGAAAAAACTTTTTTGATGGTCAAACTTCTAAAGCAAAATTTTTCAAAAAAAACTTACCTAATCAGTTACTTACTATTAAAGATAATTTTTCTAGAGCTGAAGCAATATATACGCATATTCAAGAAAAAATGAATTGGAATAAAAGATATTGGTCTCCAGAGAAATTAAAAGTACGAAACACTTATGAAGAAAAAACTGGTGCTGTTGATGCTATTAACTTAACCTTATATAATGCTTTAACTGCGGCTAATATAGAAGCGTACTTAGTTGCTTTATCTACAAGAAATAACGGAACGGTAACTAAACTTTTTCCTTCAGTTTCAGAATTCAATTATGTAATTGTTAAAGTTGTGATTGATGACAAAACATACTTTTTAGATGCTACCGATAAACAATTATTATTTGGAGAAATTCCGATGAGATGTTTAAATGGTGAAGGACGTGTTTTAGATACTAAAAAAGGTAGCTACTGGGAACTTATAAAACCCAGTTATAAATCTTATGTAATGAATAATATTAGTTTTTCTTTCGACAAAAATCAGTTAAATGGAAAAATAATTACATCCAAAAATGGATATTACGCTTATAACGAAAGAAAAAAAAATAATACCATCTCTGATGATGAGTATATTGAAAATTTTGAAACTAAATATCCTTTTTTAGAGGTAAATGATTTTAATACTATACCTTCTAAAACTCTAAATGGTACTTTTAAAACATATGTTGAAGTTTCAATACCTGATATTGAAAAAAACGATTTAATTCGTTTTAATCCATTCATTGTAGATCACATTACTAAAAATCCTTTCAAACTCGAAGAAAGACATTTTCCTGTGGATTTTGGATACTCTTGGTCTAAATCTCACAATATTAAGATAAAGATACCAGAAGGGTATATAGTAACTAAAATGCCTAAAAGTAAAAAGATATCATTGCCCAATAAAGGAGGTTCAACATTTTTGAGTATAAAACAGCAAAACAATCAAATTTCTATTTATGCTAAAACCTTCTTATCTAAAGCTATTTATACTAATAAAGAATATCATTACTTAAAGGAGTTTTACAATAAAATGATACAAATGCAAGATTGTCTTATTGAACTGAAAAAACAGAAAAATTAAACATCTATATTTATGTTAAAAGCCTCTTAAAAGAGGCTTTTTTTGTAACAAACTAAAAACCAAGTCGTTTTTATATGTAAATCATGTTATAATGATCAAACGTTTCTTCCTTCTATGTTCTGGTGTAGATCTTCATTTAATTGATAAATGCTCTAATGGAGAGCAAAATAAATATGCAGGTATTGGCGCTACAGTTTTTTTCACAGCTCTAATGGCTACTATCGCTAGTAGTTATGCACTTTACACTATTTTCGATTCTATTTATATTGCTATTGGCTTTGGAATAGTTTGGGGATTGTTAATTTTCAATTTAGATCGATATATAGTCTCAACTTTGCGAAAGAAAAAGAAGTTTACACATGAATTCTTACAAGCATTACCTAGACTTATTCTAGCCATAATTATCGCTATTGTGATATCGAAACCGTTAGAACTTAAAATTTTTGAGAAAGAAATTAATCAAGTATTACTTTCTGAAAAGAATAAAATGACTCTTGACAACAAAAAACAAATTGCTGATTTATTTAATCCTGAAATTGAAAAAAAACAACAGGAAATAACCAGTTTAAAAACTGAAATTGAAATAAAAGAAAAAGAAACTAATCAACTTTACGAAACCTATATTGCTGAAGCCGAAGGTAGAAAAGGAACAAAACTAAAAGGTAAAGGACCAGTTTACAAAGAAAAAAGAGAAAAACATGATACAGCCTTAGCTGAACTTAGTGAACTCAAAAAAAATAACACTGAAAAAATTCAAACTAAAGAAAATAAAATTAATGAATTAATTCAACAACAAAAAGAAAGAGAAGTAAACACGCAGCCTATAATCACAAATTTTGATGGTTTAATGGCCAGAATTAATGCTTTAAATACACTCCCTTGGCTACCTTCTTTCTTCATTTTTTTACTTTTTTTAGCCATCGAAACTTCTCCTATTTTCACCAAGTTGATTAGTTCAAAAAGTGAATACGATTATAAATTAGAAAATCAAGAATCTGAACTTGCTACCTGGATTCAACAACAAATTGATCAAAGAAATAAGATTCTAGAGACTGATATTGATATAAATACTCAGGTATATGATGATTTGAAAACCGAAGAAGAATTGTACAATTACAAACAAAAAATGGCAAAAAATCTAATGAAATTACAATCTGATAGTTTTTTTGAAAACCAAAAACACTTGTTGTAAGTTACTTAACAAATAAACATAAAAAAATACCTGATTTACTGAGAATTAAATCTTACCTTGCAGCTTTAATATTTAATACATTTTTATAATGAAACAAGGAACGGTAAAGTTCTTTAATGAATCTAAAGGTTTTGGATTCATTACAGAGTCAAATTCAGGTACAGAGTATTTCGTACACATCTCAGGATTAATCGACGAGGTTAGACAAGGAGATGAGGTAGAATTTGAACTTAAAGAAGGTAAGAAAGGATTAAACGCTGTAAGTGTTAGAGTAATTTAATATATAACAACATTTAATTTTTAAAAAGCATCTGAAAATCAGATGCTTTTTCTTTGAAATAAAGATTTATAAAACAACTTTATATTAAAAAGATTTAATACATTTGCACTCTCAAATTCCGAAATTACTTCGGATAATAATTTTAATAGATTAATAACCAAGGTCGTGTACCTTAAAAATTAACAAGTATGCCTGTAAAAATTCGTTTACAAAGACACGGTAAAAAAGGAAAGCCATTCTATTGGGTAGTTGCTGCTGATTCTAGAGCAAAAAGAGACGGTCGTTTCTTAGAGAAAATCGGAACGTACAACCCTAACACTAACCCTGCTACAATCAATTTAGATGTTGATGCTGCTGTAAAGTGGTTAGAAAATGGTGCTCAACCTACTGACACTGCTAAAGCTTTATTATCTTACAAAGGTGCTTTATTAAAGCATCACTTAGCTGGAGGTGTTAGAAAAGGTGCTTTAACAGAAGAGCAAGCTGAAGCTAAGTTTACTGCTTGGTTAGAAGAAAAAGCTGCTAAAGTTGCTGGTAAAGTAGATGGTTTAGCTAAAGCTCAAGAAGATGCTAAAGCTAAAGCTTTAGAAGCTGAAAAAGCTGTTAATGAAGCTCGTATAGCTGCAAAAGCTCCTGTAGTAGATAGCGAAGATGCTGCTACTGAAGAAGGTGGAGATAGCGAAGAGTAAAAAATTAGACGATAATGCAAATTAAAGATTGTTTTTATTTAGGCAAAATCGTCAAAAAACACAGTTTTAAAGGCGAAGTAGTAATCAAATTAGATACTGACGAGCCTCATCTGTACAAAAATTTGGAATCAGTATTTGTCGAACTCGGCAATAATCTGATTCCTTTTTTTATCGAAAAATCTTCATTGAGTAAAAACACCATGTTTCGTGTAAAATTTGAAGGTGTTGACTCTGAACAGGATGCTGAAGCAATTTTACGATCTGGTATTTATTTACCTCTTACTCTACTTCCAAAACTAACTGGAAATAAATTCTATTATCATGAAGTGATTGGTTTCACTATCAAAGACATCAACTTTGGTAACGTTGGAACCATTACAAACATTAACGATTCTGCTGCTCAACCTTTATTTGAAATTGATAGAGATGGAATTGAGATTTTTATTCCAATGATTGATGATTTCATCAAAAAAGTAGATAGAGAAAATAAAACTATCGAGGTAGAAACTCCAGAAGGATTGATTGATTTGTATATCAATTAGTAGCCATCAACATAACTTAATATATCCATAATATCCTTTTCTGAAAGATTAGGATTACTGTGTTCTGATTTATTGGAATTCCACTCAGCATTTAAAGTAATTACATCAGGATCTTTTTGATCTATCAAAATTTGCTCATCTTTAATGTATTGAATTAACCATTGTATCTCCCAACGTTCTTTTAGCCCTCTGAGAAATCCATCTTTTGCTGTTAATTTATGACACCGAATACAACCTTCATTTATCCATAGGTCTTTTCCTCTTTCCATTGACAATAATAACAAAGGATCGAGCTTCTCTTCTATTTCATCTTTCAGAGTATGTTTTGTTGGATCATAATCAGTTTCTGTTTGAATATTTACCGTCCAAAAAATCATGAATAACAAAACTATGGAGATAATACTTCCTAAAATAACATTTGCAGACAACTTCATAACTCTTATTTTATATTATTTATACTTCATATAATTCAATAGGTAACCCATCAGGATCATTGAAAAAGAAAAAACGCTTCTCTGTAAACTCATCTATCCGTATTGGTTGACTTTCAATACTTTTATCTAACAGATAATCCTTCCATTGATCTAGATTTTTCACTCCAAATGCAATATGTCGTAATCCTGTAGCTTCAGGAAATGAAAGTCGTTTGGGTGGGTTTGGAAAAGAAAATAACTCAATAAGATAATTTCCATTTAACGAAAGATCTAATTTAAATGAATCTCTTTCTTTTCTATACACTTCTTGTTCAATGGTAAATCCTAAGATTTCACTATAGAAATATTTAGAAACTTCATAATTAGAACAAATAATAGCAATGTGATGTAGACCTTCTATCTTCATGAGTTAAAACTTAAATTCATACACGCAATCTTCTTCACCTTCAAAAATACTTTTCATACCTACAAAAACAAAACCTAGCTTTTCTAATAATCGCTTTGATCTTTCATTTTCAGGAACAGTAAAGGCATATACCTTTTCTTGTTTAAATTTTTCTTTGATATAATCTATCATCAATACAGTTGCTTCACTTGCATAACCTTTACCTCTACCCTTTGACAACATTGCATAACCAACATCTATATACTCTAAACTATCTCTCTGCAAAGCAGAAGAAGTTCCTATAGCCTCATTAGTTTCTTTTAATACAACTGTAAAGAACCCAAGTCCATTTAGCTTTGCATTCTTTGGTAAAATATCTTCTAAATATAGTTTGGTTTCTTCAATCGATTTTAATTCTTTATTGTTGATATACTCAATCCAATCAGGATCATTAAATAATTCAAAATAAAATGGAGCATCTTCAACAATTGCGTCCCTAATAATCAAGCGGTCACTTTCTAAAATCATTATTCTATTTTTACCTCAATAATACAATTTTTAAAAAAGGTTATATCTTTCCGTTCAAATATTTATCATGAAAAAATTAATTCTACTACTCGTTATTATAATCTGTTCTTGTTCAAAAACAACTTCTGAAATACAAGAAAAAAAAGAAATTATAGCTATAATGAAACAACAGGAGACTGATTGGTCAGATAATAACATCGAAGGTTTTATGGAAGGCTACTGGAAATCAGATTCTTTAAAATTTTACGGAAGTAGTGGTATTACTTATGGTTGGCAAAAAACTTTAGACAACTACAAAAAAAGTTATCCTACTAAAGATCATACTGGAACACTAAAATTTAAAATCAACAGTATGGCTAAAATTGAACATAATAGTTACTATGTTATGGGAGAATATCATTTAACTCGAACAAAAGGAAATGCTGATGGTGTTTTTATGATTATTTTCAAAAAGATAAACGGCGAGTGGAAAATCATTGCGGATACCTCATGTTAGATTTATTTTAATGTTCAAAAATCTAATAGAGGTTGAGTTTATCGAAACCGAAGCTAGAAGCTAGAAGCTAGAAGCTAGAAGCTAGAAGCTAGAAGCTAGAAGCTAGAAGCTAAGTATAAATTATTGAAATTAAACCACAGCAAATACAATGTTAAATTATGAACGATTTTATATACATTACTTTGAAACTCATATAGTAATTTTAAGATCATCTGTTTTTCACTGAGATATCATTTTATCATAATTAATAATTGAAAAATACATACTTTCGCAACGAAAAAATAATAGAATGGGCTTATTACAAGAATTACAAGAAAGAAGTGGACATCAATGTGAGTTATGCGCTTCAATAACCGATTTAAGTATCTATGAAGTACCTCCTATTTCTACAGGTGGAGTTGATGGGAGTATTTTAGCCTGTGCTCATTGTATAGATCAAATTAATAATCCAGAAAATACAGATGCTAATCATTGGCGTTGTTTAAATGATAGTATGTGGAGTGAATTTACTCCTGTAAAGGTAGTCGCTTGGAGACAATTACATCGGTTAAAAAAAGACGGTTGGTCTCAAGATTTATTAGACATGATGTATTTAGAACCTGAAGAATTAACTTTTGCACAAGCTACAGGAGATCATTTAGATGAAAGTGAAAAAATAGTTCATAGAGATAGTAATGGCACTATTTTACAAGCTGGTGATAATGTTGTTTTAATAAAAGATTTAAAAGTTAAAGGTTCAAGCATGGTATGCAAACAAGGAACTGCTGTTCGAAGGATTTCTTTAGATCCAAACAATGCGGAATATATTGAAGGAAAAGTAGATGGACAGCATATTGTTATTGTAACTAAATATGTAAAAAAATTGTAACGCGCGTTTTGGTTATTCTATTGTAAATGATAAATTTGCAGCCGATTAATTATTAAATTTAAATTCATGAAAAAGATCATTTTAGCAATTGCTATGCTTACTTCTATGTTTAGTATTGAGGCTCAAGTTACTGACACAGGCAGTAATGTCGGTATTGGAACAACATCTCCCCAAACTAAACTTCATGTAAATGGTGAGACTAGAACATCTGATGTTCAGTTAAATGGAGGAAACATTAAAGTTTCTATACCTACTACAACAGGTGGTTGGGCTAGAGGTCTACTTTATTATAATCCAGGAGTTTATTCAACAAATGAAATTGGAGGTATTGGGATGCATGGTAGTGCTTTAACACCTGCAAGAATATTTTTAGGCTTTGGAGATAATCCATGGAATACAATCAGAGGTATTCAAATAAAATCAAATGGTTTTGTAGGTATAGGTACTACAAATCCATTAAGCAGGTTTGATATTACAAGTGGAGAATATAAAACCTATTTTACAGGAAACTCGATGTTATTTAAAAACAATAATGTAACATCATATATAGAAAAAAGAGATGCTGGTGATTTACGTTTTAGAATGGGAGTAAATTACAACACTGCTATGATTATTAAAAGTAATTTAAACATAGGTATTGGGACTACTTCTCCATCTTCTAGACTTCATATTAGTTCACCAAGTAATGAATCAAGAACAAAACCTAAAGACTTAATACACTTGACAGCTACAAATTCTAGTGTTGGATATAACGGTTTTGGAACATCTATTGTTGATTTTAGGAGAACTTATCAAAATAGTACACCACATGCAATAAATAGAATTTCTTTTATAGAAAGAGGTCACTCTACTTCTGATCAAGGAGGAGCGATTACTTTTTCAACAAAATTATTAAGCTCTGGAAATGCTGCTCCTGTAGAAAGAATGCGTGTTGATTACAATGGTAATATAGGTATCGGAACTACCAGTCCTACTGAA
This sequence comes from Tenacibaculum agarivorans, assembly GCF_001936575.1. Taxonomy (GTDB): domain Bacteria; phylum Bacteroidota; class Bacteroidia; order Flavobacteriales; family Flavobacteriaceae; genus Polaribacter; species Polaribacter agarivorans. The sequence goes on from NZ_MSMP01000004.1 coordinate 219,711, forward strand.
AATCTACATGTTGAAAGTGATGATAATGCTGTATTTAAATTAAGAACTAATTCTCATACAGCTAATCTTGGTCTTTTGTTACAAGGTAAAAGAGATGGATCTACAAATTATTCTTCGCATTACATAGGAGCTGATGGTGATAGCCATTATAATTTTAAAATTAATGCAGATGAAGGTTTCAAAATCCAAACCAACAGTGTAAATAGAATGTTTATAAATGGAATTGGTAATGTAGGTATCGGTACTACTACTATCCCTTCTGAATATAAATTGGCTATTGCAGGAAAAGTAATTTCTGAAGAAGTAAAAGTACAGTTACAAACCAACTGGCCTGATTATGTATTTACCTCAGCATACAAATTACCTAGTTTAGAAGAAGTTGAACAACACATTCAAGAAAAAGGGCATTTAGCAAATATCCCTTCTGCTAAAACAGTACAAAATGAAGGAATCTTTTTAGGTGAAATGGATGCTAAACTTTTAGAAAAAATTGAGGAACTTACTTTGTATACGATTCAGCAAGAAAAGGACTTAAAGAGCCAAGAAGAGAGAATAGAGAAACAAGGGCAACAAATTGAAGAATTGAAAACTTTAGTAAAACAATTATTAGACTCAAAAAAATAGAATTTCCTGCTTGTATAAAACACATAAAAAAAGCTTAATGTTTTAAAACATTAAGCTTTTTTGAAGAATATATCTCATAATTATCGCTGACTTTTACAAAGCTCAGTCACTAACTTCTAACAAAATTACTTTTCAGCGTTATAATACACCTTGTAGTATTTCATCTTCTTATCATCATCATATCCACGTTCTAAATATTCAGAAGCAGCATCTGGTGCATCAATATCTATTTTAATCTGGATATTCGTATCTAACTTAATTTCAGTTTTCAGCTTTCCTTTTTCTTTTTTCAATACAATATCTGAAACTTCAAAATTATTTCGAATGAGAACATCATTTAGTTTCTCAAAGTGCTTTTTATAATCCTCAAACATATCTTTATGCTTATCTTCTTCAAAGATTTCATCTTTAAATGTATGGTAATCTACACTTTCATGCTCTTTAAAATAATCTACCGTATTCGCTAAAAAATTTCCTTGTTCATGCTTTCCATATTCTGGTTTGATAATCTCTTCAGAAAAGTCTCTACATAATTCTATATAATGCTGCGTATGTAAATTTCTATCATCTGCATACTTCACATTCAAGAAATTCTTAATCCAATATTGAGCATCATAATTATTGTTATCAACAGATAACACCACTGTTCCTTCAGTATCAGAAGAATTTAAAATTAAACAACCTTTATCTAATTTTTTTGTAGAAATTCCTTTCTGTACTACAACATCAAAACTATCTTCATCCAAATAGGTTTGGAAAAAATCTACTTTGCTTTCAATTTTAAAAATACCAACGGCTTCAGTTAATACATCTTTATACTCTAAACCTTCAAACAAAACTACTAGTACATCTCCTGTTTTAATTTGAGCAGAATTTGATTGCTCATACAAATGATTTACTATATTTTTTGAATGCTCTATAAAAGCCTCTTCATCTTCAAAAATTTGAGAAGTGTAGTTATTGATTTCATTTAGACGAACATCTGCATGATGATTAAAACGGTAACTTTGCGTTACATTTCCAAATGGTTTCAATAAAAAAGGCAACAACAGTTCATAACTCTCTTCATCAAAACGAACTAAACTTTCAGATAACGAATTTTTTCCGCTATTATATTTATTCGCTACTTTATGAATAATACACTTTGTAAGTTCTGCACGAGTTCTTTTAATCATTTTTCAAAAAATTAGGACACAAAAATACGTATTTTAGTATCGTTTAAAATAGTTGATATATGAAATTATTAGGAATTGGATCAAGAATTAATCATCCTGAATACGGATTTGGAGTAGTTACTAACGTAGATAGTAAACATTATTGGGTTACTTTTCAAAAAAACGGTTTAGAAACTATTGCTCTAGACTCTGAATTTGAAACCATAGAAGCTGTAGACGATGAAGTGGACACCATTAGCTTTTATGAAGTAGAATCTTCTTTACGTAAAATTTTAAAAAAATGGAGCGATGTTTCTGAAGTTGTTCCTATTGCGGACAAATATAAAGGAGGTAAATTGATTTTGGAGCCTTCAGATACCAACCTAACTTCTAAAGAAATTCCAATTGATACTTTTTTCCATAAAATTGTAATGGTACGTGATCGTATTCGTGTTATGGAACAAAAAATAAATTCAAGTAAAACCTTAGACGATCAAGATAAAATAGATTTACAACAATACATTACTCGTATTTATGGTAGTTTAACTACGTTTAATGTACTTTTCAAATTAAAATCAGATCATTTTGTTGGTGTAAAATCAAAATAATTATGAAACGAGTTTTTGTACCATTCTTTATCCTTTTTTTGATGATCATAAGTTGTCATACAAATAAGATTACTCAAACCCAAGTTACTACCTTAACTAAAACAACAAAAAGTTGGAATGGTACAAAACTTCCTAATTATCCTGAGGGAGATCCTGAGATCACAATTTTAAAAATAGTGATTCCTCCAAAAACAAAATTAGCACTTCATAAACATCCTGAAATAAATGCAGGAGTACTCCTAAAAGGTGAGTTGACGGTTATTAGTGAAGCTAAAGACACTTTACACTTAAAGGCTGGAGATCCAATTGTAGAATTAGTAAACACTTATCATTTTGGAGAAAATAACAGTAAAAATTCTGCTGAAATTATTGTTTTTTATGCTGGCGAAAAAGGAAAACCTATTACCATTTTAAAAGAAGAAAAAGATCATCATTAACGCGAATCTCCTAGACGAAATAGGTTATAAAAGATTCGAAATAATAGTTTTAGACAAGTTATATTTTTAATTTCAATTGATCCGGAAGTAACTTAAATGATTTTCTGTGGTATTTTGTTATACCAAACTCTTCAATAGCCTTTCGATGTTCTTTGGTTGGATATCCTTTATTCTTCTTCCAATTATATTGAGGAAATTCATCATGGATTTTTTCCATAAATTCATCTCTATATGTTTTTGCTAATACTGAAGCTGCAGCTATACTCATAAATTTAGCATCTCCTTTAACAATAGTTTTATGCGGAATGTCTTTATACGTTCTAAACTTATTTCCATCTACAATAATAAACTCCGGCACAGTAGCTAAATCTTCTATAGAACGGTGCATTCCTGTTATAGAAGCTTGAAGAACATTTAGCTCATCTACCTCTTCATTTTCGATAAAACATACTGAAAAGGCTGTAGCATATTTTTCTATAAAAGGTTTTAATAGTTTTCTTTTTTTCTCTGATAGTTGTTTTGAATCATTTAGTAATTCATGTTCAAAATCTTCAGGTAAAATAACCGCTGCAGCGACTACAGGACCAGATAAACAACCTCTTCCTGCTTCATCTGTTCCTGCTTCTAATAAAAAACCACTATAATTTAGCTCTAACATGACACAAATTAACAGTTTTCATAGCTTTTATTCACATAAATTTTCGTTTTATTATTTTACTTTTGTCCATATGAAGTATAGTATCTGTATTCTTTTATTTCTTAGCTCATTAGTTGTGGGTGCGCAAATAAGATCTTTAGGAGGAGGTTTAGGTGGTTTTGGTCAAGGAGGTACAGTTCGCCTTGATTCTTTATCTAACGATGAAATAAGTGTTAAACTTAGTGGAAAAACAAAATACACTGATTATAAAATCATCAGCTTTAAAAATGATACCACATATGTAGATACCATACTGAATATTAAAAAAGAATATAAATTTAATTTCAGAAGAAAAGACAACTTTGAATTACTTGCTTTTCAAAACCAAGGACAAACATTCAATAATTTAGCCTATAATTTTAGAAATATATCTGACTTTCCTGATATTGGTTTTCGAGCTAAACAATTTAATTACTTAACTATTGAAGATATAAACTATTATCATGTTCCAACGCCAACTACTGAAATAATGGCAAGAACTGGACAAGAACAAGGACAAGTACTTGATGCTTTATTTACGCTTAACTTTTCTAAACGATTAAATTTTAGTATTGCATATCGTGGTTTGAGATCATTAGGCCAATATAGACAATCCTTATCTAGCTCAGGAAATTTTAGAACTACCTTGACCTATAGAACTCCTAAAGATCAATATAATATTAGACTACATGCTACTTCACAAGATTTTCTAAATCAAGAAAATGGAGGATTAAATGCAGAATCTTTACAAAATTTCCTTACAAATAATCCTAATTTTACTGATAGAACGAGATTAGATGTAAATTTAAATGATGCTGAAAGTGATTTAGAAGGAACTCGTTTCTATATTGACCATAATTTTAAGCTTTTTTCAAGTGTAGATACTACAAACACTAAAAATTTCAGCAATCTGAAAGTAGGACATATTTTACATTATGAAGACAAACAGTATGTATTTAGTCAGACTAATCTAACTACAGATTTTTTTGGTGATGCTAATAGGGTATCTGGAAATTTTGCTGAAGTAGCACAATATGATTTAATAAATAATCAAGCATACTTAGAGTTTAACTCAAAATATATATTAGGCCGTGTTAAAGTAAAAGCTAATTATACTAATGTGAATTATGGATATAATACATCCTACAATACAAATTTTCTTACCAATAGAATAAAACTTAATGGTACTGGAGTTTCCTTAGGTGCTGACTGGAATGGACGCATTAAAAACTTTAAAGTAAATGCTAGTGCCCGTATAGCTCCTGGAAGTGGTTATTTGGCGGGTAATCGCTTTAGTGGGGATGCTACATATAAAAAAGATAGTGTATTTAGTGTAAAAGGAAGCTTGGATTTAATTTCTAAAGCTCCTAATTTTAATCAGATATTATTTCAAAGTACATATAACAACTATAATTGGGATAATAATTTTGTTAATATTGATACTAGAAATATTGGTTTTTCATTAGAATCAAAATGGGGTGATGCTAGTTTAGATTTCACCAACATTGAAGATTATGTGTATTTTGATACGGATGCCACTCCTAAACAATTTGAAGGTTCTGTAACCTACTTAAAAGTGAAAGTGCATAAAGAATTTAAGTTTTTTAGAAACTTTGCATTAGACAATACCCTTATGTATCAAAACGTATCACAAGGTAGTAACATCTTCAGAGTACCTGAATTTGTAACAAGAAACACTTTATACTATACTGGAGAATGGTTTAAGGGAAAACCTATTTTAGTACAGATTGGAGGAACTTTTAACTTTTTCACAAAATATAATGCTAATGCATTCGATCCACTAGTTAATGAATTTAAATTACAAAATACTACTGAAATTGGCTATCCTTCATTAGATGTATTTTTTAATGCTAGAATCAAAAGAACGCGTTTATTTTTCAAAGTTGATAATGTAAGCTCAAGCTTTTTACCTAATAAAAACTATTTTTCGGCTCCTAATTACCCGTATAGAGACTTATCTATACGTTTTGGTATCGTTTGGAATTGGTTTATATAACAACAACAGGAATAACATATAAAAAAAGAGCCTTATTAAAAAATAAGGCTCTTTTTTTATTCTTTTGCTTACGCACATCCACATCTCACATAATAATGATCAGGATAATATCTATTACGAGAACAAACTTCTTCACAAAACTGTAAGCGAGAAGTTCCTCCGTTAATATTTTTTAATTCTTCTTTTTTTAGTGTTTTACCAAAGTTTAAAATTTGTGTTTTCATTATTAGAAATTTAAAGGTTATTTCTAAAGATAAAACATTTTAAAGTAACCTTTGCATTATAGGTAAAAATCTACCTTTAACTGAACTTTCTTTTCTGTCTATTACATTAAAACCTTGACTTTCATAAAAGCTTAGTGCATTAGGATCTGCTAATAAGTTCATACTTTCACATTCATATGATTTTGCTAAATGTAAAGCATGAAGTAACAATTGTTTTCCAATCCCCTTACCAATACAATCTGGCATTAAGAAAAGCATTTCTAATTCAATAGTTTTTCCTATAGGCGGGTTCAACACATAAAACCCTACGATCTTTTCTTCTACTTGAAAGGTAAAAACAGAACAATTTCTGATCATTTCAGGAGTTACTGTAAGCTCTTCTATCCAAGTATTAAGCAATTCCTTACTATATCCCCAATATCCTTTAGACACTAAAGCTATATTTGATAAAATCATAGCTTCAGTTTCTTTAGCTTCAATAATCATTACTTTTTAATAGCTTGCCTGATTTTAATACCAAAAGCTGCAAATAACAATGTCATTATTGGGCTTAGCCAATTAAAAATAGCATACATAAAATACTCTCCTACTCCTACTCCTACTCCTAAAACTCCAGATTGATAGGCTCCACAACTATTCCAAGGAATTAACACTGAAGTTACTGTACCTGAATCTTCTAATGTTCTACTTAGATTTTCAGGAGCTAAACCTCTATCTTCAAAAGCTTTTTTAAACATTTTCCCTGGAATAACAATCGCTAAATATTGATCTGAAGCTACGATGTTTAGCCCTAAACAACTTGCAACAGTACTTGTAAATACACCAAAAGTTGAAGTTGCTAGAGATAATAATTCATTTGTGATTTTAGCTAAAGCCCCTATGGCATCCATAATTCCTCCAAATACCATAGCTGCTAAAACAATATAGATTGTCCAAAGCATACCTTTCATTCCTCCAGCACTAAACAATTTTGTTAGCTTTTCATTATCTGTTTCTATTTGAGTATCCACAAAAACTGCATTAATAATAGCTTGAAATTTAGAACCATTTAAATTTGATAAAACATCCGTCTGAAAAATAAATGCAAAAATTCCTGCCAATACAACTCCCACTCCTAATGCTAGTAAAGGTTTTGCTTTTAATAAAATTAGAGTAACAACCAAAGCCGGAACTAAGAACAACCACGGAGAGATATTAAAAGAATTATCAATAGTTTGTAATAAGTTAGAAATATTAGCATCTCCTGTTGCTGAAATATTAAAACTTAAAATAGTAAATACAATCAAGGTTAAAACAATCGTTGGCACCGTAGTAAAAGTCATGTACTTAATATGCGTAAATAAATCTGTCCCAGCCATAGCTGGTGCTAAGTTTGTCGTATCAGACATTGGTGACATTTTATCTCCAAAGTAAGCTCCAGAAATTACTGCTCCTGCTATCATTCCTGCAGGAATTCCTAATGCGCTTCCA
>NZ_MSMP01000040.1 GCF_001936575.1 Tenacibaculum agarivorans
CCCAGCCATAGCTGGTGCTAAGTTTGTCGTATCAGACATTGGTGACATTTTATCTCCAAAGTAAGCTCCAGAAATTACTGCTCCTGCTATCATTCCTGCAGGAATTCCTAATGCGCTTCCAATTCCTACTAATGCTATTCCCACCGTAGCAGATGTAGTCCAAGAACTACCTGTAGCTATAGAAATTATTGCTGCAATAATTACTGATGCTGGTAGAAAAATAGATGGACTCAATACTTGTAAACCATAATATACCATAGCTGGTATTACACCGCTCACTAACCAAGTACCAGCTAACGCTCCAACTAAAAATAAAATCATAATAGGTACAAAAACACTCTTCCAGTTTTCCCAAACTTCCATAACCATTTTCTGAGCTGAAGTTTTATTATAAAATCCTACAACTGCTGCTACTACACCTCCCATCAATAGAATATATTGATTTGAATAATCTCCCAACCAAGCTCCATCTTTCGCAAAAATATTATAGGCTAATAACCCTACTAAAATGATAACAGGAATTAAAGCTTCCCATATACTCAATTCTTTATTTTGTTGGATTTTTTGATCTTTTATTTTTATCTCAGAAGAATTGTTAGTTTCTTTCATTATTTGATTTTTTCGGAGTGTAATGTTACGATTTTGTTAAGAATCCTACAAGTTAAATACGCTATAAAAGCATAAGGTGTAGCCATATGAAGCTACACCTTACTGTAAAAAAAGACAAATTGGGGGAAAATTATATGGTTTCTGCTTCTTGCATCATAATCCCAACTTCTTCCATACATGATTTCATCATGTTATATGTTCTTTCTATATCATTGTCTAAACCAATAGAGAAACGTATTAATCCATCTGTTAATCCCATTTCTTCTTGCTCTTCTTCAGGAATTTCAGAAGATGTTGATGTTCCAGGTGCTGAAAATAAAGTTTTATAAAAACCTAAACTTACTGCTAAATATCCTAAGTTCTTATGCTGCATTAACTCCATCAGTTCATTTGCTTTCTCTAATGAACCTACATCAATAGTTAACATTCCTCCATAACCATATTCTTCATTCATCATTGAAGAAAATAATTCATGAGAAGGATGAGATGCCAAACCAGGGTATACTGTTTTTAATCCATCAGCTTCAAACTTCTCTGCTAAATACATCGCATTCATACTATGTTGTTTCATACGAATATGTAATGTTCTCATATTCTTTAATATCGATGATGCACGTAAACTATCCATAGTGGAACCTAACAACATACACGCTCCATCATTCACATTTCTAAGATCATCTATAAATTGTTGTGTACCACAAACTACTCCACCTACAGTGTCTGAAGATCCGTTAATGAATTTTGTTAAACTATGAATAACAACATCTGCTCCTAATTGTGCTGGAGATATTGACAATGGTGAGAACGTATTATCTACAACTAATTTTAAGTTATATTTTTTGGCTAGAGATGCCAAACCTTTAATATCTGCTACTTCTAATAAAGGATTACTTACTGACTCACAATATAGTACTTTTGTATTTTCTGTAATTGCTTTTTCGACTACATCTAGTTTTGTGATATCAACAAATGATGTTGAAATATCCAATTTCGGTGTAAAATTCTTTAAAAAAGCGTATGTTCCTCCATAAATTGTTCTACTAGACACGATATGGTCTCCTGACTTACATAACTGTAATAAAACAGGTGTGATAGCACCCATACCTGATCCAGTAACGTTAGCTGTTTCTGTACCCTCCATTTCCGCCAATGCTTCTCCTAAATATAAATTTGAAGGTGACGTATGTCTTGAATATAAATAACAACCATCAGTATTTCCTTCAAAAGTATCAAACATTGTTTTTGCTGAAAGAAAAGTATATGTTGATGAATCTGAGATTGATGGATTCACTCCTCCAAACTCTCCGAAATATTGTAAATCTTGAATTTTATTAGCTGGCTTAAATTTCATTAGAACTAGTATTTGTTTCTTCAAAAAAACACAAAAACTAAATATTATTCAATACCTATAGATTATTATAGATTTTAAATCTAAAAAATACATATTTTAAAATAAAAAAATCTAAATCAAAATAAAAACAAATAACTTTACTGAAATTTTTTCAAAATGAAATTAGATCATATTGACACCAAACTAATTAACCTTTTACAGGAGGATAGTAAACGTACTAACAAACAGCTTTCTTTACTTTTAAATTTATCAGTTACCGCAGTTTATGAACGAATTAAAAAGTTAGAGAAAGAACAAATTATAACAAACTACAGTGCAAAGATTGATCCTCAAAAAGTAGATAAATCATTTTTAGTTTTTTGCCATGTAAAATTAATACAGCACTCTAGAGAATATCTATCAGTTTTTGAAAGTAAAATTTTAAAACTAGATGAAGTTTCGGAATGCTTTCACGTTAGTGGAGACTACGATTATATTTTAAAAATATATGTGAAAGATATGGAGGAGTATAGAGAGTTTATGGTTAACAAATTAACTTCAATCAAATATATTGGTAGTACTCAAAGTTCATTTATGATAGGAACTATAAAAAATTCAACTAAAATTGTTGTATAAAAAAAGCCACTGCATAGAGCAATGGCTTATCATTTATAAAGTACTATTCTTTATCTGTTATGGGTACTAATTCTTTGGTCTTACTATCATTGATCGCCACTGAAGCTTTAGGTTTTTCGATTTTCATTTCTTTTTTCACTTCAGTATCACCATGTTTTTTTGAAGAGTGTCCTCCTAGAATTGGAGCAATTACTAATCCAACTAAACAGGTAAGTTTAATTAAAATATTCATTGAAGGTCCAGAAGTATCTTTAAATGGATCTCCAACTGTATCTCCTGTTACCGCTGCTTTATGTGCATCAGAACCTTTAAATGTCATTTCACCGTTAATCTCTACTCCTGCTTCAAATGACTTTTTTGCATTATCCCAAGCTCCTCCTGCATTATTTTGGAAAATAGCCCACATAACTCCACTCACACAAACACCAGCCATATAACCTCCTAAAGGTTCGGCTCCAAATAAAAGACCAATAATGATTGGAGTAATAATAGTAATTAATCCTGGTAAAATCATTTCTTTTAAAGCTGCTTTTGTTGAGATATCTACACATTTTGCATAATCAGGAGTTCCAGTACCTTCCATGATTCCTGGAATTTCTTTAAACTGACGACGTACCTCTTGTACCATTTCCATAGCTGCTTTACCTACAGATTCCATTGCTAATGCAGAAAAAATTACTGGAATCATACCTCCAACAAATAACATAGCTAGAACATTCGCTTTGAAAATATTGATTCCGTCAATTCCTGTAAATGTAACGTAAGCAGCAAATAATGCTAAAGCTGTTAAAGCTGCAGAAGCAATTGCAAAACCTTTACCTACAGCAGCGGTAGTATTTCCTACTGAATCTAAAATATCAGTACGTTCACGTACATGATCTTCCAACTCACTCATTTCTGCTACTCCTCCTGCATTATCAGCAATAGGGCCAAACGCATCTATCGCTAATTGCATTGCCGTTGTAGCCATCATTGCTGACGCTGCCAGTGCTACACCATAAAAACCTGCTAAAGCATAAGAACCATAAATTGCAGCTGCAAATAAAATAACGGATAAAAATGTAGATTTCATTCCCACTGCTAATCCGGCTATGATATTAGTTGCTGCTCCTGTAGAACTATTTTGTACAATATCTAATACTGGTTTTTTTCCTAAACTCGTATAATAAGCCGTTACTGTAGAAATTAATGCTCCAACTGCTAATCCGATCATACAAGCATAAAATACGTGACGAGAAGGCACTTCTTTTAACCCTTCTCCAAAGTAATTCATTTGTAAAGTTTCTGGTAACATCCAACGAATTAAAAACCAACTTGCGATTAATGTTATTAATATTGAGGTCCAATTTCCTAAATCTAACGCTTTTTGAACCTGAGCTTCTTTAGCTGTATTATCTTTTATTTTCACTAAAAATGTTCCTACAATAGAAGCCACAATACCAACACCAGCAATAACTAATGGTAACAAGATTGGTCCCATTCCGTTAAAAGCATCAGTAAATTGTGATACTGAAGACATATCTCTTATTAAATAATTTCCTAAAACCATAGCAGCCAATACTGTCGCTACATAAGATCCGAATAAATCGGCTCCCATACCTGCAACATCACCTACATTATCTCCAACATTATCTGCTATAGTAGCTGGGTTTCTTGGATCATCTTCAGGAATTCCTGCTTCAACTTTCCCAACTAAATCTGCACCTACATCTGCTGCTTTAGTATAAATTCCACCTCCTACTCTAGCAAATAAAGCAATACTTTCAGCTCCCAAAGAAAATCCAGCTAATGCCTCTAAAGCTACTGTCATTTCATTATAAAAACTTCCTTCTCCAGTAACAAACATCGAAACGAATAACAAAAAGAAAAGACTTAATCCTAAAACTGCTAATCCTGCAACTCCTAGTCCCATTACGGTTCCTCCTCCAAAAGACACTTGCAATGCTTTTGGTAAACTCGTTTTTGCAGCTTCTGTAGTTCTTGCATTCGCATCAGTAGCAATACGCATACCTATATTTCCTGCCAATGCTGAAAAAATTGCACCTATAATAAAGGCAATTACAATAATCCAATGGGTGGTTTCTACAATTTGAGATATAATAAAGAGTGCTATTGATGCTATTATTGAAAATATTAAAAGGAGCTTGTATTCTGCATTTAAAAACGCTAAAGCTCCTTCTTTAATACTTTTTGAAATTGATTTCATTTTATCATCTCCTGCATCTTGTTTCTTCACCCAAGACATTTTGATGAACATAAAAATCAATCCTAAGATAGCCAGTATAACTGGTAAAAACACTGTGTTTGATTTCATAATAGTTAATAATTTGATTAATTTGATGCATTAAATATAACAAAATCAAACTCTAAATAAAAAAAGCTCACCACATAAGTGATGAGCTTAAAAATTATATATTATTAAGAATATTAAATCTTAAAACTTCCTTTTTCGTTGTGTTCACTACTTTGGTAGCGCTCTATACATTTATCAAGAATTGAGTATGCTTCATCTGCATCTCCCCAACCTCCAACATCAACTTTCTTTTTTTCTAAATCTTTATATACCTGAAAGAAGTGTGTTATTTCTTCTTTTCTATGTGGATTTAAATCAGATAAATCATTGTATTTATTCCAAATTGGATCAGAGATTGGTACACATACTAATTTCTCATCTGGACCTTTTTCATCTGCCATATGGAAAACACCTATAGGTTTTACTTCCATAACGCACATTGGAAAACATGGCTCTGCTCCTAAAACTAAAACATCTAAAGGATCTCCATCTAAAGCTAAAGTTTCCGGAATAAATCCATAATCTCCAGGATACATCATTGATGAGAATAACATTCTATCAAAACGAATCTTTTTTAAATCGAAATCGTATTCATATTTATTTCTACTTCCTTTAGGTATTTCTATTAATACATCAACAGTTTGTTTCTCTTTTGCTGTCATATTTATTTCTTTTCTAAAAATCAGGTTGCAAAACTAGGTATAAATTATAGTTTTTGGGTAAAGTTTATAAGTTATTTTTAGGTTAAATTACATTTATAGCCCCGGCTTAATACCAATTCTAATTGCAAATTTTGGCGTAGGTAATGCAATACTATTAGTAGGAGGAGTATAATTACTTCTCCAAATAGCATCTACACGTAAAAAACGAAGATTTCCATAACCTATATTTTCTAACCCAAAACCATATTCATAGTATCCATTAGTTGGCACATTATATCGAATATTTTGAGTTCCTAAAGCATTTACAACAGGATCATTTATATCCCTATTCTTTTGTGAAATGCTTCCAAAGGTAGCTCTAAATGTAAGTAAACTTCTTAGGTTTAGTTTTTTTACAAATGGAATCCTATTTAGTAAAAAACCATTAAAATGATGCTCTAAATGAGTAGAAAAATAAGAGTCTGTTACAAAATCATAAAAATTTAATAACGAGAATGTATTAGGTACTAACGAAAACGACTGGTTGGCAGGAATCGCACTTAATAATGAAGATGGTACTGTACCAAAAACTTTACCTCCTTCTACTGTAGTATCTAATAACCCAAATTTTCCTAATAAAATAGGTTGGTTGTATCTTACTTGGATTTTATCATAATCATGTGTACCATTAAAGAAACCTTTATATCCGTGACGGAAATTAACTACTATAGAAGGAAAAACATTTCTTCCGAAACGTTGTTCTACTCCTAAACCATACACAAATCTTCCTGGTGTAAAAGCTACATAAAAATCTGAAGCAACATCCACAATACTTGATTGACGATTTCCTAAATCATCTAAGTAACTAACAGAGAAGTTTTCTGGACTTGCTGATTTAATTGTAGACCTAGATAAGTTCACTCCTATGTGAAAGTTATTATGAATAGCATAATCAAAATTACTTGCTATTCTTTCCACTCTAGATAGAAAGAAGTTATTACCTCTCGAAAATAATGCTGTAGATCCAAATGTTGATCCTAATAATTGGGTTGTATTTAATAAAGCACTTCCTAATTGTTCTATATCATTTTGATACGCTAAACTCATAGAGATTCTAGGTTGATAAGAAAGTAAATATCGAGCTTCTACTCCATATTTTAAATCCTTATCTTTAAAACCATAGGCTAAGTGTCCAGACATTCTAAAGCGATCATCTTTAGTTTTAAAAGTTCTAAAACCTAATCTAGTTCTTAAACCTTCAACTTCGTTACTTGCAAGTGCCGTCCAGAAAGGCCCAAATTGAGCATTGATGAATGGTAAATTTATATACCCACTAGAAATCGTATTTATAAAACCAGTAAGTCTTTTAATTTCTTTCTTCTTTTTTACGCTACCTATAAGCTTGTAAGTATCTTTATTCTCTTGATCGTTAAACTCCTCCCAGTACTGTTCTGATTTAGTATACTGATCAGGTCGTATCTTTTTAGCTTCAATATCATAAAACTCATCAGAAAAAGACCTTTCCAAGACATAGTCCTTGTAACTTATTGTCTTTTTTATAGCTAACCCTTTATTAGACTCACTTTTATCTAAAAAAGTAAAATCTCCCTCATAAGCATTCTTTACAGGTAAATAAATACTATCTTTTTTAACTTGAAATTCCTTCTCAAAAGTTAATCCTCTAACAAAATTCAAATTAGCTTTTTTTACTACTTCCATTCTTATTTTTCGAAGTGTAAATGCCTTATCAGCAACCCAGAAATTACCTTTAAAAGCTAAATCTTGATCTCTAATAGGAAAGAAATAAATATTGTATAATTTCTTATTGTTATCTACTATACTGTCGTATAAAACATAATCGTATGTAGCAAAACCATCAGTAGATAAAGGACTTACAAAAGATTTATTTAACAATGTAATATTATTCTTAAATACATCTATATTTTGAAATGTTCGAGACATTCTATCAAAAACAAAACCTTGAGCCCCTAATCCTTCGTCTTTTTCCGCTTCAATATCTTCTTTTTCTTTACCTATTTTATTGTTACCATATACCTTAGAAACTTGCTGACTTAAGTAGATAGGCATATAATAATTTACACCATTACTATCATAATCAATTTCTCCTATAGCATCCTCATATTGATCTTTAAATAAACGTTTGATAAAAACCGTATCCAAGTTATTTAAACCTATTTCTATAGTGGTTTGCTTCTTATATTGATAATAATCAACTAACTCAACTCCATTTTTACGTTTACGTTTCCAAATTTCCTGTAAAATTTTATAGGCTGGATTTTCTTTCTTTTTTAGTCTCTTTTTAGGCTTTGTAACAATAATTACTTCTTCTAAAACATTAGAACCTTCTTTTAGCACAATGTTTAAAAATTTTGCTTTGGAAGTGATATTGATTGTTTGTGTTTGGAAACCAACAAATGATACTTCTAGTATTCCTCTCTTCTTTTTCATTTGAAAAGCGAATCTTCCATCATCATCTGTAGTTGTTCCGTTTGTGGTACCTTTAATGTAAACATTTACAAAAGGCATCGGGTTTTCAAACTCATCAACCACTCTTCCTTTCACTACTGTTTGCGCACTAGCAAATAAACTTAGCAAAACTAGTAGTGTAAAAATTCTAATCTTCATAGTTATTTAATAATTAAAATTCTTTTAGCTTGATTAAAGAGCTAAAAGAATTTTAAATCTACTTTGTTAATTTTATAATTTACTTAACGTACATAACGTCTTTCACAGCTTGTATTACATCATTTGCGTTAGGCAACCATTTTTCTAATAATACAGGCGAATATGGTGCTGGCGTATCTGCTGTTGTTATTCTTTTTATTGGAGCATCTAAATAATCAAATGCTTCATCTTGTACCCTAAATGTAATTTCTGAAGCTACACTTCCAAAAGGCCAAGCTTCTTCTAAAATTACTAATCTATTTGTTTTTCTAACAGAAGTAAGAATTGCTTCATGATCCATTGGACGTACTGTCCTTAAATCAATAACTTCTACTGAAATACCTTCTTCTGCTAACTGATCTGCTGCTTTGTATGCTTCTTTAATGATTTTTCCAAAGGAAACTAAAGTGACATCTGATCCTTCTCTTTTTATATCTGCAACACCTATTGGTAACACATACTCTCCTTCAGGAATTTCCATTTTATCACCGTACATCTGTTCTGACTCCATAAAAATAACCGGATCATCATCTCTAATTGCAGCTTTTAATAATCCTTTAGCATCATAAGGGTTTGATGGTACGATAACTTTTAACCCAGGACAATTTGCATACCAACTTTCAAAAGCTTGTGAGTGTGTTGCTGCTAACTGACCAGCAGAAGCTGTAGGTCCTCTAAATACAATTGGACAATTGAATTGTCCTCCACTCATTTGGCGAATTTTAGCTGCATTATTAATAATTTGATCGATTCCTACTAAAGAGAAGTTAAATGTCATATACTCAACGATAGGTCTATTTCCATTCATAGCAGAACCTACTGCTATTCCTCCAAAACCTAATTCCGCTATTGGTGTATCTATTACCCTTTTCTCACCAAACTCATCTAGCATTCCCTTACTAGCCTTATAAGCTCCATTGTATTCCGCTACTTCCTCCCCCATTAAATAAATACTCTCATCACGACGCATTTCTTCACTCATCGCTTCGCAAATAGCCTCTCTAAATTGAACTGTTTTCATATGTTTTATTAAAAGTAGTTGTTTATCAATTGACAAAAGTAAAAAATTAGTGGTAAATAAATACTTTTAAAAACTATAAAAACATACATACTTATAATAATGTAAGACTTTAGATATAAAACTACAGGTGTTATTTTAATTAACTCAGCAAAATTCTAGCTATTTTACCTGTAAATGTCTTCAATTTTTAACTCTCGAGACAGAATAAATTTATTATGCATGCATAATAAATCAAAAAAAATACGTAAATTCGTGCCACAAATTAAGCGTTTAAAATTAACAACATATGAAAATATTAGTTTGTATCAGTCATGTCCCTGATACCACTTCAAAAATTAATTTTACGGACAACGATACCAAGTTTGATACTAATGGTGTTCAGTTTGTCATCAATCCATATGACGAATTCAGTTTAACACGTGCAATGTGGTTTAAAGAAAAACAAGGAGCTTCTGTAACCGTAGTTAATGTAGGTGGTGCTGAAACTGAGCCTACCTTACGTAAGGCTTTAGCTATTGGTGCAGATGATGCTATTCGTGTTAATGCGGTTCCAACTGATGGAATGTTAGTAGCTAAAGAGTTAGCTGAAGTTGTAAAAAACGGAGGGTACGATTTAGTGTTAGCAGGAAAAGAATCTGCTGATTATAACGGACAAATGGTTCCTGGTATGTTAGCTTCTTTATTAGATTTTAACTTTGTTAATGGTTGTGTTGGTTTAGAAGTAGAAGGTACTTCAGCAACATTAGAAAGAGAAATTGATGGTGGTGAAGAGAAAGTATCATCAACATTACCTTTAGTTGTAGCTGGTCAGAAGGGAATAGTTGAGGAAAAAGATTTGAGAATTCCTAACATGAGAGGTATCATGATGGCTCGTAAGAAACCATTAAACGTAGTTGAACCTACAAGTAGTTCTGCTGCAACAAGTACTCAAAGTTTTGAAAAGCCTGCTCCTAAAGGAGATGTAAAATTAGTGGATAATGTAGATGATTTAATCAATCTTTTACATAACGAAGCTAAAGCAATTTAAAGTTTAAAAAATCAATTCATTTTGATAGGTATTATCATAATACACTATCAAATATTAAAAAATTAAAAATATGTCTGTATTAGTTTTTGCCGATTCTTCGGAAGGAAAATTTAAAAAAACAGCTTATGAAGTTGTTTCGTACGGGAAAAAAGTAGCTGAACAGTTAGGAACTAATGTAGTTGCTTTAACAGTGAACGGTGGTGATGCTTCTGAATTATATACTTATGGTGCTGAAAAAGTTGTTGAAGTAAAAAATGACTTAACTTCTTTTAATGCTAAAGGATATGCAGCTATTATTAAGCAAGTAGCAGAAGCTCAAAGTGCTAATGTTGTTGTTATCGATTCTAGTGTTGATGGCTTAACTGTAGCTCCTTTAGTAGCTGTAGGTTTAGAAGCTGGATATGCTTCTAATGTAGTAGAGGCTCCAAGTAGCACTAATCCTTTTGTAGTTAAGCGTAAAGCGTTTTCTAACAAAGGGTTTAATAACACTGAAATTCTAACTGATAAAAAAGTTATTGGAGTGGCTAAAAATTCTTATGGTGCTCATGAAAATCCAGTTTCTGGTACTAGTGAGGCTTTCGATGCTTCATTACCAGAATTAGGTGTTTCTTCTGTTTCTATTGATAAAGCAACAGGAAAAGTTACTATTGCTGATGCTGATGTGGTAGTTTCTGCCGGACGTGGATTAAAAGGTCCTGAAAATTGGGGAATGGTTGAAGAATTAGCTGATGTTTTAGGTGCTGCAACTGCATGCTCTAAACCTGTATCTGATTTAGGATGGAGACCACACAGTGAACACGTAGGACAAACTGGTAAGCCAGTAGCTTCAAATCTATATATCGCTATTGGAATTTCTGGAGCAATTCAGCACTTAGCAGGAGTTAATGCTTCTAAAGTGAAAGTAGTAATTAATAATGACCCTGAAGCTCCTTTCTTTAAGGCTGCTGATTATGGTATTGTTGGAGACGCTTTTGAAGTTGTTCCTCAATTAATTGAGAAACTGAAAGCTTTTAAACAAAGCTAAAAACGATTAAATATATATTGAAAACTCTAGAAACCAATTGGTTTTCTAGAGTTTTTATTTTTTAACATTTAATCTTTCCGTAGTCATATTTTTTATTAAATTGTGGCACCCTAAAGTCAGTCTAATGAAAGACGGCTTTTTTTGTATGAAGACAGATACATGAGCTTAGTAAGATTAACCATTAAAGGAATTTCATATAGCCAAACTCAGAGCGGAGCTTACGCGTTAGTGCTTAGTGAAATGGAAGGAACACGAACTTTACCAATTATTATCGGAGCATTTGAAGCACAATCAATTGCCATTGCTCTAGAAAAAGAGATAAGACCCCCAAGACCTCTTACTCACGATTTATTTAAATCTTTTGCTGAACGATTTTCTATTGGAGTAAAACAGATTATCATACATAAATTAGTAGATGGTGTCTTTTTTTCAAGTTTAATTTGTGAACGTGACGGTATAGAAGAAATTATAGACACAAGAACATCAGATGCAATAGCGCTAGCTGTACGTTTTCAAGCTCCAATTTTTACTTATGAGAATATATTAGATAAAGCTGGAATCTACCTAAAGACTGAAGAAGAATTAGAAATCAGCGAAGAAAGTGATGCTGATGAATATGAGCTGGAAACTGAAATTGAAATTATTAATGAAAATGATTTTTCTTCATTATCTTTAAATGATTTAGAACAACAACTTTCTGAAGCTGTAAATAATGAAGATTATGAGTTAGCTGCTAAGATCAGAGATGAAATTAGTAAACGTTCTTAAAAACACTTAGAAATGAAAAATATATTTGTAGTACTTCTCTCTTTATTATCATTTATTGGTGTTGCTCAAAACTTAGAAAAAAACTGGAAGTTCAAATCTATCGAACAAAATTCTGGTGAATCTATTATTGAAATTAAAGAAGGAGATTATTTTAATCTTAATAAAGGAAAATTCTCTTATTTTTTAACTTCAAAAGATAGCTTATTAGCTAAAGGAAGTTATATTCATCAAAATAACTTATTAATATTTAACTATAACTTACCTAAAGATACTGTTAGGTATTATAACATTGTAGAATTAAACGATAGTATATTAACTATCTCTGAAAAAAATATTAATTATAAGTTTTCTACTAATACAAGCAATACTACTACTGTTGTTAATGCTGAAATAGAGAATAGTTCTAAACAAAATGATCAGTTAATTCCAAGTAAAGGTTTTTCATTGCAAAGTTTATGGAGAGGTATACTAGGTATGATTGTATTAATCGTCATTGCTTTCCTTTTTAGCTCTAATAAAAAAGCAATTGACTGGAAAACTGTTGGTTTAGGTTTAACTTTTCAACTATTAATAGCGTTTGGAGTACTTAAAGTATCTTTGATTCAAAAAATATTTAATGCTATTGGTCAACTTTTTGTTAGTGTTTTAGACTTTACAAGAGCTGGAAGCAAGTTCCTATTTGAAGGCTTAGTTGTAGATATGGATACCTTTGGATTCATTTTCGCTTTCCAAGTACTACCTACAATTATATTTTTCTCCGCTTTAACTTCTTTATTATTCTATCTTGGAATAATTCAAAAAGTAGTAAAAGTAATGGCCTGGACGCTATCTAAAATTTTAAAAATTTCTGGTGCTGAAAGCTTATCTGTTGCAGGTAATATTTTCTTAGGTCAAACAGAAGCTCCTTTGCTGATTAAAGCGTATCTAGAAAAAATGAATCGCTCAGAAATGTTATTGGTAATGATTGGTGGAATGGCTACAGTTGCTGGTGCTGTTTTAGCTGCTTACATTGGCTTTTTAGGAGGAGATGATCCAGTTTTACGACTGCAATTTGCTAAACATTTACTAGCGGCCTCAGTTATGGCTGCGCCTGGTGCTATTGTTATTTCAAAAATTTTATACCCACAAACCGAAGAAATAAATACTGATGTAAAAGTATCTTCAGAAAAAATAGGTTCTAATATTCTAGATGCGATTGCAAATGGAACTACAGAAGGCTTACAATTGGCTATGAATGTAGGAGCTATGTTATTAGTTTTTGTTGCTTTTATAGCAATGATTAATGGAATACTAGGTTGGGTTGGAGATGTTACTAGTCTAAACGAATGGATGGCTGTGCACACTCCTTATGAAAAATTCTCTTTAGAAGCCATTTTAGGTTACATTTTTGCTCCGCTAATGTGGTTGATTGGTGTAGCTAGTGAAGATACAGCTTTAATGGGACAATTGTTAGGAATTAAACTTGCTGCGAGTGAATTTGTAGGTTATATTCAACTTGCAGAATTAAAGAATGTTGCTAGTGCAACTCACCTCACATACAATAAATCTGTAATTATGGCTACGTATATGTTGTGTGGATTTGCTAACTTTGCATCAATTGGTATACAAATCGGAGGTATTGGATCATTAGCCCCAGGTCAGCGTAAAACATTATCCGAATTTGGTATTAAAGCATTAATAGGAGGAACTATTGCCTCATTAATGTCTGCTACAATAGCTGGTATGATTATCGGTTAGAATTAAATAGAAGTGTAAATAAATGTTGGAATCAATAATTGTAATTCTTATTGGCTTTGCTGTCATTGCCATTTTCGATATTATAGGCTCTATACTATCCAGAATATTGGATTTTGAATATGTATGGTTTGCTTTTGGTTCCTTTATTATTTATGGTTTTATCGCCCTATACTTACAACTTTACGGAAGCTTTGTTTCTGCCATAATAGGTTCTTTTATTGTTGGTGCTTTTGATTCAACAGTTGGATTATACATAGCTAAAATTTTCAAAGCAAAAATCTTAGAAAGTGATAAAGAAATTATAAAAATCACACCCAAATTAATAGTACATATGGGAACACTAGCTTCTATTATAGGTGCTCTAACCATTGTAGTATTTAAATAATTTTTATAACAGCTAAAACAACAACATTTTTGTTTTTTCATTATATTTAAAGAACCCGAAAAACCAAATATGATGAAAAGCTATCTACACTATCAAATACCACCTTTCTTCTCAACTAAATTGAATAATGTTTACTTGTTAATTAATTTTCACAGTGAACCAATGAGCACAACATTTTAAACTAAGTGTTTTCAACACATAGCAAGTAACATAAGCTTTCATTAATAAACATCTAAAGTTAGATGTAAACAGTAATGTAAATTAACCTTTAAATATTCATAAAATGAAAACAATTAAAAACCTTAATGGAGTAAAAATCTTATCTAAAAAAGAATTAAACGAAATACATGGTTCTCTTACAGTGTACAGACCTTATTGTAAAGGAACTAACATGTGTTGTGTACGAACTTCTCAGGGAGAGGAATTCTGCGATTTTGGATATTGTATCAATCGTAGATGTATTTGGGCATAACCAATAATTGTAATACTAAATAGAAAACATCAATACTTTGCCAAGTATTGATGTTTTTTATTTTTTATCCTCATCATAAGATCGAAACACCACATAGTGGAGTCAAAACTCCACTTTAAAACAATTACTATTGAACTTTTGTCTAAATTTCTCGTAAACTCTTTAAAACTAAATTAATCATGAAAAATCTAGAAAACTTAAACGGAATTAAAATTCTATCGAAAAAAGAGCAGAGTGAAATTAATGGGACATTTAACTTCAACGGGTATTGTAGAGGTACAGTATGCTATGTTTCTTTACCAAATGTAGGAGAAGTAGCAGTAGGAACTTGCTTACCTCCTCTGTACACTTGTAGATGGCATTAAAAATCTAAAATACACTATTAAATCGAGTTAAATATTATCGTGTTAACAGTTGTTTTATGCTCAGCATAGAGAACAATAAAACTAGTTAGTTAATAACTTACTGAAAACAATTTTAAAAGCATTAATGATAAAAGTTGATGCTTTTTTATTTTTACCAAAATTTTTAAAGGGAATATGCAGCAGTATTTAGATTTAGTAAAACATGTTTTAGCCAACGGTAATGAGAAAGGTGATAGAACTGGTACAGGAACTAAGAGTGTTTTTGGTTATCAAATGCGTTTTGATTTAAGTGAGGGTTTTCCTATGGTAACCACTAAAAAATTACATTTAAAGTCGATAATTTATGAATTATTATGGTTTATAAAAGGAGATACAAATGTTAACTACTTACAAGAAAACGGAGTTCGTATTTGGAATGAATGGGCAGATGATAATGGTGACTTAGGACCTGTTTATGGACACCAATGGAGAAATTGGAATAGTGAAGAAATAGATCAGCTTAAGGAAGTTATAGACACGTTAAAAAATAATCCTAATAGCAGACGTATGTTAGTTTCTGCTTGGAATCCTAGTGTACTACCAGATACTTCTATCTCTTTTGCAGAAAATGTAGCTAATGGTAAAGCAGCATTACCTCCTTGTCATGCTTTCTTTCAGTTTTATGTAGCAGATGGGAAATTATCTTGTCAATTATACCAACGTAGTGCAGATATCTTTTTAGGAGTTCCTTTTAACATTGCTAGTTATGCTTTATTTACAATGATGGTAGCCCAAGTTTGTGGATATGAAGCGGGTGAATTTATTCATACTTTTGGTGATGCACATATATACAACAATCATCTAGAGCAATTGGAATTACAACTTACACGAGATCCAAGACCATTGCCTACCATGAAAATTAATCCTGAAATACAAAACATAGAAGATTTTACATTTGACGATTTTGAATTATTAAATTATAATCCTCATCCACATATAAAAGGGACTGTAGCTGTTTAATTTTTAACGTCGTTTTTGTAAAAGTTTATCTTTTTATTTCTAATAATCTAGTAAATTAGTAGTCAAAACAAATTCACTAAAAATGATCGCAGAAATTGATACTATAAAAGAAGATATTTACGACATTGTTGCAGAAATTGATGACGAAAATGTGTTACTCGCTATAAAGACAATTATTCAAAATATACACTCAAATACTATTGATGAAGACGTTACTGACAAAAGAGATTTAGTCGGTTACATTAAAGAATGGGTTAAAAATATGTAATTTTGTTCTTTTTAATATAATTTATGATAGTTATTATTGCCGCCATTGGTAAAGAAAATGAATTAGGAAAGGATAATGATTTAATTTGGCATTTACCAGCAGATTTAAAGCGTTTTAAAAAAGTTACTTCAGGACACCATATTATTATGGGTAGAAATACTTTTGAAAGTATCGGTAAACCTCTTCCTAATAGAACTAGCATAATTATTACTAGAAATAACAACTATTTCCAAGATGGATGTTTGATAGCTAATAGTCTAGAACAAGCTATTGAGCTAACAAATGGGAATGATGCTTTTATTATAGGTGGTGCACAAATTTATAAAGAAGCCTTAGCTAAAGGATTAGCTGACCGTTTAGATATTACTTTAGTACATCAAAGTTTCGATGCTGACGTGTTCTTTCCTGAAATTGACCAGAGTATTTGGAAAGAAGTAGCGCGTGAAGATTGTATAGCTGATGAAAAAAATAAATACGACTATAGTTTCGTTTCTTATATAAAGAAAAATTAAAAGAGATCTTTTCTATAGATATTCTTTAATTTTAAAAACAATATACATGTCAATCCAACTTACATCTGTCACAAAAACTTATGGCACTCAAAAAGCTGTGAATAATATTTCTTTTGCTGCTCAAAAAGGAGAGATTGTTGGCTTTTTAGGTCCTAATGGTGCAGGAAAATCTACTACAATGAAAATATTAACAGGTTTTATCGATCCTGATGATGGAACTGTTATTGTAGATGATATAGATGTAAAAACAGATACGATTGCTACTCAAAAAAAAATAGGTTATCTACCTGAACATAACCCATTATATACAGACATGTATGTAAAAGAATATTTACAGTTTCATGCTGATATACATCAAACCGAAAAAACTAAAATAACTGAGGTTATTACTAAAGTTGGATTGGAAAAAGAAGCACATAAAAAGATCCGTCAGTTGTCTAAAGGATATCGTCAACGTGTAGGCTTGGCTGCTGCTATTTTACATGATCCTGCAGTATTAATTTTAGACGAACCTACTACGGGATTAGATCCTAATCAACTTATTGAAATTCGTAGTTTAATTAAAGAATTAGGTAAAGATAAAACTGTACTACTTTCTACGCATATTATGCAAGAAGTGGAAGCTGTTTGTGATCGAGTTATTATTATTAATAACGGAGAATTGGTATTAGATAAAAAGTTAGCCGATTTAAAAGACGATAATCTTCAAACCATAAAAGTAACATTCGATTATAAAATAGAAGAACAGTTTCTACAAAGACTAGCTAATATTAAAGAAATTAAAAATAACTATGATAATTCTTGGACATTGGTTTTTGAAAGTCAGGAAGACATGAGACCTAAGTTATTTGACTTTGCTCAAGAATACGAATTAAAAATCCTAGAATTGAACTCTGAAAATAAAAATTTAGAAAGCTTATTTATAGAATTAACGAAATAGCTAAAATTTAAATAACCACTACAACTTTTAACTATAAAAAAAAGCATCTGAATTATCAGATGCTTCGTGTTTTGATAAGAATTGTTTTATTAACAAAAACTAATTCTTAGCTTTCTTCATCATTTTCAATTAAACTAAACATTAATCCCCCAATTCGTGTTTGTCTAATATTTTCTAGATTCAACTAAATGACTAGTCTAAAATTACAGAAATATTAATCATAACACTTTTAAAAATGTTACCTCTTCAAAAAAAACACAAATCACTTAAATACAGTAAATTAAAAATATTTATTATACTAATGTTACTTAAAAACCAATTCAATATTTAAAAAAGTTGATTACTGATTTACTTTCTGTATTTCGTGTTATAAAAAACTAAATTTAATAAGCATCTTTGATATGTAATTAAAACTGATATAAGTGATGATTTTCCCCCAAGTTAATCCTTAGCTTAGTTTTACGATTCTATTGCTGGATTTCCATCCTCATTTATATCAGTTTTGAATATTTCATAAAGTACAAGAGACTAAAAGTTAGTGTTATCAGAAAATCTTATATTTCCCCCAACACTTAGAATGTTTCCCAGCTAATTTTTAGCCTAAAGTTTAAACACCTCTCTCTACAAAGGAGGTGTTTTCAATATAAAGGCTTTTAAAAACTGAAATGAAAAAATATTATTTTAAAACTTTGTCTAAACTATAGAAGTAAAAATTTTTGTTGTCGTTCATAGCAACAAAAAGTCCTTTTGAAAATTTATCTCCTAAATTAGCTGTAACAACATCACATCCGTCTGTTTCAACGGTACTAAGATTAACTGCCTTAACAAATGAATTATCTTTTCTATCAAAAATATTAAACTGTCCTTTTTGTTGATCAGAAACTAAAATATAGCCTGTTCCATCTCCTGTATTTGCTATAGCTATACCTTCAATGTCTTCGTAAAAATAATCTCCTCCAAAACAAGATAGTTCTTCATTACCTTGATCAGGCTCTGCATAGTATTTTCTTACACAAACGCCTTCATCAGAATAATAAACCACACCATAATTATCATCTACAGCAATAGCTTCTATCTCCTTATTCCCACTAAATTTACCAAAGCTTCTAACTAATTTACTCTTTACTCCAATACTATCTACAGTAAATTCGTATTGATGTAAATAATTATCCCTTGGACCAATTTTTCTACTCACAATAGCATATACCTTGCTATTTTTAGGAGACTTATACAAACTTACTCCCATTGGTAAATTATATTCTGGCTTTATTTCTCCTTCAAAAACTTTAAAACCTCCCTGATCTAGTGGCTTCATATCTGGAACTGAAAACATTCTTATTTGTTGCTTTTCACGTTCCGTAAACACCATTATATCTACCTCAGTAGAATCATTTAATTTAAATCCATATTCAATATCAACATTATTAGGACGTCTAATATTGCGGATTGTTTTTTCGTGAATGATTTTACCTCCAAGATCAAATGCATAAATAGCTCCATTTGTTTCTTTATCAGTACCGAAAACAATACTTTTAGATGGATCTTTATGATTAATCCATATTGCAGGATCATCAGTATCATTTAAAGTACTTTCTGTAATTATATCTGGAGTAATTGGTGTTAGTTTACTTTTCTGATTACATCCAGAAAAAACAATACTAAATACAGTAATTACTATCATTTTAATCTTCATCATGATCTCTCTTCTATTTTTTACTCTTGAATAGATCATATTTTAGTCCAATCGCTAACCTTCTACCATAAAATTCAACTTGCTGTGTACGGTTACTTACACTCTGAAAATAACGTAGAGGTTGATCTGTAATATTGGTTACGTCGGCATAAACTCTTAAATTATCATTAATTGCATATCCTACATTGAAATCTAAGAAAAATTGCTCATCATAATATCTATCTTCAAAAGCACTACCTCCTATTTCATCTATGTAAGCATCCGAATAATTTGCTGATAAACGTGCAGTAAACTTTTTATCTGCATAACTTAAAGATCCATTAAACATATATGGCGCTGTATTTGGTAAATCTAAATCTTCTCTTACATCTCCATCTTCATTTCTAATTCCATCTGCGTTAGATGTTAAATAAGTATAATTTAAATACAGGCTGAAGTTTTTTGCAAATCCTGGTAAAAAATCTAACTGACGTTGAAAAGCTATCTCTGTACCAAATATAGAAGCATCATCTCCATTCAAAGGTTGAAAAATATCAAAGTCTGTAGTCCCCACTCCAAAGGTATCATCTGTAGTTTTTGTTTGGAACACATAGGTGAAATCTTGAATTTTTTTGAAGAAAATTCCTGCAGAAATAATCCCAACATTTTTAAAATAATGTTCTCCTAGCAGATCAAAATTCATAGAAGTTGCAGGATCCAAATCTGGATTTCCTAAATAAATTTCTTCATCTCCAGTAACTACATCAGTAAAAGGTACTAAATCTGCATAATTTGGTCTAGCAATAGTATTTGTCCATGCAAAGCGCACAACTGTTTTATCTGTCGCATCATATTTTAGGTGTATTGCCGGAAGTATATTTGTGTAGCTATTAGATCGTGTGATATCTCCTTCATCTTCGTCTTCATCTAAAATATTATTTCCAGTTGCTTCAATATTAGTCGCTTCTAATCTTACTCCTGCTAAAACACTAAGCTTATTCGATAATTTTTGATTAGCCATTACATATCCAGCCCAAACATCTTCTGAAACATTAAAATTATCACGTAAAAACTCATCTGGTACAGTATCACCTCCATTAAGATCTAAACTACCTAACCAAGTTTCATCGGCATAAAAACCTGCTTGATACTGGCTTCCTGCTAAATAATTTCCATCTGTATAATCCTTAGTAGGAATAGATGCTAGTGTAGGAAAAGTACTTTCTAGATCAAACTCAAAGAAGTTATTATCTCTAAGTTTCTTTTTTAAACGACCTCTTGCACCAAATTTTACAGTTCCCTCTCCTTTATTAAAAAAGTCAGCTGGTAGTTCGAAATTAACAAATAGGTTAATATCTTCTTCTTCTGTATACTGATTTTCATTAGTAATTTCACCAAATTCAAAATTAGCTAGATCATTAGCTTCTTGTGCATTTACAGCTGTAAATAATGGAAACTCAGAATTTGAAATATCATTATTAATAATGTATTCTGACTCATACTCTGCATAACGCTCATCTAAACGTTCTTCTGATGCTTTTGCATAAGATGTCATCCAATCCATTTTTAAATTTCCGAATACGTGATCTCCACCTAACGTATAGTTCTGCATACGTTGATCTTCAAGTCTTCTGTTTTTATTTCTACCATTATCAATTCCTCCTTTAGTTTGGCGCTTTACTTCTACTGGAAACCTTGTAGGGGTTCCGTTAGTAATTGTAAAATCTCCTACTTCTATATCTTCAGCATCTAATATTTCATGCTCTAATCGTAAACGATTTTCACGATCATCTCTCCAATTATACATTGTTTTCAAGTATAGATTGTTGTTAGCATTAATCTGGTAATCTAAATTTGCAGAAAAACTACGTCTTACACGCTGTACTAAATATGTTCTTTGTTCAAGGACATTAGTATATGGATTTACCTCAATCTCTTCTTCATCTGTACCATTAAAAAATCCAAACTCGTTTGACCATTCTGCTTCTACATTATCTGATCCAAAATCGTTATCATTTATAGAGGCAGCAAACATCCATCCAAACTTCTTATCCTTTGTTCTATCACCTACTAAAAAAGATCCATTTAAAATTCTTCTATTGGTAATAAAACTAATTCCTGAGCCTAAAGTAGCTGCAACTCTAAATCCTTGAGGAGCTGTTCTAGTCACTAAGTTTACAGAACCACCAAGGGCATCTGCGTCCATGTCTGGTGTTACTGCTTTATTTACTTCTATAGTTTGAATCATATCCGAAGGGATTAAATCCATTTGAATATTTCTGTTGTCTCCTTCTGCTGAAGGAATTCTACTTCCATTAAGCGTTACCGAATTTAACTGTGGAGATAAACCTCTTACAATAATATTTCTGGCTTCTCCTTGATCTACTTGCATGGTGATACCTGGAATTCGTTTTACTGCATCTCCAATATTAGCATCTGGAAATTTACCAATCTGGTCTGTAGACACCACATTAGTAATATTCATATTATTTTTTTGTGTATTTAATGCTCTTGCTTGACCGCTTAAACCAAATGCTGTGATTTCTACCTCATTTAATTGAAATGCATCAGGAGTTAAAGTTAATGCAACTGAAGTAGTCTGATTTTCCGTTACTGAAATTTCTTGCTCTATGTCTTTATATCCTAGATATGAAATCTTTAGTTTATAATTTCCTTGGGGTATAGCAACAAAAGTAAAACGACCATCAAAGTTAGATACTGCTCCTTTTTTTAAAAAAGGTAATAATACATTTGCTCCTGGAACATAAATTCCATTTTCATCAGTAATTATACCTTGAATTGTTCCACTTTGTGCAATAATATTTGCACTGAAGAATAGTGATAGTAGCGTTACAACACTACAAACTAGTTGTTTTTTTAGTTTCATAATAATACATGTTGATTTATCAACAAATTTAGATTTGACAGGGGTTACAGTATCTTAAAACAAGGCAATAAAATAGCTACGAAACGTTTTTTTTTGTATACAACAAGGCAACATTAACTTGGACTTTACTTTCAGATAACAGAGAAGAAATCTCACTTCCTTTTTCTATAAATCTAGCATGAAATTGACTAATTCTTTCTTTGAATTTATAGGAAGTTTTTTTCGTAATCTATATCGAGCTACTCGAACGCTATCAGGAGTTACTCTTAATATAGATGCTATTTCTTTAGATGACATATTTAAACGTAAAAGCATTCCTAATTTGAGTTCTGATGGTGTTAAATTCTCATTAGAAATTGTAGATAGTTTTCTTATAAAATCTGGATGTACTTCACTAAAAATACTATTGAATTCAGTCCATTCGTTTTCTTGATTTAAATTAAAATCAATATCCTTAGCTAAAGATTTAATTGTAGTTCTTTGATCAATATCTTTTCTAGCAACTATGTTTTTTAAATCTTTAGAAACTTGTTCTAAAATTTTATTCTTTTGTGCTACGTGAAGACTATATTTAGACAATGCTGCTGTTTTTAGCTGTACTGCTTTTTGTAAATCTTTTTCTTCTATAGCTTTTTTATCTAACTGAGCTTTCAGCATCCTTTGTTTATACTCCTGAATTTTGAGATTTGCTCTTCTCTTTTTGTAGTAATAAAACATGAATACAACTACTAGAAATAATATAAATAGAAATAAAATCATTAGAATTCTCTGATTTGCTCTACTCACCTTATTTTGTTCTAATAGCAATTGTATTTGAGCTTCCTTTTTCTTACTATCATATTCAGCCTGTAGTACGCTTAGCTGTCCTTGATTTTGATCGACTAAAGCTTTTTGCCCATACTCTTCAGATAACACTCTGTTTGCATATGCTTTTTCAAAATCGTTAGTCAGTGCATATATTTTTGATAGATCTTTATAAGCACTTTCTATTAAATGACTGTCTTTTAATTCTAAAGATAAATCAATGGCTTTTTGTGTAAAAAGAATTGCTTTGGTATAATCTTCCTTTTTTCTATAAATATCTCCTATATTATTAAGTACATTAACTTCAGATTTAGAATTTGTACCTTTAAAAAAAACATATGCCTTTATGAAATATGTATATGCCTTGTCATATTGTATTAAATCTTCATAAATACTTCCTATATTTTCATTTACGGTGGCAACTCCAATATGGTCTTTCAATTGTTCGAAAAGCTGTAAACTCTCTTGTTGATATTTTAAGGCCTCTAAATATTCTCCTTGTTTTTCATGATAATGTCCTAAAAATGACTTTGAGGTAGCTACTCCTTGTATATCATTCATAATTTCGGCATTTTTCCATGCTTCCTCAAAAAAAGTTTTAGCTGAGTTATAATTATTCATGGCTAAATAAGCCTGCCCTAGTTTATTATGTAAAGCCACATAAAAACGTTGTTTTTTTAAACTGTTAGCATGTATAAGTGCATTGTTATAATAAGCTATAGCTTGGGTAAATAAGCCCGCAGAAAAATAATAATTTCCAAATTCAAAGTTACTTTGGGCTATTAGTTTAGAAGAAGAAATTACTTTAGCTTTTTTTAAATTTTCAGTAAGTGTATTGTATAACGCATCATTATTTTGATCAAAGTTTTGCGTATTTACTTTTAAAAAAGATAGTAGTAAAAAACTTACTAAGTATATATTTTTTGCTCCCCACATACATTCACAAATAAATATATTTTGTTGTTAAGTTTTTAAATTAAGCGTTTTATTAAATCGTTATAATTTAATGTTTCTATGATATTAAAAATAGCTTAGGTTCTCCAACCTAAGCTATTTACATCGAATTAAACTTATATTTACATCTGCTCACGCAGATATTCATGAAAAAATTACAATAGCTTCCAATAGTGGAATCGGAAGCCATCATATTAATTTTACTCTATAATAATTTGTTTAACAACTGTTTCTTTTCCAGCTGTAAAATTAAATAGATATTTTCCTTTTGGTAAATTAGTTTGGAAGTTGTAGTCTGACGACTTCTCTTTACCTTCCATATTTTCAATAGTCTTAACCAAAGTTCCTTCAATAGTAAAAATCTGTAATGTAATATTTGATGGATCTTTTACAGTTAACTTAACGTTTACCTCTCCTCTACTAGGGTTCGGATATACCACTACTTGTTCTTTAGTTAATTGTATATCGATATCGTCATTCACTAATATAGGATAATGACATAATTGTTTAGAAACTGAAGACTTAGTTCCATCTGCACATACTGCTATCACTTGCCAAGCAAAACAGCTTCCTTGCAATCCGTTAGATAATAAAACATTAGTATTTGTAGTGTATATTGGAGCTATAGAAATACTCACTTTACAACATTTAACTTCTATATTTCCTGGTGAACTTATAATATAAGAAACCGCTCCTGGTACAGGGTCCCAACTTAACGAATTTCCGTGATCTTTTAAATTGATTGGTGCTGTTAAACCTTCACAGTCTTTTTCACATTCATAAATGATTTCATCTTTATAGGTACATGTATCTTTACCATTTGACGAAGGGGTAACTACAGTGACATCATAAGTGGTGTTTACATTACCCCAACGAATGTTTTGATTCGCATATAAGCCATCACTCCAAGTAATAGAGTTAAAATTTGTTACTAAATTACCAGAACCGTCTACCACTCTAATGATAAACAATCCCGTATCACAAGGATCACAATTTTCTGCTCCTGATCTATAATTATTTAAGAAATCAACATGCTTTTCATAGTTTTCTCTATCTACTTTTAGTTCTCTATCCTCTAATTGTGATTTCAATACATCAACATCACTATCAGTAGGACACTTATATGCTTTTAGTTGAATATCATCATTACAACATACCACATCAAACTCTAAATTATAAATACAACCATCAGGCATGGTTAAAGTTAATTTCCAATGATCTGCATCTGTTGCTACCACAATATCATTAGTACTAGTATCTCCTGTAACAGTATTTGTCCAGCTGAATGTAGCTCCATTTAAAATAGTGATGATATTTCCATACTTATCTTTCACTTTTAGAGGGAAAGAATCTAATGCACATGGATCTTCACAATATGGAAAAATCTCAGGATTATCTACACAACAATCACGTTCTAAAGCAATTCTTGTTTCTTGCCACGGACAGTTATTCGTCCAAACCCCATGCTTAACATAATATGATTTATTAGGATCTAAATTGGTAAACGTAAAACTTGTTCCTCCCTGAATGGCTCCTACAGCTCCAATAGTATCAGCATCTGAAGTAGAACCTTGTACATTTGTTTCTAATAATAACCACCATTGATTAGGGTCTGAATCTGTTGCTGTTACTGTAACATCATATACTCCATCATGACAATAATAATCTAATGTAAAACCAGAGGACATGGAAGCTTCTTTATATGTGAATCGATGCGTTTCAAAAGACCAACCACATTGTGGATGATTAATAGCCAACTTTACCTCATAAGTAGTTCCTGCTTGGAAGGTAACATTTGGTACTCCATTATTCTTAAAGACATCAGTAATATTAATCGGAGCGTTTAAACTTCCTGTTGCCCAACCATTAACTGGCTGTTGAGAAATCCACGATAATGTACCATTACCATTAACTTCCCATAAATCCATAAAATAACTTCCTGTATTTAGGGTAGCTGAAGCATCTAAAAACACATCTTCACACAAGTTAAATTCAGTATCTTGAGTTCCATTTTCATGTTCAAAATGAAAAGCAACATCTTGATTGTCATCACAAGTAATGTGACAAATATTAACCTCTGAAATTCTTACCTCTATTTGAGGATTGGGTGCTGCTGGGTTACTTGGATAAAACCACAGATTGTTGAAGTTACTTCCTGCAATAAATGTAAACTGATACGTAGTACTATTGTTTCCTCCACTCCAGATATTTTGTCCCATAATCTGTTGATTAGGGTTTGTAATTGCTGGTATTGGATTACCTCCTCCTACACTTTGTGCTCCTACAATTGCAGCTTGAGTTAAAAATACATTCATAGAACAATTTTGATTAGGAGCCGGTGTAGCAGCATTGGTTCCTGCATCTAACGTAAATGAAACACAGTACTCTTCACCTTGCACAAAATTATATCCCGAATAATTTACTCCTTCACCAATTATATTACCTGATCTGTAAGACCAAAGCCATACAGAATTACTACCCCAACTTGGAGATCCATGCGAATTACTCCAACCCTGAGTTCTACTTACAGGAATATTTTGACAATCCCCATCAGTACATTGTTGTCCGTAGGTAGTTACAAAGCCTACTAGGAACATTACTATTAGTATTATTTTTTTCATTCTATTGAATTTACATAGTTATTCACCTACTCTATTTTCGCTTTTCGGTTTGCGCGATCATTGGATTTTGATTGTAAAACATTAGGAGGATCAACCCTAAAAGCAATTGCTTATTTACCCTAAGGAGTTTATAAAAAAGAAAAGGTTACCCAAAAATTTTCAGTTTTCGGTGATCAGTTAACAATGATCAATTTGTGTAACTGGTATTCATTTATTTATCGCTAGCAAGGAACTTGATCCAATCATGATCATTGTTTATTGATTACTGAACTAGTTATAGGAAGCCATAAAAAAAGTCCTGAAATATCAGGACTTTTTTACTCGTTATTATTTACTTTATTAGTTAATCACCCAAACTCCTAAATCTGTACAGCCATTAGGATTCAAGGTTACTGTGGATAAATCGATAGTAGTACAATGCATATACGGAGAGCTTCCTATAGAACATGATCCAGAATTCCCTCCTGTTGGTGTTAAAAGACATGCTAACAATTTGAAAACACTATTCGGGCACACATCAAACTCAATATAACCATTAGCATCAGGAGTCTTATGTCCATCTGTACCGTTATACGTTAATCCTTGTGCTATAACATTACAATAACTAAATGGTGTACCATCTGGATTTTCCATTTTTATACGTACACAAACCAACTGATCTGCACATGGATCATCTGCATTCCAAGAACTGTTTACTGTATTTATTTGTCCTAATAATTGATTCCCTCTACGAATAAATTCTCCTTGTAATGCCCAATATCCAGTTTCTTCATCTAACACATATAAGTTTGTGACATCTGGCGTTTCATCTACTGTTACTGGTAATGCCACATCAATAACGCTATCTTCATTTAAGGTTAAAGGAATATCTTCTCCTGCTACACTTGCTGTTACTTCAACCATTCCAAAAGATGTTAATGGATATAGAGTTCCTCCTCTTCTATCTTGTGCAATAAAACTTGCAGGCGCACTCTGTAAATCATCTAAATCAGTAACATCTATATGACTCGCTTGCAATGCTACTTTACCAGTATAAGGTTTACCATTTAAATTGAATGAGTTTGGCGATATTGCTAACATAAGGTGATCTTCAAATACAAATTTCCCTCCTTCTCTAGCATCAAAGAATTGACTTCTATTTCTTTCAGATAAAAAGAATATAAAAGCATCATTTTTATCTACTCTTTTAATAGCGGTAACATAATCTTTATGTTCTATTTTTAAGACACTTCCAGGCTCTAAAACACCTTTTCTAAAATCTACATACCCTTTTTTATCACTAACGGCAACAATTTTATCATTCAATTTTAGTGTTGCATTGGCTACAGGTTCTCCTTTAGGATTTAATACTCTTCCTGATTGTTCTCCAAGGTTTTCTCTTACTACTATTGTTTCTGTGCTGTTTTCTTCTTGATTGCTAGTAATCTCCTCGTCCTTACATGAATTGAATACTAATAAAGACATGACTAACAATACCAAAATAAGATTTAGTTTTTTCATTTTTTTAAATTTTGATTAGTGTACCTACTCTCTTTTTCGCTTTTCGGTATTCGCGATTGTATGTATTGGGAGATCAACCCCAAAAGCAATTGCTTGTTTGTTGTAAGGAGTCATGAGAATTAGAAAGGTTACCCGTTAAATTTTCAGTTTTCGGGGATCATTTAATAGTGATCAATTCTTTTCATATGTAGGCGGAGATGCCGTAGTATTTTAAACTCTTATCATTCCGGTCTTGATTTTTGTGAAGTCTGTCTTAAGCTTATCGAAGGTTTTGTTAAGCTAACAACAGAAGGATTTTGAAAGGTTTTTTTAAATAATTGAATATATTATAAATCGATTAAAAGCAGCGCTTTTGAATCTTCTTCGCAGAATAAAATTTCATTTCGTTAAGAAATCTCGAAGCCTTGGAGAGATTTTAGGAATGAAATTTGGTTTTTAGCATTTGCTAAAAAATTCATTGAAAAAGTGTCCTTTTTTTGGTTCGTTTTTTTGGACAAGCAAAAAAATGAACAGGAAACATAATAAAAGTACGAATCTTCATAACTTCGTTATATAATGGACAAGGGAGAGGAAATACAGTTCATCAACAAACCAAATAAATCAATTTATTTCAGCGTTTTAAAAAAATCATAGTACCGACTTTAGAGAAACATAATAGAGAGCTATTTGACGCCTCTATAATTCTACTAAACTTGATTCAGCACAACTTTACTTTTGATTTCGATAAACTCAATCACCAGTAAAATTACTTGAGTGAAAAAATTTCTTACTGAAAACTAGCATTACATAAAAATTTACAGAACTTTAACTTGTAAACCTCCATCAATACCTATACTTTTAGAAAAAAATTAATTATCATGAAAAAAATTGTATGTATCCTAGTTGCTGTAATATCATTTACTTTACAAAGTTGTACCGACACATCTGTAGTAGAAGCAGAAACTACTGCTAAAATTGAAGATGATGATACCTTAACTCAACTACAAAATGCACAAGCGGATTTAGTAACAAAATTATCAAATAATACTAGTGAAGGTGGAGTAGAGTAACTTATTCCTTCATTTTCTTTTTTAATTTTAAAAAGAACCAACTAATCCATACAATTAGTAGTAATACACCTAGTATGGCTACTAATTGTAGTTTTTCACTAAAAAAAGAATTGGTTAAATTAATACTGGCTATATCGCCTACCAAAATATTTCCTCCCCAATACAAAGGAGAGGCTTCTGTACCTTGATGTGTTTTTAAATAGTGTAGCTTTGCTTGTCGTAATGCTTTGGATTTTGAAACTCCTTCTTTGAGTTGTTTATAGAAAGACACCATAATTTGTTGATTGGCTTTATCATTGGTGGCCCATAAACTAGAGACTACACTTTTTGCTCCTCCATAGAAAAAACCTCTAGTTAAACTCATAACGCCTTCTCCTAATTTCAGCTCTCCTAAAGATGTTTTACACGCACTTAAGGTTACTAAATCATGTTGGTTTTTATAACCGTATAATTCCTGTAAGGAAAGTTTATGATCATGAAAAGCAATCCAAGGATCGATACTATTTCCAACCTCAGCATGAGTGGCTAAGTGTAATGCTTTATAATTACCTCCTTGATCTAAAAAACTCGTTTTAGTCGCTTGATTATTTAACAATAGATTCCCTGAGAAAATAGTTGCTAACGCATTCGCTTCTGTATTTGTGTAGTGTAATGAAGGTAACTGTAAGCTTTCAAAATCCACAGGAGCAACAGCTAAAAATGAGTCTTTTGCATTTCTTGTAAGATTATTATTATTCTCCAAATACGATATAGAGTATGCATAACTGATCTCAGCTTCTTTTAATAGATAATCAGTAGTATTTTTTAACGTAGTTAAGGTTTCAAAAGACAATTCCTGTAGCCTATAATCAGGTATGATAATCACCTGTTTGTCCTTGAGCTCTTCATAAATTGCTTGAGGAATCAATTTTTGAAACAGTCTATTTGCTGTTGTACAAAAAGCTTGTTGTTGTTCCGTTGTTACAAATTTTTGAGTCACTATATTTTGATAATCTTCTAAATCTTTAGGTAATGTATTGGCGTTGGTGATTTCAAATACTAAAGGTTTTGTTCCTCCTATCAACATTCCATATCCTTTTGCATCCGTTGTAATGTATTGTAGAAAAAGAGTATTTTGAGTGTTGGCCGTTGTCTCCGCTTTTTCATAGGAAATAATTGGTATTTGTTTTTTATACTTCCCATACTCTGGATAGGCTACCACCAAAGAATCTACAAAAGTTGCATAAGCTCGTTTGGAAAGGTATAACTGACGTTGCAAACTATCTTTACGGTTTTCTTTTTTAGCCATTACCTGTTGCAATTGACTTTCTACAGTATTGATATGAGTTTTTAGCTGTACTTCTTTATTCGCTAAGGTTAGAGGCAGTTTGGCATTTTCAATAGCTTGATAATTGGAAATATCTTCTAGCAATAAAATGGCTTTATTCTTCTCCATAAAATAGAAGGCTTCTTCAGGTTTATTTAAAAGAAAACAAACTTCTACTGCTCCTACATATAAAGACGCTCCTTGTTCTCGCCAATATAATTTTGATTTATATTCTGAACTTTCAAAACGAATAATATCAATAAGTTGATCAGCCGTTTTAAACGTTTCCAATGCATATCTCAAATACTCTAATTTTTTCTCTGCCTTGTAGTACTGTATCCATCCTTTTGCTTTTTGCGTTAGATGATGTAATAAGAAATACTTTTGCTGAACTAGTCCTAATATTTTTTTCGAAAGTTTCTGTTTTGGGTTAAAATTGGTTTTAGTAAGTATATTAATTGCCTTTTGGAATTGTTTTAATCCTAATTGATACTCTTTTTGTGCTATATAAATATCCCCAATATTTTCATATACAGGTGAGTACATTGGGTCATAGAGAATTGCTTTATTAAAATTTAAAAAAGCGCTTTTGTAGTTACCATTTTTAGAATATGATTGCCCTAAACTATTATAGGTTCTAGCTACATTAATAGACTTTTTTTTATTAATTACTTTCAATATTTTTTCAAAAAAAATAATCGCTTTCTCATAATTTCCATTTTCTAACAATCTATTTCCTTCTATCTGATCTAAACGATTATGGTATCTTGTCCTCTTTTTAGTTAAAAGATTTAATAAAGAATCTGCTTTTCGAACATCTTCTTTAATGTTTTTTGAAAACCTTTTAAGCCCCATAAAAGAATATACCATCGCTCTATATTGATATGCTTGTATTGTTTTCTCTCTCCAAAGAGTATCTTTATACGATAAACGTATAAGAGTATTTAAATTATTTAAGGTCTTATAAAAATCACCTGTTTTCATATATATATTTGAAAGCTCTCTTAAAGATTTTAGAGTATTAGAATCTACTTCACTTATTTCTTTAATTTGTTCGAAATAATCAATTGCTTTAAAATAATTCTTTTGCTTAGCATAAAAGTACCCCAGATTATATAAAGTTCCTTTTATTGATTTCGAATTCACATTGTGTTCCTTTTTTAGCTTAAGAGCTTTCTCTGTATAAGAAATAGCTTTTTCTAAATATGCTCTATTTTTCATATCTAATAAAAAGAACCACTTTCCATATTCTTGGTAACAATTAGCTAAATCTTCTGGAATTAAACGAGATTTATTATTTTTTATAAACTCTTCAACTTTCTTTTCTTTTGTATTATTGGATAATTTGGAATTAAGAATATTTTTTAAACTATCTAAACTTTTTTGGGAAAATCCTGAGAAAGGTAGTATCAGAAAAATACTTAATATAAATATTAGAGCTCTAAATTTCATACTCTAAAAATATAAAATTCAAAACTCTAATTTTTATTTTTTATTTCTAAACTTATCTATTAAGCCAAGGAAAAGGTCCGATTGGATCTGGAACTCTATAATTCCCTATTATCATTACATTACTATTATTAATTTTATCTCTTAAACTATGATCTTTATAACAGCTTGCTATTACTTCAGATTTTAATAGTCTTGGAGCAGTATTAGCTCGATGATATAATGCTGCCGCTCTAGCCGTTACCACAGGACAAGAAAAAGAAGTCCCTCGTAATGGTATATCATAAATTATTTGATTCGATTTTCTCCCTTTTATCAAAGTTAAATCATAATCAAATGCAGCAACTATATCTATACTTGTATTTCCATAATTTGATTCTGGTGCTAAATTATATCCTGATATATATAGTGCACCTAAATAAGGAACTGAGGATAATTCACTATTTACTATATAACCGCCTACAGCTAATAAATTATCGGATTTATATCCTGAAGGAAAATGTTCGTTTCCATCAGAATCAGTATTTTTTTCATCATTTCCAGCTGAAGCCATTAGCAATAAATTATTTGAATTTTCCTCCACAATTTTCTCAAAAATTATTTGGCTTTTAAGATTATAAAATCCAAAACTACAATTTACCATAAACGGCTTCTTTTTTGAGGCTATATATTGTAAACTACATAATATATTAAAATAAGTACCTTTTCCATCTTGATCAAATGCTTTTACTGGTAATATTTGATACGGTATATTTTCTTGTGTTAAGATATCTCTAATAATTGCAGATACAAATGTTCCATGTCCATGGTCATCTCTTACATCATGATCATTATTTACAAAATCCCAACCAGAAACTTCATTTCCTAAACAATTTGAAGTGTCATTAGCTCCATTGTATAAAAATGGGGTATCAAAATAATCATAATTAACTCCAGTATCAATAACTGCTATGTTTACCCTATCTTCTGTAGTATTTGGATGTACCATTTGCTCTAATTGATGCATATAACCATTCATAATACTTTGATCTTTTTCTTTAATAAAAAAAGAGAATTGAAAGTCTGCATTTAAATCTGCAACACCATCTTCATCTACATCGTGTGGCCCCACTAAATCTTCAACCCCCCCATTAGGATTAAGAAAATTTACAGTCCATAATTCAATATTAGAATTATCACAATTACATTTTTCGACCTTCTTTATCTTAAAGTTATACCTATCTTCTAATATTTCTTTTATTTTATCTTTTTTTATCTTTGTTATCTTTTTATCGGTATACTCAACAACTATTTGATCTTTTACAATATCTGGTGCCAATGGATTTTTTTTAACCATTTTTTGGTTTGAAATCATTATTGCTGATTTCTCAGTAGTTTCTTCATTATACAATAGTTCATCTTCAGCACATGCTCCTAAGCCTATTATTAGTGTTAGTATTGCTATTACTTTAGTAAAATTTTTCATAATCATTCTGTTTTTTAATTCTATTATTATGTCATTGTTTGCTAAAAGGAAGGCAAACATATAAAAAGGTTACCCCTTTTTTTTCATTAGTTGTGGGATTTAGTGAAACTCCTCAATACAGCTAAGGATTTACCCTTATGTTAAAAAGTTCATTTCCTTTGTTGTATACTATTTAATATCCGTTAATTTTGCGGGTGAAATCAGAAT
The DNA here is from genome assembly GCF_001936575.1 of Tenacibaculum agarivorans. GTDB lineage: Bacteria > Bacteroidota > Bacteroidia > Flavobacteriales > Flavobacteriaceae > Polaribacter > Polaribacter agarivorans. The sequence continues at coordinate 33,627 of NZ_MSMP01000040.1, forward strand.
CAACTACTTTTAAGCCTATATGAATACTGACTATTTTTTACAAAGCTTGGTTAATGGAGATAATGTAGGAATTGGCAAAATTTATACCACACTATTCCCTAAAGTTAGAGCCTATATTATGAAAAGAGATGGTAGTGAGGATGATGCTAAAGATATTATGCAAAAAGCATTGATTCAACTTTCTGCTAGAGCTCAAGACAAAAACTTCAAATTAACCTCTAGTTTTGAGGGCTATTTTATCACCATTTGTAAAAATTTATGGATTAGAGAAGTAAAAAAATCAAAACTTAGGGTAACCAATCCTACCGTAATTGATCTAGTAAGTGATGATATGGAGATAGCAATGAGCATTTACGAGCAAGAAAAGTGGGATCTTTTCCAAGAAAAATTACATGCGGTTTCAGAAAATTGTAGAGAATTACTCAAACTATTCTTTACGAAAGTATCGTATAAAAAAATAGCGGAACTCAAAGATTATGCTTCTGTAAATACAGTAAAGCAACGCATATTTAAATGTAAGTCGAAGCTTAAAGATGCTATTCAGTCAGATCGTCGTTATCAACATTTAAAGCACCTCTAAAATTAATCACATGGATTATACTAACAAAATAGAGAAATTTCTTACTAAGGAAATGGATGAACAGGAACGACTGGAATTCCTAAAAGAGCTAGAGACGAATGCAGAATTGAAAGATGCAATTGCTATATATTCATCAATGCGTTCTATTTATGATGATGAAGATTGGGAACTTTCTACTTTAGATAAAAAAGATCCTAGACTCACTACATCTTTAGATTTTTTACAAAGTGAAAAAGGAAAACAAATTGCAGCTGTTATTCAACAAGAAAAGGATACATATTTTGCTGAAATTCCTAAACAACAAAAGGGTATTCGAAAAATGATTATAACCTTTGGTTCTATCGCTGCTATTTTTATTATAGGTTTTTTCCTAAGTAAAAACTTTACTACTGCTAGTAATTTTGAATTGTATAGTGACTATAAAAATAATTGGGAAGAATTACCGTCTTTAACTGTTAGAGGCAATGCTGATACCTTAACTGAAGTGGAAACATTATTTAAACAACAAAATTATGCTAAAGCTTCTGAGCTTTTAGAGCACTATTTAAAAAACAACACCAATTCTTTAGACCCGCAATTGTTATTGTATTCTGGTATTTTACAATTGGAGTTGAATAAAAATGAAGAAGCTATAGAAACATTTACAACGCTTTTACAAAGTAATACCTTAGATGCTTATAAAGCACATTGGTATCTTGCTCTTTCTTATCTAAAATTAGACAATACTGCTTCAGCTAAACAAGAGTTACAAAAGATAGTGTCTACTAATTCAAACTTTAAGTACAAAGAAGCGCAGGAGTTATTGGAGGAAATTGAGTAGTAAATAGAGAGATGTTTATTATTTTAATTAACGTAAGTACTATGTAATTTCACCTTGAATTCCTTATAAACACAAGGAGGTCTTTGCGAAGCAGTGCAACGGATGAAGCAATCTTTGTCTTAAAAACGATATTTTCGTTATTAAAGTAATAGATTACTTCTTCATTTCACTATGTTTCATTCATCGTAAAGACGTGATTGACTGATTTACATGTTTAAAAATGTATTCTTACATCGAACTCAAAACTCAAAAGTTATGAATTGACAAAGATGAATTTACAACGATGCTAATAAACTAGAAAAGTCTTTTGTCTTCTATATTTTTATTAAAAAAGATGAAAAGTGGAAGTTTATAAAGCTTTGTATGACTATCTATGCTTATTACGCTAAAAATAGAAAGCGACGATGTAATCTCATGTTTGGAGTTGACCATTTTTAGTACAAAGTCAGTATAAATTTTAACTGAGTTTCAAATACTGCTTACTGCCTAAAATAATGTATCAAATGCTTCTTTAAGATTTTTAAACACCTTACTACTCCCTGCTGCTTTCATTTCTACTGCTGAATATTTAGATATAATACCAATGGGTTGCATACCCGCAGATTTTGCTGCTGTAATTCCAGTTAAACTATCTTCAAAAACCCATAAATCTTTAAAATCTTCTTTAACAAAACCCAAAGTTCTAGCTAAAGTAATATAAGCTTCTGGTGCTGGTTTTGGCTTTTTATAGTCTTCTACTCCAAAAACCACTGGAAAGTTTAACTTTAAATGTTGTATAGATTGTTTTAAAAATAATTTTGTGGCATTACTTGCTATTCCATAGGGGATTTGATTCGTAGATAGATAGTCTGTAAATTCTATAACACCAGACAATAAATTCGGAACCTTGAAATACAGTTCTAAATGTTTATCCTTTAAATAAAATAACTCTTCAGATTGTTCTCCTTTACCTATTTGCTCACAAAAATACGCTGCAATTTTTCTTGGCGATTTCCCTACATGACTTTTAGGATAAGGTGCAATCTCCTTATTAAATAACTCATTAAATGCTGATGACCAAGCGGAATAATGACTTTCAAAACTATCTACTACCACTCCATCAAAATCAAATAAAACTCCTTTAGGCATATACATGTTTCTTTTCTTTCTCATTAAATAAATCTGTTAAGTACGGATTCAAAAATTTATTCGTAGGATCAAACGAACTACGTAAGTTTTTGAAATCTTCCCATTTTTCATATACTTGAGAAAGCTCCTCATCTTTTGCTTTGAAACGTTTTCCCCAATGTGGTCTTCCTCCATACTTTAGAAAAATTCTTTCTACACTTTTAAAAGCCTCATAAGAATCGGCAGTAGCAGCATTTCTAGATACACATCCCATAGTTACAGTATCTTGTTTATATGCATAACTTAACCAAGAATTATCTTTATATAGAAAACGAACATCCATAGGAATATGTATAAACGACCTGTTAGACCATTTATTAATTTCTTCTTTTAGTTCTTCAAATACTTTTGGAAACATATCTAAACCAATAGTCCACTCTGCTAATTCTAACGTAGATCCTCTAGATTTGGTAACGGTTGCCTGATACAAAGAGCCTTTATGCTCTTTAGTAGCTCTAAAGAAACCTCTATATAGTAATTTGTTTGCCACTGCTGTAAACCAAGGAAAAATATGTGTGTATTTATATAGAATTTTAGATGCTTTTCTTCGATGCTTTAAATATTTTGGCCCTAAGTCTTCTTCTATTGCTGTATCTGGGTCTATTTTATCTCCAGTAATTACATAACCTTTATTAGTGTGTGGTAACCATAATACTCTTAAAAAATCATGCTTTTGTAAGCGTTCATTAATTTTCGCTAGCCACTGTGAATCACTTTCAGGATGTTCTTTAACATGCAATGTATATATATCTTCACATGAAAAAGTTATAGTAGAAAATACACCTAGTACTCCTAATGATACCCGAACAGCATCCATTAATTCTTCCCCTTCATGAATCTCTTTTATACTACCATCTGCTAGTACTAATCTGCATTGCGTTACATATTCACTTAATAATTTACCACTAGTTCCATGTGTTCCTGTTGTTAACGCACCACCAACAGTAACCGTGTTAATATCTGGTAAACAAGGAATACACCAACCTTTAGCTTCTACGGCTTCTAACAAATCTTTCAATAATACTCCTGACTGTACTGTTATGGTTTTAGCTGCATCATCAAACGCAAGTATTTTATTGTAAGCTGTAATATCCAATAAGGTTTCTGTTCCTGCGGCTATATCTGCTGAAGATTGTTTGCTACCAAAAAAACGTATCTTTTCACTTTTAGCAATCACTTCTTGTAACTCTTGTTCTGTTTTTATGGTGTATAATGACTTATAATTATACTTTAAGTTTTCATTCCAACTAACCCAAACTCCGTTTTTACTTTGTTTCATGAATATTAAATAATGCTAAACAAAAATACAGTGTTTTTATTTAATTAACACAAAATTATTGTAAAACATAAGACTGACTAAACAAGGAGAAATTTCACCTCAAGCCTATGACAAAACCGCACATAATTCTCTTATCTGATAAGGATCGTGTTATACAATTAAATTGATGAAAATAGTACAATGATAGAACATAGTTGGGTGTTGAAATTTCATTCTCTTTAACCATTTACTCTATCAAAAATCCTTTTTTACGATTTTTGGAATATAATTTCACATAAGTATTTTGTCGAGGATTTATCATTGACATCTTTTTTAAACACCTGAAAAAAAATATTTAAATAAAAAAACTATATTTCCTCTCCTTTGCCTTGATGCAAAGGAGCAAAAATCAAGACTGGAATAATAAGAATTTTAAAATACTACGGTACCTTCAGCTACAGATGAAAAGAACTCGCTATCGCTCAAACAGCTTTTCATCTTTAAACCAACCTGCTACCTTGATTTTTAAAAATTCTTATCAATAGGTCGTTTTTTTAGTAATATTTCATTAAAATCGTTTCTTAATTTTTTTATCAAGGGTCTTGAATTAATGTATACAAAAAATTAATCGTAAATTGTATTAAATCGTTTGTGTCGATTCAATGTTCATTTAACCAGTTTTCTTTGGAAATACAATATTACTCTTGGAAGTTCTCACGTCACATACCTTCCATAGTAATGGATAATATTCCATATTTTTCGTTCTACCAGTGTTGGTATATCTTATAATCTTAAAGAACTTTTTAGGTAAACGTTCTTCTTTTTCTAATTTTTCTAATTCAACTTATAATTAATATGCTGATTGTCTAATGTTGCTAAAAATTCGTTCGTAATATTAACTTTAGTAGTCCTACTTGGTACATCTATCTCTATTTTTTCTTCTACATCATATACCACAAAACGTAAAGAATGAGAACCTGAATTGGTAACAAACAAATGTTGTAAGTCTTTTATCATATTCTCTTTTATATCTTTTAAGGCAAGCTTAATCGTAATCTTCTTACACATTTTTTCCATAATATCATGCAAGAGTAAAAACTCATTAAACCCAACTCTTGGATCACCTTTTACACCTTCTTTATTGGTCCAACCTGGTTTTACTATCGTTCTAATATATAAAAACGAATTTGGCACCAAAAAGTGTTTAAACTTTAAATAATCTTCTCCAAAAATTCGGAACTCAAAACTATCATTATAATCTTCCACGATAAAAGAAGCCCACCCTTTTCCTGCTTTAGAAACTCGGTGTTGTACATCAGTAACAATTCCGCCAAAGGAAATTCCCATTCCTTCATACTTTGCTAAATCTTTAAAATAGCTTACTTGTCCGTTACAGAATCTTAATTCATTTTTAAAATCGTCTAGTGGATGCGCAGAAATATACATTCCTACCATTTCCTTTTCTTTGGCTAATAACTCCATGGTTCCCCAAGTATCACATTGTGGAATTTCTGGTTCTGGTAATTCCACTTCACTTGCTTCTCCAAACAACGATACTTGAGAGGAATTTAAATTCTCTTGATACTTATTTCCAAAACGAATAGCTTTTTCTAAAAAAGTTTGTTCTTTTTCATCTTTAACATAATATTGTGCTCTGTGTGTATCTTCAAACGAATCAAAACCACCAGCTAATACCAAACCTTCAAATGCTTTTTTATTCGCTACACGTAAATCTACACGTTTCGCTACATCAAATACGGAAGTATAGGGGCCGTTTTCTTTTCGTTCATCTATAATTGCTTTTACTGCAGACGCTCCTACCCCTTTAATTGCAGCCATACCAAAACGAACGGCTCCTTCTTTATTTACTGAAAATTTAGAATAGGATTCGTTTACATCTGGCCCCAATACTTCTAAGCCCATACGCTTACATTCTTCCATAAAAAATGATACTGTTTTAATATCATTCATGTTATTGGAAAGTACTGCAGCCATATATTCTGCTGGATAATGTGCTTTTAAATAAGCTGTTTGATAGGCAATCCAAGCATAACAAGTTGAATGCGATTTGTTAAATGCGTACGATGCAAATGCTTCCCAGTCTTTCCAAATCTTTTCTAATGCTTTCTCATCATGTCCATTGGCCTTTGCCTGATCTACAAACTTCGGTTTCATTTTAGCCAATACCGCCGCTTGTTTTTTACCCATGGCTTTACGTAATACATCGGCCTCACCTTTGGTAAAATCAGCTAGTTTTTGTGACAGTAGCATTACTTGCTCCTGATATACTGTAATCCCATAGGTTTCAGCCAGATATTCTTCCATTGCAGGAAGGTCATATGCAATTTCTTCGTCTCCATGTTTTCTTCGGATGAATGAAGGAATATATTCTAACGGTCCTGGTCGATATAATGCGTTCATGGCAATAAGATCGGCAAATACTGTAGGTTTTAATTCTCGCATGTATTTTTGCATCCCAGGAGATTCGTATTGGAATATTCCGACTGTTTCTCCTCTTTGAAATAATGCATAGGTTTCTTGATCATCTATAGGAAAATTCTCAGGATCGAGATCTACGTTATGACGTGCTTTTACAATCTTTACCGTGTCTTTAATCAGGGTTAATGTCTTTAACCCCAAGAAATCCATTTTTAGTAATCCCGCACTTTCTACTACCGAGTTATCGAACTGTGTAACATACATATCAGAGTCCTTTGCAACCGATACGGGTACGAATTTGGTAATATCATCAGGCGTAATAATTACCCCACAGGCATGGATTCCTGTATTCCGAACAGATCCTTCTAATACTACGGCTTGGTTAATAGTATTGGCTTCTAAACCTGCACCTTGAGCAATGGCTCTTAATTCATTTACATTTTCTTTTTCTTCGGAACGTAGGCCTGCAACTTTTCCTTTACTTTTTTCATCCTCTCCAAAAATATTTTTCAGCTTAATTCCGGGAACAAGTTTGGCAATTCTATCGGCTTCAAATAACGGTAAATCTAGTACTCTAGCTGTATCACGTAATGATGACTTTGCCGCCATGGTACCATAGGTAATAATTTGTGCTACCTGATTGGCTCCATATTTTTCAATTACATAATCCATTACACGACCACGACCTTCATCATCAAAGTCAATATCGATATCGGGCATCGATACACGCTCAGGATTTAAGAAACGCTCAAAAAGTAAATCATACTTAATCGGGTCGATGTTAGTAATCCATAAACAATAGGCTACTACCGAACCTGCTGCAGAACCACGACCTGGACCTACAGATACATCCATTTTTCTTGCCGCCCTAATAAAGTCTTCTACAATTAAAAAATACCCTGGGTATCCTGTTTTTGCAATTACATCAAGCTCAAAATCTAATCGTTCAGTGATTTCATCTGTCAGCTCACCATATCTTTTTTTAGCTCCTTCATAGGTGATATGACGTAAATAATTATTTTCTCCTCGTTTTCCTCCATCAACTTCATCTTGTGGATCTTGAAACTGTTCTCCTATTTCAAAGGCAGGTAATAATACATCACGAGCTAATGTAAATCCTTCTATTTTATCTACAATCTCTTGAATATTACTAATTGCTTCAGGAATATCAGCAAAAAGCTTTTTCATTTCTTCAGTAGACTTGAAATAGTATTCATCATTAGGTAAACCATAACGATACCCTCTACCTCTACCTTTCGGGGTAGCTTGTTTTTCACCATCTTTTACACATAATAAAATATCATGTGCATTTGCTTCTTCTTTTCCTAAGTAATATGTGTTATTGGTTGCAACAATTTTAATATCATGTTTTTTAGAAAACTCTAATAGCGTTCGGTTTACAGCATCTTCATCTTCCTGTCCATGTCGCATTAACTCTATATACAAATCATCTCCAAACTCTTCTTTCCACCACAATAAAGCTTCTTCTGCTTGTTTTTCTCCAACATTTAAGATCTTATTAGGTACTTCACCATATAAGTTTCCTGTTAAAACAATAACATCTTCTTTATACTGCTTTACAATCTCTTTATCAATTCTAGGCACATAGTAAAATCCATCGACAAATGCTGTAGAAGACATTTTTGCTAAATTGTGATACCCTCTTTTATTTTTAGCTAATAGTACTACCTGATATCCGTTATCTTTTCTTGATTTATCTGTATGATTTTCACAAATAAAGAACTCACATCCTACAATAGGTTTTAATGGAGTTTCTGCAGATTTATTATGATTAGCAACCGCAGATGTAAAGTGGAATGCCGCCATCATATTTCCCGTATCGGTTAATGCTACTGCACTCATATTATCTTTTGCAGCCGCACTAACTAAAGCGTTGATCTGAATGGTGGATTGTAATACCGAAAATTGCGAATGGTTATGTAAATGTGCAAACTGAACACCTTCTAATTGTGCTAATCCTTCTGATGTTGATTTTGCATTGGCTTCACCAGATTCAGCAGCTTTTCGTTTACGTATTTTATCACTTTCAGCTTTTAAGTTTAAGTGTTTTAAACCTATTAACTGAATTGGCATCGGATTACTTTCCGAATACTTTGCGTAGTAATCTTCTGCTACATCTAATTTTTCAAGTGGATAATGCTTTAGACGTAATAATTCTAAAAAGCATCGTGTAGTGGCTTCTACATCTGCCGTTGCGTTATGCGCTTCATTAAAACCAACACTAAATAAATGTTGATGTAATTCTGTTAGCGTAGGTAACTTAAATTTTCCTCCTCTACCCCCAGGAATTTTACACATAGAAGCGGTTAACTCCGTACAGGTATCTAGAACGGGTAGTTCTGTTAGATTATTTTCTACACCTAATCTATGGAACTCACATCCCATAATATTCACATCAAAACCTACGTTTTGTCCTACAACAAATTTTGTCTTTTTTAAAGCTTCGTTAAATAACTCTAATCCTTCAGCTAGTGTTATCCCTTGTTCATTAGCTAAATCGGTAGAAATTCCGTGAACTCGCTCCGCATCAAAAGGAATATTAAAGCCATCTGCTTGGATTAGAAAGTCGTTATGTTCTATTAAATTTCCCATTTCATCATGTAACTGCCAAGCAATTTGTATAGCTCTTGGCCAGTTATCCGTATCTGTAATAGGAGCATTCCAACTCTTAGGTAAACCTGTAGTTTCGGTATCAAAAATTAAATACATTCCGCAAAAATTGATGTGAGTTTTGAGTTTGTAAATTTACGATTTATTCATCAAATAATCTCATGAGGATACTTAAACTCAAAAAGAAAACAGCGTATTAATTTTTTCTATTATTTTTACAAGTATAAAATAACCCATAAAATGAAAAAAGTAATTTACTTATTCTCTGCGATTTCCCTATTCTTTTCGTGTAAAAAAAATGATTACGTTGACTTCTCAGGTACGATCACTAATAAGAATTCCGATTCTTTAGTTATTGCTAATCCGCAAAATGGATTTAATAGAGTGATAAAGGTTAATGAAGATGGTACTTTTAAAGATACTCTAAAAGTAGATAATGGATTTTTCTCTTTATTTGACGGTAAAAATTATGCTACTGTATATTTTAGAAATGGTGATGAGATTACCATGAGCTTAGATGGTAAAGAACCCAGAAAATCTATCTTATTTGCTGGTAAAGGAGCTGCTGAGAGTAATTTCTTATCGATTACAGCTCAAAATCAAGTAGCTTTTAACACGGAGGTTAAAAATATTTTAGAATTACCTAAAGAAGCTTTTGATGAGAAGATCAATGCTTATGTTGGTGACTTTAAATCGAGATTAACTAACAAAGCACTGGATACTGCTTTTGTAAACATGCAAACTACAAATATTGACCGTTTACAGTCTCAATTAGTTAAAATGCATGGTGAGAAAATGTATGTAAAAACTAAGTTGGCTAAAGGAAAGGCTTCACCAAAATTTGTAGATTACGAAAAACCTGATAGAGAAACCGTTTCTTTAGATGATTTAAAAGGAAAGTTTGTTTATATAGATGTTTGGGCTACTTGGTGTAAGCCATGTACTGCTCAAATTCCTTTTTTAAAGAAGGTTGAAGAAGAATACAAAGATAAAAACATTGAATTTGTTGGTATCTCTATTGATTCTAGAAATGATTATTTTGAATGGAATGATATGGTTGAGCAGCAAGAATTAGCAGGACTTCAATTATATGCAAATGAAGATAAAGCTTTTACGGATGCGTATAAAATTAATGAAATTCCTCGCTTTATTTTAATTGATCCTGAAGGAAACATTGTGGATGCAAATGCACCAAGACCTTCTGACCCTAAATTAGTAGAATTATTTACTGAGTTAGGAATATAAAGCTGTAGGCTGTAGGCTGTAGGCTGTAGGCTGTAGGCTGTAGGCTGTAGGCTGTAGGCTGTAGGCTGT
>NZ_MSMP01000041.1 GCF_001936575.1 Tenacibaculum agarivorans
TAAAACTGTATCTGAAATAAATAAATCATTTCCTTTCCAAACTAAAGCATTTGGAAAAGCAGTTCCTTCTACTACAACATCTACTCCAATAGCTTCTCCATCTTTTACATTAATTCTTAAAATTCTTGACTGCCCTTTAAACCATAGCTGCATATCAGCAACATAAACATTACCATCTGGACCAAAGGCGATACCGAAAGGAGCTATTTTACCTGTAGTTTTTTCCATATCTTCTGGGGTAAATGTGTACCAAGTACTTAATGCATTGTTTTTATCTACTTTTCCTATGGTTGGTACAGCAGGAGTTTTCATATCACCAGATTGAATTAAAACATCGTTATGAAAATTTGGTGATGTAAAATAGATATTACCTTCCGTATCTATTGCTCCACTAGCTGGAGAATTGAATGTTTCCGGTAAATTCAAAAATAATTTAGCTTCTAATGAAACTGGTTTAACTACTGCTGTTGTTGGTACTGAATTTTCAGATTCTTGCTTAGTTTCTGGTTTTATCTTCCCTTTACAAGCTTGAATTACAATAAGTAGGATAACTACTATCGAATATATATTTACTTTTTTCATGATATATGTAATGTAATCTGGTGAATGAAATTTATCTAGCAAATCCCCCGAAAGGTTTTAACAATTTAGGTGCTAAAGCCGCATGACGACTGGTCAACTCCTCTGGAAGATTACCTAAATGAACCATACGAGTTCCTGGAGCTGCATCCAGCCAACGTTCCGCAAAATTATCCCAATTCGTAATATGGATATGTGCAGATTCTATATTAGCAAAACGCTCATATACTAAAACATCTCCATCATCAGAAACATAATATTGATAGTTTAATGTCCCGCCTTCTTTTTGGGTTGCCGCTACAATTTCATCAACTATAGCTTTAAATTCTTCCCTTTTACCTTCTTTGATTTTAGCTTCTACTATCCAACCAATATTGTCGAAAGTTACATTGTTTTGTGTAGTCATAATTTATAAGGTATTTTGGTTTACAACTAGGCTAAATCGTCTTTAGCTTCTATTAAAAAATGATGACTAACAGAACCTGCTGTTCTAGCTTTTAAGTGAGGAACGTACTCTGGATCTTTCATAAAGTTTAAAGCTGCTTCTTTAGATGGCCATTCTAATATAATTCTTAACGCAGCAGCAGCATCTTCTCCTTCAATTTGTTCATGTGAAGCTGTTCTTGCTAAATATTTACCTCCGTGTTTTTTTACAATTGCTCCTGTTTCTGCGATATAAGCAGGAATCCATGTGTCTACTGTTGGTGTAACGTCTAATACTGAATAAAACATATTTTTTAATTTTTAAAATTATTTACACTACAAAATTATTGCAGTAGTTCATGTTTTATCGAGTAAAAAAAAAGGGGATATAAGTAAAAAATGAAGTAGAAGATTATGGAGTAACTTTCAACCCTTCCTTAAAAGCTCCTACTGTTACTCCTTTGTAAGCTAAGAATGTTTTGTTTAAGTGACTGGTGTCAGTAAAACCTAGCTCTAAAGCTATTTCAGAGAATTGCATATCTGTATATTTCAAGCGGGTTTCCACTAAATTTAATTTATAATTAAGAATGTATTTCTTAATACTCATATCCATATGCTTTTTAAAATATTGACCTATGTAATTATCTGCAATATCAAATTCTTCAGCAAGTTGTTTGTTGGTTATAGCTTTAGAATTGTATATGTGAGTTTGAATATAATTTATAATTCCTTGAATTTTGGATTCTGGTTTATTTATGGTCATATGAGTAGCACTTTCTCTCATATTCCTTGCAATTAAGTGTAATACTACCGATAATGAGTTTTCTATAATAAAGATATCATTAGCACTATTTTTCAGAAATTCTTTGGTTAATAGTTTCACTAAAGATGTCACATTCTCTTTTTCATAAGCCTCTTTAAATTCGAGTAGCCGCAATTGTTTAACTTTATTGTATAAAATTCCTTCTATATTACGAAACCAATTATTTACAGGTAATGTAGGGTTAGAATTCCTAGAATTATTAAAAAAACTCTTTAAGAATTTAATTGTAGTAACTGTGGTTGCTGAATCTACATTTACCGTATATACATCATCAGGTATAAATACAAAAACACTATTATCTGTATAAGGAATGGAGCTTCCATTAATTTTTACATTACCTGTACCCTTTTCAAAATATAATATTTCAAAAAAACGAATGCTCGTATAGGTACAAAAACTAAAATAAGTTTCGTTTTCATAATGTTTTAAAACAAAATTATTGATTATCGTTCTAGCCAATGTATAACATTTTAGAGTGATTAAAATTACTACAAAAAACTATTATTCCACAATTAATTTATAACCTACCCCATGTATGTTACTAATTTTAATAGTAGGATCTTGATTCAATTTTTTTCGAAGTTTTGAAATATAAGTATCTAGACTACGACCAACTATAACACCATTGTCTTCCCACACGCGTTTCGTTAACTCTTCTCGTTTTACTGTTTGATTTTTATTACTTCCTAAAATTTGTAATAACTCACACTCCTTTTTAGATAAACTAATTTCAATATCATTATAAACGATAATGTTTCTTTCAGGATAAAATAGATAGTCTCCAATATGAACATCCTCTTTCTCTTCATGTAGAGTATTTTGTTTCCTTCTTTTCTTAACGACGTAAATAACTATCAACAGCATAAAACATATCGGTATGAGATAATACAACATCGCTTGTTTTGAATTGTTGGTAGTAGTCACTACATTTAAAAAGGTTACTTGAATTGTGTAACAATCTTTTTGTAAACGTCTTCCTACACAAGGAATAATACCTTCTTCTACCTTCTCTTTCATTATATAACTATAGCTTACTTCTTGGCTGTTACAGTGTAATACTTCAACTATATAGTGGTTAGATACAGCTACTTTTTCAAAATTTTCATCTATTAATTTCACCAAATAACTTGGTTTTATTTCTATGTTACTCGTAAAGGATAATTTATATTTTAAAGCTTCTATTTTTTGTATCGGCAATACAGGTTCGTGTACATTTTCATTAGATACTAATAACTGATGCCCTACATTCCGTAGCGCTACTTTTACCATTTCAGAAAAGTGTTTTTGAGGTTTGGGTTTACAATCCAAGCATAGGATTAAAATGAATACACTTGTTACTCTTAGTAGTATGCTTTTTAAAGTCATGATACAAATAACTAATAATTTGATGAATTTTTACAGGCTTTGACACTTCTTTTACACTCTTTTGACACTTTTAAAATAACTAGATAATACTTTTGATACGTTGAAAAACAATACTATTTCTATATAAATAACTCACTCTTAAACTTATAAAATCATGAAATCTATTTTGTATACTTTTCTTTTTGTGTTTTTTGTAAACTGTAATCCAACTCCTAAAACCAGTACTACCTTGGCACAAAATAGTACAGCCATGGTAAAAAGTACTAGTGAAAATACAGTTAATTTTAATACTACTTTCTTACATGAATATCCAAAAAACAAAGATCCTTATACTTTAGGTATACGCATTCAACAAGTTGGAAAAAATACCTATGCTTTAGAAATTGATATGCAATTACAACAAGGTGCTTTTTTTGTTTCTCCAAACTCTAAAAGAGATTTTAAAGGAAAATTTAGTGTTAAACTTTCAGAAAACGATAAAATTAATGCTACGAATACCCTTCAAGAAATTCCTTTATCTAAAGAAGAATTTGATGCACATCCTTATGTAAATGGTTATGTAAATTGGGTAAAACAAAACACCACCTATCGTCAACAAATTAAAATAAATCCAAAAGAAGATTTTAAGATTCCAGGTGTAATCCGTTTCGTAATTGAACCACGATGTACACTTGAAGAAATAGGTTTTATATTAATTTATGAAAATGGAGAATTGAAAGTGCGAAGAGATCTTTGTTAAAAGAAACAATTAAAAACGAGCAAATCATTTAAACTAACTTGATTTAAGAATATATTTTTTACTATGTAAATTAATAGATTACGTCATTATGATGAACTAAACATAGTGAAGTGAAGAAGTAATCTATTAATTTAACGTGAATCTTGGATAAGGAATTCTTGTCAGTTCGAGTGATTTCACAGAATGATAATGAGGTGAAATTGTATCGAGAACAATATATTTACTTCTCGATACAAAATTCATTTCCGTTTTACTCTAATGAATTTCACTCAAAGTGACACCTTTATTATTAAACGAGATTTACGTTAATTTAATAATCAAAATCTCAGATTGCTTCATTCCCCCTTCGACATAGCTCAGGGTACATTCGCAATGGACTTCCTTATTTGCAAGCGAAGCAAAATAAAATTACACCGAAACTAACGTTAAACTATCAATTTGTACAAAGGAGAATTCACTTTTTTATACAAAAAATAAATAAAGCTAAATGATCTGACTTCATATTTCTTTTGATACTTTTGATGCTGAATGCATCCAAGAAACATACATAAAGATAGCGCATACGATTTTGAACAATTAGTAGCTGTACATCCTGATTTAAAAGCATTTGTTTTTGTGAATAATTACAATTCAAAAACTATTGATTTTTCTAATTCAGATGCTGTAATTGCTCTAAATAAAGTGCTTTTAAAGCACTATTATAAAATTAATGATTGGCAATTACCAAAGGGCTTTTTATGTCCTCCTATTCCTAGTAGAGTTGATTATATTCATTATGTAGCAGATGTACTACCAAAAGAGAAGAAACAAATTAAAGGTTTAGATGTTGGAGTTGGCGCCAATGCTATTTATTGTATTTTAGGAGCACAGGTATACAATTGGGAAATGGTAGGTTGTGATATTAACCTAGAAAGTGTGGAAGCTGCTAAAATTAATATTGGTTTTACACCTAAACTTCAAGAAAAAGTATCTATTGTACATCAATCAAATAATGCTCATATTTTTGAGGGAATTATTACCCCTAACGATTATTTTGATTTCACAATGTGTAATCCTCCTTTTCATAGTTCTAAAGAAGATGCTATTAAGGCTACCTCTAGAAAATTAAAAAACTTAAATGATGAAGAGTTTAAACTTAATTTTGGAGGAAAAGAGAATGAATTATGGTGTAACGGAGGAGAATCTTTATTCTTAAAACGAATGATTAAACAAAGTATCCTAGTTAAAGAGCAAGTAGGTATTTTTACAAGTTTAGTTTCTAAAAAGGAAAGTTTACCTAAACTAGAAAAACAACTCAAAAAACTGAAGGCTTCTTTTAAAATAATTCCTATGGAGCATGGGAACAAAAAAACTAGAATTTTGATTTGGTCTTTTTCTAAAAATTTCTGATTAAATTTCGGTTTTAAGAGGCTTTAATGTTCCTCTAAATCCTATACCAAAACGATGAGAGCTTGTAATATTAATTTGAGTAGATAAATTATTAAAAACTAAAACATTCACCGTATAGTTTTCAGTCACATCATTACGATCGCTAACACTAAATTTTATTCTATGATTACCTTTTTTAGTCTTCGTAACTTTATAATTCTTTGGAATTCCGCTTATTGCTATTCCTGAGTCTCTGTTGGTGTACCCTGAAGCGCCCATTTGTCGTTCTCCGAAATAAGGTAAATCCGCAGAAATAGAATCTTTTTTAATAATAAAACTATTACTTGTACTCGAAATATCAATCATACTTACAGAACTATTCAAAGGAAATATTCCAGAATTTTGGAGTGCCATCAACGAATTGGTTACTTGCGGCATAGCCCAGCTTGAAGTAATTATAAAAGATTTACTATGTATTAGATCTTCAACTTTTTTTTGTTGTTCAGGAGAAACAACTTCTTTAGATGATGAACATCCTACAGCAAAAATTAAAATAATTAGAACACTATAAATATTTCTCATTGCGCAATGATTTGTATAAAAGTAATCAAAAAGCTTTTATTTTACTGATAATGAAGTGTTAAAAAACAAAAGAGCATTGATTTTCAATGCTCTTTATCCTATCTTATTAACTTTTATTACTTAATTAAAACCAAATATTCCCAAGGTTTTAGTTCTAATGATGAAGTACTATCAAAAGTAGCAGCTGCATCAAAATAATTTATGTAATTCCCTTTTAAGCTAATTGTATACAACTGCTTTTCTTTTGATAGATTTCCTATAAAAATAACTTCTTGTTCGTCTTTTTCTCTTGAAAAAGCTAATACATTTTCATTTTTTGTATCGATTCTTGTGTAAGAGGCACTTTGTTTTCCTCCATGAAGCGCTTTATTTTCTTTTTTAAGTTTTGCTAATTGTTGTAATAAACTCCATTCCTTTCCTTTTGTTTTAGGAATTGAATCTTTTTCAAAAAACTTTAATCTGTGACTCAATCCATATTCTTGACCTGAATAAATTAATGGCATACCTGGTGTTAAATAACTTAAGGTAGTAAAAAGATTAGCACTCTCTCCCATTCTTTCTTTAATAGTTCCATTCCAAGAATTTTCATCGTGGTTAGTCACAAAAGTCATTAAAATATCATCACTTTCATATCTTTCTTTGTCTTTTGTATATGTAGTATCCCATTCTGCAGCCTTTTTTTCTCCTTTTGCAATATGGTTCATTGCGTGATGACGATCCCAGCCATACCCCATATCAAATAGGCCTTCTTTTAATAATTCTGGCTCCCAAGCTTCTGCTAGCATAAATATTTTTTTCTTCGCTCTTAATTGTGGAACAGCTTCTTGCCAAAATGCTGTAGGTACCGAACCCGCTACATCACATCTAAAACCATCTACATTTTCTTCAGTTAACCAATAACTCATATCAGCAATCATTTGCTTTCTTAAGGCTGGATTGTCATAGTTTAAATCAGCTACATCAGTCCAGTCTGTTCCTTCTGGATGTATTACTTCACCTTTATCATTTTTAGTATAAAAATCAGGGTGCGTAATTAACCATGTATGATCCCAACCGGTATGATTAGGTACCCAATCTAAAATGATATAAATATCATTATCGTGAGCAACTTTAACCAACTCTCTAAAGTCTTCTATAGTACCAAATTCAGGATTGATTTTTTTGAAATCAGATACTGCATAATAACTTCCTAAATATTTTTTTCTTTCCTCTTCAGGAAACTCAGAAGCAAACTTGCTATGTTCTCCTCCTGTGGCCTTTCGTTTGGTTTCTGAAATAGGAAAAATTGGCATTAACCAAATAATTTTTACTCCTAATTCTTTCAATTGAGGTATATCTTTAGTGAATGCATCAAAAGTTCCTTCTGGCGAATATTGACGAATATTAGCTTCGTATATCACAGCGGTTTCTAAATCTTCATTAGAAATTGGTGTTAACTCTTTTTTATGGTCAACTGCTTGTGTTGTACTTGCCTTTTGATTTTCTTCTTTTTTTGTTTCTTGTTTACAAGAAAAAATAGTTGCTATACAGAGTAGTAATACAAGTTTTTTCATGATATATTATTTATGTTTAGTTGTTTGTTTTTCTTCCTAAATTAGGATTATTTATAAGTGCTATAGATTTAGAAATTTGTGTATCTATATTTTTTATTTTGCTCACTTGTATTATAATGCTTCTTTTTTTGCCATCAGTAAGTTGATCAAATCTTTGCTTTAATTCTATATCTTGAGTAAGTAAAACGTCTAAAGCTTCAGGTATTTCTCCTAGTGGATTTGGATCTTCTTTAAGATGAAAACTAACATAATCTCCTAGTGATACGTTTAGAATTTTATAATTTTTTGTGGATATAATAATGAAGAAATTCCCATCTCCAAAATGATTCAGACCACAACGAAACTCCAATTCATCATTTATTGTACAAATAAATCTAGTTTTTCGTTTATGTTCAAATCGGTTGACAATATCAGCATGAAGTTTTAGAAAATAGTATCCTCCTCTTCTCTTGTCTAATTGTCCGATAATTTCTTCACCCTTGTATTCTTTCATGATGCATTCACTTACAAACTTTCTAAAAGCACAGTAGTATACGGAGAATCTAAATTCACCTTTCCTTCTTTTACTTCTATAGTTTGATTAGAATATACATCTTTAAGTTGTTGTCCATCTTTAAAAATTGTAGATACATCAATAATTTTTGGTCCAACTGCTACATCTATTCCAACCACTACTTCATCTGTAAAATCACCTTTTGAATATGATCTTTTAAAGATATAAGGTTTCTCTACAAGCATTTGATGTGTTCCTGCTCCTACTGCTGGGTGGTTTTTTCTAAATTGACCTAATTTTTGCCAGTGCTGTAGTACTTTTTTAGTTTTTTCATCATTTTGTATGCTATCCCAATTCATAAATGAACGTAATGTTGCGTCACCAACTGTTCCTTCAATGATTAAAGGACGAGCAGATTCATCTCCATAATACACTTGAGATGTACCTAAACCTAATAACAATCTGTTAGCTGCTTCAAATGGCTTTTCTCTTGCTGGATCATAAGGCATTCCATCATCATGAGAACTTACATAGTTTAATACACCATAACCTTTTAGTTGGTTGTGTAAAATACTGTCATACTTTTTATTAAAGTCTTCAAAAGCCATTTGTTTAGCATTCCATTTGAATTCAAAATTGATTAAACTATGAAATGCCTTATCAAAATAATTTACTTCTTTATCACCAAAATTGAACATTTTACCTCCTGAAATACTATAATTATAAACCTCTCCAACTAGGTAAAAAGGAGTATTATCTAACACTTTTTCAGGATTATTTTTTCTCCATTCTGCAAACGCAAAATCACATTCTTTTTTAAACTCTTGCCAAACATTCTCTTCAGTATGTTTTACTGTATCTACACGATATCCGTCAATTCCAAATTCTTTGATATAATCGGTTAACCATTTCATGATATAAAATCTTGGTGCCCGTGGATATCCAGTTCTTGTAAAGAATTCGTCTAATTCCTTTACTTCTTGTTCATATCTACCTTCTTTTTTCCACTTCTCTACCAACTGAGTTGGCAACTCTACTGCTTCATTACTTTCCGTTTTTATATCCGGTAAATTTTTAACCAGTGTACATGTAATTGTATTTTCATAAGTATCATATGTACAATGTGGTTCTGTACGCACCCACTCACTTGGCCATACAGGATCTTTTTCTGTTACTGGACCTGTATGGTTTATTACTGCATCTAATAAAATTCTAATTTCATGTTTATGTGCAGCCGCTACTAGTTGTTTTAAATCTTCTTTACTTCCATAATTTGGATCAATATTCGTCCAATCTTTTGTCCAATATCCATGGAAGCCATAGGTAACTCCAGTACCTTCATCTGTTCCTCCGTGAATTTGTTCAACAACAGGTGTCATCCAAATCGCATTAATTCCTAGCTGATCAAAATAACCTTCATTTATTTTTTGAGTGATTCCTTTTAAATCTCCACCTTTAAATCCTCTAAGTTTAGCGGTCTTTTTAGTACGATCAAAATTAACATCGTTTGTAGAATCTGCATTATTAAAACGATCTGTTAATAAGAAATATAAGTTAGCTCCTTCCCAAACAAAAGGAACTTCTTTTTTAGCTTCTTTTGTTTTTTGAGTTATTGCTTTTTGGTCTTTACAACTCACTAATGCAATCGCAATTATGAATATTGATAGTAGTTTGTTCATGACTATAGTTTTATAGTTATTTTCTTAGCTTTAGCTGTATTCCATTGTAATGGAACGGACAACCTATTTTTAGTTGCATCCCAAGAATAAGTTGCAGTTTTCCCAGCTACTTTTACTTTCCTTGGTTTACTTTTGATATGATGTATAACTAATACTAATTCTTTAGTGTTGTCTTTATATTCAGCTCCTATTTTAGCGTTTAGCTGTATTGAAATTGTCTTTTTAGTTGATTTTGAATTGAATTCTAAAATTTCATATTGCTTTTTCTCAAAAGAATTAGCGGTGACCCCATCATCATTATAAAAAGATCGGTTAGATATTTTAACTGACGGATGATAATAGAAATGAAGATCAAAATTATTAAATGAATAGTCTTGAGTTGTTTGTACAACCTTTGTCATAGGAATAAATGCTCCAGCTCTTACATAAGTAGGAATTTGATCTTCTTTTGTTTTAACGATTTGATTCTTACCTCCATTGATCACTGAATCAGTATAAAAGTCAAACCAAGATGATTTTTTAGGAAAATATACTTCTTGCGCTTTAGCTTCTGTTGTTAATACTGGTGTGATTAAAAAATCATTTCCCCAAAGATATGTACCAGACTTTTCAAACAAATCCTCTGAACTTTCTTCAAAAAATAAAGGACGCATTAAAGGTTTTCCTGTTTGATTATTTTCAAATACTAAATTGTAGTTGTAAGGTAATAATTGATAGCGCAATTCAATAGCTTTTTTAGCTAACTCCTTTGCCTTATCTACTCTGAAAACAGGTTCACTTGGTACTTCTTCTTGTGCATGAGGCCTAAAAATAGGTTGAAAAACACCATATTGTAACCAACGTACGTATAATTCATCATCCAAATTTGCTCCTGCAAAACCACCTAAATCGGAATGCATATAGGCTAAACCTTGCATTCCCATTTGTAATGCTATTTCAGGTTGACTTTGTAATCCGCCCCAAGTTCTGTTTACATCACCTGACCAAGGAATCATTCCAAATCGTTGCGAACCTGAATATCCTGCTCTCATTAAGATAAAAGGACGCTCATTTGGATACTCTTTTGTATAACCTTCAAAAATTAATCTAGCCCAATCATGTCCATAAACATTATGTACTTCATCTGCAGTACCTGTTTCATGTAATAGTTTCGAAGGGTGTACTTCTGGTTCGCCTAAATCTCCCCAAAAACCTGCTACTCCTATATCTTTTAAACCTTTGTAAATATTCCAAAACCATTGATTTCCTTCCGGGTTATAAATATCAATTAAACCTGTGTTACCAAAATAGAAATCATATGTAAAAGGATTTCCTACAGAATCTTTTGCTAAAATTCTTTTTGATGTAGCTTCATCCCATTTTTTTGAAGTAGTTAATATAAATGGTTCTGTGATTAAGACTGTTTTTACACCTTGAGTGTTGAAATCTTTAATCATCTTTTTCATATTAGGAAAAGAATCTTTATAGACTTCTAAATTCCCCATTGTTCCTTTAATGTCTTTACCAAACCAATATAAATCTAGAATAACAGCATCTACGGGAATTTGCTCTTTTTTAAAAGCTTCTATAGTATTTTTAGTCTCTTTTTCAGAATGATATCCAAATCTACTTGAAAAATTCCCTAAGCTCCAACGAGGTATCATTGGTTGTTTTCCTGTTAAATCGGTATAATTATCTAACAGATCATACCAAGTATTTCCAACAATAATCTGGTATGTTTTTCTACCTGAAATAGTTTCGTAGGTTAATGTATTATTTTTCTGACTATCTAAGTCTAAATACCCAATAGGTGCATTATCAAAATGAATCATGTACTTTTTAGAAGACACTACAATGGGCATTGTAAAATTCATTAATTCAGAATGTGTTTCATATCCGTAATGAGCTCTATTATATAAAGGAAGACGGTTCCCCCTACGATTCATTCCTAAAGCTCTTGCTCCTCCTCCGTATAAAATTTCATCATTTGTAAGATTAAACTCTATCTTTTCAGTAATATCAGCTGTAATATTACCTTTTACCATATCCATAGGTAAATGTTTACTCTTAAAATATCCTCTTTTTTCAGAAACAATAGGTGCTCCTTTATAAAAGTATGAAATTTTAAAAGGCTTTTTTTGAATAGTTACACTGATGCCGCAAGAAGAAAAATAGCACTGATTATTGTCTTCTTTAAATGTAATTGATTTACATTCTTCAAAATTTTCAAATCCAACTAAAGCGTGAGATGCCGATTTATACGTTTCTCCTTTCGGTACAAATTTAGTTTCTACAATCTCGGGAGAATAAAAATTAAACATGTATACTCCGTCATTTGTTTTTACTTCTAAAAATTCGCCATCTTGAAAAGAAGCTTTGATAAACTTCCTATTTTCATTTTGGGCAAAAATTGCAATTGTAAAAAGAAGATATATAATTGAAAAAATACTTTTCATTATTTGTGTAATAAGAATTTTAATGGAATATCAAATCGTTTATTCCATGAGTTTTCACTATGGTCTGCCCCTTCAAACTTTAGATTCTTGTAGTTTGATGTATTGTACCCAGCTTTATTAAAAATTACATCTACTTTTTTAGCATAAGGAGGATAATATTGATCTAAAGTTTTTGTTCCATAATCAAAATAAAAAGCATGGTTTTTAGGATCAGGGACATTAACCGCTAAATATGCTAAAATTGCCTTCCCTACAGGATTGTCTACTTTAGGTTGTGCTCCTGGCCAATGCGTTGAAAAGCATGCTGCACCAGAAAAAACTTTAGGATATTCACAAATAGCATACATAGACATTAATCCACCCATGGAAGAACCACCTACAAACGTATTTTGTTGATCTTTATAAGTTGCGTAATTTTCATCAATAAATGGCTTCAACTCTTTCACCATAAATTTCACATATTCATCTCCCTTTAAATTAAGATTGAAACCTTGTTTTTTAGCATCTGCATACAAAGAATCTCGAACCTTTTCAGGCATATAATTATTGGTTGCTTTTTCAGGAAATAAGTCTTGCCATCTAATATCAGAAATACTATGTATTCCAACTACAATAACATCTTTAATTTTTTGCTGTTTGTTTAATTTTGAAATCCAATCATCAACTTTCCACTCTTGTTTGTTCCATGTAGTAGTTGAGTCAAATAGATTTTGACCATCGTGCATATACAATACTGCATACTTTTTATTTTTATCATAGTTTTCAGGTAACCAGACATCAACACTTCTAGGAGTAATGTATTTTGATGGAAATTTTTCTATACGCTGTAAACTTCCTGCATACAAGACAGCTTTTGATAATGTTTTGACTTCGATTTTTTTATGCTGTGCTGATACTACAGCCATAAAAAAAACACATATGATTGATAAAATAGGTTTCATTATTTCTTTAATAAAAATAGTAGCGGAATATTAAGACGTTGACTCCATGAATTTTCTGAATGATCTGTTCCTTCAAAAAACAAATTTTTAGCGCTGCTCTCCGTATATCCTTTCTGTTTTAAAATTGAATCTACTCTAGGTGCATACTGAGGATAATGTTCATCCAATGTCTTGTTGCCAAAATCAAAATACAATTTATGAGTATTAGCAGGAGGCAAATTCTCTGCCATGTACTTAAATATAGCATCTGGATATGGATTATCGTCTACAGGCATTGCTCCTACCCAGTGTGTTGACAAACAAGCAGCTCCACCAAATACTGACGGATACTCACTAATTGCATACATTGACATTAATCCTCCCATACTAGATCCCATTACAAATGTTTGTTCTTGTCCAATATACACTGAATAGTTACCGTCTATAAAAGGCTTCAACTCTTTAACTAAAAATTTCAAATAATTATCGCCATTCAACGTAAAGTCTTTAGACCCAGATATACTTTTTAATGATGATTTCTTGTCTTCATCTAAAAACTTAAATGCTTTCTGAGGAAAAAGATCTTGCCAACGAATATCTGGTATATTGTGAATAGCTACTACAATAAAATCTTTAACTTTATGTTGTTTTTGTAGTTGGGATGCCCATTCATCTACTTTCCACTCCTGTTTGTTCCAAGTTGTAGCACTATCAAACAACATTTGGCCATCATGCATGTATATTACATTGTACTTTTTAGATTTTGCATAATCTTTTGGTAACCAAACATCAACATTTCTTGGTTTTATATATGTTGAAGGAAAATGTTCTACACGCTCCAACGAGCCTTCAAAGAGAACAGTGTTAGTTAGTTTTTTAACTTTTAGATGTTTCACATCTTTTACTTTTACTACCTCTTTTTTTTGCCCATTATTACAACTGATAACTAAAAATAGTATAATGGTGTATAGAACATTTTTCATGCTTAAATTAATAAACTTTCAATTAGACTGTGATTAAACTATCTGGTTTAACAGATACTTTTTGATTATTTACTAGAAGAGCTAATTCTTTAGTTCCTTCTAGTTCGAATTCAGTACCTTTTTTAGAGACTTTTACTTTTAAAATTTGACCTCTAAAATTGATTTTGAAAGAGTAAGCATCCCACTGTTTTGGGATTTGTGGCGTAAAACTTAATAATCCTTCTTTAATACGCATTCCTCCAAACCCTTCAACAATACTCATCCATGTACCTGCCATGGAAGTAATGTGTAGTCCTTCTTCAACTTCTTTATTATAATCATCTAAATCTAGACGTGATGTTCTTAAATAAAATGTATATGCTTGATCCATTCTCCCTAATTTAGCAGCTTGTATACTATGCACACAAGGAGAAAGTGAACTTTCATGAACAGTAAACGGCTCATAAAAATCGAAATGTTTCTCTAATTCTTCAGTTGTGAAATGATCTTCAAAAAAGTAAAATCCTTGTAAGGTATCTGCTTGTTTGATATATGGCGAACGTAAAATACGATCCCAACTCCATTTCTGATTAATAGGACGTTGTGAAGCATCTAAGTCTGCAACGCTTATTAATTCTTTGTCTAAAAAACCATCTTGTTGTAAGTATACTTGATTTTCTTCAGAGTAAGGGAAAAACATATTATCAGCTACTTTTTTCCAGCTTGATAATTCAGCTTCTGTGATGTTTACTTTTTCTACAATTCGTTTAAAGTCATCTTTATACTCCTCTTTAACTTTAGTGATATTCTCTAAAGCATAATCAATGCACCATTTAGCTATGTAATTTGTATACCAATTGTTATTGATGTTGTTTTCATATTCATTAGGCCCGGTTACACCAAGCATTACATACTTTTGCTTGTCCTTAGAAAAGTTTACTCTTTGATGCCAAAAACGTGCAATACCTATTAACACCTCCAACCCTTTTTCAGGAATATAACTATAATCGTTAGTGTATCTATGATAATTAAAAATAGCAAATGAAATGGCTCCATTTCTATGAATTTCTTCAAAAGTAATTTCCCATTCATTATGACATTCTTCACCGTTCATTGTTACCATAGGATATAATGCTGCTCCATTTTTAAAACCTAATTTTTCAGCATTTTCTATAGCTCGATCTAACTGATTGTAACGATATGTTAGTAAACTTTTTGCTACTTCTTGGTTTTTAGTAGCCATATAAAATGGTAAACAATAGGCTTCAGTATCCCAATACGTACTTCCTCCATATTTTTCACCTGTAAAACCTTTTGGGCCAATATTTAACTGTGCATATTTACCTAAGTAAGTATGATTTAATTGCATAATATTAAATCGAATACCTTGTTGTGCTTTTACATCACCTTCAATAGTAATATCAGCCATTTCCCAAATAGTAGCCCAAGCTTGCTTTTGTTGATCCAATAACGTATTAAATCCTAAATCTGCAGCTAACTTTAATGTATTTTTAGCAGCAGTTACCAATTGACTTTTGTCGTGATTTCTATCTACAACATAACCTCCAAACTTATGAATACTTGCTACTTCATTAGCTTTTACTTGGGTAGTATATTTGAAAATAACTTTAGTCTCAGTTTTTTCAACTTCAGGAATAATTTCTTGCTTTTTATGATTAGCAAATACTTCTGATTGCATAAAAGTACAGGTGTGAAAATTAGTTTTCATTGTATGTGCTTCTATGAAACCTTGTTCTTGATCTGCTAAAACATTGATAGTATTCCAAAATTGATCATCCCAGTTACTATCTTCATTTTGAATACCACTATCTAAATAAGGTTCAAAAATAATTATAGCATTACCTGAAATAGGAGTTACATTGTATTCTATAGCTCCTACTTCATCCAAATCGATACTTAAAAAGCGTTTGGTATCTATTTTTATTTCAAGTCCATTGGCTAAAGTAGCTATAAAACTACGTGATAACCAACCTTCTTTCATATTTAATTCACGTTTGAAATTAGATATATTTTTGCAGGTATTTAAATCAAGTTCTTCACCATTAATACATACATTAATTCCTATCCAATTTGGGGCGTTTAATACTTTAGCAAAGTACTCAGGATATCCGTTCTTCCACCATCCTACTCTTGTTTTATCTGGGTAGTATACACCTCCTATATAACTACCTTGAAATGTTTCTCCAGTGTATTTTTCTTCAAAGTTGGCACGTTGTCCCATGGCTCCATTACCAATACTGAATAAACTCTCTGAAGATTTTACTCTGTCTGCATTGAATCCTTCTTCAATAATAGACCATTCATTGGGTATAATATAATCTTGATTCATTTCTAGTCTGTTTGTTTAATTCGGGGGTTAAATTGTTGAGTGTTGTTTATTTATTAATTGTGCCACAAAGCTTTCAGATATTTCAGAGAAGTCTTTGAATACAAAATCTGCTTCGCTAAGTACGCTTTCTTCTCCAATTCCAATTGATATCATATTAGCCGCATTTGCTGCTTGTATACCAGCAATTGAATCTTCAAAAACAATGCAATGTTCTGGTTCAAGATCTAATTGTTTTGCAGCAATTAAGAAAACTTCTGGATCTGGTTTTGCTTTGGTAACATTAGTGCCATCTACTATAGTATGAAACGTTTCGAATAAATGCACTTTTTTTAGTATTGTTCTCGCATTTTTACTTGCTGAACCTAAAGCAATTCCTTGATCTCCTGACTTCAGTAGGTTCAAAACTTTTGGAACATCTACCAAGATTTCATCTTCAGTCATAGTATCAATATATGATAGATAATCTCTATTCTTTTTATCCATCAATTGAAGAAATTCTTCTTCTGAAACGGATACTCCACCCCAATCCAAAATTTTCTCTAATGATTTTACTCTACTTACACCTTTTAACTGTTCGTTTTGATGTTCTGTAAAATCTATTCCTAAATCATTAGCTAATTTTTTCCAAGCTAAAAAATGATATTTAGCGGTATCTACTATTACACCATCTAAATCAAATATGAATCCTTTTTTATTCATTTTCTATTTCGTATGTGATTGCTTTTCTGTTTGTAATTAAAAAGTTAGATAATCCAGCAAGAATGAGACTTATCCCTGCTACTGTCATTGCATTAATTGCTCCTTCACCCAATAAACTTGAAATGAATACTATTCCTCCTAATGCCGCTATAATCTGTGGAATAACAATAAACATGTTAAAAATCCCCATAATTACTCCCATTTTTTTCGGATCAACAGAACTAGACAACATAGCATAAGGCATAGAAAGAATACTACCCCAAGCAAAGCCAATTAATATAAACGACACAGATAAATATTCATGTGAAGGAATAAATTTCATCATTAAAAAACCTATTCCTCCTAAAATGAGAGACCCCATGTGCACAAATTTTCTATTAATTCTTCGCTTAGAAGTATATACAACTAATAGTAAAGCAAATGCCATTGACGATAAACCATATATTCCCATATATGAGCCTACAGAATTAGAGGCTTTTTGGAATTTAGTATTTGCTAAATCATAAGCTTTTTTATCCTGATCATTATCCATGTTGAATTCGCTTTTTACAGGTGCAGGAGCCTCAAAAACATGCTCGGTTAACGCAGGATTGGCCATACTCCACATGGTAAAAAAAGCAAACCAACTGAAAAACTGAACAACTCCTAATTTTTTCATTGTTGTTGGCATACTTCCTATATTGTTAAGTATGTCTGGAATAAATTGATTCTTTTTTACTTTTTCTCGTTCAAATTCTTCCATATCCTCAGGTGGATACTCTGAAGTTGTAAACACAGTGTAAAGTATACTTGTTAAAAAGACAAAACCTCCAATAGCAAAGGCTATTTTTACCGACATAGGTACTACACCTTGTGCTGCAGAATCACTTACTCCTAATGTAGAAACCAACCATGGTAAATTACTGGCTACCCAAGTACCTATACCGATAATTAACGTTTGAACTACAAATCCATAAGAACGTTGAGATTCAGGAAGCTTGTCTGCAACCAAAGCTCTAAATGGCTCCATAGATATATTAATAGAAGCATCTAAAACCCATAAGAAACCAGCAGCTACCCACAATGCAGGTGAATGAGGTACAAAAAACAAAGCTAATGAACTTAATATGGCTCCTATTAAAAAGTAAGGCCTTCTTCTACCCCATTTAGGACTCCAAGTTCTATCACTTAAATATCCTATAATAGGTTGTACTATTAAACCTGTTAAAGGAGCTGCAATCCACAGTAAAGGAATTTCATCTTTTGATGCTCCTAACGTTTGAAAAATTCTTGACATAAATCCTCCCTGAAGGGCGAATCCAAATTGAATTCCAAGAAACCCAAAACTCATGTTCCAAATTTCCCAGAAACTTAGCTTACGCTTTTTCATTATCGTGTATATAAGTTAGTTCATACTACGATAAGCGATTAGACTTATCATTTCGTTTTTGCGGAAATGAAGATTATTGATAAGTCTATTTATTTTGGCTGTAAATATATAATTTTTTCTTAAACAGTTTAAAAAAACTGTTTAAGATTTACTTGATTCTCTTATTTTTATGTTACTAGATATCACTTTTGTTTGGGGCACCATGTCATTTTTCTGATCTTCAATTCGATCTATAAGCAGCTCTGCAGCTTGTTCTCCCATAGTAAATCCATGTTGAACTACCGTGGTAATCGATGGTGATGAATATTCAGATATCAAACCATCAGTAAAACCAATTACCGATATATCATTAGGAATATGTAATCCTCTTTCTTTTGCTATTCGTATCGCTATTGCTGCATAAATTTCATTTACTGCAAATATTGCATCTATATCTTGATCAAATAACGTTTTGATTTGATCATAAATACTTTGTTCTTCATCAACATTTATAATAAAGCCTTTTGCTACAGAAATTGAAGCTTCATTTAAAGCTCTTTCATACCCTTGATATCTGTGCAAACCAACTGTAACATGCTCAGGAGTGGTTACAATTCCTATTTTTTTACATCCTATTTCTATCAAATGTTTAGTAGCTTTATAACCAGCACCAATATCATCTACTATGACTTTATCACAACGAATAGAGTTGTGTACACGATCAAACAAAACCAGCGGTACTTCATTCTCAATTAAATTATAAAAATGATCTAGCGCTTTATTGCGTAATGTTTCTGTAGCTATGGAAACAATTAAACCATCTACACTACCATTAGTCAGTACATTTATAGTTTCTATTTCTTTTTGCTGATTCTCATTAGAAAAGCAAACCATTATGTTATAACCACGTTCATTAGCTACTTTTTCAACCCCACTAATCACTGTTGAAAAGAAATGATGCACAATTTTAGGGAGTATTATACCAATTACTTTTGTTTTTTGACTTCTTAACTGTAAAGCCAAATTATTAGGTCTATAATTATAATAATTTGCATAAGCCTTAATTCGTTCTTTAGTTTCTTGACTAATTTCATGACTATCTCTTAAGGCTTTGGAAACGGTTGAAGTAGACACTCCGAGTTCTTTTGCTATTATTTTAATCGTAATTTTTGGTTTCATATTTTAATATACTTGTAAAAAAGCGAGGTTAGATTTATTATTTTTTATTGTTGATTTTATGACATTATTCCTGTGTCTTTTTTGAAGAACTAACAAAAAATGATTGCTAATTTTGTGAATACATTTTATTGTTGATTTAATTGTAATTTTTATTATAATATTTTACAAAACTGATAAAAAAAATACGTTATATTATTAATATGTTAAGCTAAAGTTAAAAAGTTATCAACACGAAAACGGTTTCGTAGTAAATATGCGTACTGAAGCGTCATTTTAATAGCTATATTCACATCGCGGAATAAAGATTATTGATAACAAACTAAATTCAAATTTACGTATTTACTTAAGAATTATTACATGAAAAAAAACAAACTATTTTTCAGTTTTCTTCTAGTGTTTTTTTCTTTACTAAGTTATGGTCAAAAAACCATTAAGGGTACAGTTACAGAAAAATCGACAGGTGAACCATTACCTGGAGTATCTATCTTAGTCAAAGGGGATTTCAGGGGAACTGAAACAGATTTTAATGGTAGTTATAGTATAGAGAATTTAAAACCTAGTGATATTTTAATTTTCTCTTTTGTTGGTATGAAATCTCAAGAAGTATCTGTTGGAGATAAAACACTAATTAATTTACAACTTGAAGAAGATGGTCAAATTTTAGATGAAATCGTTGTAGTAGGTTATGGTACAACTACTGTAAAAGATGCTACAGGTTCTGTTGAAGTAGTTTCTTCAAAAAAATTTAATAAAGGATCTATTGTATCAACAGATCAACTTTTAACTGGTAAAGCTGCTGGTGTTAGAATTACTAACAATGGGGGATCACCTGACTCGGCTCCTAATATCAGGATACGTGGGGGATCATCTTTAAATGCACAAAACAATCCCTTAATTGTAATTGATGGGGTAGCTATTGGTAACGATAATCCTGCTGGTGTTTCTAATCCATTAACTTTAATTAATCCAAACGATATTGAAAGTTTTTCTATATTGAAAGATGCTTCTGCTACAGCAATATATGGTTCTAGAGCGTCTAATGGGGTAATCATAATTACTACTAAACAAGGTTCATCAGGAAAAACTAAATTCAATTTTTCTTCAGATATTTCAATTAGCAACGCAGGAGAAGGTTTAGATTTTATGGATGGACAACAATTCTATAACTTTATTGAACAAAACTTCCCTACTCGATTAGGTCAGTTAGGTGTTCCTGTAGGTAGCGTAGTTACTAATGAACAGCCTGTACAAATAATAAATGGTAGAGCTATTTATAATACAAATTGGAGAGAAGCAATTTTAAGAACTGCTATAACTACAAATACCAATTTTAGTGTTGGAGCTAATTTATTTGATAAAATTCCTTTCAGAGGATCTTTAGGATATACAAAAGCACAAGGAATTGTTAGAAATGATGACTATGATAGGTTTACTTCTTCATTAAAGTTAACTCCAAAACTTTTAGATGATCATCTAAAAATTGATGTTAACGCAAAAACCATTTTTGCTGAAAAAAATGCGATTGATACTGGAAGTGCTATTAGAGAATCGCTTCAATTTGATCCTACAAAACCAATATTCAATACCTCTCCATCTAATAGGTTTGGGCAATACTATTTAACAACATTTGATGATGCTGGTAAATTCAGAAGAATTGTTCAAGGAAATCCTTTAGCTAGATTAGAACAAAGAGAAAGACCTGAAAATGTTTTACGTTTTTTAGGTAATATTGAATTTGATTATACAATGCCATTTTTACCTGAATTACAAGCCGTTGTTAATTTAGGTTTAGACGCTTCTACATCTGAAATAGAAGAAACTTTTAGTCAAAATTCTTTTGAAACTTATCAATTCGATACAGATAATGACGATATCAACAACAATTTCCTTTTTAATCCAGGTGTAAACTTTAGAGAAAATCAAAATATTACTAATACAACTTTAGAAGGTTATTTAAAATACGAAAAGGTTTTAGAAGAGGAGTTCATCAATAAATATGATATACAAGCTGGATATTCATATCAAAACTTTGAAAACGATGGTACACAAGATAGATTTATTTATAATAACGTAACTGGAGTTAGAGAAGCTGTTGTAAATCCTGCTAATCCTAACTTTAGATATTTCAATGTATTAAATTTACAATCTTTCTTTGGAAGAGCTAATGTTAGTTTATTAGATAGATATTTACTAACATTTTCTATTAGAGCTGATGGCTCTTCTTTATTTACCAAAGAAAATAGATGGGGATACTTCCCTGCTGCTGCATTAGCTTGGCAAATAGATGAAGAAGACTTTTTAAAAGACTCTAATTTTGTACATAATTTAAAACTTCGTTTAAGTTGGGGTAAAACAGGACAACAAGATATTACTGGTGTTGTAGGATTTTATCCTTCTATCCCATTATTCTTAGCTGGAGACAACAACAGTCAATATTTCCCTAATTCGTCAATTTATTCTGCTCAGGCATTTAATCCTAACTTAACTTGGGAAAAAACTTCTACATATAACTTAGGTTTAGACTTTTCATTATTTAAAAATCAATTATTATCAGGTAGTTTTGATATTTATAGAAGAGTAACAACGGACTTATTAGCTGAAGTACCTATTCCTCCGGGACAAGCTTTAACAAACGCTTTTGTTGATAATGTAGGAGAAACGGAAAGTAAAGGTTTTGAATTAAATATCAATTCTTCTATTATTGATACTGAAGATTTTGCTTTTAAAGTAAATGGTAATATTGCATATAATAAAACTGAAGTTACGAGTTTAAACGGTTTAGATAATATCAACGCTGGTGGTAGTTTAAGAGGTACTGGAACAGATTTATTAAGACATGCTGTAGGGCAACAAGCTGGTAGTGCATTTGTATTTAAACAAGTATATGATACAAATGGTAATCCTATTCCTGATTCTTTTGTTGATCTTAACGGAGATAATCAAATTACGGATAGTGATAGATATTATAAAGCTATTTCTCCAAACTGGACATACGGTTTTAATTTAAGTTTTAACTATAAAAACTGGGATTTAACTTCTAACTTTAGAGGACAAATTGGTGGTTATATCTATAACTTTGCTCAAGTTAATTATGGTTTCCTTGAAAGTGCTACAAGCTCAAGTCAAAATAATCTTACCAATGTGTTAGATTTTAATAATGGAGCAGCTAATCCTGTATTTAATAGTGTGAGTATTGTAAATGGTAATGGTCAGTTTTCAGATCACTATCTTGAAGATGCTACCTTTTTAAGATTAGATAATATTACTTTAGGACATAGATTTTATAATATTATTAAGAATGGAACAGTACGATTATATGGTTCAGTAATGAATCCATTTATCATAACTGACTATACAGGTTTAGATCCTGAAAACTTTGGAGGAATTGATAGAAATGCCTATCCAAGACCTACTGTATATACTTTTGGTATTAACGCTGATTTTTAAAAAGACTTAAAAAATGAAAAAATTTATAACACTAATAGGTTTATCACTGACCTTTTTGAGTGCTTGTACTGGTGATTTAGATGTGACTCCAGAAGTAGAGTTAAGTTTGGAGCAGGTATTGGCTAATGATCCAAATGCTATCGATGGTTTAATTTCTAAACTATACGGATCGTATGCTTTAACAGGACCTACAGGACCTGCTAGTACGGATATTGTAAGTAATGATGCAGGAGAAGGTGCTTTTTTAAGAGCTATCATCAATTTACAAGATTTCACTGCTGATGGAATGAAAAATAGATGGGGTGATGATGGTTTAGACCAACTTACAACAACTTCAAACTGGGATCAAAACAATAAGTTTTTTAGACTTTTCTTTGATAGAGCTTATTTTACAATTCCACAATGTAATAACTTCATGCAAATACTTGATGGAGCTGATTTTCCTAATGAAGAAAATATAGCCGCTGAAACTCGATTTTTAAGAGCTTTAGCATATTATAACATCATAGATGTATTTGGAAAAGGTGTATTAGCAACTGAAGAAAACTTGGGACAACCAGACTTTTTAGAAGAATCTAGTAGAGTTGAATTATTTAACTATGTTGAGTCTGAATTATTAGAAATAGAGCCTGTTATATCTGAATCAAGCACTTATGGTAGAGCTAATAGATATGTAGTAGATATGTTATTAGCAAAATTATATATTAATGCTGAAGTATATACAGGAACTGCTCGTTGGGATGATGCAGCTACTTATATCAATAAAGTTATTAATGAAGGAGGCTATAGTTTAGATCCTAATTTTGTAAAAGTCTTTTCTGCTGATAATAATACTTCACCTGAAATTATATTTCCATTAATTGCAGAAACAATTTCTAGCCAAAGTTATGGAAATACTACATATTTAGTTAATGGTAATTTAAGTTTAGATACTATGCCTTTAGCTCAATTCGGAGCTACGGGTGGTTGGACAGGTCATAGAGCAACTAAAGCTTGGTATGGATTGTTTGGTAATTTAACTACATCTACAGATGTTCGAGCTGGTTTATTTTGGACAAATGGTCATAATTTTGAAATGAATGATTATAGAGAATGGACAGACGGATATCCTTCAATTAAGTTCAGAAATACAAATTCTGATGGTTCAGGAACTCCAACAGAATTTTCTGGAACTGACTTCCCTTTCTACAGATTGGCTGATGCTTATTTAATGTATGCTGAATTAGCCTTAAGATCGGCTAACGGAACAAACCTAGGAGATGCCTTAAATTATGTGAATGCTGTTAGAACTCGAGCAGGAGCTTCAAATATAACAGCCGCTGATTTAACTTTAGATTTTGTTCTTGATGAAAGAGCTAGAGAATTAAACTTAGAAGGACATAGACGTTCTGATTTAATACGTTTTAAAAAATTTACTGGAAATAGCTATTTATGGCCATGGAAAGGGAATTCAGTTAACGGTGCTTCAATACCTGAACATTACAAATTATTCCCAATTCCTGCAACAGCTTTACAAGCGAACCCTAATTTAAAGCAAAATCCAGGATATTAATAATATAACAACATGAAAAATATATATATCAAAATTTCTTATGTACTAGTTTTCACACTAGCTTTAGGAATTATTGGATGTAGTAATTCTGAAACTTTTGTAGTTTCAAATAATCCAACTGCTCCAGTATTAAATACTATTTCTATTAGTGATATTGAAATTGATCGAGTAAATGTTAATACACCTGCTTTAACATTAAACTGGGAAAATGCTGATTTTGGCGTTCAATCTGTAGTAGCTTACGATATTCAGTTTTCAAGTGATGAAAACTTTACTAATCCAGTAACTGCTTCTTCAGTACAAGGTAAAAACTCAGTTACTTTCTCTATGGGAGAATTAAATACAAATGCTGGTAATGCTGGTTTAAATCCTTTTGAATGGAGCAATTTATATGTAAGAGTTTCAGCCTCTTTGGGTAGCCAGAATGGAGTTCCAACACCTTCTAATACTTTAGTTTTAAATGTATTTCCTTTCTTTAATTATATTTTCGATGATTACTTTATTGTAGGAGATGCTACATCTCCAGGTTGGGATAACAATAATAATAACCCTGCTTTATACAGAGATATTGATAATCCTAACTTATTTACATACACAGGATATTTTGGAGGTGGTTTTTTCAAAGTTTTACAAACTAAAGGTTCATGGA
Source organism: Tenacibaculum agarivorans (assembly GCF_001936575.1). GTDB lineage: Bacteria > Bacteroidota > Bacteroidia > Flavobacteriales > Flavobacteriaceae > Polaribacter > Polaribacter agarivorans. Next base: position 25,146 of record NZ_MSMP01000041.1, read on the forward strand.
CTCCACAATGGGGAACTAATGACGGTACTTCAGTTGAAGTAAATCCTGGTGGTGGAGATGATCCTGAAAGATTTCCTGATGCAGGGGGAACAAATATTACTCCAGGATTTTACACATTCACTATAAATTTTGGGACAAATGATTTTTCTTTCGAAGCTTTTGATGCAACTGGAATCACTAGTCCAACTAGCCTAGAAGCACAAGGTAGTTCTTTAACTACTTCTGTAGCCCTTACCCCACTTGCTTTTGATGGCCACATATGGTATGCTAACTCGGTAAGATTATTACCTGGTGAATTACAGTTTTTAGCTAACGGAACAGATGCTTGGGGTAGTGATACTTCTTTCTCTGGTATAGCGACTGTTGGTGGTGCCAGCATTCCAGTACCTGTTGAAGACGATTATGATATTTGGTTTAATGATTTAACTGGACAGTACATACTGATTCCTTTAAACATTTAATTTAAAAGACTTTAAAATGAGTAAATTAATAAATAAAATAGTTATTGCATTTGTAGCTACCATGTTTATGTTGGCTGCTTGTGAGAATGAAGAGAATTTAAATATTACTTCTCCTGAGCCTGTCTTTACATTAGACACCCCTGGTATTTCAAATGTATTTTTAAATTTTGCTTTACCAGATAATCCAGCGTTTACGATTACCTGGAAAGATGAACTTACCAAAGACAACAATACCTATAATATTGAAATGTCTAAGGATGAAACCTTTGATTCTCCTGTAGAATTAGGGCAAACTGAAGGTACAAGTTTTTCAATGTCTGTTACTGAATTTAATGCAGTATTGAAAAATGCTGGTTTTTCTTCTTTTGAAGAATTACCTGTACATTTTAGAGTAAAAAATGGGGAAAAAATTAGTAATTCAATATTCTTACTAGTAACTACTTATTCTGTAGAAATTCCTTCTATTACTGCTCCTGATGCTACATTTAGTATCGTGCTATCAGATTTAGATCCTGAAGCTGTAGCAACCACTATAACTTGGGCAGATCCAGAAATCAATGATAACAGTACTGCTGCTATTACGTATAGATTAGAATTAGCAGAAGCAGGTACTAATTTTGCAACTCCTTTAATGGTTGCTGAATCTTCTGAGTTAACTTATGACATTACACATGGAGCGTTTAATAATTTAGCTTTAACTGCTGGTTTAGTTGCTGAAACAAGTGGTAATCTTGATTTAAGATTAGTGGCTACAACTGCAACAGACTCTGGTGATTTAATAAGAACTTCAGATACCGTAACAATCGCTGTTACTCCATATGATGTTACCTTACCTTCTTCTTTATTTGTTGTAGGTGCTGGTGCTTTAGACGCTGGATGGGGATGGGCCTCTCCTGTTGAATTACCTTTACAAGGAAAAGTATATTCAGGAAATATTAGATTAACACCTAATGGTGGTGGAAACTTCAGATTCTTTACAGTTAGAGATGATTGGGGTTCTGGACAAAATTATACGTATTATGCTGATAGAGGTTATACTTTTGATCCTAATTTATCTGACGCAATGGACAGTGATAACAATTTCTTATTTACTGGTACAGAAGGTGAATACTTTATAGAAATTGATACAGAAAATGAAACAATAACTTTAGGACCTCCTGTTGTAGGACCAAACTGTGTTCACGATCAACTTTGGGTTGTAGGTGCTGGTGCTGTTGATGCTGGATGGGGATGGACTTCACCAATCAGAATCAGATGTACTGGTAATGGTTTATACCAAGGTAATATCAATCTTACTAATGACGCTTTCAGATTCTTTACTGTTAGGGACGACTGGAATTCTGGACAAAACTATCCTTTCTTCGGTAATGATGGTTATACCATTAATTCTGATTTAGTGAATGCTAGTGACGGAGATAGTAATTTCTCTTTTACGGGTACACCTGGTGAATACTTTTTAACGGTTGATACTGTTAACAAAGAAATTAAATTAGAACCTAAAAATACTACTTGTGAGTTTGTAGACTTATGGATAGTTGGTGCTGGTGTTCCTGATGCTGGTTGGGGTTGGGGATCTCCAATTCAATTTTCTTGTGTTGATGTAGGATTATATAAAGCAAATGTTAATTTTGCTAATGATGCTTTTAGATTCTTCACTGTAAGAGATGATTGGAATTCTGGTAGAAATTTCCCTTATTATCAAACTGAAGGCTATACTGTTGATACTAATTTTGAAGATGCAATGGACGGCGATAATAACTTTAGGTTTGTTGGTACACCTGGTACTTATACCATTTATATGGATACAATAGCAAAAACAATTACTTTAAAGTAAATTTAACCATAAATATACCTAAATTCAAAAGCTATTCTATCTCTATAAATTAGTGGATAGAATAGTTTTTTTAATTAACTAAATATGAAAAAATTTACAACAATATTATTCTTATTATTAGGGGGTATCATAACTTTTGCACAGCAGCAAAATGTTACGTTTTCAGTTACACCTAGTTCTTTTGATGAAAATGAACAAATTACAATTACTGTGAGTAATGTAGATCCTTCGGCTTGGGGAGTTACTGATATTTATTTGTGGGCTTGGTCTTTTGATACTAACAATGCAAATATTCAAAATTCACCAACTAATGGTACTTGGGGTAACTCTAATGAAGCTCAAAAATTTACCAACAATGGAGATGGTACCTATTCATTTAGCTTCACTCCTACTACGCTGTATGCCAGAACAGGTATTGGTAGAATAGGAATGCTAGTGAAAGCTAAAGATGGTAATGGTGATAAAAAATCTCAAGATCAATTATTTGATGTAGGTAAGTTTCAACTCACGTTAAATTCACCAAGTGCCAATTCTATAATTGATGCTGGTGATAATGTAATGATTACTGCCACCGCTAGTTTAAGTGCTAACTTTAATTTAAAGGCTAATGGTACTTCAATAGATACACAAAATAATAGCACAAATTATTCTTTAACTAGATCTGTAAATGAAACTACAAATTTTGAATTAGAAGCCACTAATGGCGGAGAAACTAAATCAGTTACTTTTCAAGTTATCGTTAAACCCACAGTTGTTGAAGAAGTTTTACCTGCTGGATTAAAAGATGGATTAACAGTAAACGCTACAGATCCAACAAAAGCTACTCTAGTGCTATATGCTCCAGGAAAAGAATTTGTTCATGTTATCGGAGATTTTAATAGCTGGACTTTAGATAATGTTTATGCCATGAAAAAAGATTCTAGTAAAGATCGCTTTTGGATTGAACTTACTGGGTTAACAGCACAAACTAATCATATGTATCAATTTTTAATTGATGGAACTTTACGAGTTGCTGACCCCTACTCTGCCATTGTACTTACTGAAAGTAATGATCAATTTATTAATAGCGTAACCTATCCTGATTTACCTGCTTATCCAACAGGGCAAACCAATCATGCTGTTACATTACTACGCACCGGTGATACACCTTATGTTTGGGAAGTTGACAACTTTAGTAAACCAGCTAAAACTGATTTAGTAATTTACGAAGTTTTATTACGCGATTTTGATGCTTTACATAGCTTTGATACTTTAAAAGCTCGATTAGATTATATTCAAACTTTAGGCATAAATGCAATTGAATTGATGCCTGTAAGTGAGTTTGATGGAAATGAATCATGGGGATACAACCCTTCATTTCATATGGCTTTAGATAAATATTATGGAACTCAAAATGCATTTAAACAATTAATAGACGAATGCCATAAAAGAGGAATTGCTGTAATTTTAGATATCGTTTATAACCATGCTACAGGTCAGAATCCATATTATAGAATGTGGAATACTGTAAATGGTGATTATGGTGGACAAGCTAGCGTTGATAGTCCATTTTTTAATCAAACTGCTCGTCATTCTTTTAATGTATTTAATGATTTTAATCATAGTCAACAAGCTACTAAAGATTATGTAAAGCGTACTATTCAATTCTGGATGACAGAATATAAAATTGATGGCTTTAGATGGGATTTAACTAAAGGTTTTACTCAAAATTGTAGTGGTTCTGATGATTCTTGTACTAATGCTATGCAAGCTGATAGAGTTGCAGTATTAAAAGAATATGCCGATTATCAATGGGATATAGATCCAAATTTCTATGTTATTTTTGAGCACCTAGGAACCAATCAAGAAGAAAGTGAATGGGTAAATTATCGATTGTCAGAAGGAAAAGGTATCATGATGTGGAGTAACTTAAATCATGCTTATAACGAAACTACTTTAGGTTTTCACTCAAGCTCTGATTTTTCATGGATCGATTATAAAAATAGGGGTTGGACAACTCCAGCTAATATTGCCTATATGGAAAGTCATGATGAACAACGTCTTATGTATAAAAATTTACAATTCGGAAACAGTAATACTTCATATAATGTAAAAGATTTATCAACTGCATTAAATAGAACAGCAAGTGCAGGAGCTTTTTATTTTACAGTACCTGGACCAAAAATGATTTGGCAGTTTGGTGAACTAGGGTATGATGTAGATATAGATTTTAACGGAAGAACAGGTAATAAACCTATTCGTTGGGAATATCTTAATGTTGCTGATCGTAAAGCTATTTATGATTTATGGGCAAAACTAATTGCGCTAAAAAAACAAGAAGATATTTTTAGAACTTCTAATTTTACATTAGATGTAAATAATAGTAACGGATTAAAGAAAATTCAATTGACTAATGACAATACTTCTGACGATTTACGTTATGTAACTATTCTTGGTAATTTTGGAATTACGACACAAAACATAACTCCATCTTTCCAACAAGTAGGTACTTGGTATGATTTGTTAGATCCAACAAATACAATTGATGTTACAAGTGTAAATGCTTCTATCACATTAGCTCCTGGAGAATTTAAAATTTATGGAAGATCTGCAGTAACATTATCTACAGAAGATGTATTGAATGAAGAAACTACCATGGTAGTGTATCTGAATCCTTCGGAAGACTACTTCAAAATTAATACGCAAGTAGAAGATATTATAGTATATGACATTACAGGTAAAGAAGCCTTAAATTTCAAAGGAAAATATGAAGAAAATCATACGTTCCGTCTAGGCAGTTTATCTCAAGGTCTGTATTTTATAAAAGGCAAAACAAACGATAACTTGTTTTCTTACAAATTGTTTGTAAGGTAAATCCTTACGTTAAAGGTCGTTCAAATTGAACGGCCTTTTTTATTATACTCTCCCTTTAAAGATTCTTTACTATATATTCACTTTTTGATTATAAATTCTTAACTTTTTTTATTTTGGTATGTAATGAATTAGTTCATTTTAATTCTATTAAATATTCACCCTAAAAATAAAACACACATTATCAGTTGTTTGAAAGTTTCACAATTCAATATTCATATCCTTATCTTTGGTTAGAAGACAACATTCAGCATCCATCAACCATTTTCTAAAAAATCTGAATTCTTGTATTTATTTCCAAATTAATCGTCATGAAAGAATTAAAACTCCTATATCTGTTGATTTTTATTTTTATCATTCATAATGCCTTTTCTCAAAGAAATACACAACCATGTGATTCAATTACAAAAAGAGCAAAATCTATTCTAAATATTGAAGAAGCTATAAAATACAGTAAAAATCAATTACCTTTTGTAGATAATAACTGTAAATTAATATTATATGATTTTATAGGAGCTAAATATTACGAAAGTAGAAAACTTGATTCTTCTTTAGTATATTATGATAAAGCAATCGCCATAAGAGAATCTACAAATAATATTAAAAAAATTGCTAATATTTATTCATTAAGAGGTTTTTTACTTACTATAAAAAATCAAAAAGAAGAAGCTAAAAATTCATTAGACAAGGCGAAGAAAATACTCGACAACTATCCAGATAGTGATAATTGGCAATCTTATTATTCCGGAAGAGCTAAACTTGCTGATAAAAATAAAGAGTATGAAAAAGCTATTTTATTCATGGATTCAACAATTGTACTCTACGAAAGGCTAAAATTAGAGTCATCTCTTTCTACTACATATCATAACAAAGGGGTCTATTATTTAAGATTATCAAATTATGAAAAAGCTATTGAGTCTTTAATGCAAGCTTTAAAAATAAAGGAAGATAATAAAATGAATCCTAGTACAATTGCAAATACATTATACCTCATCGGGATTTGTAATATGCGTTTGAAACAACCTGAAAAAGCAAACCCCTTCTTTGAAAAAGCTATACAAAAGTCTAAACTAACCAACAGCAAGTATATTAGGTTATTGTGTTATACTGAAATGGGAATATCAGCTAGATATCTTGATAATAATGACAAGGCTATTCAGTTTTTGGATTCTGCTGAAGTAATTGCTAAAAAAAATAATGATAACGCCCGACTCTCTCAAATTTACAAAGAGAAAGGTATGATATACTTAAAAAACGAAAAAGAATTTGCTAAAGCGGAAGAATTTCTAACGAATGCTTACACCATTGGAAAAACTTCTAGTCAGCACTTAGTTACTGTATCTAGTATTAATGGAATTATTGAATTGTATTTAAAGAAAAAGCAATATGGAAAAGTACAGCGCTATTTGGAAGATTTAAAAGAAACTATTTCACATAATGATGTTGCGTATTCAAAAGAAGCAATGCATAAATATTATAGTGAATATTATGAACATACAGGAAAGCCTAATTTAGCACTACAACATTTAAAAAAGTATCATAAGATCAAGGATTCAATTTCGAATAGTGAGGTAAAAGCTAAAGTTGTTGACTTAGAAAAAAAATATGAAACACAAAAAAAAGAGCTCGCTATAGCGAATCTAACAGAAGAAAAAAAACAACAAGAATTCAAGATTCAAAAAGCTGAAACACGTAAAAATTTATACTTAATAGCTACTTTATTTTTATTAGTAGCATTATCATTAGGTATATGGGCTTTTATGAAATTACGAAAACAGAGAAAAGAATTAATGACTATGAATCAAGTAAAAAATCGTTTCTTTTCTATAATTGCTCATGATTTAAGAGGGATGATACTTCCTTTCCAAAGATCTGGTAAAATTTTAAAGCACCATATAGAAAAAGGTAATTACGATAAAACTATTGTACTATCTCAAGCTTTGGAAGCAAATTCAGAACGACTTTCAAATACATTAGATAATCTTTTAAATTGGTCTTTGAAACAATTAAATGGATACAAAATGAATCCTGTTTTGTTATCAGTTCAAGAAGAACTTAAAGAGATTGTATCTGGCTATGAACAGCAAGCAAAATACAAACAAATAGATATTGAAATTGTTGCTGAGGAAGCGATACAAATTGTTTTTGACAAAGGTGCTTTTCACGTAATATTTAGAAACTTAATTGGAAACGCATTGAAATATACTGAACAAGGTAAAATTCAAATATCATGTCAAAAAAAAGATGGAAATTTAGTTTGTTCTGTTAGTGATACTGGAGTTGGAATGACTACAGAGCAATTAAACTCTTTATTCAATATAGAAAATAAATACACGACAAAAGGAACTCAAGGAGAACAAGGTTCTGGTTTAGGTTTAAACCTTGTACATCGTTTTATTGAAATGAATAATGGTAATATCAAAGTTTCATCAGAAAAAGCCAATGGAACACAATTTGAACTCAAAATACCCACAGTAATAGAACCCGAATTGGAGCTTAATTAAAATAAAAAGAAGGATTCTGTACTGTTTTGTACTATTGAATCCTTCTGTATCTGAGAACTTTATTTATTTACAGCAAAAATTTCTTTAAGCTGTTTTACCATATTACCATTTCCAGAAACAGTAATTTCTCCAATTTTATCTGCAATTTTCTCTACATATTCCATTTCTTTTAATTTAAACAACATTTCATTTTCTTCCATCAATTTTGCTGTATTTAATAAACTTCTGGTAGAAGCAGTCTCTTCTCGTCTTGTAATAATATTTGCTTGTGCTTTCTTTTGAGCTACTAATACCTGATTCATAATTTCCTTCATATCACCTGGTAAAATAATATCTCTTATTCCACAATATAGAATGATTACACCTAATTTTTCTGCTACTTCTTTAGTAGCTTCCAACACTACCGCAGAAATGTTTTCTTTATTTTCTAGTAATTCATCTAATGAATATTGACCTACATATTGACGCAAAGCCAACTGCATAGCTACATATAATTGTTTTTCATAGTCTTTATTAGCTAATAACGCTTTTTCTATATCCGTAACTTTATAATTGGTATAAAAGTTAATTCTAATATTCGCTTTATCTTTAGTTAATAATTCTTGACCTGCAATTTCTAGTTGCAATTGACGAGTATCTACTTTTCCTACCTTAACTGAGATATTGTTTTTCCAAAACCTATAGGTTCCGCTTGTTAAAGTTTTAGTATACACATCATCAATTAGTAATACCGCTTTTTCATAAGAAAATACTTCAAAAACTCTAACATGCTTCGCTAATTCATAATTTGAAAATAAAGAGGTATCAATAGCTTCAGTTATATCAATTTTACTTGTATCTATTCGTACAAATGTTCTATTTATCAATCCTTTCCAATATACATGTCTTCCTGCTTGTAAAATAGATTTGAAATTTTCATTTTCATACAATAGAACTAACTCATGATCTTTTACTTCAATTACCTCCAACATATTAACTAAACTTTCATCTTGCAATAAAATTTCTAATGCTACTGTTGAATAAAATTGTTGTCTTAGGTCATATACATCCACACTTTCATAAAATCCTAACCAATGTACTCCTTCAGTAATTATTTTTAGATAGTTTCCATTTTTAAAAACTAATCCTACTTTTCCTTGTTGAATTCTTACTCTTTTCATTTTCTATATGTATTAATTTTTTATTTCGTTATCAACGGATTGAAACCACATATTTTCAATCGTATTTTAATTTCTTTTTTAAGTTAAATGAAGCATTATTAATGCTCTTAAACCTACGGACATACTCATTGTAAAACTATCTACATATTGTTTTTATAAATGGATTAACTATCATAATTCATAGTTAACTGACATATAAAAAGTCTATATTTCATGTATTACTAGATGAATACAGCAAGGTATGTTTATGAGTGTTGTTAAAAACAACTCATTAACAACACTTCATTTATTTTGAGATCAGTTTTAAAAGATGATCAGCTTTATACAAACCTACAGTGACAGTGTAGTAACCTGATTATATCAAGTTGAATTAACCCACGTTATAAATGTGGTGCTCTAGCCAATTGAGCTACGAGACTCATTTCATAGTCTCGACAGGATTCGAACCTGTGCAAAAATCTATCGTTCTAACCAACTGAACTACATAACCATTAGATTATGACGGGATTCGAACCCGTGACCTATAGAGTGAGATTATTTTTTGGCAAATAACCGAAACCTTCAAGTCAAGTTGTACATACAAACCTAATACACAAATGCAAAGTTGTATACAATAGTGCTATACAGAAACACCCAACTAGACTCGCTTGATATTTTCTTGTCATAATGATTTTTTATCAATAACGAAAATCTCGTTTTTAAGACAAAGATTGCTTCAGTTCCCCTTCGATAAGCTCAGGATCCGTTCGCAATGACATTTATTATTTTTTCAATGAACTTTTGTACCTCTTATCAGATTCGAACTGATACTCCTTTTATTAAGGCAGATTGGCTCTAAATGCGCTTCCCTACACTACATCTTGTGTATTTCGGTGCTTCTGCAAATTCTATTCATTAGTAAGTAGATTACTAACAACATCATCCAATCACTCCATGGTTACGAATAAAAGTCTTTTACCACAGCACTTCCCTTTATGCTAAAGAGGTTTATTAATTCATTCATTGTAAATACACTGAAATAATCTATTTTGATTTTACAAATTCCTTCATCATAGTGTCTTCAGAATGACATTTATTATTTTTCAATGAACTTTTAACTTTGCCTCACTATATTCCCCGATATAGTGAGGCCTACTTTTTCTTCTCAATCTTCCCTCCTCTTTTCTATCTTTTTCATAATTACACTGCAAATATTACACAGTATTGCGCATTGTTTTTGCGTAGTAAAAAAGAATTCAAATTTTTTATTGATTTTAGTACAAGAAACATCAAACTACTTTATCTGCACATGACGAACTTGCAAATGCATAAGGCTTTGCTTTAAATTCAAACCCCATTCCTAAAATGTATCCCATCGCATCTTTTAAAGCTACATTAGATTGAAACTTAGCATCTGTATTGATATCAGCGTGTACCTCTAAAGCTACATTATACTTATCTAAAATATTACAAATAGCATAGGCTACTTCAACAGACATAGTCACTTCTTTCAACATACATTCTTTAATACTAATTTGTTTTGTTCCTTTTAAATTTCTCATAAACATAAATCCACCTTTTCCTTCTCTTAGTACTACAACTGCTGTTGCATACTCAATATGAGATTTATAGGCTTGAGAATCTGATCCTACACAAATTTTTAGATTATAACCTTCACTTTGTTCTTTAACAATTGCATTTTCAATAATTGTAGTAATTGGTTCATTGAACACTTTACCACTAAAATTTCTCCATTTCTGATTAACAATTTTCATTTTCCTACTTTTTAATTTCTCTTTTTTTGTGGAACAAATAGGGTTCGAACCTATATCTTCGGTGCTTCAAACCGACGCATTGACCAACTTTGCTATTGTTCCTTTTTGGGTGATTCCGGGGCTCGAACCCTATTCTTCTCATCCACAATGAGACGTTTTACCAGTTAAACTAAAACCACCATTTATTTTTTAGTAATCAGTAAAAATATACTGTCAACTGTTTACTGAAATACTTCACACTTACTTAGTGAGGCATTGGGATTCGAACCCAAGACTTCTGTGTTAAAAGCACAGTACTCTACCAACTGAGTTATACCTCATTTTAAATGACTTGGGATATCTCTTTTCCTTCTTCAGCCATGAATAATTCACAAATCATCCCAAGTCATTAAACACACTCTCCTTTCTAGATTTAGTCTGAGAAGCAGGACTCGAACCTACAACCTCCTGCATCCAAAGCAGGTAAACAACCAATCGTTATCTTCTCAGTTTAGCGGTTCATACGAGAATCGAACTCGTATCTCCCGAGAGACAGTCGGGAAGGTTAACCATTAACCGCAATGAACCATTTTTTCAGTTATCAGTTGTCAGTGATCAGTCATCAATAATTTTTTGATAACTGTTTATCGATAATTGATTATTGTAATTATCATCGAGACAAGAATGAGATTGCTTGGCATCTCATTTAGCCTAGTTTTGGATTTACATAATTTTCAAACAAGTTTGAAATTATTTCAATCAACGAGACAAGAATGAGATTCGAACTCATAAAAAGTGGAGTTGCAGTCCACCGCCTTAACCTTTCAGCCACCTTGTCATTTTTCATAAAAAAAGCATCTCGTTTTACGGAGATGCTTTTGTGTTATTATATATATAAATTTTATATTAATTTATATCGTCATAATATATCTCCTTTGATAAAATGAATAATCTATCTCCACATAACTGAAGATCTAATTCCGGTGTTCTAAATCGGAAGTGACATGCTATACTATGTTTTGAATATTGTTTCATTTTATATTGTTTTTCTAAATGTCTTTTTGTTTGTTTTGACGATGCAAATATGAAATGTATTTTTCAATTACACAAATAAAAAATAGACTTATTTTATTAATTATCAATTGTTTAAACAAAAAAAGACAATAGATTTCCTATCCATTTTTCAACGGATTTTTAACATGTTCACAAAGGCCTGTCTCTCAATTGTTTTCAGTTTTTATCGCTTTATGTTATTTCTTTTAATTGCGCATTTTCTTTTTTAAATTTTTTTCATAAAAAAAGCGTCCAATTCAATTGGACGCTTTCATTTGTATATTTTTTATTCTAATTTATTTAAATCATTCTTTAAAATTGTACACATAGCATCCCTTTTCGCTTAATTCTCGGGCGAAAATCATAAGAACAAAGTCCTAATTGTTTGCTATGTACTGCTGTACTATTCATAATTCTGTTGCAAAACTAATTATTTTTTATAATTATTCTTATTATTTTATTTATTAACTTCACATTTAGGCTATTCATCTAATGAATAATGCTTCCTAAATTAAATATTGACACTTTCTTTTTAAAAGGTAGTATTTTTGAATCATCATAAAATTCAATCAATTTTTTAACAATAAAGCCTTTTAAATTCAGTACAATTGTTACTATTAGGTTCCCCTTTTTATCAATTTAAAACAAATGATCAAAAAAATATCTAAATTCATTTTTATCTTTTTATTTATAATTAAAAGTCAACTTTCTTTCGCGCAACAAGAATTAACTTCTACTGAAAAATTTCATGAAACAACTGGAGATGTATTGGTTGGTCTACTCCCTGCATTATCGCTAACTTCAACATTTATATGGAAAGATGGTCAAAAAGGGACACTACAGTTTTCAAAATCATTAGTTAGTACTATCGCTATAACTTGGGGAATGAAATTATTAATAGATAAAGAACGTCCGAATGGAGAAAGTTTGAACAGTTTTCCTTCAGGACATACGTCAATATCTTTTGCAAGTGCAGCTTTTATTCAAAAAAGATATGGATGGAAATATGGTGCTCCCGCTTATGTTTTAGCTGGTTATGTAGGTTTTTCTCGTATTCAAGCGAACAAACACGATGGATGGGACGTATTAGCTGGAGCAATAATTGGAACGGGAATGAGTTACATTTTTACAAAGCCTTTCGATAAAGAGAGTAATTTAAAGTTTTCTACAGGCTTACTTGACAATACTCCAACACTAAAATTAACCTATACTTTTAAATAGTTTTTTACTTTAATTGTATAAAAAAACTGATTTTGTGCTCTATATAAGTATAAACACAAAATCAGAATTTTTAACTCTTAAAAAAAGAGATTCCTTTTAGGGACTTCTTTTGATTAACAAATGTAAGTACCTCCACCAAACCTAGGATTTGGGTTTGGTACATAACAACATACCTTTACTCCTCCTTGGTAAATAAAAGAACCATCTCCTCCACAAATTGGTTGTAGAAAATCTAATCCTCCATTTACTTCTTTTTGATCTGCTTTGCTTAGGGATTTACCTAAATTACGAATGTTTGAAAACATAGTTTTTAAATTTTATTTAATTAATTATTGCCAATTTAATTAAATCTAAAATCCTAGTTTACCCTGAAATCAGGGGGTTTATTTATTTTACTAAAAATTTAACATTTTTAAATGCTTATTTCAGTAAAACGTTTTCGAATTCTAAAGACTCTTGAAGTTTAGATCTAGCATTTTTAATCATTATATTTACTATGGTTCCTTTATATGAATCAATTTGCAAGATTCCATTAATGTTTCTTACTCGTTCTCTTACACTAGCTAAACCTAAACCTTCCTCTTTTTTGGTGATATCAAAACCTACTCCATCATCAGCAAAAAGTACATTAAGGGAATTATCTTCATACAAATTCATATGAAACTCAATGGTTTTAGCTTTTGCATGTTTAATTACATTGGTCATTAATTCTTGAATAACTTTAAATAATTCAATTTCTACATCTTCTTTAATGTGTAATTCCTCTCCTTTAGGATTCACTTCAAAAACGAGTTCTATATTACTAGCATTGCAGATATTCTTTATATATCCTTCTAAAATATTATAAAATGTATCTTTTACTAGTTTCTTTTTGATAAGATCGTGAGAAAGACTTCTTAGCTCTTCATAGGTTTCATTAATTTGCTGACTTAATTTTGGGTTTTTAACCTGAAGTTTTATAGCTGCTAGATTTCCACCTATGCTATCATGTATTTCTTTTGCTATTCTTTTACGCTCATTTTCTTGTCCTACTAAATTAGCTTTTACCAATTTTAACTCCTGCTCTTTCATTAATTTCTCTATCTTCTGATTGCTAAGTTCATTGTCTTTGAGCTGCATTTTTTGTTGTGTGGATAGTTTTTGACGATAAATAATCAATGAAATAATCACAGGAATTAACAATACTACAAGTGCAATAATGATAATATTTCTTATACTTTTTTGTTTTGAGGTTAGTAGAGCTTTCTTTTCTTTTTCTATTTTTAGAATCTGTATTTCCTTATCTTTTTTAAAGGTTTCATATCGGACTTCTAACTCTCTAATTTCGTCTAAATTTTGTTTTTCCGCTATATTTTTTTTGACTTTAGATAATTGGTTTGAAAATGTATAAGCCTTTTTATAGTCTTGCTTTTCTAAGGCGATAAACTTTAACTGCTCTAATGCCGTTACCTCTTCATTTAATAGCTTTAGTTCTTTGGCATCTATTAAGGCATTTGAAAAAATTAGTTCTGCATTTTTATAATCTTTAAGGTATATAAAATTACTACCTATATTCATTTTAGCATTCAAACGTAATTTATGATATTGCTTTTGAGTGCTAATTTTCACAACTTCATCTAATAAGTAAATTGCTTTTGCTCTTTCATTTAATGCTTGCGCATTATCTGCAAGATTAAAAAGTATGACACTTAAAGCTTTTAAATTTCCTTCTTCACGACTTAAATCTTGTGCTTTTTCCAAGTATTGATTGGACAGTTTGTAGTTTTTATTATTCGCATGTGCTATTCCAATATTTACATAACTTCCGTAAACAATTTCTTTATTTTTTTTATACTGCAAACATTCTTTAAATAACGCTAATGCTTTTGTAGTTTCTCCTTTATAATTATAAGCATTGGCCAGCCCGAATGTAAGCTGATAGTATAACCCTTTTTCATTATACTTTTTGGTTTCTTCTATACCCTTAAAAAACCACTTTCTACTCTCATCAAATAAACCTTGTGTACTATAATTAGATCCTAAAATTTTATACCCTAGAATTTTCCCTCTTGTGGATAATGAATCATTGTGCTTTTCTATGAGTCTTAAGAATGTATTAACGTAAATCATTGAAGAATCTATCAATGATTTACTTTTAAAATAGTTAGCTAACAATAAATTAGCATTAGAAATTCCATAGGTGGTTTTAGAACTCTTTTTGAGCTTATGAGCTTGTGCATATGCCTCTTCAACTTTACCTGTATTAAAAAGTGCAAAAACTTCTTGTATCTTTTCTTTTTCAGAATTCTCTAAATCAACACCTTGTGATGTAAGTTGATAACTAAAGAAAATAAGCCCTACTAAAATTTTTAATGTGTTCATTATTAAGTAAAAATCTTATATGAATAAAATTAGCGTACGGTTTTTTGATCTTACAAAGAAAATACTTTTTAATAAAAGAACTTTAACTTTTATCTTCTTAAAGAACTACTTTCATACTACATTTATGTATCTAAATTAATTATTTTTCAAACTCCAATCTAAAATTTTTGCAATGTTTTTTGCATCATCTATACCTCTATGATGCGTTCCTTCTAAAGGTATATTTAAAATATGTAATGCTCCTTTCATACCCACTTTACGTCTTAAACCTTTGACTTCAGTAAAAAATTCTTTAACATTAATATGTTCTTGCGATAAAGGATATTCAACATTTCTGACTTTACACTGATTTTTAATCATTTTTAAATCGTAGGCACCATAACTTGCCCAAACATATTCTTTAGCATTATAATCTTCTCGGATTTGTTGACAAGCTTCAGTAAAAGAAACTCCTTCTTTATCGAGTAAATCTTGAGTTATGGTAGTCAATTCAGTACAGAACGAACTTACCTCTGAGCGTTCAGGCTTTACTAAAATTCCTTTGTTCTTTGCTATTTCACCAGTTTCAGTATTCAATTCACAAATACCAAACTCTATAATTTCGCTTACTTGTCCTGGAGGTACTTTACCATTCCAACAAGTAGCTTCAATATCTATTATAAGTATTTTATTTTTTTTCATCTGTTTCATTTTTTTATTCATTTAAATTATTGCCTCATCATATCCATGGAGTATGATGAGGCTTCTTTCCTTTTCAATCTTCTCTCCTCTTCTCTTTTTTTATCTTTTTCACAATTACAGCGCAAATATTTAGCGTTATTACGCATTGTTTTTACGTTGTTAAAATTATTTTCTTTTCTTCTTCTTTTTTTTAGGTATTTTATCTTGTATACGTTCTTTTTCAGCTTCTATATCAGAAATAAATCCATTATTGTATGTATGTGTTTTTGCTAATTCTAATTGTTTTAATGCTTTTTTATATTCCTTTTTCATCTCTAATAAAATAGCTTTCTTAACATATAAAACTGATTTATCAGATCCTTTAATTGTTAAAGCAAAATCAATTAATTTTCCAGCTTCCTCCAAATCTTCATTCCATAATAACACATTGATATAATGAGGATAAATATGAAATGCATTGATATCTTCAGCTAAAGCTTCAGCATAATAACTTTTAGCTTTTTCATAGTTATACAAGTTTTCAGCATAAATACGTCCTAGTAAACACAATACCATGGTATTTTTCTCATCGTAAGCTAATGCATAAGTTAATGCTTCCATTGCTTCTTCTAAATCATATGGATATGCATCTAATGCTTTAAATATGTAATTGTTTGTAAGTGTTTTCATTTTGTTTTTAATTTTACTAACCGTCATTGCGAGTGAAACAAAGCAATCTGTTGTTTTCCAAGCTAAATTCATGGTGAA
>NZ_MSMP01000042.1 GCF_001936575.1 Tenacibaculum agarivorans
TTATTTACGAATAATTTCACTCGAAGTGACAAAAATATGTATGCGAAATTATATTCCAAAAATCGTATTATTCACATTTAACATGATTGTTTAGATTCCTATAACAACAAAAAATCCTGAGTTCATAAACTCAGGATTTTTTTAAAGCTATATTAATATTTCTAATTAAACTACTAATAATTTTTGTGATGGCTTGAATTTAGTTAACACAATACCTTCAACAGCTGCTTGATATTCTTCTAAAGTAGGAGTTCTACCTAAAATTGAAGATAATACAACTACAGGCGTTGATGATAATAAAGATTCTCCTTTTTTCTCTTGAGAATCTCTTACCACACGACCTTGGAATAAACGTGTAGATGTAGCCATTACCGTATCTCCTGGTTCCGCTTTTTCTTGGTTACCCATACATAAATTACATCCTGGACGCTCTAAGTATAATACGTTTTCATATTTTGTACGTGCTGCTCCTTTTGGTGCATCATCGTCAAATACAAAACCTGAATACTTTGCTAAAACATCCCAATCACCTTCTGCTTTTAACTCATCAACAATGTTATACGTTGGAGGTGCAACTACTAATGGAGCATTGAATTTAACTTCACCTTGTTGCGCTTCAATGTTCTTTAACATTTGAGCTAAAATTTTCATATCTCCTTTGTGAATCATACATGATCCAACAAATCCTAAATCAACTTTCTTAGTTCCTCCGTAGAAAGATAATGGTTGAATATTATCGTGAGTATAACGCTTAGATACATCTTCATTATTTACATCTGGATCAGCAATCATTGGCTCAACAATCTTGTCTAAGTCAATAACAACTTCAGCATAATATTTAGCATCAGCATCTGGTTTTAAAGCTGGTCTGCTTCCAGATTCTAATTCAGCAATACGATTGTTAGCTTTGTCAACTAAACCTTGTAATACTTGCTTCTCATTATCCATTCCTTTATCAATCATAATTTGAATACGATCTCTAGAAATTACTAATGATTCAATTAATGTTTCATCTTCAGAAATACAGATAGAAGCTTTTGCTTTCATTTCAGCAGTCCAATCTGTAAATGTAAATGCTTGATCAGAAGTTAAAGTTCCAATATGTACTTCAATAATCTTTCCTTGGAATACATTTTCTCCTTCAAATTGATCTAACATTTGTTGCTGTGTAGCATGTACTACATCACGGAAATCCATGTATGGAACCATGTTTCCTTTGAATGTAACTTTAACAGACTGAGGAATTGGCATAGTTGCCTCTCCTGTTGCTAAAGCTAAAGCTACTGTTCCAGAATCAGCTCCGAAAGCAACACCTTTTGCCATTCTTGTATGTGAATCACCACCAATAATTACATCCCAATCATCAACAGCAATATCATTTAATACTTTGTGAATTACATCCGTCATTGCATGATAAACTCCTTTTGGATCACGTCCAGTAATTAATCCGAAGTCGTTCATAAACTTCATTAATCTTGGAATGTTAGCTTTTGACTTATCATCCCAAACAGAAGCGGTATGACATCCTGACTGATAACCAGCATCTACAATTGGAGAAATAATAGTCGCAGCCATCATTTCTAATTCTTGAGAAGTCATCAAACCAGTAGTATCCTGAGATCCTACAATATTAACCTCTACACGAGTATTAGAACCCGCATGTAACGTTACTCCTGGAGTATTTCCTACTGCATTTCTATTGAAAATCTTCTCAACAGCAGTTAAACCTTGTCCTTCAATAGAGATTTCTTTAGAAGGTGCATATACTTGAGGTACATCAATACCTAACGATTTACATGCGAAAGTTTGTAATTTTTTACCGAAAACAACTGCGTAAGAACCTCCTGCTTTAATAAACTCCATCTTTTGAGGAGTTAATGCAGTTGAGATATCTTTTAATTCAGTATCTCCGTTATATAATTTCTTTTCTTTTGTATTGATTGTTAAAACTGTACCTGTTTCAACTGAATAAACTTCTTTTAAAATTGGATCACCATCTTCATCTACGATAGTATTTCCATTTTCATCTTTTTGTTTCACCCAGTTTTTAAGATCGATACCAATACCTCCTGTTACACCAACTGTTGTTAAGAAAATTGGAGCAATACCATTAGTACCAGCAATTACTGGTGCAATATTGATAAAAGGCACATATGGACTAGAAGGAATACCTGTCCATAAAGCCACGTTATTAACACCTGACATTCTTGATGAACCAACTCCCATAGTTCCTTTTTCAGCAATCAACATTACACGTTTATTTGGATGTTCCTTTTGTAATGCTAATAATTCATTTTGCATGTCTTTGTTATGCTCAAACATAGATTGCCCGTGTAATTCACGATCAGATCTAGAGTGTGCATCTGCTCCAGGTGATAATAAATCAGTAGATATATCTCCAACTCCAGCAACATAAGTAACTACTTCAATTTCTTCTTGTATCTCTGGTAGTTTTGTAAAGAATTCAGCTTGTGCGTAACTTTCTATAATCTCTTTAGCAATAGCACTTCCTGATTTCATTGCGTTTTCTAGGCGCTCTGTATCAGCTTCATATAAAAACACTTGAGTTTTTAGTACTTTGGCAGCTTCAGTAGCTATAGTAGTATCGCTTCCTAAAGCTAAATCTAATAATACCTCAACAGAAGGTCCCCCTTTCATGTGAGATAGTTGTTCAAACGCAAAGTCAGAAGAAATTTCTTCTACATTAGTTTCTCCAAGAATAATTTCTTTTAAAAACTTTGCTTTTACTCCAGCTGCACTTGTGGTACCTGGTAAGGTGTTATAAATAAAAAAGTTAAGAGATTCTTTTCTGTGTGGATTTTGAACGTCTTTAATTTGTTCAATAACTTCACTTAATAATTCTGCTCCATCTATTGGTTTTGGATGAAGTCCTTGTCCTTTTCTTTCTTCAATCTCTTTAAGGTAATCTTGGTAGTTCATAAAATAGAAAACTTTTCAATGTTAAAGGCAATGTAGAAATCATAAACAATTCATTATTGCCTGAGTTAATTGTACAGTGTCGTTTGTACAGATTTTCACCTGTCACATGTTTCTAGTTGAGTGTTAAATCAATACAAAATGTAAATTGAATTCTATGTGCTTAGGAAAATGATTACCGTACACTAATGCAATCGATTTCGATAAATTTAACCCAACAAAAGTACGATTTTAGGTTTTATTTTTAAAGCAAAGTATAAACCAAACTGCTATATAAGGATTTAGCAAAAAACAAGTTCTAAAATGAAGATTTGTTAAAAATAGAATTAAAATAAAATCATTTATTGAGCATCTAGCAATTTTGACTTAGTTTTTTAAATAATACTTTTTTTATATTAATTCTAAATAGATATAAAAAAGCAGACCAATAAGCCGGATTCTGTTACCTAAAAGGTCCTTATCATTTATCTAGTACTGATATTACTATCAATCTCTATCTGCCTACCCCTTAGAATTGTGCGAGTAACACTCGAGCTCTAATATACGTGGCATTGCACCGCATAGAGTTTACCTGATTTCACTACAGCATTACCTGTACATTCTTTCTGTTGCACTTGTCCTCAGTTTACACTGGACGGATGTTATCCGCTATGCTTACTCTTTGGTGTCCGGACTTTCCTCTTTAATCTGAAACAAATTCAGAGTAAAGCGATAAGGTTGGTCTGCCAATATTTTTGTAATCGTGTTTCATAAAAAAACCCACTCAAAGATTGAGTGGGAAAATTGCTATGAAAAAGAAAAAGTATCTAAGACGTCTCTTAGACACTACAAATATAGAACATTTTTAATTACTCACAAAATAAAAGTAAAAAAAATGTTCATTTTTTTAAGAAAACATGTCTTTAACTCTATCAAAGAACGATTTATCTGTTTTTTGAGGGTTAGGTGAAAAATTTTCATCTACTAACATCGACTCAAAAAATTTGCGTTGGTCTTTAGTTAGCTCTTGAGGAGTCCAAACATTAATATGAATTAAGAAGTCCCCTATTCCATAACTTTCAATACTTGGTAAACCTTTACCTTTTAATCTTAAAATCTTTCCTGATTGGGTACCTGGTTCAATTTTAATTTTTACTTTACCTGTTACCGTTTCAATTTCTTTTGATGTTCCTAAAACTGCTTCGGAAAAGTTTATGTATAAATCGTAATGTAAATTACTTCCTTCCCTCTTAATAGTTTCATGCGGTACTTCTTCAATCAGTACTAATAAATCTCCTGGGATTGAATTTTTACCTGGAGCTTCATTTCCTTTACCTCCAACTTTTAACTGTACCCCTTCAACAACTCCTTTAGGAATATTTATAGTTACTGTTTCTTCCTCTACTACTAAACCTTGAGCATCTGCATTGCTTGGCCTTTTATCGATAACTTCTCCAGCCCCATGACATGTACTACATGTTGTAGCGGTTTGCATTCTTCCTAAAATTGTATTGGTAACTCTTGTTTGTTGACCTGAACCTTTACAGGTTGGACAAACCTTATAAGTTACACCATCTGCTTGCTTTTTACGACGAACTTTTACCTTCTTTTCTACACCATTCGCTATGTCTTCTAAAGTAAGTTTTACTCTAATACGAAGATTACTTCCTTTTACTCGTGCTTGTCTGGCACCACCGCCGAAGCCTCCAAAACCACCACCGAAAGCACCACCAAAAATATCTCCAAACTGGCTAAAGATATCATCCATATTCATTCCGCCACCACCGAAACCTCCTGCTCCACCTTCAAAAGCAGCATGTCCGAATTGATCATAACGCGCCTTCTTCTGCTCATCACTTAATACTTCATAAGCTTCGGCGCATGATTTAAATTTTT
This sequence comes from Tenacibaculum agarivorans, assembly GCF_001936575.1. Classification (GTDB taxonomy): domain Bacteria; phylum Bacteroidota; class Bacteroidia; order Flavobacteriales; family Flavobacteriaceae; genus Polaribacter; species Polaribacter agarivorans. The sequence continues at coordinate 4,813 of NZ_MSMP01000042.1, forward strand.
CTTCAGCACTTTTATCATCAGGATTCTTATCTGGATGGTATTTAATAGCCATCTTACGATATGCTTTTTTAATTTCTGCTTGAGTAGCAGACTTAGAAACTCCTAATATTTCGTAATAATCTTGTTTTGCCATGTCTTTTCAATTGACAATTAACCATTAACAATACACTATTGATAACCGATAATTGATAATTAATAATTGATTTATGCTTGTGCTACTACAACTTTTGGATGACGAATGATCTTATCTCCTAACTTGTACCCTTTTTCTACACAATCAATTATTTTTCCTTTTAAATCATCTGAAGGTGCTGGTATTTGAGTAATAGCTTCGTGAGTGTCTGCATCGAAAGTATCTCCTTGATTTACTTCAATAGCAGTCAATCCTTTTTGCTCAAGGGTTTTTAATAACTTTTGATAAATCAATAAAACTCCCTTTCTAAGCTCTTCTGCTTCCTTGTCATCTTCAATATGTGTCAGTGCTCTTTCAAAATCATCTAAAACTGGCAGTAAAACTGTCATTAATTCCTGACTTGCTGTTTTAAATAATTCAATTCGCTCTTTAGTAGTTCTTTTTTTATAGTTTTCGAACTCAGCAAACAAACGTAGATATTTATCTTTTTCTGCTTGTAATAAATCTTCTGAACTTGGTCCAGTAGTTTCTTCATTTACTACTTCTTTTGCTTCTCCTTCAACACTTGTAGTATCTTCAGTATTGGTTTCTAATTCAGCATTATCGATAGCATCCTTTAGTTCATCTTCTCTAGTATATTCATCTTTACTCATGGTAAATACTTCAATTTAATTTTAATTACACTTTGTAGTAGCAAGAATATTGCCAATAGAGAAACTGTGTCAATATGACATATTTATACTAAAGAAAAAGAATACTGGTTATTATATTATAAAGAACTATAAATTATAAACATTATGAAACGTCTCCTAAACTTAGTTTTATTTGCAATGATAATCACGTTATCATCTTGTAAAAAAAATCCTGCTGAAAGTCCAGAACATAAAGCTTTACTTGCTGAACACGAAGTAATGATGAATACTCATGAAGAGCTTGAAAAAAAACATGCAGCTATGAGTGATGATCACAGCACAATGATTGCAACTCATAAAGATCTTGAAAATGATTCAATTCATGTCGTAAACGAGAAAACTCATGCTGCTATCTTAACTTCTCATAACTCTTTAATTGAAAAACACAAAAGCCTTGTAGAAGAACATAAGGTACTAGAAGAGAAACATGCCACCGGAAAAGTTAGCTTAGAAGAAATGACTAAAGATCATGAGAGATTAAAGAAAGAACATCTTGAAATGATTGAAGAACATAAAAAAATGCTGAAAGATCACGAAACAGTTAAAGCTGAAGATTCTAAAATGTTAGAAGAGCATAAAAAAGAAACTGCTGAAGGTTCTAAAAAAAGCTAAATCACTGAAATACATTAACTCCAAGGCATCTAGAATTTAGATGCCTTTTTTTTAACATTTTTTTTTATGTAATGCTACTTTTTTAAGAAATTACTTTATTATTTTTAAAACAGTTTAATCAAATATTAATTTAAAAAGTCCCTTTGGAAATTATGAAAAAATCATTTTTAAATGTACCGGGTGCTACTCAATTAAGTAAAGCACAACAACAAGAAGTAAACGGAGGAATCGATTTAATCGGTTACGGAGATTTAAGTAAGTGTGGATGCGATTGTGCAGGAAGAGTTACTGGACCTTTGTATTGCCAAAAACTAATAGGTTGTCCTCAAGTTTACACTTGTGAAGAAACGATATAAAATTTATTTTTATACAAAAAATGCGTCTGAAGATCAGACGCATTTTTTGTTGGAAACTACCCAGGTAGCTATTTCTCCAGTATTTTATTACTTTGGCGCATTAATTAATTCACTTCCTTCAGGAATAGTAAAATCAACTTCATTTATAAAAGTGATATCTGTAATACTTACTTCACCTATTTGGTCCGTATATCCTTCTTTTAAGTTCCATAAATGGAAAGTCCAATTCGTAGAAAAAGGAATACCTTCAACTACCTTGTAACTATTGTACTTTACAGCATGTGGTTCTTTTTCTGCTGCTTCTTTTCCTTTACCAAAACTAACAATGTAAGCTGCTCCTTCTAATCTATTACTTTTAGACTTATAGATTACATACCAATCATCTGGCGCATCACCAGTTCCTGATGCAAAAGCTAATTTACCTGTACTCAAGTTTTCTTTACCCCATTTATTGTTTTCAAAATTAGACCACAATGTACCTTTATCATTTAATTTATAAGGTAAACCTAGAAAGTAAGACCAAGTAAAAATATCAAATCTAGCGCCTCCTTTGGCTTTAGCTGGAATTCCTTTACCATAAACATTAGATCCATCAAAAATAATGGTAGCTCCATCTTCTTTAAGAATTTTAATCTTCCCTCCTCCTGGTTCTTGAATTATAGTTCCTTTCATATAATCTTTACCTCCGAATTTAATATCGATTTTATAAGAGATATATTTTTTACTTAAAAAAGTAGATTTTTGATGTGTATCTTCTATACTAGACGTAAATTTTTCTGCTTCAGTTTGAGAGTAAACAGCTAAAGACACACTTAAAAATAGCGTTAAGACGATTTTTTTCATTTTTAAAATATTTGTTCATCATGATTTTCTATTCATAGAGTCGTAATTAATTTTTAACCTTACTCTTTTTAATGTAGAAATATAAGAAAACAAAAAAGCGACTTAAAAAGCCGCTTTTCCTTATATGTTCTATCTTGAAGTACGAATTTAATCTTCTATTCTTTCTATTTTAGCACCTAATGCTTGTAATCTAGGAACAATACGTTCATATCCTCTATCGATCTGTTCTATATTATGTATGATACTTGTTCCTTTTGCAGATAAAGCAGCAATTAATAATGAAATTCCAGCACGAATATCTGGTGATGTCATTTTTGTAGCTTTTAATTGTGATTGACGATTATGCCCTATTACTGTAGCTCTATGTGGATCACATAAAATTACTTTAGCTCCCATATCTATCAATTTATCGACAAAGAACAATCTACTTTCAAACATTTTTTGATGAATCAATACAGTTCCTTTTGCTTGAGTAGCTACTACTAATACAATACTTAATAAATCTGGTGTAAAACCTGGCCAAGGAGCATCAGCTACTGTTAATACAGAACCATCTATGTAGTTTTGAATTTCATAACTCTCCTGAGCAGGAATAAAAATATCATCATTTCTTTTTTCTAATTGAATTCCTAATTTTCTGAATACATTGGGAATTTGCCCTAGATCTTTCCAACTTACATCTTTAATTGTTAATTCTGATTGTGTCATAGCAGCCATACCAATCCAGCTACCTATCTCAATCATATCTGGTAAAATTCTGTGTTCGCAACCTCCTAAACTTTCTACACCTTCAATAGTTAATAAGTTTGAACCTACACCTGATATTTTTGCTCCCATACTATTCAACATTTTACTTAATTGTTGTAAGTAAGGTTCACATGCAGCATTATAAACGGTAGTTGTACCTTTTGCTAAAACAGCAGCCATTACAATATTCGCTGTACCTGTTACTGAAGCTTCATCCAAAAGCATATCGGTTCCTGTTAAACCATCTTCAGCTTCTACACCATAAAAATACTCTTCTTTATTATAACGAAACTTTGCGCCTAAGTTGATAAAACCTTCAAAGTGGGTATCTAAACGTCGTCTTCCTATTTTATCTCCACCAGGCCTTGGAATATACCCTTTGCCGAATCTTGCTAACAAAGGACCAACGATCATTATAGACCCTCTTAAAGAACTTCCATCTCTTTTAAATTCAGGACTTTCTAGATATTCTAATTTTATATCGTCTGCTTGAAAACTATATGAATTGGAGCTTAATTTTTCTATTTTAACTCCTAATTCTCCTAGAATAAAAATAAGCTTATTCACATCAATAATATCAGGGATATTATTGATCACTACTTTTTCAGGGGTTAATAAAACTGCACATATAACTTGTAAAGCTTCATTTTTAGCTCCTTGAGGAGTAATTGTACCTTTTAGTTGATGTCCTCCTTCTATTTTAAAAGATGCCATTTATTTTCTTCTGTTTTTAGAATTTTTATTGTTTGTTGGTTTCTTTTTTCCTTGTGAGTTTTTATTTTTCAATAGCACTTTTACATCTGCTAACTCGTCTTCTTTTTCTCTATAATCTATCTTAGTATCTGATAATTCATACAAATGATCAAAAATCACAATGTCATCTACATTATCTTTATTCCAATTTAAATAACACTTCTTCATATGATTTGCTATAGTATACACTAACGCTTCTTTCATATCACCATCCTCCCAAGTTAATGCTACGTCTATCATGGTTTGAATATTCGTACCATAGAATCTGTATTTAGATGCAGATTTAGGATAAGGTAATGACTGAGGTTTTTCTTTCAGTTCTTCTTGTGAAGGTTGCTCATAAGGAGAATCTACATCTAATTTAAAATCAGCCATAATGTGCAACTGATCCCATAATTTATGCTTAAAATCTGGAACGTCACGTAAATGAGGTTGTAAATTTCCCATTACATCTATTATAGCTTTTGCCATTGTATTTCTTTCCTCCTTTGTAGGTAGATTTATACAGTGATCTACTAATTTTTGTATATGTCTACCATATTCTGGTATAATCAATTTAGTTCTTCCTGAGTTATATTCTAAATCAAACGTCATTCTCTTAATTTATTTAACGCAAAGTAAGGATTAATTATGAATTCTGAATTACTATTTAACCTTTAAAAACTGTCCTTTTTAGAATTTGCCAAATAATAACAGCGATTATAATGAACAGATATTTAACCCATTTGCTTTTTTTATTAACTTCTTTAGTGTTTTTAGGATGATTGAAAGAAGATTTCCTGAATTTAAATCCTTTTAATTTTGTATCAAAAAGTAATGAATTTGTGTCAATACTTTCATTGAAATATCTTTTAGATATTTCAAAAACAAAATTTTCTCCAACCTGATCATCGGTAAAGTATTCGTCAGATACCTCATCGAAATGAAACAATCTTTCTCCATGAATTGTTTTAGCCTTTGCTAATAACTCTTTTTCCTCTTTTAAAGGTTCTCCATATTCGATAAAAGTACCGCTTTCGGCACTACCTCCTCTTACTCTTAGTTTTACTTTATTTTTAGAAATTGAATATCCCCAAAAATTAACTACACTATGTAACGCGATAGCGCAAATTTCAGTATTTTCAGGAAAAGCTTCTGTTAAGGTTTTTTCTCCCTTTAAAATAATTTCATTTAAAAAAGTAGTAGGAAGATCTTGAGCACAAATCAATAAATTCCCTTGAAAACTTCCAATATATACTTCGCCTTCATTAGGGTTTATAACCTCTTCAAAAAAGTGACTTCCTATTGATGTTAGCTCATGAAAACCAAGCTTTTTCAATAATTCAATTTCTTCAACTTGTTCGTTGGAGTTCACAATCAACATAGATGCTTTCCATCCCATAGTCTATTTTTATTATTATCCTATAACTTTCAATTTTGCGAATTGTAATAATAGTTTTTTCTTACCTACTGTGGCGAATTGAATTTCTGCTTTTTTATTAGGGCCTTTTCCTTCTAAACCTACAACCTCTCCCTTACCAAATCTGTTATGCTCAACAATATTACCTACCGCTACGTCACCATCAAACAGGTTTGTTTTCGTTGATGAAACTTCAGAAACTTTTTTCATTTTTCCTTTTTGAGGAATCAAGCTTCCTGATTTTTTATCTAAAAATTCTTTTCTTTTCTTTTGAATTGGTTTTTGAAAACGAATCTTTTTAGGAGCATCGTCAAATAAATCTGCATCTATAAATCGATTCGCTCTAGGTTCAGGTAATTTAGGGGTAATGTATTCTAAAAACTTATCATCGATTTCTTCTAAAAAACGACTGGGTTCTCCATCAGTAAGTTTACCCCAACGATATCTTGTTTGTGCATAAGTTAGATATGCTTGCTTTTCTGCTCTTGTTAAGGCTACATAAAATAAACGTCGTTCTTCTTCTAGTTCAGATCTGGTATTCATACTCATAGCCGAAGGAAATAAATTCTCTTCTAAACCAACAATATAAACATATGGAAACTCTAGTCCTTTTGCTAAGTGAATAGTCATTAAAGATACCCGAGGCGTTTCATCTTTTTTATCACTATCAAAGTCTGTTGCTAAGGCCACATCTTCTAGAAAAATAGGTAAAGACGCATCTTCTCCAGCTTCGATTTTATCAGTAATAAAATCTTTAATCCCATTTAATAATTCCTGAACATTTTCAACCTTACTGATTCCTTCTGGAGTGCCATCTTTCTGAAGATCTTTAACTAATTGTGTTTGTTTTACTACCTGATCAGCTACTTCATATGCATTTTTAGTTTGAGACTCTATTTGAAAACGCTGAATCATATTCGCAAAATTTTCAAGTTTAGTTTTAGTCCCTGTATTGATTTTTAAATCTAAAGAAGCCATATTTAAGATCACTTCGAAAATTGACTTTTTATAATGATTTGCAGCAATCGTTAACTTATCAATTGTAGTTTGACCAATACCTCTAGCAGGATAATTAATCACACGTTTTAGTGCCTCTTCATCATTTGGATTGATTAACAAACGTAAATACGATAATAAATCTTTAATTTCTTTTCTTTGGTAGAATGAAATTCCTCCATAGATTTTATACTTTATATCTTTTTTACGTAGTGCATCTTCAATTGCTCTAGATTGCGCATTTGTTCTATATAAAATAGCAAACTCATTGTTGGTTAATTGCAAATTCATTTTATTTTCAAAAATGGATTGTGCTACAAACCTACCTTCTTCACCATCAGAAATGGTTCGCATTACCTTTATATACCCTCCCGATTCATTGGCTGTCCATACCTCTTTATCTAACCGGGTTTTGTTTTTAGCTATTACAGAATTGGCAGCGTCAACAATATTTCTGGTTGACCTATAATTCTGCTCTAGCTTAAATGTTTTAACATCAGGATAGTCCTTTTGAAAATTCAAGATATTTTGAATATTCGCACCACGGAAGGCATAAATACTTTGCGAATCATCACCTACCACACAAATATTTTGAAAACGATCTGCTAGTGCCCTTACTATTAAATATTGAGAATGGTTAGTATCCTGGTACTCATCCACTAAAATATATCTGAATCGATCTTGATATTTAGCTAGTACATCAGGAAAACGTGATAAAAGTTCATTAGTACGTAATAGTAAATCATCAAAATCCATAGCTCCAGATTTAAAGCATCGGTCTACATACTCTTTATAAATATCACCTACTTTAGGTCTACTCGCCATTAGATCTGCTTCTTGCAAATCGGAATTATTAAAATATGCTCTAACAGTAATTAAGCTATTCTTGAATGACGAAATTCTGCTTAAAATTTGCTTAGGTTTATATCGATCTTTATCAAGATTCATTTCTTTGATTATAGCAGTAATCAAACGTACTGAATCTTGCGAATCGTAAATTGTAAAGTTAGAGGGATACCCTAACCTATCTGCTTCAGATCTTAATATCCTTGCAAAAACAGAGTGAAAGGTTCCCATCCATAGATTCTTGGCTTCACTGTATCCTACCACTTTTGCAATTCTCTCTTTCATTTCTCGAGCAGCTTTATTGGTAAACGTTAGTGCCAGAATATTAAATGAATCTACTCCTTGCTCCATTAAATAAGCTATTCTGTAAGTTAACACTCTTGTTTTTCCTGAACCTGCTCCTGCTATAATAATCATTGGCCCATCTTTCTGTAAGACAGCGGCTTTTTGTGGTTCGTTAAGTTGTTCTATATAAGTACTCAATGGAAATATATGATTGAAAGTAATTTAAAGGCTAAAATACAGGAATAATTCTAGTTTAGAATGTAGATTAGTTCAAATTTTATTCACAAGTATTTAACCTTTTTCCCAATAAATAAATGTGAAAACAAATTGTATCTTTACATAAAGATAAACCAAAACCATTACATCCCTTCAAATACATTTTACTTTATGAAATCTTTTTTTCTCACTTTTACCTTTAGCATATCTTTAATGTCATCTTTTGCTCAAGAGTTATCTAATGATTTTAAAGAGATTGAATCTAAAGTTATTGAGTGGAGAAGATATTTTCATCAAAATCCTGAACTTTCAAACAGAGAATTTAATACGGCAAAAAAAATTGCTAAGCATTTAAAAAGCTTAGGTATAAAAACTCAAGAAAATGTTGCTAAAACTGGAGTTGTGGGAATTTTAGAAGGTAGTAAGCCAGGAAAGGTAGTAGCTTTAAGAGCTGATATTGATGCACTTCCTGTGATAGAACGAAATGATTTACCATTTAAATCTACCGTAAAATCAACCTACTTAGGTAAAGAAGTTGGTGTAATGCATGCTTGTGGACATGATACACATACTGCCATTCTTATGGGTGTTGCTGAGATTTTATCAAAACATAAAGACCAAATTAAAGGTACTGTTAAATTCATTTTTCAACCTGCTGAAGAAGGAGCTCCAGAAGGTGAAGAAGGTGGTGCAGAATTAATGGTAAAAGAAGGTGTACTAAAAAACCCAAATGTTGATGCTATTTTTGGATTGCATATTGCTTCTGGTTTTGATGTTGGTACTATAAGTTATAAGTCTGGTGGAATTATGGCGGCTTCTCAAACCTTTAAAATTAACGTAAAAGGTAAACAATCTCATGGTTCTAGACCTTGGGCTAGTATAGATCCAATCATGATTTCTGCTAAAATTATTGATGGTTTACAAACTATTATCAGTAGAGAAGTTGATTTAACCAATGAAGGGGCTGTAATTACAGTTGGAAAAATTGATTCTGGAGTACGTAGTAATATTATTCCTGAAAGTGCTGAAATGATTGGCACTATTAGAACTTTGGATTATGGAATGCAAGAACAGATTAATGATAGAATGAAGGAAATGGTTCCTGCCATTGCAAAATCGTACAGAGCAGAAGCCTCTATAGAAATTGAAAAAGGGTATCCAATAACATTTAATGACATAGATTTAACTAAACAAGTTTTACCAACATTACAAAAAGTAGCAGGCACAAAAAATGTACATGAAATTAAAGCCATTACTGGAGCAGAAGATTTTTCTTTCTTTCAAAAAGAGGTGCCTGGTTTTTACTTTTTTTTAGGAGGTAAAACCGTTGGTAATACTAATCCTTATCCTCATCATACCCCCGATTTTATTATCGATGAGAGTGGTATGTTATTAGGTGTAAAAACAATGACACAATTAACATTTGATTTTTTAAACAATTAATTTTTTAGTGAATACATGGAAGACAAAATAATGGAAGGACTAGCTTTTGCATTACCTGCTTTAGTTACAGGAGGTGTAGCATATTTTATGTTTAGTTCTTTTTTACAAAGAGATGAAAACGAAAAAAAATTCGAAGCGTTGATTCAAAAGAAAAGAGAAAGCTTGCCTATGAAATTACAAGCTTATGAGCGTTTACTATTGTTTTGTGAGCGTATGAATCCTGCAAAATTGTTAACCAGAATTAATCCTATTGGAACAGATTCAGATAGTTATGCACACCTTTTAATTGGTAATATAGAACAAGAATATGAGCATAATATGGTACAACAGCTATATGTTCATGAAAATGCATGGAAAGCTGTAGTTGGTTCTAAATTAGCTATAATTAATAAAATTAGAACTACTGCTGAAAGTAGCGATAATGCTAGAGAACTTAGAGAAAATTTGTTAATTGACTATTCACAAATTGAAAGTCCAACTGAAACTGCAGTGGCAATAATAAAACAAGAAGTTAAAAAATTGATATAAAAAAAGGTTACCGAATTGGTAACCTTTTTTGATAGATAAGGAACAACTAAACTAAGCTGAAAGTTTCAGCTAGTTAAAATATATTTTAGAAGCTCCTAACGGCGCATCTAAAGTAGTTTCTTTAGTTATTGTACTTAAGTTAAATACATTCATTTTGCTTATATCAGTAAAACTAGCATCTAATGCATATAACTTTCCATTGTTTAATTCTATACCATATAAGAATCCATCTACGGCAGTTAGTACTTTTGCTTGTGGTAATGTATTCCCTGTTACTGACATCATGTACACATCATTTCCTATACTATAACAAATAGTATTACCTTCTATTACCATTAATTCTGGGTGAACACCATCAGGAAAAACTACTTCAGAACTTACTTCCAAAGTTGTTGTGTTTATAGTAGCTATACTTCCTACTGTTTCATTACCTGTCCAAGATTCATTTCCTCCAGAAAGTACAATTAAATTTCCATTAGCAGTAAAATCCATTTCATCTGGCTTAAATTTTACATCAATAACTTTTTCTACATTGTTATTATCAGCATCAATTACAGATATCTTATTATTTGTACCATACGCTCCTTTATGAGAAACAAATATTTTATCTCCATTATTAGTTATTCTCTCAGGACCAACCGCCACATCTATTTTAGTTATTAATTTAAATGTATTTAAATCTACAACTGCAATAAAATCATCATCTATATTATCTCCAAAAGAACCTTTTCCCCAGTTAGTAATATATCCTTTACTACCAATTACAGTCATATACCTAGGGTTTTCTAATCCTTCATTTATTTCATCTAGCTTTTCAAAAGTAAATCTATCTACAACTGTAATTGTATTTTGATTGTCTACTATTATATAAGCTTTATCGTCATCAAATGCTAGAGATTGTAAAAAAGTACCTAAATCAGTTCCATTTACTTTATTATAAATCTTACTCTCAGTATTTGATAAATCATTAGAAATGAAAGAAACTGAACCTGTTCCTGCTCCTGATCCTTCTCCACTTACTAAAATTCCATTTTCATAATCTCCTCTCGGTAATTGTTTTTCATTATCATCACTACAAGAGATGAAAAATAAAAGTCCTGAAAATAATAATACTTTTAAAAAATTAATTTTCTTCATTTTTAGAATGTATAGTTTATGTTTAAATTATAGTTAATACCTGGCATAGGTCTATTCTGAATGATTACATAATCTGTATTGAAAAGGTTGTTCACCTTTCCCCCTATGCTCATGTTTTGTTTTTCTGTTTTTATGAAATTATAACGTAATCCTATATTTGAGACATTAAAATTATCAACTACAAAATCTTCATGATTACTTTCTGTAGTATAAATTTTTCCGTTGAATAGGTTTTGATAAAAAATTGATAAACGTTTATAGCTAACACTCACATTAGTATTAGCAATATGCTTAGGTACAAATGGAAGTGATTTTTCTGTGTTCTTATTTGTAGCATCTACATAGGTATAGTTCATAGAAAAATTTGTTGCAAATTGATCTAAAAAGCTGTGACTAAAATTAAAAGATGCTTCAATACCTTGATTCAGTGTTTCTTCAATATTTACAGGTGTCCATACTCCAGGTCTATTTGGGTCTCCTCCTGGCATCCAAACGATATTATCTTCTGTGTTGATAGTAAAGTAAGCTATATCTAAATTGACTTTTTTCGATTGATATCCAATTCCTACTTCTCCTTGTAACGAAGTTTCAGGAACTAAATCCAGATTACCTTGTCCTGGCCAAAACAGATCATTATAGGTTGGGACCCTATAATTTCTAGAAGTATTTGCTCGTAAAAAGAAATGAGAAATAGGTTTCAACTTAAAACCAAAAGCATAACTCAATGGAACGTCAAAATCAGAATTGTAATCTTTTCGCACTTTTATATCGTAAGAAAAACTACGTTTAAGATTGTGGTTAAAAATCAGTGACTGGGAAAACTCTTGTCTGTTTCTCTCTGAAATTTGATCTGTTCTACCATATACGCTTTCAAAACGTGTGTTTGAACTAAGCGTAGCCTGTAGAGAAGGGAATGTATAATCTATCGTTACATCTGCAAAAATCCGATCTGAACTTCCAAAATTAAAAGCATCTAACTCCTTATCGTCAAAATACTTGTACTTTTGAAATAAATAGGCTAATCTTGTAGTTAAACGTAGATTATTTTTTTTAAACTGTAGTGATAATAAATTTCTTTGATTGATATCTTGATACTTATCATTAGCTGCTGTAGGATTAGGTAGCTCTCCTGATAAAAGTCGATCTCCTAAATAATAAGTCGTAAAAAACTCTAATACTAATGCATCAGAAAACTTATATGCATTTGAAAAGTTGATAGTGTAATTATCATACGCCCCATTGGCATTTCTAAACTCTGAATTTAAAAATGGATAATCATTATCTGAACCATTATAAGAAATTCCAAAGTTTGCTGCGTATGTTTTAGACTGGTACTTTAATTTATATAAACTATTGATGGTAGCAAAACTGCCAAAAGTACCTACCAATTGATTTTTAAATTTCTTTTCTTCATTAAATTTTAAAATATCGTTTAAGTGTATGGTTCCACCAATAGCTCCCGAGCCAAACTCTATACTTCCTCCTCCACTACGAACATTTAATTCATCATATAAACCTACAGTTAATGAGTTAAACCCTGTTTGTCCATTATTTATCGAATTGATATTAATTCCGTTCCATAACACTGCAGTATTAGAGGAGCTTGTTCCTCTAAATCTTGCAGAACTGGTACCACCAACACCGTGTTCTCTTAAATATAATGACGTATTATAACGTAATAAAGAAGTAAACGATTCTAAATTATTAACAATAATAGAATCATTGATAGTAGTAACCTTTAATGCGGTAGAATTTCTAACTAACCTTTTATTAGCTTGAACAACTACTTCATTGAGTTGGTTGTTAGTAATAGTGTCTTTCTGTGCATATACTTCAATGTAAATTGCACAAAAACAAATAATCGAAAATAAAACTTGCTTCATTATATGCCCTATAAAAACCTTTATCCCGAAGGTTTGTTATCCCATAATTTTTGGCAGGTCTCCTGGCTTGCGTCATGTAACTTACCTTCCCGCTTACGCAGTGGTTAAAAGTATGTAGTTACTAGCTTTATAGCTTACAGTTGCGGGAACAGCTTCGGTTTTACACCGAATTCCCTTTTAATTTATTCCAATGAAATTGAAATAAAACCAAAAATCGAGGCAAATTTATAGTATAATTATAAATTAACCATCATAAATCGTTATAATTTCCGGGTTTAACATTTTATGTTTCTTATTCTTTATGAATAGTCGTAATGAATTATTTACTTTTAAAGATTCTATATCTCACCTTCTAATTAAGTAAACATAGCTAGAAAATTCTTTATTTAGTATTAAAAAAGGAATTATTACTTTTCATAATAATTCCTTTTTTAATTTGTAGCTAAACAATAATTTTAAGATAGCTCCCATTTCACAGATGCTGCCCAATCATCTAATGTTTGTGGCTGTACATTTAGTATCTCATTGGTTTTTGCAAAATCTTTAGAGATTAAATATTCATTTTTATCGGCAACATAACGATAAAGATTAGAAATTTCTCTTGCTGGAATTTCTCCAAAGGCAGGAGTCAATTGCTGCTCAAAATCGTCTGGAGATACTCCAACAAAATTTACTGTTTTTCCTATTTGGTTCGAAATTGCGTCTGCTATTTCTTCACCTGTAACCACATTTCCTCCAATTGGTAATGTTTGCCCAGCTAATTCAGGCTTTTCTATTGCAGAGGCAGTATATTTACCTAAATCAGCATGACTGATCCAAGGGGTTTTAGAACCTGATGCTACTGGATAAGGCACAATATTATTGTTTAAAATTACTGGAATAGACCATGGCGCTGCTAAATTGTCCAAGTATACATCTGGCATTAAAGTAATAACATTTAGTTCAGCATTATCAAACTGTTCTTTCAATTCTCTTTTTAAATCAAGACTATCAAAACCATTATTCGACTCAGGTAAATCAAAATTAGTATTATATACTACAAGATCTATATTTTGCTTTTCTGCTGCTTTTATAAAATTCGCAACATAATTTTTAGCTTCTTTTTCATCAAAAACTAAAGGTAAGGTAAATACAGCTGCATCAGTTCCTTTTAATGCTGCTTCTATACTTTCTACATCATTTAAGTCTCCTTTAAAAATCTCAATTTTATTTAACATTTTTTCAGAACGTGAAATGGTAGTTACATTATGACCTTTAGAAATCATAGCTTTAGCTATATTTCCCCCTTGAGCACCTGTTGCACCTGATACAAATATTTTCATCTTTACTTTTAGTTTTAATTACGAATACAAATTTAGTACCTTTACTATCTAAAAGTCAAGCACATACTAAATAGTAAGGTACTTACTTAAAAGTTAGTAATACTATAAATCAATATTTTATGATTGATAAAAATGAGAAAAAAAATAATTCTTGTCCGGTTAGCTCTGCTATGAACGTTATAGGTGGAAAATGGAGTATGCAAATTATTTTTCAAATTGGAAGGGAGAAAAAAAGATTTGGAGAATTAAAACGATTGATTCCAGCTATAAGTGAGAAAATGCTTATTCAAGAACTAAAAAAACTAACTGAAGCTTCAATTCTTCATAGAAAAGCATACAAAGAAATTCCACCAAAAGTAGAATATTCTCTTACCGATAGAGGGATAAAAACCCTACCTATTATTGACCAAATTGCTGCATTTGGTAATGAACTTATTGACGAAATATGATAATTGATGGATTTCTATAATACATCTAACTGATTTTTAAAAAGTAGAATTTATAAAGGTGTAATTCCAGTTTATCTTTTTAGTATATTAGTAATAATTAACCAAATACATTTAAAATCATGTTTACAAACATTTCAAAACTAGGTACACCATTAACAAAATCTGAGCAACAATTGGTAAAAGGAGCTTTTTTTCTAGCTCGTTGTCGCACTGATAGAGATTGTGATTCACTAAGCTCAAGACCTCCTTTTGAATATGAAAAATTCTTCTGTTTTAGAGGATATTGCCAAATTCATTAAAAGTTAATGGTAAACCACTTTATTACAGCTAGTAAAGTGGTTTGTTTTGGTAATTTATTCTGAAAAATATTTTGTTTTACGATTTCGTTAACTATACCTCATCAACTACAAATCATAAACTACCCTTCCTTTATTTCAACAAAAATTATAATCTTTGCTATCAATTAAGTCAATGTAAAATGATATACTACATAAGTGGTGGTGAACGATCTGGAAAAAGTAGATATGCACAAGAACTTGCAGAGTCTTTAGCTGACAATCCGTATTATTTGGCCACTTCAAGAATTTGGGATGAAACTTTTAAACAACGTGTACAGCGTCATATTTCTGAAAGAGATGAGCGATGGACCACCATTGAAGAAGAGAAAAATATAAGCGCTGTAATTCCTCCTAATAGTACAGTAGTTGTAGATTGTGTTACGTTATGGTTGACAAATTTTTTCACAGATACTGATTATAATGTAGAAGTTTGTTTACAACTTGCTAGAGAAGAAATTCTAAAGCTATCGGAATTAGATTCAACTATTATTATCATTTCTAACGAAATTGGAATGGGTTTACATGCTCAAACTAAATCCGGAAGACAGTTTACAGAACTTCAAGGTTGGGTTAATCAGTTTATTGCACAGAAAGCTGACAAAGCCACTTTTATGGTTTCTGGCCTGCCTTTAACTTTAAAATAAAAATAGATGATTACACCCATCTCTACTACGCTGGTAACAGAGTTACAAAAGAAAATAGATTTTAAAACTAAGCCTATTGGCTCTTTAGGAACTCTTGAAAAAATTGCCTTACAAATTGGTCAAATACAAAACACATTGACTCCTGAATTACATCAACCTGCTGTAGTCGTTTTTGCTGGGGATCATGGTATTGTAAAAAATAAACCTATAAGCCCTTACCCGCAAGAAGTAACCCAACAAATGGTGCTAAATTTTGTACAAGGCGGAGCAGCTATTAATGTTTTTTGTAAGCAACACAATATTGAACTCTTTATTGTAGATGCTGGAGTGAATGGCACTTTTGATTATACTACTCACCTTTTAAATCATAAAATAGCTTCGGGTACTTCAGATTATTCAGAAGGAAAAGCTATGTCTGTTGAAGCTTGTGAAACTGCTTTAGATGCAGGTAGAAATGTGATTCAACAATTGCATTTACAAGGCACCAACATTGTTGGTTTTGGAGAAATGGGGATTGGAAATACTTCTGCTGCTGCTTTATTAATGAGTTACTTTACCAATACTCCAATTGAAAATTGTGTTGGAAAAGGTACTGGTTTAGATGACAAAGGTGTACATACTAAAGGAGAAATTTTAAGCGAAGTATTTGATTTTCATAAGGATCAAATTGAAACCCCAATAGATGCATTAGTTAGTTTTGGAGGTTTTGAAATTGTGATGTTATGTGGTGCTATGTTAGAAGCTGCTCGTTTACAAATGACTGTTTTAATTGATGGCTTTATTGTGACTTCTGCTCTATTAGCTGCTCATGCTATCGACAACAATATACTGGACTATTGTATATTCTCTCACACCTCTGGAGAACAAGGGCATGAAAAAATGTTATCTCATTTACAAGTTTCTCCTATTCTTAATTTAGGAATGCGATTAGGTGAAGGTTCTGGTGTTGCTGTTGCATACCCTATAATACAATCGGCTGTTAATTTTTTAAATGAAATGGCTACGTTTGAAAGTGCTAATGTTTCTGAAGCGAATTAGGAGTCAATAATAAATGAAAACTTAGAATGAAAAAACAAATCCATTATTTTTTAACTGCTGTTTTATTTTTTACAAGAATTCCTTGTCCGAAATGGGTAGATCATTCTCCTGAAGCACTAAATAAAAGTAGCCGTTATTTTCCATTAGTTGGAATGTTGGTAGGTGGTATTGCTGCTTTGGTATATTATGGATGTACATTTATTTTTTCTCCTGAAATTTCTTTAGTGTTAAGCATGATAAGTTCTGTATGGACAACTGGTGCTTTTCACGAAGATGGCTTTGCAGATACTTGTGACGGATTTGGTGGTGGCTGGACCAAAGAAAAAATTCTCACCATTATGAAAGATTCCCGTCTAGGAACTTTTGGTGTTATTGGATTGTTGAGTATTTTAAGCCTGAAGTTTTTAAGTTTACAAGCACTTTCTTCACAAATTAATATTCCTATAGTTTTAATTGCTGGTCATGCCATTAGTCGATTTATAGCTACTATTTTATTATATACTCATGAATATGTTAGAGATATAGATACTTCTAAAATTAAACCTACTACAAAGCAAATGAGTACAACATCACTCATTATTGCTGCTTTTTTTGGAATTTTACCACTATTTCTTTTTCAAAACCTTTTTGTATTTCTTTCCATCATCCCTTTAGTAATTGTGTATGCATACATGGGACATTTTTTTAAGAAATGGATTGGTGGACAAACAGGAGATTGTGCAGGTGCGCTACAACAAGTAGCAGAAGTTGTTTTTTATATTTCTTTACTGGTACTATGGAAATTATTTTAGTTCGACATACCACTCCTGATATAGAAAAAGGTGTTTGTTATGGACAAGCAGACATTGATGTAACCACTTCTTTTAGTGAAGAAATTCAACCTATTTTAAGTGAATTGGATTCATATACTTTTGATAAAGTATACGCAAGTCCTTTACAACGGTGTGAAAAACTAGCAAAAAAAATTAGTGCTGAAGTTATTTTTGACAACCGATTAAAAGAATTGGATTTCGGAAATTGGGAACTACTAAAATGGGATGATATTCCTGCTGAAGAACTAAATCCATGGATGAAAAACTTTGTAGAAGTTCCAGCAACTAATGGAGAGTCTTATTTAGATTTATATAATCGAGTGCTAGACTTTTTAAATGAAATAACCTCTACTCGTCATAACTCAAATATTGTAATTGTTACACATGCTGGTGTTATGCGCAGCATCTGGGCATACTACAATACTATCCCTTTACATAAAACGTTTGATCTCAAGCTAACTTATGGTCAAATATTAAAAATAACAATCAGCAAATAATGATGACCCGATTACTACAATACATCACACCATTTTTACTTTTCCTTTTATGCATTCAGTGTAAACAAGAAAAAGAAAAAACAGTGGTAACTCAGCAGAAAACTTCTTCTGTTACTTATGCAAAAGGATTCGATATTAGTAAAGAAAACGGTAAAACTTATCTTATTCTAAAAAAGGTATTTCAAAATCATAAAGAACCTTTTACATATCTACTCTCTGATCATAATGACATTAAAAACAACACACTAAAAGTTCCTATGGAAAGATTGGTAGCTACCAGCACTAGCCATATTCCTATGATTGAATTGCTAGGAGCTCAAGATAAAATTGTTGGATTTCCGCACTCAAAATATATTTCTTCTGAAAAAACAAGAAAGCGTATTGATGATGGAGACATTATCGAATTAGGTTCTGAACAAAGTATGAATACTGAGCTACTTATGGATTTAAATCCTGAAGTTGTCATAGGTTTCTCTCTACACCCTAATAACAAATTGTACAACAATATCAAAAAGCTTGGTATTCCTGTTGTTTTTAATGGAGAATGGTTGGAAGAAACGCCATTGGGTAGAGCTGAATGGATAAAGTTTTTTGGTATTTTATTAGGCAAAGAAAAAGAAGCAGAAGCCATTTTTAAGCAAATAGAGACGGATTATTTGACTGTACAACAACTTGCTAAAAAAACAGAAAAAAAGTATACTATTCTATCCGGTAATCTTTTTAAAGATATTTGGTATGCTCCAGCAGGCAATAGCTTTATTGCTAAATTTCTAGCAGACGCTAATTTAAATTACTTATGGGAAGATACCAAAGGTACAGGTAGTATTCAACTTAGTTTTGAAAGTGTGTTAGATAAAGCACAAGAAGCTGACTTTTGGATAGGTTGTGGTAGTTATGAAACTAAAGAAAAATTACTGCAATTCAATAAACATTATACTCAATTTCCTCCTTTACAAAACGGAAAAACATATACCAGTGCTAGTGTGAAAGGCGCAACAGGCGGAATCAAGTATTATGAGTTTGCTCCTATTCGTCCAGATTTAGTTTTAAAAGATTTGATAAAAATTACACAACCTGAATTATTACCTGATTACCAACTTACTTTTTATAGATTGATAGAATAAAAATCAGTTTTATTATAAGCAATAAAATAGAAACAATCTTAGTCTTAAAACAAGTTTTTTTATTGTCTAATAAACAGATTGCTTCGTTCCTCTGCGTTACGCTCGCAAAGACATTTAGTTTTTGTCTTCACGTGGGATTGAAATAATCGAAGTGATCTTTTAAGTTATAGTTCTTAACTTTATTGGAAATTCACCACTGACAGATTGCTTCGTTCCTCTGCGTTACACTCTCAAAGACATTCAGTTTTTGTCTTCACGAGGGATTGAAATGACCCAAGTGATCTTTTAGGTTCTCTAAATAACCTGTAACACCCTATTCAATTGTAGTTATCTTATTCAGAGCATTACTAATTTTACTTAGCAATTCATCTTTTCCTTGAATTGTATGGCGTTCTTTTAAGTATTCAGGATTATTATAATTGATATATACTTTCCCTTTATCTTCATATATCATGATTTTTTGAGGTAAATCAATTGCTAAAGTTGGCGCTACTTCCATTAATGGTGTTCCTAAATTTGGATTTCCAAATACTAATAAACGAGTAGGTCGTAAACTTAAATCTTTTTTATTAGCATTAGCACTATGATCTAATTCAAATAATAACGTAAGATTTGGATTGTTCACTATTCTTTCTTTGATTGTAGTATAGGTGTTTTCGAAATCTAAAGTGCTTTCTTTAGTAATTAAATGGTCTTTTTGCATTGTGGTATATTGTTGATTTGATTGACATGAAAAGAAAAGTCCTATCGTTAAAACTAGTATCGATACTTTATACATGATCTTTGATTTTCGATTTATAATTTTTTGAATTACGAATTATCACTTTAAGAATACAACTACCCCAAAACCGATAATTGATAATTGATAATTGATAATTGATAATTGATAATTGAAACTAGTGTTTTTCTTTCTTTAAAATTTTTGGAAATTTCTTTTTGAATCGATTCAATCTTGGAATAGATACATTACGTACGTACGGATTATTAGGATGTAAACGTTCGTAGTTTTGATGGTAATCTTCAGCTTCATAAAACTTCTTAATTTTTAGAACTTCTGTAGCTATTTTACCTTTGTATACTTCAGCATTTAAATCTAAAATAGCAGCCTCTATGTATTTTTTCTCTTCTGCTGTATTATAAAAAGCTATTGATCTGTATTGTGTTCCATAATCTGGATGCTGACCATTTACTGTTGTTGGATCATGAGATCCAAAGAAAACATCTACTAAAGTTTTAAAACTTACTTTTTTTGGATTGTAATATACAGCTACCGTTTCAGCATGTCCAGTTCTTCCTGTTCCAATACTTCTATAGGTAGGATTTTTAGTATCCCCGCCAGCATAACCTGAAACAGCTTCCTCTACTCCTTCTACACTTTCAAAAATAGCTTCTACACACCAAAAACAACCACTAGCAAAATAAGCTACTTCCTTTTTATTTTGTGCTTGTAATACTAAAGTTCCTGCAATAAAAAACGTATAAATTAATTTTTTCATTTTTAGATATTTTTGAGTTTGTCGATTGTATTCCTAATTCCATACATGCGAATTCTAAATTTTAGATTTTTTAAGATACAATTTACAGCTTTAATTTTTTTCAATTGTCATATTTACTTATCGTTACATTGTTTAGTTTTCCTTTGGTATTCATATTTCCATTTCTAACAAAAACATTGTTTACAACTTTGTTTGTGTGTACTCCTTGGGTTTGCTACATTTGTTATATAATTTAATTGTATTAATGGAACATTTTATAGTATCGGCACGTAAATATAGACCTCAAAACTTTGAGGATGTTGTGGGTCAACAAGCGATTACCAATACGCTTGAAAATGCTATAAAAAATAATCATCTAGCGCAAGCTTTATTGTTTACGGGTCCACGTGGTGTGGGTAAAACCTCTTGTGCACGTATTTTAGCTAAACGTATCAATCAAGAAAGTTCTGAAAGTAACGAAGATGAAGATTTTGCCTTTAATATTTTTGAATTGGATGCGGCTTCCAATAACTCCGTAGATGATATTCGTAGCTTAACCGATCAGGTAAGGATACCACCACAAACAGGAAAATATAAAGTTTATATTATAGATGAGGTGCACATGCTCTCTCAAGCTGCTTTTAATGCTTTTTTAAAGACTTTGGAAGAGCCGCCTGCACATGCTATTTTTATTTTAGCGACTACAGAAAAGCATAAAATTATACCTACCATACTTTCACGTTGTCAGATTTTTGATTTTAAACGTATTGGTGTTTTAGATGCTAAAAATTACTTAAAGGTAATTTGTGAGCGTGAAAATATTACTGCAGATGATGATGCTTTACACATTATTGCACAAAAAGCTGATGGTGCTATGCGTGATGCACTATCTATTTTTGATCGTGTAGTTAGTTTTTCGGGAAATAATTTAACTCGTGAGGCGGTTACTCAGAATTTGAATGTACTGGATTATGAGGTATATTTTAATATGACGGATTTATTATTAGATAATAAAATTCCTGAAGTATTAATGGCCTATAATGATGTATTGGCTAAAGGTTTTGAGGGACAACATTTTATTAGTGGTTTAGCCTCTCATTTTAGAGATTTGCTAGTTGCTAAAGACCAGGCCACAGTAGCTCTGTTAGAAGTTGGTGATACGGTAAAAAAGAAATATTTAGAACAAGCCACCAAAGCTTCCATGTCTTTTTTACTACCATCTATTGATAAGGCTAACGATTGCGATTTAAAATACAAGTCCAGTAAAAACCAGCGATTACTTGTTGAATTGTGTTTACTACAAATTGCCTCTATCACTTTTGATGGAGCAAAAAAAAAATCCAGTAACTACATAATTCCCGCTACTTTCTTTACCGCATTATCTCCTGTAAAAAAGAAAGCGGCTCCTACTCCAACACCACAACAACAGCCTACACAACCTGTTGCTAAACCTGTTCAAAAAGCCGTTCCTGAAGCCCCTGAAAAGCCTTCTATAAAAAATATAAAACGTAGAACTTCTGCGCTATCATTTAAAAGCTTACAGGAAAAACGTGATACTAAAAATGTGGTTGAAGAGGAAGAAAACTTTGACAACCATCCAAGGACTCCGTTTACCCAAGAACAATTGCAAGATGCTTGGAAAAAATACTACTTTAAACTGCAAGGCTTAGGAGAGAAAAATATTGCTTCTATTCTACTAGCAGGCCAACCTACTTTAGGTAAAAACTTTGAGATTGTTGTGTCTTTACCCAATACATTGATGAAAAATCAATTAGAGAAAGGTAAACCAAATTTATTACGATTTATCCGTGAAAAGGTAAACAATTACGGTATCAAAATTAGAATTGATGTCAATGAAGTTGTTGAAAAGAAGTTTGCATATACACCGTTAGAAAAGTATAATAAGCTGAAAGAGAAAAATCCAATGATTGAAAAGCTTAAAAATACTTTTGGGTTGGATATATAATATACAGTGATCATTTATCAATGATCAATACACAATATTTGCTTTGACTTCGACAAGCTCAGTCAACTCTTCGATAAACTCCAGTCAACGTTTGACAAACTCCAACATTTTTATTTAAATTAACGTGAGTTTGATTTAAGAATACATTTTTTCAGGTTGTGAATCAATAAATTATGTCTTTACGATGAATGAAACGTAGTGAAGTGAAGAAGTAATCTATTAATTTAATAACGAAAATCTCGTTTTATAAGATATAAGATTGCTTCATTTCCCCTTCGACATAGCTCAGGGTTCATTCGCAAAGACCTCTTTATTTACTAAGGAGTTAAAGGTAAAATTACATCGAACTCACGTTAAATTAGCAATTTTACCCTTTGAATTTTTAAACCTTATGCACTTTCTCTGTACATTCTTCTGTGATCTATCCAAGATTGTACCCCTCCCAGTTCGCAAGCTCCGTAAAAATTGTCTTCCCTAACTATACAATTTTCCGATGATGACATATCCACTCTGATAAACCTATATATAACGAGTTTATAAATGGCTTCTTTTACCTCATCATATGTAATTCCGTCCATTGAATTACTGGTTATAATCTCTTGAATAAAGTTTTCTATGCTGTTAAATTTTTTGTTATTCGCCAAAGCTCTAAACACTATTTCCTCCATATGTTTCCCTGATTTACATTTCCAAAGTTATTATCTAGTCTTAGAATAAAAAATGGAATATCTGCAATAAAAAATGTGGATTTCCGCGGCGAGTGATTTATAATCTACATAAGCTCAATAGAAGAATTTAAAATTGTCTGTTCGAGACTCTCAAAAAAATTTGTGAAACGGATATAATGACATATTACTAAAAAAACGAATTTTAAATAACCGAATATATTATAAAGCGATTAAAAGCAGAGCTTTTAAATCTTCTTCGCAGAATAAAATTTCATTTCGTTAAGAAATCTCGAAGCCTTGGAGAGATTTTAGGAATGAAATTTGGTTTTTAGCATTAGCTAAAAAATTCATTGAAGAAGTGTCCTTTTTTTGGTTTGGTTTATCCTGAGCGAAGTCGAAGGATTTTTGGACAAGCAAAAAAATGAACAAGAAACTTATAAAAAGTACGGATCTTTATAACTTGATCATATGATAGACAAAAGAGAGCGGAATATAAGTTATTTACACATTAACATAAGATCTTGTTATTCAGTATTTTAAAAAACAAACCAACGATAGTTATTTTCAATAGAAAATCGTGTTGAATTAAATTTAGCAGAATTTTACTTTTGATTTTGATTAACTTAATCACTAGTAAAATTACTCCCATTAACCTTTTTAGTCCATCATTACGCAGGAGTATAAAGGATGAAGTAATCTTATGATTAAAAACAAGGGTTTCCTTATGAAATCAACAGATTACTTCTTCAGTTCACTACACGTTTATTGTAATGATCATTTAAATCCAGTCTTTTTAACAAACGTTATACAAAATTTCATTGCCAGGTAAAGCATTATCGAATTCAAAGGATACTTTGAATGAAGATAACTTACAAAGTAAGTCGGGACCTAACTAACGTGAATCTCGTTTAAGAATAACAGTGTCACTTCGAGTGAAATTCATTAGAGTAAAACGAAAATGAATTTTATATCGAGAAGTAAAAATGTTGTTCCCGATAGCTCTGCTGAACTTGATTCAGTACAATTTCACCTCATTAACATTCTGTAAAATCACCCAAACTGACAAGGATTTCTTATCCAAGATTCACGTTAACTATTATTACTCTTTTTACACACGAAAAACCACAATACATATTTTGTGTTAAATTCGTTGTTTTAATCAAGTACTTATGTAGAGTGAAGTAATACGGTTGACTTCGATAAACTCAGTCACCATTCGATAAACTCAGTCACCATTCGATAAGCTCGGTCACCGTTCGACAGACTCAATAATCATTCGACAAGCTCAGTCACCATTCGATAAACTCAATCAACTATAATAAATTCATTGCTTTTTTAGCGTGATAAGCTCGGTGTAACAAACCAACGACCAAATAGCATTTCAAATACACTCATACTTTTTTTCGGTTGTTTTATAGTGACCTCTTCACCTCTTTCTTGTGATAACCATAAGGCTACAGTTCCTAATTTTTTAGCTTTGTAGAAGTTCTCTTCTTTTAGAATACAATTTTCAGTTTCTGTAGTGTCTACTGAAATAATTCCGTACATGATCAGTTTAAACACAGCATCTTTTACTTTATCATAAGTTACCTCATCATTTTCATAATGCGTATTAGCAATCACATATTGAATAAAGTGATCTATACTACTAAACTTTTTCTTGTTCATTAATGCTTTAAATACAATTTCTTCCATAATTATCCCCATTTTTATAGATACAAAAGTATACACAGCAATTCTTGTACCAAATGGGATATCTGCAATAAAAAATGTGGATTTCCACTGAGGAAAAAGGTTTAGAATTAAATAGAAGTAACCTTATCTTAATTTAAATCAATAATCTACGGAATTATACCCATTATAAACTTCAGATAACTTTTATTTCAATAATTTAGGAAACTCTATCTAGAATAAATATTTTACCTAAAAATAGCTCTTCTAATGAACCTATAATTAGAGAAGTGTTTACACAGTTTGGATGTAATATATTATAATTAAGTATAATTTTTATCTATTTGTTTCAATCACGTTTTTTGCTTCCTTTTGTATATCTTGCATTAACTTACTTAAAGGTCTTTTATTAATTTCTGATGTTGAAATATAGTTACCAAGAATGAATCTATTTATTTCTTCTTTTGAAAACTTCCCCTCAAAATTATTTATAATTAATGATTTAAATTGTTCTGTATAGATATATTGCTTTGCATAAACCTCGTAAACTATATCAGAATGTTCATTATAAATTTCAGATAAATTAAAAGTTTTATCATGTCTATCTACATGAGCTTCATGACCTTTTTTAGGTTTTAACATCACTTTCATCTCATTTAGATCTTTATTTCCATTTAAAATCATATCAAAAATAGCATCTCTATCAGTTATGAAATCAAACTTATCTGCAAAAGAGTCTTTATATGGATGTATGTAATCTTTATGATTAAAGTCTTTATTACTTTTAGCTGTATTACAAGTAGCACAGCATGGTATCAAGTTATAAAAATTTAAACTCAAATACGGGTATTTACTTTTAGAATAAAAGTGATCAAAATGTAGATTAGCTTTTTTTGATTTCTTAATTGTAAGTATATAATTACTATTGCAATATGGGCATGCTTTTATTCCCAAATCTTTTGCTAGAAGATACATTAAACGTAATTGTCTAAGTCTAGGATATCCAAAAAGATCTAAAAAAAATTTATATCCTTCATCTTCAAAAAGAGGATTAAACTCTTTGTAATCATCTATAATTTCATCAAACTTTTCTAATGGTGAAGTTAACAATCTTTTAAACTCATCTTCATTTGTAACTGTTTCTAGAAATTTGACTTTAAGATTAATTTCACTTATTTGAGATGTTATTGCTCTTTCACTGTCTAAAGCTTCCTTTAACTTTTTTATTGGAGAAACATAAGTTCCTTTTTTTTCAACAACACGATTATAATGTTCAGCTGCTAATTGAGATATTAATTTTTTTTTATTTTCTGTGCTACAGTAACCTTTTTCTAATTTAATCATTTCATTGTCTCTTTAACTTTTTCAATTCCTCTTCTAATCTCTTTATTTTATCTTCGTTTGACTCTACAACCCTATCATTTGTTTCAACTTCTTCTAGAAGTTCTTTTAATTTATACTTTAATAATGGTTCTCCTATTATATCAATAATTTTTCTTATTTCCTTACTATTTATTAACACATTAGAATCTATATTATGCTCTAGTTTAGCAATAATTTCTTTTACTTTACTTACCGAGAACTCTCCCATAAAACCATTATTCATAAAAAAATTCTTTGAAAGTAAATCATGAATGTTTGCACAAAAAGTTTTATCTACAGACTCTATTTGCTCAGAAAACAATGTACCATCTTCTTTATTTTGCTGCTCTAAAAACATTAT
The DNA here is from genome assembly GCF_001936575.1 of Tenacibaculum agarivorans. GTDB lineage: Bacteria > Bacteroidota > Bacteroidia > Flavobacteriales > Flavobacteriaceae > Polaribacter > Polaribacter agarivorans. Next base: position 31,409 of record NZ_MSMP01000042.1, read on the forward strand.
ATTATGACTAGGTATATCAGAAAGAATAAAAGGAGAGTGTGTAATAAAACAGAAATTTATTTCTTTAATCTTTGAAAATTGTAAAGCTTTAACGCTGTTTAAAATACTCGCTACATACTTACGTTGTAATTCAGGATGAAAATACAACTCTATTTCATCTAATAAGACATTTACTCTTTTATATTGATAGCCATCTACAACAGAATCTAAATTTATTAAATGATAAAGAATAGAACTAACTGAATTAATCATTTGCATTTGACCAGAACTTAGAGTATTGAACTCTATTGCATTTTCCAAACCTTTTTGTTTAGATTGTAAAAATATATTTGCTTTAAAAATTGGTGGCGGTAATAACTCTATTCTATTTTCTTCAGTTAAATTATTTGATGTATCGTTTATCACCAATGAAATTCTTCCAGATATATCCTCTAAAGAAAAGCGACCAAAACTAAATTCAAGATGCTTATATTTTAAAAAATTCAGAGTTTGTTTTATCTTAAATACAATATGACTTGTATCCTCTAAGATTAGTTTTTTTATGTATTCATAAAGTTTATCTGGATAAAAATCCTTTTCATCTCTATTAAAATAATGTTGGTATTCTGGATAAATAATAGCTATATTAATTACCTTATAATATAAATAATTTAAGCTGTGTAAAACCAAAGAGTTTACACCGGTATAGTTTATTTCTAAATTTGAATCGTCTGGTATATATTCAAAAAGTTTAAAATTATAACACCTGTTTAAAGTTATTAATAAGTCTTTTTTCGATACATTTAAGTCTTTCAATTTGATTTCTTCAAACTTACTTTTTTCTAAATTGAGTCTATTATTATCTTCATTTCTTTCTGTTTTTATTTCAAGATTATACAGAACCTTATCTTCTTTATTTTTATTTTGAAATTTTAGTTCTACATGAGTTGCTGTTAATGTATCAGTGAGATGATTAAAATCTATGTTTTTATTATTATTTTCTCTCACTAAATTCGTAAAAAGCCTTGCTTGTACTAAAGCATTCTCTACGTTTATATCAAAATTTCCTCTTGTTCGCATTGGATTTAAAACTATAGGAATTTGATAACCATCATTTTTATGAAAAAGCCCATTTAACCAATTGCCCATTTGAGTAGCGTTTAACGAGTATTGAGAATAGTTAATAGCAACAGAATAAAAGAAATCATTAAAATCAAACTTTGGTAATGGTTTATTATCAAGAGTCAAATCTTTCTTATACTTATAAGCCCTAACGTCAGAATCTTTTATCTCTAACTTATAGAATTGATCTGTTTTAAAAAATAAAGTTGTGTCTAACCCTTTAATATGTTCTAAACTCTCTGAAAATGTAGTTTCTGTTTTTGATAAATTATTAATAATCATAAATAGCATCTCCATAATAGTACTTTTTCCTGTACCATTTTTACCTGCTATAGCATTAATGTTAATTTTAAGATTATTAGAACTATATAAATCTATATATTTTTCAGAGTTTAGAATAATCTTATCTGTACTAGAATCTACTGTATACTCCTGTGAAAAATGATACACTTTACCCTTATCTAGTATTTTGGAATACTTTTTTTCACATCCTTCATTAGCTCTTAACCCTATCAGTTTAAATCCACTCATAGCTCTGACTTTTTTATTTCTATAAATTTACTAGTTAAACTTTTAAAAGAAGTATTACAGTTAATTACTTTTCTGTACAAAAAATTATAATTGGGAAACACTTTCATATTTCTAACAACTATATTTTTCAGTACTAGAATTATTCCAAGAGGTAAATATTCTAACATATTATAAATTTAAAATGTTTTCCCTTAATTTATTTAGTCATTTAACTAATTATCTAAATACAATTCTTTTTTATAATTAATATTAGGATGTTTAACCTCACGTTTTTCTATTTCTTGTTCCAATACTATAGCAGCTACACTCAATAATACGTTAACTCCATACGTTCTACTTGGATTTCGAATTCCTAAATACATTTGCTCATTATAAACATTGGTGAGTTCGACATTTGCTGCAATTATATTTTCTCTTGTTCCTGAAGGAAAATAACTATATGAATTTTTATCTAAAAAAAGATTTAAATTATTATGAGTTATAAGATATACATCGCAATAATTAGCTCCAGGCGGCATTGCTAATTGATTCACTACAAAATTTAGACCGCCTGATGAATCTATTAATTTTGTTAAATCAGAAGCTAAATGTATTTGTTGTTTCATAGCTTCTACTGTATTTTTATCTCTAAAAGCAACGACTGTATAATACCACTTTACTGTATTACGTGGTAAATTAAACGGTAAAGCAACTCTTGACTTTCCACCTTTTAAAAAAGCATTCGAGCCACTATTAACATAAAAATGCTGATTGTCGTGTACCTTTTTAACAACGTACTTTTCTTTTTTTATATAGGTTTCTGTTCTGATTGTATATGTTGTATCAGCAACTACTCTTTCTTTTACTGTAGTATTAAACAAAGTGGTTTCGTTAGATACCGGTATCCTATCCAACTTAAAACTACAAATTCTTCTACCTAACGATAGATTTGAAAATTTAAACATATAGATTCCTGTTTTCTTTATTTTGATGGTTTTATTTGTTAATGAAACCATATTAAAATCAGAAAACATGATACTTCCATTATACTCACTTATTTCAAAAGTCTTTAACTTTTTTCCTTTTTCTTCTTTGTAATTTATTATAATCCGATCTCCTTCAGCAAAACCATATAACAACGTATAATCAGACATTAGAGGTACTTTAAAGTTTAAATCAACTACAGGTATTGAATCCTTTGTAGCATATAATGATATACTCACTAATAATAAAAAGGTTATACAAATTTGTTTCATTTTCTTTTTGTTTTTCTTATTTGTCAATACAAACATATCCTTTTAATAAAGTTATATTAAAATGTATTTTTTAATAATAGTATTGCTGTCATTAGTACTATTAAAATTTTGATTAATACTTAAAAATCAACTTAATCGAAAAGATATATTTCTTTATTAAAATATTATATATTGATACTAGTGGGTTGTTTTCGTATTCATTAAATAATCCTAGTTTTAAAGATTATCACTCTAACATCTCATTAATGAACTTAATCCCAAATTTTGAGTATTTACAATTAAAGTAAGCACCACAATCCAAAACTAATTTGATTATAATAGAAAATCTTACGAGTTTCCATAAAATTAATTTTTAATTTGAACTAACTAAATCAAAAAGTACAATAAAAAAAGAGTTAAAATTATCACTTACTCTATGATTACTTATATATTCAGAATAAGAAATTAAATTATGATAATAATAAGAATACACATCTTGTATATAATAGTAATACTAATAAGTATTATTCAATTATAAATTCGAATATTCCTATTATTTTAAAAGACAACAGATCATCTTCTTTTAAATAGATATTTTCATAGCTAGGATCTGAGGAGATTGGTTTAAGTACTATAACTTCATGCTTCCACCCGTTATCATCTTCACTTTTTTTACTTTCATACTCTTTAATCGTGTAACAAAAACCCGAGTCTCTATCTTGAATATCTGCTGTTTCTACCAATACAATTTTTCCTTTTCTAGACCCCCATTGTCTTTTTTAAAAAGACAGAAAGATCCGTTAGGTACAACTTTATTCATAGATTCACCAATGACTTGACAAGCAAAAAAATCTTGATTTAGTCGTACTCTATTTTGAATATTTATCCAATATATCTGGTCCTCTGCTAATTGTTCATTACTAAAATTACCTGCTGAAATTTTTAAGTCATAAAATGGAACAGCATTTTCATAGGGTTTTACATCTTCGGTTCTTAATAAAGAAATTTTAGACGTTTCTCTCTCTTTTTTAAACTGATATATAAAAGAACTTAAATATGTTTTCAAATTATAATTACAAGCATATAAATATGTTCCTTTGATACCACGAAGTAACATCGTTTTGTAAATATTAATAATGTAAATTTTAAAAATAAGAAACCCTTATAATTAATCATCTTTTACAGTATCTCTATATACAAAAAAGAATAACTATTTTTCAACTTCTTAATATTTCCGCAATAATATTGGAGCTTTTTTTCCTGTTATAAGCTCACCATTTTTATTAAAATGTGGGTACACTACACTATCAACTCTATACTCTTTAGCAATTTTTTCCGCACCTTTCAATTTTAAAGTATCTCTTATATACGAAAGCCAGTCATATCTATGAACCTTAACACTATCTAATGACCTTATCTTCTCCATATTGGCTCCTGTAAGTATCGTATGCCTTAGATCTGCCTTGTAGAAATTTGCGCCTTCTAAGTTTGTATTTATTAAAAAAGCATTATGTAGCGCTACATTTTTAAAACTTGTATTTACTATACTTGCTTCATTTAGATTTACTCTTTTAAGAGTTACATTATCAAAGTTAGAAAAGTCTAAACTAGCACTTTTTAAATCGATACCACTTAAATCTCTATTGTTTACCTGTAGAAAACTTAAATCGGCATACCTGAAATTTATATTTCTATTATTTAGCATACTATCTCTAAGAAAAACCTTATTAATATTACTATGAAGTAACGTAATCAACAACTGCCCTCTTTCTGGGCTTAAAAGTTTTGTTAGCCCTAAACTATCTTTATACGCGCTTTCTGCTGTATATGTTTGAATAAATTTATATGGTTTCATAGCACGTGAAAGACTAATAATTCTTCCCATTAACGTACTAGATAAAATACCTTCTGTGCTATCTTTATTTTCTAATTCTTTATTAATATCGCTCAATACTTCTCCCATAATAAACATTTGAGATGAGCGTCTTGAGGCTTCTTCTAACTGGGTTTGTATTTCAATTTTTTCATTTTGTTTTTCAAATAATTTATTCTGTTTGGTAATAATCCAATTTTGCTGGACGAGTAATACTGTGGGTAATAATGCAATTAGTAATCCTACAATTCCTATTCTGGTTAATCGCCAAATAATGTTTGCTGTAACATCAGCAATAGTATCTTTTGATAATTTTTTATCTTCATTAAATTCTATGATTGCACTTTGTATACTCTCTTTTAAATTTCTACCAATAAAAAATGTAGCTACTTTTTTAGTCAGAAAGAATTTAAATCGTAGTGATTTTGCTTTTTTCTCATCAATACGCTTTAGTTGCTGTTTTAAAACTTCATTCTCTTCTTGTAGTTGGGCTATTTCTTCTTCTGTCATGATTACTTAATTCGTTTTCAATTTACAAAAAATAGAACTCTTTATAATTGCCTCATTTACGTATTCTAATGTTTCCTGAAATTTTCGATTGTTCTCTAAAGTTCTTCTTTTATATTTTAAACAAGGTGACTTCGAGTACCTCAGTCACCAAATAAAACTTAGCTTACAATAACTTGATTGTTCCCTGAGGTACTCGAAAGTTCCCTGAGGCTCTCGAAGGGAACATTTTAGCATTTTCATCCTTATCCCTATAACTTTTAGACAAATCAAATAAGGTATTGAACTGTCCAAAAATCAAAGCTTCTTTTTTTACTCTTCTCCATTTCTGGACTTGTTTTTCTCGATAGAAAGCATCTTGTATTCTCGTGAACTCTTCGAAATACACCAGTTTTACTGGTAATCGCTTTTTAGTGTGGTTTGCTTCTTCTCCATTTTGATGTTGTTGTAATCGTAACTTCAAATTTACAGTGCTTCCTACATAATAGGAATCATCAGCACATTTTAAAATGTACATATATCCTTTTTTCATAGCTTTTATTACTGTGGCTTCGAGTACCTCAGCCACCTTTTAGTAGCTAAACCACCATTATTTAATATTCGATTGTTCCCTGAGGTACCCGAAGGAAACTTCTACATAATCTCCTCTCCTACATACACAATAATATCATTTTCTTTAATGCTTTGTGTATCTACTTCTGCTAAAATTTTAATTGCCGTATTTGATTTTAAGAATAATGGAATGGCTCTTTGACATGCATTGATCTTAGTAATCTTCTCCGTGTAATCTTCTGATGAAGTTACTGTAAGTTCGTTTACCTGATGGTAATCTCTAATGGTTTCTGTTACATTGATAAAATCATCGTTGGCAGTTAATAAAATATCAGAATTTTCAGGGTTCTTCGTAGTTACCTCTCTTGAAGTTGCCAATCTGTAGGCTCCCATTTCTCCAAAAATATCAGAAAAACGCTCTAATGCATATTTGTTTACCACATCACTACCTGTCATGGCTATTAAATAGCCTACATCATTCAGTTCTACATTATCGCCTAAGTTGTCATTATAAATATCAATATTTATCGCTTCAATACCTTGTTCTTTGGCATCGTTCACATAATCTTTATTGCTATCTAATAAAATAACACGTCTGTTATTTTCCATGAGGTATTGGGCAATTAAACGTGCAGATCTAGATGCTCCTACAAATACTATAGCTTCCGATTTCTTTAAGAAAACGCCAATCATTTTGGCTAACATTCTTGCTGTAGTTGCATTTAACAATACCGTTCCCAGTACTATCATAAATACTAATGGAGTAATATATTCAGCGCCTTCTACGCCTTGTTTCATCAATTTGGTTCCGAATAATGAAGCAATACCAGCGGCTACAATTCCCCTTGGCCCTACCCAACTGATGAATATTTTTTCATTGAGTTGTAGTGTTGATTTATGTGTGCTTAAGAAAACACCTAACGGACGTACTATAAAAACGACTAACGCGAATAGTACAACTGTTTTCCAATTGAAGATTAAGCGTAATTCCGACATATTCATGTTTGCTGCTAGTAAAATGAATAGTATAGAGATCAGTAATACTGTTAGTGATTCTTTGAAATATAAAAGTTCATCAAAACTTTTTAGTTTACTATTGGCTATTACCATTCCCATGACCACTACAGCTAGTAATCCAGATTCGTGTGCTAATAAATCTGATAATACAAACACCAATAACACCATAGATAATGATACTACATTCAGTAAATAATGGGGTACAAACTTTCTGTTGACAATAAAGATTAAGCCTTTTGCAAATGCAAATCCTAATACACTACCAAATAATACAATCTTAAAAAACTCGATTAACGCTGTTTGTGTGAATCCACTTCCACCTCCAACACTAATAAATTCAAATACTAAAACGGCTACTAAAGCTCCAATCGGGTCGATTAGAATTCCTTCCCATTTTAATACTGCTGATACGTCTTTTTTTAATGGAATATTTCTAAGGATTGGAGAAATTACGGTTGGACCTGTTACAATGATTAACGATGAAAATAGCAATGCCATTTCCCAACTTAAATTGAAAATATAACGTGCAAAAATTCCTGCTCCGAAAAAGGTAACTACTGAACCTAAAGTGATTAGTTTGGTAATTACTGGACCTACATTTTTAATTTCACTCTTTTTTAGGGTTAAGCCACCTTCAAAAAGAATAATACTTATGGCTAGCGATACAAAATAGAACAATCCTTCTCCTGGAAATAATCCTTTTTTACCATTCCAAATAGGCTCTATCCATTTACTTCCTTCATTGATAAATTCTGCGGCTATTGGTCCTACTAAAAGTCCGATTAAGATTAAAGGTAAGATTGCTGGGATTTTCAATTTCCATGCAACCCATTGTGCTAAAATCCCTAAAATAATAATTCCTGCTAGTTCTAACATTTAATTGGTGTATTAAACGTAAATGTATACTATTTTTAATTAATATGAAACTATGTTTTGTTTGAAATTGGAAGTCAATAGTCAAGAGTAAAAAAGATTCATCCATCGAAACAATACCAGATTTTATGAAAGATATAGATAAGGTGATTTAATTCTTAATATTATTTTTAGCTTACACTTAATAGATTGCTTTGCTTCACTGCGTTTCGATCGCAAAGACATGTTAAATAGAAAATATACACTAAACAATAAAACTAAATTGGAGATTGAGCTTGTCGAAATCGAAGTTGAAAGTTGGAAGTAAAAAACTTAGAAACGACACAACATTCTTAATCTATTTGTTTTCATCATAAAATGAAAAATTCGTAATTCAAAAAAATATACATCATGAATACAACAACGTAAAATGAAGTGAACTGTTTATCGATTAAAAGATTGCTTCATTCGTACCTCTTTCGCAATGACATGTTAAATAGATAATGTTATTTTAAATAA
>NZ_MSMP01000043.1 GCF_001936575.1 Tenacibaculum agarivorans
GCCAATAATTAAAGAGGTAAGGGGTAAGAAACCTCAAATTCCAGAAGATTGTTTTATTGCAGAAAATGCAACTATTGTAGGAGAAGTTAGTTTGGGGACAGCATGTAGTGTGTGGTTTAATGCGGTAATTAGAGGAGACGTACACTATATAAGAATAGGAAACAAAGTTAACATCCAAGATGGAGCTATAATCCATGCTACATATGAAAAATCACCAACGACTATTGGTAATAATGTGTCTATTGGTCATAATGCTATAGTTCATGGCTGTACTATTCATGATAATGTTTTGGTGGGTATGGGTAGTATTATTATGGATGATTGTATAGTAGAGAGTAATACAATAATTGCAGCAGGAGCAGTGGTAACTAAAAATACCAAAGTAGAAAGTGGAAGTATTTATGCAGGTGTTCCAGCAAAAAAAGTAAAAGATATTTCACCAGAATTAACTTCTGGAGAGGTAGATAGAATAGCCAATAACTATGTTAAGTATGCGAGTTGGTTTAAAAATGAAAAATAAAACTCGGTTCCGTTAAGAACCGAGCTTCTCTAAAAAACCAATTACTAAAAACTACTATGCTCTTTTATGAGCTCTCATTTTCTTTTCTAATTTCTTTTTTCTTTTATGTGCTTTTCTAGCTACATGCTTTTCAAACTTTTCATATTGTTTATCATCTAAAATGGCTCTCATATCCGTTTTAAATGCAATTTGCTTATCTAAATGAGCCATCTTTCTTTCAAAACGCTCTTCAGTACTTAATTTTTTGTCCTTATTTTCTTTTCTCTCTTTTTTGAACGCTTCTCTATCCAAAATTTTTTCTGATAATAAAGGACGAATTTTTTGTTGTTGACTTTCCGTTAAATCTAAATGTAAAGTCATCTTTTTTAAAGCTAATTCTGTTTTTTGTGTAGTTGAAAATTCACTTTCTCGTTCTTTCTTTTGTGAAAAACCTAATGCTATAAAGCCAAAGGTTAATAGTACAGACAATATTTTTTTCATATCCTTTATATTTTAAAAATTATACTTATAGGACTATGCAAAAAAGAAAAGGTTTAATTGTAATGTGTTTTTTTTTATTAAAAATGTATTTTAGTTGTCTTATCTCTTTTTAAAAGCCTGGTATATATGAGGAAGTTTTTACAACTTATATTTAAAGTAATATTGTTTTTGTTTCTTTTGTTAACCGTTTTCTATTTTTGGGGATCTAGCCCCTCGTTAACGGAAGAGTCTTATACCACACTTTCTAAACATGAATTTAATGTGGAAACTAAAAATGATTCAGTTTTTAGTATCGTAACCTATAATATTGGCTATTTAAGTGGTATGACAAATAATACATCTCAAGAAAAGCCTAAAGTATTATTTGAAGATAATTTAGACAAAGTAACAACAGCATTTAAAAGGTTAAACCCTGATATTATCGCTTTTCAAGAAATAGATTATAATTCAAGTCGTTCTTATAAAGTTGATCAAGAAAAAGAAATCGCTAAGTTGGGATATAATTATGTGGCTAGAGCTGTAAACTGGGATAAAAAGTATATCCCCTTTCCATATTGGCCATTTTCATCTCATTTTGGGAAAGTAGTTTCAGGCCAGTCAATTGTCAGTAAATTTCCAATCAAGGATCATAAAAGAATAGTATTAGATAGCGTTAAAAACACACCATTTTATAGAAAGGCTTTTTATTTAGATCGATTGCTTCAAGTAGCAAAAGTGATGATTGAAGGTAAGGAATTAATGGTACTAAATGTGCATCTGGAAGCATTTGATAAACAAATAAGAGTACAACAACTGAAAAAAGTAGTGGAATTATTAAGAATGTATACAGAAACAAATCCTACTATTTTACTTGGAGACTTCAATAGTGATCCTTTGTTTAAAGATGCAGCAATCAGTCAGATTTTAAAGATGCAAAATATAGGTTGTACTGCATTTTCAAAAGAAAATCTCAAGAATACTTACGACAGTAAGAATCCACATATAAGGCTGGATTATATCTTTTATACTGAAGAAAATATCGAATATATTTCAGGAGATGTTCTCAATGAATTTGGGCAAGCATCAGATCATTTACCTGTAGAAATGAAGTTTAAATTCAAGTAATTGGAAAAATAATTTTGTAAAAAAATGCTTAAAAATTTGGAATTTAAATTTTTATAACTGAATATTTGCAGACAAGAAGTTCAGACACTTATTGAATTAATGTTATCAAGAAAGGTGGAGGGAATAGACCCTATGAAGCCTTAGCAACCCTTTATTTATGCTGAAATCTATTCAGTATCTATAAAGAAGGTGCTAAATTCTACCCAATTTTTAGGATAGATAACGAAAAGAAGTTTTTAAATTACTACAAAAACTTTTACAATTTCTTAATAACATTTTTCTATAGGCAGCATCAAACAAGATGCAGTTTGGCTTTTGAATTAATTTTTTATTAACTCAAAAACTAGAAAAATGAGCACACAAAAATTCGCAACTAATGCATTACATGCAGGACATGATGTAAAATCAACATCAGGAACAAGAGCTGTACCAATTTATCAAACAACCTCTTATGTATTTAATGATTCAGATCATGCAGCAAATCTATTTTCATTACAAGAGCTAGGTTTTATTTATACGCGATTAAATAATCCAACAAATCAAATTCTACAAGAACGTTTAGCCGCTCTAGAAGGAGGAATTGGAGCAGTAGTTTTTGCTTCAGGATCAGCAGCAATTTCTACAGGATTATTAACATTATTAAAAGCAGGAGACCATATTGTAGCTTCTAGTAGCTTGTATGGAGGGACCTATAATTTATTAAATGTAACACTGCCTCGTTTTGGTATTACAACCACATTTGTTGACGCTTCAAATCCACAAAGTTTTGCAAATGCAGTTCAAGAAAATACAAGAGCATTTTTCGCAGAATCATTAGGTAATCCAAAGTTAGATGTTTTAGATCTAAAAGAAATTTCAAATCATGCAAAAGCGGCAAAAGTTCCATTCATTGTAGATAATACAGTGGCTACACCTGCCTTATTAAACCCAATTGAATATGGAGCAAACATTGTTATCCATTCACTTACAAAATATATTGGAGGGCAAGGAAATTCATTAGGAGGAGTAATTATTGATGCAGGTACATTTGATTGGGCTAATGGAAAATTCCCAGAATTTACAGAACCTTCTGCAGGATACCACGGATTAGTATATCACGAAGCTTTAGGAGCGGCATCTTACACGTTTAAGTTAATTTTAGAAGGCTTAAGAGATTTAGGAGGAGCTTTAAGTCCTACCAATGCATTTCAAATTATTCAAGGTCTAGAAACATTAAATGTTAGAATTAAAAGACATAGTGAAAATGCATTAGCATTAGCAAAATGGTTAGAACAACAAGATGAAGTGGCTTGGGTAAACTATCCAGGGTTAGAAAGTAGCAAGTACAAATCTTTAGCAGATAAATACTTACCTAAAGGACAAAGTGGTATAGTTACTTTTGGAGCTAAAGGTGGATTTGATGCAGCAAAAGCAATTGCAGATAATACAAAATTGTTTTCACTGCTGGCAAATATTGGAGACACCAAATCCTTAATTATTCACCCAGCAAGTACTACACATCAGCAATTGAGTGATGAAGATCAAAAAAGTACGGGAGTTACTAAAGATTTAATTCGTTTATCAGTTGGCTTAGAAGATATTGAAGATCTTAAGACAGATTTAAAAGAAGCATTTGCTACTATCGCTGAATACGCGTCCTAAAAAATAGTTGAACATAGAAAATATATCGTGAGTTTTACTAAAGATTTAAATCATATAACAATTAATAATTTTACTACAGAAAGTAGTGTTCAGTTCTCAACTATTAAGTTAAGTTATCAATTATTTGGAAAAGAATTGGGTACTGCTCCTGTAGTATTAATTAATCATGCGCTGACAGGGAATAGTAATGTCGCTGGAAATAATGGGTGGTGGAATGATATTATTGGAACCGAAAAAGTGATAAATACAGATAAGTATACTATTTTATGTTTCAATATTCCAGGTAATGGTTATGATGATTTTTTAATAGATGATTATAAAAGTTTTGTAGCTAGAGATATAGCTAAAATATTTTTACTTGGATTACAAGAGCTTCGTGTAGAGCAATTGTTTGCATTAATAGGAGGCTCGTTAGGAGGAGGAATTGCATGGGAAATGGCAGTTATAAATCCAAAAATAACAGTGCACCTAATTCCTATTGCAACGGACTGGAAATCTACGGACTGGTTAATAGCAAACTGTCAGATTCAAGAATTGTTTTTAATAAATTCAAATAATCCAGTTCATGATGCTCGTATGCATGCAATGTTATGCTACAGAACTCCAGAGTCTTTTAAAGAGAGATTTCATCGAAGTAAAAATGAAGAATCAGAATTATTTAATGTAGAAAGCTGGTTATTACATCATGGTAAAAAGTTACAAGAAAGATATCAGTTAGCATCTTATAAATTAATGAATCAATTGTTGAAGACAATAGATATTACTACAGGTCAACAAAGTGAAGATTTATTAAAAAATATTGAAGCTAATATTCACATTATTGGAGTTGATTCAGACTTGTTTTTTACAGCAGAAGAAAATAGAGAAACACATAAAAAGTTAGCACAATTACATCCTAACGTTACCTATAATGAAATCAATTCATTACATGGTCATGATGCATTTTTAATAGAATATGAACAGTTAGAAAAAATTTTCAACCCAATATTCAAGCAACAACATAGCAATAAGAAATTTAAAGTGTTGAAGTTTGGAGGAAAATCCTTATCAAATGATGGAATTACTCATGTAGTTGATATCATTGAAACTAAAGTTAAAAACGATGATAGATTAGCTATAGTGGTATCAGCAAGAGGAAATGCTACAGATAATCTTCAAGAAATTTTAGAAAAGGCGTCTAAAAATGAAAGTTATCAAGAGCAATTAGAAGCCTTTAAATATGAACAAACTAAAATCACTCCATTGATTGATTTCTCTAGTGAATTCCAAAAGCTAGAAAATCTATTTGAAGGAGTTCATCTACTAGGAGATTTTAGTACTAAGATTAAAGATGAAGTTTTAGCTCAGGGAGAATTGATTGCCATTAAAACGGTAACAGAATTATTACAACAACGAGGAATTAATGCGTATGCAACCGATGCAAGATCTTTATTAAAAACTGATGAAAGTTTTGGTAATGCCAAGCCTATTGAAACGGTATCAAAACAAAACGTATTGGATCATTTCAAAAAACACAATGGATCAACAGTAAATGTGGTTTCTGGTTTTATCGCTTCAAACCTAAAAAATGAAACAACAACTTTAGGTAGAAATGGAAGTAATTATACCGCAGCATTGTTAGCAAATTATTTAGATGCTGAGGAATTGCAAAACTACACACATGTAAACGGAATATTTACAGCCAATCCTGATTTAGTGGTAGAAGCGAAGAAAATAGAACAATTATCATTTTCTGAAGCTAACGAATTGGCAAATTTTGGAGCTAATATTTTACATGCCAAAACCATTATACCGTTAATAGAAAAAAATATTAACCTTAGGATTTTAAATACATTTAACCCTGAAGATGAAGGTACTTTAATCACATCTAAATGTAATTCCAAAGGCATAAAATCCATTTCAGTATTAGAAGATGTTTCGTTAATCAATTTTGAAGGAAGAGGTCTATTGGGTAAGGCAGGTATAGATGCGCGTATTTTTAGAGCTTTAGGAAATCAAGATGTGAGCGTAAGTATTATTTCTCAAGGCTCTTCAGAAAGAGGAATTGGATTAGTGGTAGATAGAGATAAAGCAGAACTAGCGATAAAAACGTTAGAGCGAGAGTTTCAGCAGGATCTAAAAACCAATGATGTTGATTTAATAACTGTAGTGAATAATATTGCAGTGATTTCTATTATAGGGCAGGATTTGAGTGAATTCCATTTGCCTTATAATGCATTGATTCAAAATCAAATTGTACCGTTATTATTCAACAATACAATTACAGGGAAGAATGTAAGTTTAGTGGTTAAAAAAGAAGAATTACACAAAGCTGTAAATGTAATCCACGGACAAATATTTGGAGTTGCTAAAAAGATTAATATCGCCATTTTTGGAAAAGGCTTAGTAGGGGGAACTTTAATTAACCAAATCATTAAGAGTTCCGCTAATATTTTAGAAAGAAGAAAAGTACAGTTAAATATTTTTGCTGTAGCGAATTCTCAGAACGTATTATTAAATGCCAAAGGTGTAGATGATGATTGGGAAGATAGACTCGATAAAAGTACAGTGAGCAATGAAATACAATTGATAACAGAATTTGCGAAAAAACACCATCTAGAAAATTTAATTGCTGTAGATAATACTGCTGATGCTAATTTTATAAAGAATTATATTCCTTTAGTTGAAGCTGGATTCGATTTAGTCTCTTCAAATAAAATAGCAAATACAGTATCTCATAATTTCTACAAAGAATTACGATCTGTATTAGAGGAACATAAAAAAACATATTTATACGAAACTAATGTTGGAGCGGGCTTACCTTTAATCGATACAATTAAATTATTACACGATTCTGGAGAAAACATTACAAGAATTCGAGGTGTATTTTCAGGATCTTTGAGTTTTATTTTCAATACTTTTTCTAAAGAAAATCTCTCTTTTTCTTCAATTTTAAAAGAAGCAATTAAAAATGGTTATACAGAGCCAGATCCAAGAGAAGACCTATGTGGAAATGATGTAGGTAGAAAGTTATTGATTTTAGCAAGAGAACTTGATTTGGAAAATGAGTTTAAAGATATTGCTATTGAGAACTTGATTCCTAGAGAGCTGAGAGAAGGAAGCGTATATGATTTCATTGAGAATATGGAACTACTTGATCCATACTATGAAAATCTGAAAAAAAATCAAAAAGAAAATCATGTATTGCGCTACATCGGGGATTTACATGGAGATCTACAACAATCCAAAGGAGAATTAGATGTAAAGTTAGTTTCTATACCTAAAAATACACCTTTAGGAGGCCTAAAAGGTTCAGATGCAATTTTTGAAATTTATACAGAATCTTATGGAGATCAACCTATAGTAATTCAAGGAGCTGGGGCAGGAGCTGAAGTAACAGCAAGGGGAGTTTTTGGAGATATTTTACGATTAACAAAAAAATAAAGAAATAATGAACATTCAATTATCTAATTATAATAAACACTTAATTTTTGAAGCCAAAAACCAAACGGGTTACTCGCTATTGGTTGGGCAAACTCCAGATCACACCTCAGTAAATGCAATTCGCCCTATGGAATTGATGTTGGTAAGTTTAGCTAGTTGTAGCAGTATAGATGTAGTTAAGATTTTAAACAAACAAAAGGTTTTCGATTTTGATTATAATGTTTCAATTGATGCATCTAGAAAGGAAGATGAAATTCCATCTATTTTTGAAGAGATTACAATTACTTATACTTTCGATGGAGAAATTAGTAGTACTAAAGTTAAAAAAGCGACAAATCTAGCTTTAGAAAAATATTGTTCGGTAGCAAAGATTATAGAACAAACAGCAAAAATCAATTATAAAATCGTTTTAAATAAAGAGGAAATATGAGTAAGAATTTTGAAACCAAAGCAGTAAGAATCCAAACAGAAAGAACACAGTTTTCTGAACATTCTACCCCTCTATATTTAACTTCGAGCTTTGTTTTTGATGATGCAGAAGATATGAGAGCTTCTTTTGCTGAAGAAAAAGCGAGAAACTTATACAGTAGATTTTCTAATCCTAATACTACAGAGTTTGTGGATAAGATAGTAGCTATGGAAGATGCTGAAGCAGGTTATGCCTTTGCAACTGGAATGTCAGCAGTATTTTCAACATTTGCCGCTTTATTAAATGCGGGCGATCATATAGTTTCTTCGCGTTCAGTGTTTGGATCTACGCATAGTTTATTTACGAAGTATTTGCCTAAATGGAATATTGAAACTAGTTATTTTAAGGTAAACGAGATAGATAAAGTAGAAGCATTAATTCAACCAAACACTAAAATTTTATATGCAGAATCACCAACAAATCCAGCTGTAGATGTTTTAGATTTAGAGGCATTATCGGATATAGCGAAAAAACACAATTTATTATTTGTGGTGGATAACTGTTTTGCAACACCTTATTTACAAAATCCAATTAAGTTTGGAGCAGATTTAGTGATTCATTCAGCTACAAAATTAATAGACGGCCAAGGTAGAGTGTTAGGAGGAGTAACCGTAGGTAAAGCAGAACTGATAAGAGAAATTTATCTGTTCTCTAGAAACACAGGACCAGCAATGTCGCCATTTAATGCATGGGTGTTGTCTAAAAGTTTGGAAACATTAGCGGTTAGGGCAGATAGACATTGTGAAAATGCTTTAAAAGTAGCTCAATTTTTAGAAGATCATGATAAGGTGAATTTTGTTAAATATCCATTTTTGCCTTCACATCCACAATATGAAGTAGCTAAAAAACAAATGCGCTTAGGAGGAAATATTGTAGCTTTTGAAATTAAAGGAGGTATAGAAGCAGGAAGAAAATTCTTAAATGCAATTAAGTTGTGCTCTTTATCAGCAAACTTAGGTGACTCCAGAACTATAGTAACGCATCCAGCTTCAACAACACACAGTAAGTTAAGTGAATCTGACAGGTTAGAAGTTGGAATTACTGATGGATTAGTACGATGTTCGATAGGGTTAGAATATGTAGAAGATGTTATTAACGATTTAAACCAAGCATTAGAAAGTTAGTTTATAATAAAGAAAGTGTATTTTTGTGGTATGCTTTCAAAGAAAACTAAATACGGAATTAAAGCACTTACTTTTATTGCAAAACAAGATAAAGAAGTAAAAGTGCAAATAGCAACCATATCTAAGGAAGAAAATATTTCGCATAAATTTTTAGAAAGCATACTACTTACCTTAAAAAAAGCAGGAGTATTAGGCGCAAAAAAAGGCAAAGGAGGAGGTTATTACTTGATAAAAGAAGCAGCTCAAGTGAAAATGACAGAAGTAATCCGAACCTTAGAAGGCCCAATAGCTATGGTACCTTGTGTTAGTCTAAATTTTTATGAGAAGTGTAGTGATTGTCCAGATGAAGAAACCTGTGCGGTTCATAAGCTAATGATTCAAGTTAGAGACAATACATTACATGTTTTACGTAACACAACTTTAGCCGATTTAGTTTAATTATATTATAGTAATGTTAATTTTCTAATTTTTTCTTTGATTTAAAGATATGATATGTATATTTGTTACATAATCCTACTATTCCGATAGGGTAAATGTGTTTTGAAATGATTGCAGAACAAATATTAGAAAGAAAAACAAATTATAAAGAAGATAAATATTCCGAAAAACCTATTAGAAGTGTGGTGAAATCGGTAAGTTGGAGAATAGTTGGAACTATAGATACAGTGGTGATTTCTTGGATCATTACAGGCAAAATAAATACGGCATTATCTATTGGAGCAATTGAACTAATTACCAAAATGTTATTATATTTTTGTCACGAAAGAATTTGGAATACCATTAAATGGGGTAAAAAATGAGTTTAGAAATAAATAACATAGAAGAGATTAATAATCAGCTTAAAAGCAAGTCTCCAAAGGAGATTGTTGAGTGGGCATTGTCGGTAGCTAAAAATCCAGTAATAACTACAAATTTTAGACCGTATGAAGGAGCTATTTTACATTTAGTGGTTACATCAAATGAAGATATTCCTGTTGTATGGTGTGATACCGGGTATAATACACCACAGACCTACAGGCATGCTGAAGAATTAATCGCAACACTTCAATTAAACGTTCAATTGTATGTGCCTAAGCAAACAGTTGCACACAGAAATATAGTGTTAGGATTACCAAGTATAGATGACCCTAATCACACAATTTTTACAGAACAAGTAAAACTGGAACCATTCAAAAGAGCAATGAATGAGCATAAACCAGATGTATGGTTTACAAACTTAAGAAAAGGACAAACTGCGTTTAGAGATAGTATTGATGTAGTTTCTGTAAGCAAAGATGGAGTAATTAAAGTGAGTCCTTTTTACAATTTTTCAGATGAAGAATTAGATGCATATTTAGAAGAGTTCAATATACCAAATGAATTCAAATATTTCGATCCAACCAAGGTAGAAAGTAATAGAGAATGTGGTTTGCATATTTAAAAAACAGCGTTATGAACACAAATGTAATAAGAGTAGGAGCATTAGAAAGTGAAGCAATTTATATCATTCGAGAAGTAGTTGCACAGTTTGAAAAACCTGTGTTGTTATTCTCTGGAGGAAAAGATAGTATAACGCTGGTAAGATTAGCGCAAAAAGCATTTTATCCAGCAAAAATTCCTTTCCCTTTAATGCATATAGATACAGGACACAACTTTCCTGAAACTATTGAGTTTAGAGATCGTTTGGTTGAAGAATTAGGAGTTGAATTGATTGTTCGCAATGTACAAGACAATATAGATGCAGGAAAAGTAAAAGAAGAAACAGGGAAGTATGCCAGTAGGAATATTTTACAGACAGAAACCTTATTAGATGCTATTGAAGAATTTGGTTTTGATGCTTGTATAGGAGGAGCAAGAAGAGACGAAGAAAAAGCAAGAGCTAAAGAAAGAATTTTTTCTGTAAGAGATGATTTTGGTCAGTGGGATGAAAAGAATCAACGTCCAGAATTATTTGACATGCTAAATGGACGAATAGATTTAGGACAAAATGTTCGTGTATTTCCAATTTCAAATTGGACAGAATTAGATGTGTGGTCTTATATTCAAAAGGAAACAATTGAGATTCCATCAATCTATTTTGCACATCAAAGAGATACCTTCTTAAGAGACGGTTTGATTTGGTCTGTAAATGATGAAGTTGTGTACAGAGAGGAAGATGAAGAAGTAGAAGAAAGAATGGTGCGTTTTAGAACTGTTGGAGATATGAGCTGTACAGCAGCTGTAATATCGAGTGCTTCTAACATAGATGCAGTAGTAGAAGAAATTAGAGCATCAAAAATTTCCGAAAGAGGCGCTAGAATAGATGATAAAAGATCTGAAGCGGCCATGGAAAAAAGAAAACAACAAGGATATTTTTAAAAAAAGTTAGACAACAAAATCAAGGAGCCAAAGGTCGTGGGATTAGCTTTATAGGGATTGAAAAGAACTTATGACCGAAGGCTCCGAATAGATACAAAATGAACGTACTAAAAATAGCAACAGCAGGAAGTGTAGATGATGGAAAGAGCACTTTAATAGGACGAATTTTATACGACACAAATTCATTAACAGAAGATAAATTACAAGCAATTGAAGAAAAAAGTAGACAACGTGGATTTGATTACTTAGATTTCTCATTAGCAACAGACGGTTTAGTTGCCGAAAGAGAGCAAGGAATAACTATAGATGTTGCACATATTTATTTTTCTACACCTAAAACAAGTTTCATTATTGCAGATGCGCCAGGTCATGTAGAATATACTAGAAATATGGTTACTGGAGCATCAAATTCTCAGGCATCAATCATATTAATTGATGCTAGAAATGGTGTAGTAGAGCAAACGTATAGACACTTTTTTATCAATAATTTATTACAAGTAAAAGATGTTGTAGTAGCTGTAAATAAAATGGATTTGGTAGACTATTCTGAAGAGAAATTTAATGAAATCAAAGGTGAAATTGAATATTTATCTCAAAAGAGTAATTATAAAAATCAAAACTTAACTTTTATACCTATCTCAGCATTACATGGAGATAATGTAGTAGAAAAATCAAATAATATTTCTTGGTATAAAGGAGCAAGTTTGTTAGAATATTTAGAAGGTTTACAAGTAGAAGAAGAAAATAATGAATCTAAAATGCGTTTTCCTGTACAGAATGTGATCCGACCTAAAACTGAGGAGTATCATGATTATAGAGGTTATGCAGGAAAACTATACGGAGGAGATTTAGCCGTAGGAGATAAAGTTACAGTATTGCCTTCAGAGACACAATCAACAGTAAAAAGCATTCAATTTTTCGATCAACAGTTTGATGAAGCAAAAAAAGGAAGCTCAATTAACATAACACTAGAAGATGATGTAAATGTGAGCAGAGGAGATATGTTAGTGAAAACTGGTGAAGAACCAAGAATTGTAAAGCAATTAGAGGCTACTATTTGTTGGATGGATAGTACACCATTACAAGCTTCAGAAAAATACTATATCAAACATGGAATCAATGAAGCACAAGCTAAAATAATGAGTTTGGATACTTTGATTAATACCGATTTTTCAGGGAAATCAGATAATCCAACCCAGTTGTCTTTGAATGAAATAGGACAGGTAAAGCTAAAAGTAAGTAAACCTCTTTTTGTAGATAGTTATAAAGAAAATAAAGCCAATGGAGCTTTTATATTAATTAATCCAAAAACCAACAATACTTCTGGTGTAGGTTTTATAAACTAAAAAGAAAGGATTATGGCAATTATCATAACAGATGAATGTATTAATTGTGGCGCATGTGAACCAGAGTGCCCAAATACAGCAATATATGAAGGAGCTGAAGATTGGAAATACAGTCAAGGTACTTCATTAGAAGGTGACGTAGAGTTATGGAACGGAACTAAAATTAATGCGGATGAAGAACAAGAGCCAGTATCAGATGAGTATTATTTCATAGTTCCAGATAAATGTACGGAGTGTAAAGGTTTTCATGAAGAGCCACAATGTGCAGCGGTTTGTCCTGTAGATTGTTGTGTGCCTGATGAAAATCATGTAGAAACCGAGGAAGAATTATTAAATAAGCAACAGTTTTTGCATAACTAAAAAGAATAAGATCATGCAAAGTTTTAGAAGCGAAATAGAAAATCCATTAGTAGAGAAAGATATTCTTGAATTAGAACAAAAAATCAGACTATTCAAGGAGGGAAAGGTAGATGAAGAACGTTTTCGTAGCTTACGTTTAGCGCGTGGAGTATATGGACAACGTCAACTTGGAGTGCAAATGGTTCGTATCAAAATACCTTATGGGAAGGTAACAAGTGAACAATTGCATAGAATATCTGATGTGTCTGATGAATACTCTAGAGGAAGATTGCATATTACTACAAGGCAGGATATTCAAATTCACTATGTGAGTTTAGATAGGACTCCTGAATTGTGGTCGCAATTGGAGAAAGATGATATTACATTAAGGGAAGCTTGTGGTAATGCAGTGCGTAATGTAACCGCTTCTGAAACAGCAGGAATTGATCCGAAAGAACCTTTTGATGTAACACCATATGCACATGCTACATTTCAGTTTTTCTTGAGAAATCCAATTTGCCAAGAAATGGGAAGAAAGTTTAAAATGTCTTTTTCCGCTACTGATGATGATACAGCCTTAAGCTTTATGCATGACTTAGGATTCTTGCCAAAAATCAAAAAAGTAGGAGATAAAGAAATTCGTGGATTTAAAGTGTTATTAGCTGGAGGATTAGGTTCTCAACCTAGACATGCAGATGTAATGTATGAATTCTTAGAAACAGATTTGTTAATTCCTACGATAGAAGGAGTATTAAGAGTTTTTGATCGTTATGGAGAAAGATCAAAAAGAGCAAAAGCTCGTCTAAAGTTCTTAGTAAAAGACCTTGGATTAGATAGTTTCTTAACTTTAGTAGAAAAAGAAAAGAGAGCGTTAGCATATCAATCATATCCTATTGATACAACTGATTTTGAAAACGAAATTACATTTCAAACTACAGAAGTACCAACAGTAGAAATTGAGGATCAACAAGAATATGAAACATGGAGATCAACTAATGTACTTGCCCAAAAACAAGAAGGTTTATTTGCTGTTGGAATTAAAGTATATTTAGGTGATTTTTATACTGATAAAGCAAGACAATTAGCAGATTTAGTAAAACAATATGGGGCTAATGAACTAAGATTTACCTTGCGCCAAAATATCTTAATTCGTCATGTAAGAGAAGATTTTTTACCTTTTTTCTACACAGAATTAAAAAAACTAGGATTTGCTGAAGTTGGTTACGATAGTTTAGCAGATATCACAGCATGTCCAGGTACTGATACTTGTAATTTAGGAATTGCAAGTAGTACAGGAATCACGGTAGAATTAGAAAGAGTTTTAAAATCGGAATATCCGCAGTATCTTCACACTAAAGATGTCACTATTAAAATTAGTGGTTGTATGAATGCTTGTGGACAACATAATATGGCACATATTGGTTTTCAAGGAATGTCAGTAAAGTCAGGAAACTTAGTAGCTCCAGCACTACAAATCTTATTAGGAGGTGGAGTTTTAGGAAATGGAGAAGGACGTTTTTCTGATAAAGTTATTAAAGTGCCTAGCAAGAGAGGTCCTGAAGCTTTACGTGTTTTATTAAATGATTTTGAATCAAATAAAGAGCAAAAAGAAGATTTCTTAGCATATTATGATAGACAAGGAAAAACATATTTTTATGATATCTTGAAGCATTTATCAAGTACCGATAATTTAACTCCAGACGATTTCATTGATTGGGGTACAGATAAAAATTATGTTAAAGCTATTGGAGTAGGAGAGTGTGCAGGTGTAGTAATAGATTTAATAGCTACTTTATTATTCGAGAGTGAAGAAAAAATAGAGAATGCTATTGAAGCTATTCAAGAAGAAAAATGGTCAGATAGTATTTACCATTCATACGCAGCAATTGTAAATACGGCTAAAGCATTATTGACATCTGAAGGAAGTAAAACGAATACGCATGCAAGTATTATCAAAAATTTTGATACAGTATTCGTGGAAACTAACAAAGTGGAATTAGAAAGTTCATTTGCTGATTTAGTATATCAAATTAACCAAAATGAACCGACAGAAGAGTTTGCTAAATTATATGCTGAAAAGGCAAAGAATTTTTATCATAAAGTAGATGCATTTAGAAAAGTAGCAGTAGAAAGTTAAATGAAGTAAATTATGGAGATAACACCAAAGCTTACAGTAGTTGGAGCGGGTCCAGGAGATGTTGACTTAATCACATTAAAAGCAATTAAAGTATTAAAGCAAGCAAATGTTGTATTATATGATGCTTTAGTCAACCCTGAACTTTTAGACTATGTAAACCCTAGTGCAGAATTAATTTTTGTGGGGAAGCGAAGAGGTTGTTATCGTTATCAACAAGAACAAATAAATGAACTCATTGTAGCTCGTGGAAAATCACATGGACATGTAGTTCGTCTAAAAGGAGGAGACCCATTTATTTTTGGAAGAGGCGCTGAAGAGATGGAATATGCAGCAGAAAATGGATTGGAAGCGGCTGTTGTGCCAGGTATCTCATCATCTTTAGCTGTACCAGCTTATCAAAATATTCCTTTGACAAAGCGTGGAAGTACAGAGAGCTTTTGGGTGATTACAGGTACAACAAAGAAGCACAAACTTTCTGAAGATGTGGAGTTAGCAGCTAAATCAAATGCTACTGTAGTCATTTTAATGGGAATGAGTAAACTTTCACAAATAGTTTCGTTATTTCAACAAGAAGGAAAACATGATTTACCTGTAGCTATAATTCAAGAAGGAACAACTCCTCAAGAAAAAGTAGGTATCGGAACGGTAACTACTATTGAAGAAATTGTTGAAGAAAAACAATTAAGTAATCCAGCAATTATAGTTTTAGGAGACGTTGTAAGTCATCGCCAAAAACTGCATGCAATTCAGAAAGAAGTACTAATTAAAGGGTATGACAATGAGTGAAGAAAGAAATAATTTATACCCTATATTTTTAAAAACTAAACAATTAGAGGTATTAGTTATAGGAGGAGGATTTGTAGCTGAGGAAAAATTATCATTTTTATTAAAGTCCAGTCCAGATGCAAAAGTAACTATAGTTTCTCCTATGTTCAGAGAAGGCACTGTAGCTTTAGCAAAAACGGGAGAAGTGATCATGATAGAGGATGTATACCGTAAATCGTATTTAGAAGGAAAATACATTGTTATAGCTACTACAGATAAACCAGAAATAAATATGGAAGTTTATCATGATTGTAGAGCACAAAATACTTTAGTTAATGTTGCAGATAATCCACCTTTTTGCGATTTTTACATGGGCGGAATTGTAACTAAAGGAAATGTGAAAATAGCGATTTCAACCAATGGGAAATCTCCAACAACGGCTAAACGATTACGCCAGTTTTTTGAAGAAGTAATTCCAGAAAAAATTGATGATTTAGTTAAAAATTTAAATGAATATAGAAAAACGCTAAAAGGAGACTTTGAGCAAAAAGTAGAACAATTAAACGAGTTTACTAAAAATTTAGTAGAAAAGTAAAGTAAAAATGATAGAAACAGATATATTAATTATTGGAGCAGGACCAACAGGATTATTTACTGTATTTGAAGCAGGATTATTAAAGTTACGTTGTCATTTAATAGACGCATTGGCACAACCAGGAGGACAATGTTCAGAAATTTATCCTAAAAAACCAATTTACGATATTCCAGCATATCCAGAGATTTTAGCAGGTGATTTAACTAAAAAATTAATGGAGCAAATTAAACAATTTGAACCAGGTTTTACTTTAGGAGAGCGTGCAGATATTATAGAGAAGCAAGACGATGGAACATTTATTGTTACCACTAATAAAGGAACTAAACATAAAGCACCAGTAGTTGCTATTGCGGGTGGATTGGGAAGTTTTGAACCTCGTAAACCACCAATTGCAAATATTACAGATTATGAAGATAAAGGTGTTGAATATATAATTAAGGAACCAGAATTATACAGAGATAAAAATGTAGTAATTGCTGGAGGTGGAGATTCAGCATTAGATTGGTCTATTTTCTTAACAGACGTAGCTAAATCAGTAACATTAATCCATAGAAGAAATGAATTTAGAGGAGCTTTAGACTCTGTAGAAAAAGTACAAGAACTAAAGAACTTAGGAAAGATTAATTTGATTACACCAGCAGAAGTAAAAGGAATTATAGGAGAGGGACATGTAACTGGTGTAGCTGTAGAGCAAAAAGACAAAGAACCATTTATTATTGATACAGATCACTTTATTCCATTATTTGGATTGGCGCCAAAATTAGGACCAATTGCAAATTGGGGGTTAGAGATTGAAAAGAATGCAATTAAGGTAAATAACGCATTAGATTATCAAACAAATATTGAAGGTATTTATGCTATTGGAGACGTAAATACGTATCCAGGTAAATTAAAATTAATCTTATGTGGTTTCCATGAAGCAACTTTAATGTGTCAAAGTGCTTACAAGAGAATTCATCCAGATAAAAAATATGTGATGAAGTATACTACAGTTGGTGGTGTACAAGGTTTCGATGGAACTAAAAAAGAAGCGCCTAAGGCAGTGGTAAAAGCAATCGAATAATGCAAGAAGATGTTAACATTAAAATAAAAGACAGAGAAGGTGTAATTCATGAGGTAGCTGCCCCGACAGATATGGCAATGAATCTAATGGAAGTAGTTCGTTCATATGAATTAGCTCCAGAAGGAACTATTGGTGTTTGTGGAGGAATGGCCATGTGTGCATCCTGTCAATGTTATGTAGTTTCTGATCATCAATTACCAGAAATGACTGATGATGAAGATGCGATGTTAGCTGAAGCATTCGATGTACAAGATAATAGCAGATTGGGATGTCAGATTCGGATTACACCAGCTCTAGAAGGATTAGAAGTGGAGCTAGCACCTGAATATTAATTATATTTATATAAAATATTATCATGCAATTTCATAACTATGACTTATCACTTAAAGATGATGTAGAACATTTTACAAAACAACTGTTTTATGCATTATTTGAAGATGTCTGTCAGGAGAAAGCAAATCGCTTAAAAGAAAAGTTTTTAAAAATCCTAGACGGTTTAGCAATAGAAAAAGCTGAAGAGATTTGGATGTATTATCAAACTTCTTTTTGTGATATTCGACAAAAATTAGACTCGGATGCTAAAGCTTTTGAAAACACCGATCCTGCATGTAAAAGTTTAGGAGAAGTGTATTTAGCGTATCCAGGTTTTCATGCTATAGCTATCTATAGATTGAGTCATGAATTGTATAAAATCAAGGTACCGGTTTTACCAAGAATGATGAGTGAATATGGTCATAGCATTACAGGAGTAGATATTCATCCTGGAGCTACTATTGGAAATTCATTTTTTATAGACCATGCCACAGGAGTTGTAATTGGAGAAACCACAGTTATAGAAGATCATGTAAGTATTTATCAAGGAGTAACTCTAGGAGGAATACAAGTAAAGAAAGAATTGGCTGAAGTAAAAAGACATCCAACTATAGAAAGTAATGTAACAATTTATGCTAATGCCACTATTTTAGGAAATATAACTGTAGGCGCAAACAGTACTATTGGAGCTAATGTTTGTATAACAAAGTCTATAGATCCTAATTCAACCGTAATTTATAAATCGCAAAACAGTATTTATACTTAAGATATAAAAGTATATGAATTCAAAGAATATCACACATTTTGTAGGGAATACACCTTTAGTAGAAGCTACAAATATTATTAATAAAGAAAATGTTCGTTTATTTTTAAAGTTAGAAGGACATAATCCAGGAGGTAGTGTAAAAGATAGAGCTGCTTACTACATGATTTCAGAAGCTTTAAAGAAAAATAACATCAAAAAAGGGGATACTTTAGTAGAGGCTACTAGCGGTAATACAGGTATTGCCTTAGCTTTAATGGCGAAAGTATTGGGTTTAAATATGGTGTTAGTAATGCCAGAGCACGCTACTATAGAACGTGTGAAAACTATGAGAGCTTATGGTGCTGAAGTAATTTTAACACCTTCTGAAGTAGGAATGGAAGGAGCTATAGATCATGCTTTAGAATTAAAATATAAAAAAGGATATTTTAGATTAAATCAGTTTGATAATTTAGATAATCCAAAAGCACATTACAGTACTACCGGACCAGAAATTTGGAGAGATACGGAAGGTAAGGTTACCCATTTTGTGTCTGCTATGGGAACTACAGGAACTATAACAGGAGTATCAGATTATTTGAAAGAACAAAATAAAGATATTACTATAGTTGGAGTTCAGCCTAAAGAAGGAGCAAGAATTCCTGGAATACGAAAATGGCCTGAAGAATATTTGCCAGCAATTTTTAAAAGAGAAAAAATAGATCAAGTTCTTGAAGTTAGTCAAGAGGAAGCTAAAAAAATGGCTGTTCGTTTAGCACAAGAAGAAGGTATTTTTTCTGGAATGAGTAGTGGAGGTGCAGTAGCTTCTGCATTAAAACTAGCAGAAACATTAGATGAAGGAATCATTGTGGCAATTATTTGTGATCGAGGAGATCGTTATCTGTCATCAGATATTTTTGTATAACAATAGAAATTTAAAAATAAAGTAAAAAGGGATTTGTGTTTATCACAAATCCCTTTTTGTTTTCACTGAAAACAGTGTAAAAATCTCATGTACTAAAAACTAATTTTATGCTGAATTCAACAGATAAATTATGAGACTGATTTTTAAAATTTTTGTTCTTTTTCTATGTTCAATTTTTTCATTTTGTTCAAGTGATGATAAATTAGATAACGTTACAGATGATGAAGTGTCTGTAGGAGAAACACCTTCAGATGATACTACTTCAGAGAGTACTACCTCAATAACGAAAGGAGGAATAACATGGAGTTTTGATGAAACACAAACAGGTAGATTTTTAGATGGGAGTCCATGGATTTTGAGCAATGGGAATATAAAACTCACAGCTACGTTGCCAGCTTCAAAAAAAGGTAGAAATGGAGGTTTTGTAAATCCAGATAACTCTTTTAGTAATGGGTCAGATGACAGAATAAAATTTAACGATTATAAGCATGAAGAAAATATAACCAGTTTAGAAAAATTACCAATCAATTTAATGCCTGGAAATTCATATCTGCAAACTAAAAGTAAAGGTTCAGATGCACCAGGAGATAATAGTGATTTAGAAGAGATTCAAGTGCTAACAGTCTTAGATCAAGTGCCTCCAACAGAAAGTTTTAGACCGCCATATTCAGGAACGTTAAAACCGATTTACAAAAAAACAGATATTAAATGGAGTAACCTTCCTTCATATACCAATACAGCGAATACTCCGAGTATAGAAGAATGTTTACGTTATTTTTCAGGAGGTCCTTACATGAAAATTAAAACAGGTTTTGCTGATCGATATTGGCATGCTGATGCGAATCATCCTAATGGAGAATATGGTAGAGAAATCGCTAAAAGTACAGGTAAAGCATTAATTAGAGTGATGTTAGAAGGAACGCAATCGGAAAAAGAAGAATTAGTCATAGCTTTAATTCAAGCAGGAATTGATTGTTATGGAGCAGCTAAGTCAGGATTGAGTTGGGATGCTGATGGAGGACATAACCAAGGAGCAAAAATGCTGATTTTATTTGCAGGAAAAATGTTAGAATCACAAGAGCTACTTGAAGTAGTCAATTGGGAAAAAACAGACATATTCCAAGAAGATCAACAAGCCTTTTATATCAATCAAGAAGCTGTAGATATTTCTAATGGTAACGGAACAGAAAATTGGGATCCAGATGAAAGAAATGGAGCGGCAAAAAAATATGAGGTAGCAGATATCGGAAGACCAGAATGGGGAATTAGACATTATAGAAGTTCAAAAAGAAGTGATATGGCTTGGCATTCTCGATATCGACAAGTGTCGGGAAGTGCTCAATTTTCTCATTGTTTAGCGGCCTACTTAATGGATGTTCAAAAAGAGTGGAATCATAGTGCTTGGTTTGATTATTTTCTAAATAGGTATTACATCGTTGAAAGTGGAAATGATCCAGCTACTAAAGCAAAATCAGGTATTGGAAATGGAGCTAATAGTATCACCACTTTTGCAAGTGAAGTATACCTGAAGCATATTAATCCAACGCCTTCTAACACTGTACCAGCGAAAAGTAGCATTGATGGGGTGGTATTAGGTAAAGTTTCAATTATTAAAGATCTAGAACCGAGATGATCAATTAGATTATTTAGCTAAGCTTTACAATAAAATAGTTCCCGCCTCAAGTTTTTTTAGACTTGAGGTTTTTTTAATGATAAATTTAAGGAAGGATCAATTCTAATATGGAATGAAATAAAAATAATTTCAATTGATATTTCTAATACCTTTGCTCAAAGTAAATTTAAAATGGTATGAATTTTAAGGAAAAAGTTATCATTTTTTCAGCTCCTTCAGGAGCAGGAAAAACAACTATAGTTAAACATTTACTTTCAGTAAACACCAAACTCGTCTTTTCAATTTCAGCCTGTAGTAGAGCTAAAAGACTTACAGAAGTTGATGGAATAGATTATCATTTTTTTTCGATTGAAGATTTTAAAAATAAAATAACATCTCAGGCATTTATTGAATGGGAGGAAGTATACAAAGATAATTTCTATGGTACGTTAAAATCTGAAGTAGAAAGATTGTGGAAAGAAGACAAAGTAATTGTTTTTGATGTAGATGTAATTGGAGGGATAAACCTGAAAAAATATTTTGGAACCAAAGCATTATCAATTTTTGTAAAAGCTCCGTCTGTAGAAGAATTAGAAAGAAGATTAAGAAATCGAAAAACAGAAACAGAAACTACACTTCATAATAGGATAAAAAAAGCTACAAAAGAAATTAGCTATGCTAAAGAATTTGATAGAGTTTTAGTAAATGATATTTCAGAGATTTCTTGTAAAGAAGCGGAAACAATTGTGAATTCATTTATAGAAAACTAAAATACAAATATTTAAAAATAAGTTTTAAAACTTTGTATAGTAAAAAATAAACCAATAACTTTGTAATTCAGTTCATAAACATTTTTATAGTTATCAAGAAAGGTGGAGGGAATAGACCCTTTGAAGCCTTAGCAACCCTTTATACATGCTAACATCTGTTCAGTATTTATAAAGAAGGTGCTAAATTCTACTGTTAATCCTGAATTAAATTCAGGATCTATAATAAAACAGAGAGATAACCCAAAGAATACTTCTTCTTTTCCTGATAGCTTACATATAATAAATATCAGGATATGTCAAGCATTTTTACAGAAATACAAAAAAGAATTCTCGTCTTAGACGGTGCAATGGGAACTATGCTTCAGGAATTTAAATTCACTGAGGAAGATTTTCGTGGAGAACGATTCAAAACACATCATATTCCATTAAAAGGGAATAATGACTTGCTATCTATTACTCAACCAGAAGCAGTAAAATCTGTTCATAGAAAATATTTAGAAGCAGGAGCAGATATTATTGAAACCAATACTTTTTCTGGAACAACTATAGCTATGGCAGATTATGATATGGAAGACTTAGTGTATGAGTTAAATTTCGAATCAGCGAAAATAGCTAAAGAAGTAGCAGATGAATTTACAGCACAAAATCCAGATCAACCTCGTTTTGTAGCAGGATCTATTGGCCCTACAAATCGAACAGCGAGTCTGTCTCCAGATGTAAATAAACCAGAATATAGGGCGGTTACTTTTGATGAACTACGAATAGCTTATAAACAGCAAATAGAGGCTTTAATAGATGGTGGATCAGATGTATTATTAGTGGAAACTATTTTTGATACGTTAAACGCTAAAGCTGCAATTTTTGCTATTGAAGAGGTAAAAGAAGAAAGAGAAATAGATATCCCTATTATGGTTTCTGGAACAATTACTGATGCAAGTGGAAGAACATTGTCAGGTCAAACAGTTGAAGCTTTCTTAATTTCAATGTCACATATTCCTTTATTAAGTGTTGGATTTAATTGTGCTTTAGGAGCAGAACAATTAAAACCATATTTAAAGCGATTAGCACATAATACAGATTTTTTCACTTCAGCCCATCCAAATGCAGGGTTACCAAATGCTTTCGGAGAATATGACCAAAGTCCAAAGGAAATGAGTGATTTAATAGAAAGTTATTTAAAAGATGAATTGATAAATATTATAGGAGGGTGTTGTGGAACTTCACCAGCTCATATTAAAGCTATTGCAGATGTGGCAAAAAACTATAAACCTCGTTTATTAAAAGAATTAACTACAAATTAAACTTATGATTTTAGAAGTAGCAGTTTTAAATATAAAAGATGGTGCTAGTGAACAATTTGAGAAAAACTTCGAAAAAGCAGAATCATTAATAATTTCAATGAAAGGCTATGTATCTCATCAATTAAAAAAAAGTATTGAAGAACTACATAAATATATCCTTCTAGTGAATTGGGAAACTGTTGAAGATCATAGAGAAGGGTTTAGAAAATCAAAAGAATATCAGGAATGGAAAGCATTATTACATCATTTTTATGAGCCTTTTCCTACGGTAGAATATTATAGATAATGAGAAAAGAAGAACAACGATATTTAAAGTTAAGTGGATTAGAACCCTTAATCGTAACGCCAGAAAGTAATTTTATTAATGTTGGAGAACGAACAAACGTAACTGGATCTAGACGATTTTTGCGATTAATTAAAGAGGAAAAATATCCAGAAGCATTAGCCGTTGCAAGGGATCAAGTAGAAGGAGGTGCCCAAATTTTGGATGTTAATATGGATGAGGGAATGTTAGATGGTGTACATGCTATGGTAACGTTCTTAAATCTAATCGCTTCAGAACCTGATATCGCACGAATTCCATTGATGATTGATAGTTCCAAGTGGGAAATTATAGAGGCGGGATTACAGGTAGCACAAGGAAAATGTGTGGTAAATTCAATTTCTTTAAAAGAAGGAGAAGAAAACTTTATTCATCAAGCTAAATTGATCAAAAGATATGGAGCAGCAACTATAGTTATGGCTTTTGATGAAAAAGGGCAGGCAGATACCTATGAGCGAAGAATAGAGATCTGTGAACGTTCCTATCGAATTTTAGTAGATAAAGTAAAATTTCCTCCAGAGGATATCATTTTCGATCCAAATATTTTCCCAGTAGCTACAGGAATGGAAGAGCATCGTAAAAATGCAGTAGACTTTTTTAATGCGACCAAATGGATTAGAACAAACTTACCCTATGCAAGTGTTTCAGGAGGAGTTAGTAACGTATCCTTTTCTTTTAGAGGAAATAATACCGTAAGAGAAGCAATGCATTCTGCATTTTTATACCATGCTATTCAACATGGGATGAATATGGGAATTGTAAATCCCACCATGTTGGAAGTCTATGATGATATTCCAAAGGATTTATTAGAACATGTAGAAGATGTATTGTTAGATAGAAGAGATGACGCTACAGAGCGTTTACTTGAATTTGCTGAAACAGTAAAAGGCATTAAAAAAGAAGATCCAGAAAAACAGCAAGCATGGAGAGAGAATGAATTACAAGATCGTATTACACATAGTTTGGTAAAAGGAATCGACGCTTTTATTGAAGAAGATGTGGAAGAAGCTAGGCAGCAAGTTGAGAAACCTATTCAAGTAATAGAAGGCAATTTAATGGCAGGAATGAATGTCGTAGGAGATTTATTTGGAAGCGGAAAAATGTTTTTACCTCAAGTGGTAAAATCAGCGAGAGTCATGAAAAAAGCTGTTGCCTATTTACAACCTTACATTGAAGAATTAAAAGATAGTAGTGCATCATCAGCAGGTAAAATTTTAATGGCAACAGTAAAGGGAGATGTGCATGATATTGGTAAAAATATAGTAAGTGTTGTTTTAGGCTGTAATAATTATGAGATTGTCGATTTAGGTGTCATGGTTCCTCCAGAAAAGATTATTGAAGTAGCTAAAAAAGAACAGGTTGATGTTATAGGGTTAAGTGGTTTAATTACGCCTTCGTTAGATGAAATGGTATACTTAGCGAATGAGATGGAAAAAGAAGCGATGGATATTCCATTGTTAATTGGCGGAGCTACTACATCAAAAGCACATACAGCTGTTAAAATTGCTCCTAAATATGGAAATTCTGTAGTACACGTCAATGATGCTTCTAGAGCAGTAACTGTGGTTGGAGATTTATTACAAGAGAATAATAAAATTTATAAAGAACAAATACGAAACGAATACGATAAATTCAGGGATCAATTCTTAAATAGAACTAAGCAAAAAACTTACATCTCTTTAGAAGAAGCACAGCAAAATAAATTCAAAATTGATTGGAATACCACTGAAATAGAGAAGCCTAAAGTTTTAGGGATTCGTGAAATAGAAAACTTAGATTTAAAGGTCTTGTTAGATTATATTGATTGGAGTCCGTTTTTTAGATCTTGGGATTTGCATGGGAAATATCCTGAGATTCTAGAAGATATAGTAGTCGGTGAACAAGCAACGGAATTATTTAAAGATGCAAAGATTTTACTACAAAAAGTAATAGATGAAAAATTATTAAAGGCTAAAGCAGTTTTTGGTCTTTTTCCCGCAAATTCTGTAGGAGACGATATTGAAGTTTACAATTTAAAAGGAAAAAAAGAAGCAACTTTTATAACACTTAGGCAGCAATTAAAGAAAAAAGAAGGAGTTGCTAATATTGCATTGTCAGATTTTATAGCACCAAAAACAACTGGAATTGAAGACTACATTGGATGTTTTTGTGTGTCTACAGGATTTGGTACCCAAGAATTAGCTACAGAATATGAAAAGAATAATGACGATTACAATTCCATAATGATTAAAGCATTAGCGGATCGTTTAGCGGAAGCCTTTGCAGAATATTTACATAAAGAAGTAAGAATGAAACATTGGGGGTACGCTATAAATGAGAATTTCACTAATGAAGAGTTAATCAAAGAAAATTATAAAGGAATTCGACCTGCGCCAGGATATCCTGCTTGTCCAGATCATTTAGAAAAGCATACAATTTGGGATTTACTAAAAGTAGAAGAAAATATAGGAGTAAAACTTACTGAAAGTTTGGCGATGTGGCCAGCAGCAAGTGTCTCAGGGTATTATTTGGGAAATCCTGAAGCAAAATATTTTGGATTAGGGAAAATTAAAAAAGATCAATTACAGGATTATAGTAAAAGAAGAGGTTGTTCGGATGAACACGCAAGAAAATGGTTAAATCCAATACTTGCAGATTAAAAACGATAAAATGAGTAAACAATTTATAGAGTTAAAATTAGGAAGTCATCAGATAGTACATGGATTTGATAACGAAAACAAAGAAATTATTGAAGAAATAAAAGTGGAAAGATTTACAAAGAAGCTAGTGAATATATCGAGAATAAAATCAATAAGTGAAAAGTTCATACTAACAGACTATGCACAAGGAAGATGGATTTATTGGGAGTATGAAGGAGATTTTGAAACACTTAAAAATAGTCTGACCTAAAATAGAAAGCTACATAATGAAAGTTACAGAACATATAGAAAAGTCAAAAGGGAAAACACAATTTTCATTTGAAATATTACCACCTTTAAAAGGACAAAATATAGATTCTATTTTCAATAATATTGATCCATTAATGGAATTTAATCCTCCATTTATTGATGTTACTTATCACAGAGAGGAATATGTGTATAAAGAACAAGAAAATGGATTATTACAGAAAAAAATCGTAAAAAAACGACCAGGAACAGTAGGTATTTGTGCAGCAATTCAAAATAAATATAAAGTAGATGCTATACCACATGTATTATGTGGTGGTTTTAGTAAAGAAGACACAGAGAATTTTCTTATTGATTTAGATTTTTTAGGTATAGATAACGTAATGGCATTACGAGGTGATGCTGTTAAGAGTGAAATTTACTTTAAACCAGAGGAAGATGGTCATAATTATGCAAGTGATTTGGTAAGTCAAATTGAAAATTTAAACCAAGGGAATTATCTTGATGAAGATTTAGCAAATACATCTACAACTAATTTTTGTATTGGAGTTGCAGGGTATCCAGAAAAACATATGGAGGCACCAAGTTTAGAATCGGATGTTTATTTTTTAAAGAAAAAAATAAATAAAGGCGCAGATTACATCGTTACTCAAATGTTTTTTGATAATCAAAAGTATTTTGAATTTGTAGATAAATGTAGGAAAGAAGGAATTACAGCTCCAATTATTCCTGGATTAAAACCCATTTCAACAAAAAAGCAACTGAATCTAATTCCGCATCGCTTTAAAGTAGATTTACCAGATGATTTGGTAATGGCAGTTGTAAAAGCTAAAGATAACAAGGCTGTAAGACAAATTGGAATAGAATGGTGTATTGCACAAAGTAAAGAATTAATTAAAAAAGGCGTGCCTTTTTTACATTACTATTCTATGGGGAAATCAGATAATATAAAAAGTATAGCAAAAGAAATATTTTAAAAAAGCGGCTTTTATTATCATACTTCTAAAAGATTAGTAACGTTAAAAAAAGACTGAAGAGGTATTAAATTTCGTTAAACACAAATGCATTAGTGTTAAAGGAATACTAAGACCTAATTTAGTACGTTTTCATAATGTCAGTAGATAGACCAAATGAATCTGTTTGTAATGACGAAAAGATAAAAAAGGAAACTTTTTTACATGGGATTTTGGAAACTACAGAATTAGTTTTCATTAATTAAGAGTAATCCTGTTTTTTGAATTAAGAGAGGTAAGTCCGCATTTTGCGGACTTTTTTTATACACTTATTTCTTATTGTTGAATGTCAGGGTGCAATTTTAATTGCTTGTTATATAGGGTTTTGGGTATTTTGCACCCTTTTTTGCAGCCTTGGTTTTCTTATTTCTAATTGTCAAATCGATTACTATTGTACACGAATTTGATACAGCTGTTCCCATGCTGTTATTAAAACATAGAGTTGAATTATATAATCCTAAGTAAATGTGTAGTATGAAACGAAAAGTACTTTTTATATCTTTTATTTTTTTCATTTCATTAAGTTTTGCCCAAACTGAATATTGTCCTTTAGATGAGAATTTATATTCAGGAACAGTTACGACAACAACAATTGGAGCTTCAAAATTTAAAGCTAGTGATGCAACTTCAAATTATAGATTTGGAGAACGAGTTGCAATAGATGGTAATATAGCAGCAGTAACTTCTCGAAGTAACGGAGTTGAACAGGGGAAAGTTTATATTTATATTAATGATGGATCAGGAAATTGGTCACAACAAACTATTTTAAATGCGAGCAATGGATTTGCGGGAGATCATTTTGGTTCGTCTGTAGCTTTAGAAGGCAATTATTTGTTGATTGGAGCAAGATTTCAATTGGATACTAATGATGTTGATACTGGAGCAGCATATTTATTCGAGTATAATGGAGCAGGAACTTGGACGGAAGTTGCAATCTTCGAACCGAGTGATGGTGTTTCAGATGATCGATTTGGTGAATCTGTTTCAATAGAAGGGGATTTAATTTTAGTTGGTGCTAGAAATGGAAGTACAGGAGGATGTGCTTATGTTTATGAGAATGATGGCACAGGAACATTTACATATTCTGAAACAAAATTAGAACCGCAAGTTCAATCTAATTATTCTGGAGCGAGATTCGGTTATAATGTGGAAATTAAAAATGGAAAAGCTTATGTTTCTGGTCCACAAGATTATTCTTCTGTAGGAAAAGCATCAGCGGGATCTGTGCAAATTTGGGAACAAGCCAATGATGGAACGTGGTCTCGTACACACCGATTAAGAGGAACAGAAACCTCTGAGTATTTTGGTAGTGGTTTAGATATTGAAGGAGATTATTTAGCTGTTGGAGCCTATAATTTTGAAGTTTCTTCTACTCCAGAAGCAGATCAAGGAAGAGTATTCGTTTATAAAGCAGATAGTAATGGAGATTATTTAGAATCAAATCGAGTAATGATTCAAAATGATGATAAAGACAGCTATAACGATCAACGTTTCGGTTCTAATGTAGTTATAGATGGAGATTATTTATATGTAAGTTCATTCGGAAATGGTTCTGCGAATACTGATGCCGTGTATATATTTAAAAATGATGGAACTAATAACTGGACTCAAATTTCTAAGATCACCTCTGGTTCAGGATGGGATGAATTTGCAAATAGATCTGTTGCTGTTTCTTTTCCAAATATAATTATTGGACAAAATGAAGATGATTCTCCATCAAATTCAGGTGCAGTTTATTTCGCATCATTAGCATCGAATTTAAAACCAACAGCTTCAGTTACTGAAGTTGTTAGAGAAAGTTCGGTTACAAACGATGGAATTATTAAAGTGAGTTTTTCTGATGAAGCTACAAAAAGTACCATTGAGTTTAGTATTGACAATGGAGTAACTTACTCATATAGTTTTGGTGATTCTTTAGGAACTGGAGAAATTAATAATTT
Organism: Tenacibaculum agarivorans; assembly: GCF_001936575.1. Classification (GTDB taxonomy): domain Bacteria; phylum Bacteroidota; class Bacteroidia; order Flavobacteriales; family Flavobacteriaceae; genus Polaribacter; species Polaribacter agarivorans. The sequence goes on from NZ_MSMP01000043.1 coordinate 29,166, forward strand.
GAGTGCAGGAGATTACAATGTATGGGCCAGATTTGACGCTTCTTCTTGTGCTGTAAATTTAGGAACAATAATGGTAGAAGCTATTGAGTACACGACTATTCCAGATAGTAATTTTGAAGCTGAGTTAAATTCCTTAGGTTATGATGATATTGTAGGTGACGGACTAGTACCAACTGAACTAATTGAGAATGTTACTGTTCTTAATGTAAGTAATAAGAGTATTTCTGATGTAACAGGAATACAAGATTTTACTGCGTTAACCGATTTAAATGTTGAAACGAATACATTAACCTCTTTAGATGTTAGTAATAACTCAAATCTTCAAAAATTAAACTTCGACAATAACAATGTTGCAACTTTAAATTTAGGAGCAAATTCAAATTTAAGTTCTATAGAAGGTAGATATAATCAGTTAACAACAATAGACTTAAGTCAAATTCCGAATTTAACATTTATCAATGTAAGAGATAACTTATTTGCAACTGTAGATGTTTCAAATAATACATTGTTGAGCACATTGAATTTACGTGGCTGTAGTAACTTAACAACTTTAGATGTATCTAGTAATTCTGAGTTGATATTTTTATATCTCCAAGATACAGCCTTAACAGGATTAGATGTAACAACGAATGCAAAACTTGAAGTTTTAATTATTGAACGAGTAAATTTCTCATCAATTGATGTGTCTAATTTATTGTTATTAAGACAGCTTCGAATAGGTGATAACAGTTTTACGGAGTTAGATGTTTCTAATAACCCATTATTGGAAAGATTAGAATGTGAAAATAATAATCTAACCTATCTAAATCTTAAGAATGGAAATAATACAGCTATCTTAAATTCAGATTTCATTGCAACAGGAAATTCGTCTCTTACATGTATTACGGTGGATGATCCAACTTGGAGCACAACAAATTGGACGAATATTGATGGAACTGCTAGTTTTAATTTATACTGTAGTTATACTTCCATTCCCGATGCAAATTTCGAAGCAAGGTTAGAGGCTTTAGGTTATGATAATATTTCTGGAGATGGTCAGGTTCCAACTGGGATGATTGAGGGGATAACTAATTTGAATATTTCGAATCAATCAATTACAGATTTAACAGGAATCCAAGATTTTAAAAATCTTGAAATATTAGTCAGCGGAGGAAATACTCTAACTACATACGATCTTTCTCAGAATACGAAACTTGAAACATTAAATTTAAATTCAAGTGGATTAACAAGTATTGATGTTTCAAAAAATAAAGCATTAAAAACTCTAGTCTTATACGGAAATCAATTAACAAGTATTGATGTAACTCAAAATACAGATTTAAGAGAATTAGATATATTTCAAAATAATATTGCAGCTCTAGATATTACACAGAATTTACAATTAAGATCGTTATTAGTTGAAGATAATGATCTTACCACTTTAGATATTCGTTTAAATACTTTAGTTACTGAATTAAATTGTGCATCCAATGAGTTAACTTCTTTAATTGTAAGAAACGGTAACAATTCAAATTTCACATCCTTTGTAGCAAATAACAACAGCAATTTATCGTGTATTTCGGTTGATGATGTTTCGTATGCAACTACAAATTGGACTAACATTGATGCTACTGCTTATTTCACTGTTTTAGATTGTCGATATACTACAATTCCAGATTCCAATTTTGAATCTGCTTTGGAAGCTTTAGGTTATGATGATTTCTCAGCCGATGGAAAAGTTCCGACTGAATTAATTGAAGTGGTTACAAGTTTAGATGTTGGAACAAAAAACATTAATGATTTAACGGGAATCGAAGCATTTTCAGCTTTAACAAGTTTAAGATGTAATGACAATGCTATTCAGAATTTAGATTTAAGAAATAATACGCTCTTAGAATATATAAAGTGTGACGACAACAACATGGATATCCTTAATGTTGAAGGACTGCAGTACTTCGAAGAGTTAGTTGGGTACGGAAACGATTTCACTTCTTTTGATTTTTCAAATGTACCGTCGCTAAGAAAGATTTCTTTATTTAATAACGAACTTACCTCTCTTGATTTAACTAAGAATACAGCGTTAGTTTTTGTTCGATTAGATAATAATAATTTAACAAGCCTAGATCTTCGAAACGGAACAAATACAAATATTACCAATTTTAATACAACATTAAATTCTAATCTAGCTTGTATTGCGGTAGACGATGCGGCATATTCAACTACCAATTGGATAGACAGACATTCAAACACAAGTTTTAGCGAAACTACTTGTCCAGTTAATTACGATCTATCATTAAGAGTGTTTTTACAAGGAGCTCACATAAATCCGAATACTGGAGAGGAAAGTATCATGAGAGACGATCTTCGTGTTAGTAATGTAATTCCAACTACAAGTCCGTATACTGACGGAGCAACTTGTAATTCTTCAATTTTCACAACGACAGGAAATGATGCAATTGTAGATTGGGTTTGGGTTGAGTTAAGAGATAAAACAGATCATACAATCGTTGTGGCTTCGCAGTCAGGATTGATTCAAAGAGATGGAGATATCGTTGCGATAGACGGAAGTTCCCCACTATCGTTTAGTCTAACGGAGAATAACGACGTGTATATTTCTATAAATCACAGATCTCACTTGGGAATACTAACCGCCACTTCTGTTATCCTTTCAGAATCGGGAACTACTATTGATTTTACATCTGATACAAGTTTAGTTTACGGAAACTCTAACGCAGTTATTGTATTAAGTAATGGTGCTTATGGTCTAATTTCTGGTGATTATGATGGTAATGGTCAGGTACAAAATATTGATGTAAACGCAATTATTTCTCTTTTAGGTTCATCAGGGTATAATCCTGCTGATATGGATATGAATGGGCAAATTCAAAATTCTGATATCAATAACTTGATTAATCCTAATTCTGGGAAAGGAGAACAATTTTAATCGGTTTTAATACTTAAACGTTTTGAAATGAGAAAAACGATTATACTTATGTTATCGAGTGCGATTAGTTTATTTGGACTTTTCGCTTTCAATAAACTTAATACAAAAACAGAAGTTGTAAAGAGCAGTAGTACTTATGTGTCTATTCCAGATGCAAATTTTGAAGCTGCACTATTTACACTTGGTTATGACGATATTTCTGGAGATGGACAGGTTCCAATCGCAAGTGTGAATTCAGTTACGACTCTTGATGTATCAGGAAAATCAATTTCAGATTTAACAGGTATTGCAGCTTTTACTGCACTAGTAGATTTAAATTGTGAGAATAATTCTTTGTCAAGTTTAGATGTGAGTTCAAATACGAATCTTCAAATAGTAAACTTCGATAACAATAATGTATCATCTTTAAATTTAGGTGCAAATTCAAACTTGAATTCTATCGAAGGTAGATACAATCAATTAGCTACAATTGACTTAAGCCAAGCTCCTAATGTAACTTTTATGAATGTTAGAAATAACTTATTTGTATCGGTTGATGTTTCTAATAATTTGTTATTAAGTACGCTGAACTTACGTGGTTGCTCTAGTTTAACAAGTTTAGATATTTCAAATAATACGGAACTAGCATTTTTATATTTACAAGATACAGCGTTAACTGGTTTAGATGTAACTGCAAACACTAAACTCGAAGTTGTAATTATAGAACGAGTGAACTTCTCATCGATTGATGTTTCAACATTGTCTTTACTGAGACAACTTAGAATTGGAGATAATAGTTTTACTGAGTTAGATGTATCAAATAACCCTGCTTTAGAAAGATTAGAATGTGAAAATAATAATCTTACATACTTAAATCTGAAGAATGGAAATAATACCAATATTACGAACTCAAATTTTATTGCAACGAGTAATACTTCATTGACTTGTATAGAAGTTGATGACCCTTCTTGGAGCACAACAAACTGGACGAACATAGATAATACATCGAGTTTTAATTCCTATTGTAGATATACAACTATTTCCGATGCCAATTTCGAAGCTGCTTTACATACTTTGGGTTATGACGATATTGCTTCAGATGGGCAAGTTCCAACCGAATTAATTGAAACTGTAACTGATTTAGATGTAAATAATCAATCTATTTCAAGTTTAAGTGGGATCGAAGATTTTACCGCTCTTGAGAATTTAACTTGTAATTCAAATAGCATTTCAAGTTTAGACGTTTCACAAAATACAAGTCTGAAGTTTTTGAAGTGTAATAATAATAGCATGACAAGCCTTACACTTGGAAGTCTTAGCAATTTGGAAGATTTATTAGCTTATAGTAATAATTTAACAACACTTGATTGTACTGGATTAACAGGTTTAGATAGGATAAATGTTTCTTTTAATTCAATAAGCTCAATTGATTTAAGCCAGAGTTCGTTGTTAACTTTTATCAGAGTTGACTCAAACAATCTTTCATTTTTAAATGTTAGAAATGGAAATAATTCTAATGTTACCACTTTTGATTCCTCAACAAATGCATCATTATCTTGTGTAACGGTTGATAGTGTAACCTATTCAGATTCCAACTGGACAAACAAAAATGGAATTACCAAATTTAGTGAAACGTTGTATTGTGAATATGTAACAATTCCCGATGCTAATTTTGAATCTAGACTTCAGGCTTTAGGTTATGATGATATTTCTGGAGATGGACAAGTTCCAGACGATTTGATAACAAGTGTAACCAGTTTAGATGTTTCTGGTCAAAATATTTCCGATTTAACAGGAATCGAAAACTTTGATTCACTGTCTATTTTAAATGCTTCCAATAATGCGTTAACGAGTTTAGATTTGAGTTCATTAACTACAATTACATCAGTAAATGTAAATGGAAATCAATTAGCTCAATTAAATACTCGAAATGGTGTAAACACAAATGTTGTAAGTTTTGATGTTCGTAATAATGATGGAGTTTGTGTATTTGTTGATGATAAAGATTATAGCACAACGAATTGGACAAACATTGATTCTAATGGTGGGTTTACGGAAACTTCATATTGTAAGTACACACTTATTCCAGATTCAAATTTTGAAGCAGAGTTAGAAGCTTTAGGTTATGATGATATTTCTGGAGATGGTCAAGTTCCAACTGAATTAATAGAGGTTGTAGTTAACTTAGATATTTCCAGTAAAAGTATTAGTACTATTTCAGGAATAGAAGATTTTCAATCGCTTTCGATTTTGAATGTATCAAACAATTCAATTTCATCAATATATTTAAGTGAGTTGCAAAATTTAACTGCTGTAAATGCAAGTAGTAATTCTCTTACTTACTTTGATATTAGAAATGATTTCAATACCAATATAACTGCATTTGATCTTACAAACAACTCAGGTTTAACATGTGTTTTTGTGGACGATCCATCGTATGCTACTTCAAATTGGACTCAAATTGATGTAACGGCTTCTTTTGTGTCGAATTATTTAGACTGTGGTTATGTTGAAATTCCAGATGTAAATTTTGAAAACGAATTAATTTCACAGGGTTATGATGCCGTTCAAGATGGATTGGTTCTATTAGCATCTGTTGAGAATATTACTCATTTAAATATTAATAATAAAGGAATTTCAGATCTCACAGGTATTGAGCATTTTGCAGAGTTGGTTGATTTATCCTGTAAAGACAATAATTTAACCGTTCTAAATCTAAGATATAATACAAAGTTGATTGCATTAAACTGTGTTCGAAATGATATTGTAGGATTGAATCTTGATTATAATGTAAATCTTTCAGCTCTAAATTGTGCAGCAAATGATTTAAGAAGTTTAAGTTTAAGAAATGGAGTAAATAGCAGTCATGGTCAGTTTAATGCTATTAATAATGATAATCTAACTTGTATTACTGTTGATGATGCAGCGTATTCAACTGCAAATTGGAACGGAATTGATGATCACGCTGTATTTAGTGAAACCAACTGTGGTTATACCTTAATTCCAGATTTGAATTTCGAAATAGCTTTATTCGATCTTGGTTTGGATGATGCAGCAGAAGATGGAAAAGTTCCAACGGATAACATAAATAGTTTAGTTTCTTTAGATATTAGTAATCGCGATATTTTTGATCTAATAGGAATTTCTAATTTTACTGCACTACAAGAGTTGAATGTCTCAGGAAATGAAATCAATGTTTTAGATTTAACTTCAAATACAAATATTACCAAACTAAACGCTAGCAGTAATAATTTAGAAAATCTAAATATTAGAAATGGAAATAACACTAACATTTTGGAGTTTGATTCAACGTCCAACGATAACTTGTTTTGTGTTTTGGTTGATGATGCAACATATTCTTCTAACAATTGGATAATTATTGATAGTCAAACTGCTTTTACAAATACTTCCTATTGTAATTACACTGCAGTTCCAAATATTGTTTTTGAAAATTATTTAGAAAGCTTAGGATACGATGATACTTCAGATGATGGTCAAGTTCCTACAGATTTAATAAAGTATATAATAGAATTAGATGTAAGTGGTAAAGGAATTTCTGATTTAACGGGAATTGAAGATTTTACCGCGTTAGAAAAATTAGATGTTTCAAATAATAATTTAATAAGTCTGGATGTAAACGGTTTAAGTTTAAAGACTCTTTCAGTTGGAGAAAATTCAGAGTTAACAACATTGATTTGTAATAATAACGAGTTAAGAGCATTAGATTTAACTTCAAATGCATCGTTAACAACACTTCTTGCGAATGATAATAATTTATCTTTCCTAAATTTAAAAAACGGGAATAACGCTACAATTTCAACCATAAATATTACTAATAATTCCAATCTTACCTGTGTATTAGTTGAAGATGCATCTACTGCAAAAACAAGTTGGACGAATAAAGATGTACAAACACAATATTCTGACACCTATTGTACGTTTGTAAACTATAATTTTGCTAGTAATTTAGAAGATTCCATTGGTGGTTATACAGGAAATTATGTTTTTGAAAAAGCTGTAGCATCAGAGACTAATGCATCATATTTGGCAACTTCTTCTGGTGTGGGTATACAATCTAATCCAGACGAAGGAGTGCAATTACCAGTAGACATAACACCATTTTTGTTTACAGATGATTCGGTAGAATTTGAAATGAATTTTATATGCACCGACTTAGGAGCAGAGGATGGAAGAAAAAATTTATTTACACTAAAACGTTACGAATCTCTAAATGCTGCTGGATTTACTTTATGGGCAGAAGCTACGAGTGCATCAGAATTTACGTTAGGATTGTATTGGAATGACGAGGATTCTTTAGGTGGAGGAGGAGAAGGTATCAATCTAGGAACGTTTGCAATAGGCGAAAAGGTTCATGCAAGATTAATAATAGATAGATCTCAGAGAGAATGGTATTTATACGCCAATAATTACTTTAATTACGGAACTTTTAGAGATGTTTATGATTTAGATTTTCTAATCAATCAAATTCAAGATACACCAGTTTATTTAGGTAATTTTTACAATAAAATAGGAAATCTAGTATCAACTGTAGTAATTGATGATTTTAGCATACACATTCCTGCAAAACCCAGCGATGTAGATCTGTTAGAGAGTGCTTTGACGCAAATGACAAATCACATTTTAGGTAATATTACGCTTACTTCTGATCAAACTAAAGATTATGAGTTTGATATTCTGTCTAACCTTCGCTACAATTATATGAATGCTAGAACACAAGTAGATAATTATTTAACTGCTTTTGAAAATAATTTTGATCCTTTATTTCAAGATAGAACTAAGGTAAACGTGTTTGATTTATCATCAGAGGAAGTAATAGCATTTTTCTTACAGCAAGATATTATTGATAATGCCTTTACTCCTGATAATATTGATAATGTTATCGGAACGAAATTTGAATTTTCAGAAATTTATCCTGGTCCAGTTGCTGATGGAGCGCCCAGAGTAACAGACGGTATAATCCCCATAAACTCCACCTACCAACTGGATCCAGGTTATGAATTAATGGGGCAAGACAAAGGTGTTTATCGACCAACAGGATATTATGCAGCTCCAGGCGAATTAGTAACAGTTATAGTTCCGTCTTCAATTGTTGGGCAAGGTTTTGAAGTTGTAGTTGGCGCACCATCTAGAGATCTATATGGGGTTTCAAAAATTAATAGATACCATAGAATTAGTACTGAATTTGAAATAACATCAGAATCAACAAAAGTGGCAAATCCATTGGGAGGTGTTATTTATATTAAAGTTCCAGCGGAAGTTAATTTTGGATGGATTGATTTTACATTTAATGGAGCGGTAAAATCTCCTTATTTTAGAATGGTTACAGGTCAGCCAACAAACTTATCTGATTTTCAAACAGACATGTCCAATGCGTATGTCAATTGGGTAGATATGGAATCTGATAGAATGATGTTTTTAATTCCTAGAGATTTAGTTGATGTTTCCGATCCATCAGAGATAATGATAACATGGAATTCTATGTGGGATGCTTTTTCAACTGCCGCAGGAAGACCAGTTGATAAAATTAGACCGGAATATTGGTTAGTTGATTGTGGAGGTATAAATAATGCTGCAGGATATCCTTCTGATATTGAATTTGAATCTTATCAAGGAACAACAAGAGACTTAACTTGGAATCCATTGCGAGTAATGGATGATGATTATATCACGAATTATCCTTCTACAATTTTTCATGAAATGGGGCATACCATGTTATTGCCAGAACCTCCTGGTGAAGCTGAAGCTATTATTCAGCTATGTGGAGCGCCAATGTTAGTTTCTGCGTTAGGTTTTGATATTGATGAGGTATTATTAATTCTAGACAATCAAAAGCATGATAGAGATTTAGCAGCGATGTATTGGATGACTGCTTATAATTTTAGGAATAATCAACCTATGAAGTGCGATCCGACTTTAGATTCAAGTGTTTGTGATGAAATATCATATCAAATACGAGGGGCAATGAAATGGCATGAAATAGCAACAGTTTATGATTATGAAACCCTTGGTGAAATTCAGAAAGTATTTTATGATGAATGGGCCAAAAACAATAGTAATGATCCTTCCAATCCTGGTTCTATAACAAGAGAGGAATTGATTAGAGCTGCAACAGAAGCTACAGAAATCAATTTAACTCCGTTATTACATTTTTGGGGATATATTCCTGAAGAAGAATTAAGAGAAGAGTTAGATGCTTTCAGTCCAAGTATTGAGTTTTGCGATCGATTAGAGTATTACAGAAGCTTAATTCCAGTAACACAGGCGGAATATAAAACGTGGCATGATGCTTTAATAGCGACTACGAATTCAAATCATTTTGATCGTTTAACGGACATTTATGAGAATTGGGAAACAGAAGATATATCAGGGCAAATATTAGCGCAAATTGATTACTTAGCGAGTTTATATTGCGATAAAACTATTGTAAATTCAAAAGTGTATTTACAAGGAGCGGGAATTAATCCAATTACAGGAGAAGAAACTTTAATGAGAGATGATTTAAGAGTAGCAGATTATATACCAACTACTAGTCCGTATTCAGATGCTGTAACATATGAAGCCTCTGTATTTGATGTTACAGGAGAAAATGCTATTGTAGACTGGGTTTGGGTAGAATTAAGAGATGCTTCTGATGTAAATATAGTGATTGAAGGAAAATCGGCAGTATTACAGCGTGATGGTGATATTGTTGAAATGGTAAATAGTAAAGAAAGAGCGTTGTTTTTTAATGTGCCTGCTGGCGATTATTATTTAGCTGTAAATCACCGTAATCATTTAGGCATTATTACATCGAGTCCAATTACATTATCGGTGACTTCGACTAGTTTAGATCTAAGCAGTGATACAAGTATTATAAACGGAGGAACAAATGCAGTTACAACTTTAGCAAATGGATTGTATGCTTTAATTGTCGGAGACTATGACGAAAATGGTCAAGTTCAAAATACTGATATAAATACAGTAATTTCTTTATTGGGGGAGTCAAGTTATCATAAGGCAGATATGGATATGAATGGTCAAGTTCAAAACACAGATATTAATAATCTATTGAATCCAAATTCAGGAAAAGGACAGCAATTTTAAATTAAAGAGTTCGTAATTTAAGTTAA
>NZ_MSMP01000044.1 GCF_001936575.1 Tenacibaculum agarivorans
AATAAAAAAAGCCAGTGTTTAAACACTGACTAATAGCTTAATGATGATAATGAATTAGCTTAAATTAAGGGATTGATATAACTGCGGAATTACAATTTCAGGGATTAATATTTAATTCAAAAATCACATTGCAAATCTATATAACCTTTTAAAAATCAAAAGAAAAAAAACGGTAACAAAAAGTGACAAAAACCCATTTCACTGGTTTTTTATGACAAAATCATACGATATCATACTTCATTTATACAGATAATCGATCTCATATTTTTTTAAAGCATTTGAATGTATTTTTCTAATTCCTCGTTTTTTGGTACTCCTATTTTTTTTCTGATTCTATATCTAACAGCTTTTATAGAATCTGTACTAGAATTTCTGATTGATGCTATTTCTTTTATTGATAAATTTAAGCGTAATAACAAACATATTTCTCGTTCAGTTTTTGTTAAATCTGGAAATTTCTTAATAATATTCTGATCAAATTCCATATTAACTTTACTTACCTTATCTTGTAACAAAGACAGTCTATTTTCTGTTACAACCTGTTGTTGAAGTTTCATCAATAAACTATTGGCATACATTTTCACACTTTTAACTTCAGCTTGGTCCTTATCTCTCTTAATTTGATCACTTAATGTTTTTATAAATTCTAATCGCATAGAATTATCTGCAATTAACCCTTTTAATTCTGACTCTGAAACTTTTACTTTTTGAGCCAGTATTTCTTTTTTAAGTTTCTCCTTTTCAAGCCTATCTCGAATACGCTTGTCTCTTGCTTTATAATCTCTCCATAACAAATAACCTATAACAACAACAAAGAAAAGTATTAGAAAAGTAGTTAATATATAAGATTTTAACTTAAGCTCTTTTTTGTTTGCTTCTATTTCTAATTCTTTCTTTTTAAGTTCAAAATCTCTTTTTAATTCGAGTTCTTTAATTTGTTTTTGTTTTCTTACATTAAAAATAGAATCAGAATATTTTTTAAATAATACATGACTTTCATACGCTTCTTCATATTCATTTAACTTGTAGTACACCCTACTTTTAATATCAGCAACTTTGGACAACCTATGTTTAAAACCTTCTTGATTTGCAATAGTTTCTGACGAATCTAAATATAAAAGAGACTTTTTATAATCTTTCAACTGAAAATAAGAGTATGCTATATTAAAATAAGTTATACCTACATTCCTTTTACTATGGTTCTTTTTTATAAAGTTAATATTGCTAAGATGTACTTTTAATGATTTATCATATCTATTTTGAAAAGCATAAAGAATAGCCATATCATTATTTACATTACTTAATCTTAATTCATTTTTAGTTTTTTGAAAAATTACTAGCGCCTTATCATAATAAAAAAGTGAAGAATCAAGTTTTTTTAACCTTCTAAAAGAGCCTCCCATACTTGTATAACATCTACCTATCAATAAAGAGTCATTCTTTTTGATTGCTAAGTTTACAGATTTTCTGTAATTCTCTATCGCTTTAACATTCTCATTTAAAAACTTATACACTCTCCCCTCTTTCAAAAAAAGATCTGCTACTGCTAAAGTATCTTTAAGTTTTCGATAAACTACTTTAGAATCCATATAAAACCTCAAACTTTCAGTATAATCTCCTTTACGATAAGAGACACTACCTAAATACCTTAAGATTTTGGCTTGATTTCTTAAATCTTCTGCTAAAACTAAACTCTTAGCATTTTCAAAATATAACTTTGATTTATCCAATTCTCTTTCTAAAAAATAGTCTCCTCTTTCAAGCAAAAAGCTCAACTTATCATTATAGTTAGTTATTGAGTCTAATTTTTTTTTGATCTGAAAATTGATAGAATCATTTAACTGCGCACATAGTTCAATGCTACAATTCAAAAGAAATAGTATTACAAGAAGGTACTGTTTAATCATCTAACTAAAATAAAAAAACCAGCAATGGTATTGCTGGTTTTTTCTACTAAAATTGATAACTTAATTAGGGATTATCAAAGCTAGGAAATTCCCCCCTCCTAGCTTTCTTACTTTTTTCAGTATCAAATATATAAGAAGTACTAGAAAATCAAAAAAACACGCGGTGACAAAAAGTGACAAATTGGTTACAAACTTTGAATAAAATGCTCTAACTCCTGATTCTTAGGTATTTCCATTTTTTTTCGAATTCTATACCGTAATGTTTTAATTGAGTCTACACTAGCATTTCTAACCGAAGCAATCTCTTTAATTGATAAATTTAACCGTAAAAAAGAGCAGATTTCTCGTTCTGTTTTTGTTAAATCTGGAAAATTTTCGATAATTACTTGATCAAATCCTTGATTTACTTCGTTAATTTTATCCTGTAGAGATGATAATTTATTTTCTGTACTGATTTGATTTTGTAATTTCAATAATAAACTATGAGCATAAGATTTCACGCTATCAGAATTCGCTTGGTCTTTATCTTCTTTAATTTGTTTGGATAATTGTTTAATAAACTCTAATCGCATTGTATTATCTGCTATTAAACTTTTCAATTCAGATTCTGAAACTTTAATTTTTTGTGCTAAGACTTCTTTTTTGAGTTTTTCTTTTTCAAATTTATCTTTAATTCTTTTTGCTCTTATTTTATAATCTCTCCAAACTAAAAAACCTATTATAAGTGTAAAAAATAAAATGAGTAATATAAGTATTACATACATTCTTAGTTTAAGCTCTTTTCTTTTAGCAATAGTTTCTAATTCTTTTTTTTGAATAGCAAATTCGTTTTGTAATTCTAACTGTTTAATTTCCTTTCTCTTTTTTATTGAGTATATGGAGTCAGAATACTTTTTATATAATACATAATTTTCATATGCTTTCTTAAAATCATTTTTCTTTTTAAAAATGAAACTTTTTCTTCTATAGCCTCCAACTAATTTCTGTTTGAAGTTTTCTTTTTTAGCTAAAGCAATTCCAGAATCATTATACTTTAATGCTTTATCATAATCTTTAAGCATTACATATTCGGTAGCTACAATAGAATAGGCTACAACCAAATTAGATTTCGCATTTGTTTTTTTTAAATAGGATAAGCTTTTAAGGTGAATTTTTAATGCTTTATCATACTCTTTTCGCATCCCATACAAAATAGCCATGTTACTATTTACCTCATTTAACCTCCCTTCGTCATTTTGATTTGTAAAAATTGTAAGTGCTTTGTTATAACATATAAAGGATGAATCAATCTTTTTTAAGCCTCTGTATGCCCCTCCAGACATATTATAGGCTCTTCCAATTATAATACTGTCGTTTTTAAATGCTGCTAAACGAATAGCTTCTTTAAAAGAATTTATTGAAGTTCTATACTCTCCTAAAGATTTCTGTAATATTCCTATTTGAATATTAGCATCAGCCATCTGCAAAGTATCAGAAAGATCATAATATATATTCTTAGAATCTATTCCATATTGCATACTTTTTTTAAACTCTCCTCTATCTCTATAAATAAAACTTAATTGTTTAAGAATATGTGCTTTATTCATCAAGTCATCTTCATCTAAAATATCATCTGCATAACTGTAATACTTTTCAGCTTGTGCATTATCTTTTTCAGACAAACTATCAGCGGTATTGAGTATAGATTTAATTTTATCATGATAATTTACAATGGTATCTACTTGTTTTTTTATCACAAAACCGGTACTATCCAATATCTGACCATTAGATAGAATAGAAGTAAATAAAAGTAATAGCAATATAGATCCCTTCAAAATCATTTATTAAATATAAAAAAAAACCAGCACGAATGCTGGTTTTTTTTATGATATATATTTTACTATTATCCTCCAAAGTCATCAAAACGGATATTTTCGTCATCAAGACCAAAATCTTCACCCATTTTTTGTACTGCTTTGTTCATTAATGGTGGACCACAGAAATATAGTTCTAAATCTTCAGGACTTTCATGTTTAGATAAATATTGGTCTATTACAACTTGGTGAATAAAACCAACAAAACCATCTCCTGATTCATCGTTAATATCTTTTTTAACTTTCCAGTTATCTTGTTCTAATGGCTCTGATAAGGCTAAATAGAATTTGAAGTTTGGAAAATCTTTTTCTAACGCTCTAAAGTAGTGAATATAGAATAATTCAGCTTTAGAACGACCTCCATACCAATATGTTACTTTTCTTCCAGTTTTTAACGTTCTAAATAAATGATAAATATGTGAACGCATTGGTGCCATACCTGCTCCACCACCTACGTATAACATTTCAGCATCAGACTCATTAATAAAGAATTCTCCATAAGGTCCTGAAATAGTTACTTTATCACCTGGTTTTTGGTTAAAAATATACGATGATGCTACACCAGGATTTACATCCATCCATGCATTTTTAGCTCTATCCCATGGCGGAGTTGCAATACGTACATTTAGCATAATTTCTCTTCCTTCAGCTGGATAAGAAGCCATAGAATAAGCTCTTTCAACTATATCATCATTTTTCATTACCAACGGCCATAATCCAAATTTATCCCAATCTGCTTTAAATTTCTCTGGCTCTCCTGGATGATCATCTGGGTGAGCAGTGATATCCATATCAGCATACTTTATTTCACATTGTGGTATTTCTATCTGAATATATCCACCTGCTTTGTAGTCCATATCTTCTGGAATTTCAACTACAAATTCTTTAATAAAAGTTGCTACGTTATAATTTCTTACAACAACAGCTTCCCATTTCTTAATTCCAAAAATCTCTTCTGGAATAGAAATATCCATATCTTGTTTTACTTTTACCTGACATGCCAAACGAATACCATGTTGTAACTCTTTACGAGTAAAGTGAGGTGTTTCTGTTGGTAAAGCTTCACCACCACCAGAATTCACATGACATTCACATTGAACACATGATCCACCTCCACCACATGCAGATGGTAAAAATATTTTCTCATTACCTAACGTAGATAATAAAGTTCCTCCAGAGGGTACTTCAATTGTTTTTTCTCCGTTAATTGTAATTTTAACTGGCCCAGATGGAGCAAGCTTTTGTTTTACAAATAATAATAATGCAACTAATAACAACGTAACTGTTAAAAAAGCTAACACTGTTATAGTTACTGTTCCTCCTGTACTTGCTTCTAAAAACATCATTATTCTATAATTTTTTTAGTGTTAGTTGCTATACTTTTATTATTCTCAGTATCTTCCTTTGTCAATTCCATTTTCTTTTCAACAGGAACTTCAGCTTTTGGAGTTTCTTTCTTTTCAGCAGCATCGTCACCACCAGTTAACATACCTCCAAAACTCATAAAACCAATTGCCATTAAACCTGTAATGATAAAAGTAATTCCTAATCCTCTTAATGGACCTGGTACTTGAGAGTATCTAATTTTTTCACGGATAGCAGCAATAGCTAAGATCGCTAAAAACCAACCAATTCCTGAACCAATACCGTATACTAAAGATAAACCTAAAGTTGGAATTTCACGAGACTGCATGAATAACGAACCTCCTAAAATTGCACAGTTTACTGCAATTAATGGTAAGAAAATACCTAATGAGTTATATAATGCTGGTGCAAATTTCTCTACGATAATTTCTACTAATTGTACCATGGTTGCAATTGTAGCAATAAACATGATAAATGATAAGAAACTTAAATCGTAATCTGCATACTCAGCACCTAACCAAGATAATGCTCCTGGTTGTAATAAATATTGATCTAACAACCAGTTTACAGGAACAGTTACTGCTAAAACGAAAATAACTGCAGCTCCTAAACCTACTGCTGTTGATACTTTTTTAGACACAGCTAGGTAAGAACACATTCCTAAGAATGTAGCAAATACCATATTATCTATGAATATCGACTTAAAAAATAATTCTACGTATTCTAACATAATTCTTTTCTTTTATTACGTGTTAGATTAATCTTCTATTAGTGCTGTATTTCTACTACGTTGAACCCAAATAATGATTCCAACTACAATTAATGCCATTGGTGATAATAACATAAAACCATTATTCTCGTATCCTATAGCATATAATCCTGTTTTTTCAATTGGGTCTCCTAAAACTTTGAATCCTAATAAAGTTCCAGAACCTAATAACTCTCTAAAGAATCCTACAATAATTAAGATTACTGCATATCCTAATGCGTTACCAATACCATCTAAAAATGATCTCCAAGGTCCATTTCCTAAAGCAAAAGCTTCAAAACGTCCCATGATAATACAGTTGGTAATAATTAATCCAACAAATACTGATAGTGTTTTACTCAGTTCATAAGCAAAAGCTTTTAGTACCTGATCTACTATAATTACTAATGCAGCAACTACAATTAACTGTACTATAATTCTAATTTTAGAAGGAATAATATTTCTCATTAAAGAAATAACTACGTTACCTACTCCTAATACAAATAATACAGAAATAGACATTACTATTGAAGCTTTTAATTCTGCAGTAATTGCTAATGCAGAACAAATACCTAATACTTGGATCGTAATTGGATTGTTATCCGCTAATGGATCCGTGATTAATTTTGCGTCTTTTTTTGATAAAAGTCCCATATTATTTTAATGTTTTAAAGTAAGGTACGTACAATTTCAATTCAGATTTGATCATTGCAGAAACTCCATCTCCTGTGATTGTAGCCCCAGCAATTGCATCTACCTCATTATCTGTTTTATCTTCATTCTTAGGATCTGCATTAGACTTAGAAACAGCTATTCCTTTAAATTGACCGTTGCTCATTAAGTCTTCTCCAGTAAAATCATCCATGAAAAAACGTTGCTTAATGTTAGCTCCTAAACCTGGTGTTTCTCCTTTGTGATCGAAAAACACACCTTGAACTACCATGTTTTTATCCATAGCAATATATCCCCAAATCGCATCCCAAAGACCTTTTCCTCTAATTGGAGCGATGTAGAATGCTTTTCCTTCTTTTTCACCTACAAACAAAGGTAACTTTCTAGTTTTTCCTTCTTTTGCTAATGCTTGTTGTTTTTTAACATCAATTAAATAAGCTTTAGCATCTTCAGAAACTTTATCTCCTTCAATTACTAATTGCTTCTTAATATATTTTCCAAACTCTCCTTCTACCTTATCTGTAGAAATAAAAGTTACACTAGTTTCATCATTTTCGTTTACCCCCATAGCATACAAAATGTTTTGTTGCTTCTCGATCTTTTTATTTGCATCGATCATTGGACGTAAAGATGACGCTGTAAAAGCTAACAACGCTCCTACCACTAACACCATACCTATGGCGAATAGTATTGTATATAAATTACTATCTGTCTTATTACTCATAATTAGGCAGTTTTAGCTTGTAAACGTTTTAATCTCTTTTTCACATTACCTTGCACTACGTAATGATCAATAGTTGGAGCAAACACATTCATTAACAGAATAGCTAAGAATACTCCTTCAGGATATGCTGGGTTAAATACACGAATCATAATTGAAATGAATCCAATTAAGAAACCATAAATAATTTTACCTTTATTCGTTTGTGAAGCGGTTACTGGATCAGTAGCCATATATACAGCTCCAAATGCTAAACCTCCAATAATTAAATGATCATACCAAGGAGCACTCATTAATCCATAAAACTTACTTGTATCTGTTATAATTCCATTACTTGCAACCGCATTAAAGATTAATCCCATAACTGCAGCTCCAAAGAATGTTGAAACAATAATTCTCCAGCTACCAATTTTAGTAAAGATTAAAAATGCTGCTCCTAATAAAATTAAAAATGCAGAAGTTTCACCTACAGAACCTGGAATAAATCCGAAAAACTTTTCGAACATTGTATATGCTACTTCTTGATTTTGTGCATAACTACCTAAGATAGTTTCTCCAGAAATTGCATCAGCTGTTCCTGCTCTATTTACTGCGTCGTGTACCCATACTTTATCTCCAGACATCCAAGTTGGATATGCGAAGAATAAGAATGCACGAATAGTTAATGCTGGATTTAAAATATTCATTCCAGTACCACCAAACACTTCTTTACCAATAACAACTCCAAATGCAACTGCTACTGCAAGCATCCAAAGTGGTAAATCTACAGGTACAATTAACGGAACTAACATTCCTGTTACTAAGTATCCTTCTTCTATTTCATGCCCTTTGATAATACAGAACACAAATTCTATAGCTAGACCAACTACATATGATACAATAACTAATGGCAATACTTTAATTGCCCCTATCCAAAGGTTAGATAAGTTCCAGAAGTTACCACTAAAAAAACCTGTAATTCTTTCAACTTCACCAGTAGCTAAATGATGTTGATAACCTGCATTAAACATACCAAATAATAAACATGGAACTAAGGCCATGATTACTGTATTCATTGTACGCTTTAAATCATCTGCTGCCTTTATGTGAGTTCCTCCATGAGTTGTCTCATTTGGCAGATATAAGAAAGTATGGAAACCATTAAATAATGGAGCTATTTTTTTTCCTTTATACTTTTCTTTTAAATTATGTAAATTTTGTTTTAAGCCCATAATTTTATCCTAGTTCTTTCATCATCAAATCCAATCCTTCACGGATAATTTTTTGATGTGGTTGTTTTGATACACAAATAAATTCTGTTAATGCAAAATCTTCTGGTGCTACTTCATAAGCTCCTAAACCTTCCATTTCATCTAAATCTTTATACATACAAGCTTTTAAAAGTTGCATTGGATAAATATCTAATGGAAATACCTCTTCGTAAGAACCTGTAACAACAAATGCTCTATGTTCCCCGTTAGTATTTGTATTTAAATCGTATTTTTTCTTTGGATTTAACCATGAAAAAGTTAACGCTCTAGAAGTAGATATTTTATTGAAAACAGGCTTATTCCATCCAAATAGTTCATAATCATCTCCTTCAGGAATTGCTGTAACTTGATTGTCATAGAATCCTAAAAATCCGCTTTCTTCAACTTGCTCTCCAGATAAAACATTACCACTGATTACTCTAGTATTGTCAGTGTTCAAGTTTCCTTTTACAACATCTGAAATTTGCGCTCCAGCAATAACATTTACGTATTGTGGTTCATTGATTTTAGATCCTGTTAAAGCAACTGTTCTAGTAACATTCAACTTACCTGTCAATAACAACTCTCCAATAACTACTAAATCTTGTGGAGTAACTACCCACACAACTTCTCCTTTGTTTATAGGATTTACTTGAGCAATTTGAGTACTTACATTCCCTACTGGGTGAGGTCCTTGTACATTGTGTGCTTCAACTCCTTTAGCGTTAGCTAATGGCGATTTAGAAGAACCAACTGAAACATGCACTTTACCTTCTGTTAATTTAGTTAAAGCAGTTAATGCTTCTTGTAATTCAGCTTCTTTTCCAGCTAAAACATAATCATAATCTGCTGCTAAAGGCGCACTGTTATAACCTGAAACAAAAATTGCTTTTGGAGCTTGGTTTGGGTTAGCCACAACATCATACGGACGTTGTTTTATGAATGGCCAACATCCCGTAGCAAATAAGTGATTCTTCACTTCTTCACCTGACATTTTACTAACATCTACCTTTTCAAACTCTTTGTATTCTTGGGTTCCGTTAGTTGTAATTTTTATTTCTAAAACTTTTCTACGAGCTCCACGAACAATCTCTGTTACTTTACCACTTACAGGACTTGGAAACAAAATACGCTCATCACTTTTGTTATAAAAAAGTGCTTGACCTGCTTTTACTTCTGTACCTTCTTTTGCTAAAATTTTAGGGATAACGCCGTGAAAATCATCTGGCTTTACTGCAAAAACACTACCTAAAGGAAGTTCGGTAGTTACCTCTTTTGCCTCGCCAACGAGCTTGATATCAAGCCCTTTTTTTATACGGATGTCTTTTGACATAGTAACTAATGTATTTGATTTTCTTAAAAAACACGCAAATTTAATTATTTTAAAATCGACCAAGTAGTGAATTGTAATGATATCTTACAATCAGACTCTTATTTATATTTATTCTAAATTAATTTGAGCTTTGAATGCAAAATAACTGTATTTGAGTTTACTCTGGTATTTTAGGAATCGGCATTTTATATTTGGTCCCGTTTAGTGCTTTCAAAAAAGCAGCTAGATCTTCTATTTCTTTTTCAGTTAACCCCAAAGGCTGTATTAACGAATCTGTTACAGGGTGTAATGAATCCTTATACTGACCTTCACTTCTTGGATTTACCATTTGCATTCCACTATTATAAATATTCACAATACCTATAAGATCATGAAACAACCCATTATGCATCCAAGGTCTTGTATTTAATAAATCTCTTAAAGAAGGTGTCGAAAACTTCCCTACATCTTTTGCTTTCTTAGTAATATTATACAAACCTAGATCCTCTTCTTCTCTTTTGTAATAAGTTAAACCAATATTATGAAAATTTTGATCTGTCAAATATTCTCCATTATGACAGTTCATACATCTTGCTTTTGTTCTAAACAAATGCAAACCTTTGATTTCATTATCATTGAGCACATCATAACGCCCTCTCATAAATCCATCTACTCTACTGGATTGACTTTTGATAGTTCTCTGAAAAGCAGCTAAAGCTTTTACTATTTTTTTAACACTAATTTCATCGCTATTAAATGCATCTTGAAACAACTGACGATACCCTTTAATTTTATAAATTTTACTGGGCAACTTTTTAGGATCCATATTCATCTCATCATGTGCTTTAATTGGCTGCAAAGCTTGGTCCTCTAAATCTAATGACCTTCCATCCCAAAAAAGGTTATTCTTTGAAAACACATTAAATAGACTTGGCGCATTTCGTTTGCTTAATGCTCTATTGTGACCTATGGATTTTTCTGTATGCGTAGTCCAACCCATTTCTGGATGATGACATGAACTACAAGAAATCTGATTTGAAGATGACAATCTAGGATCAAAAAAAAGAGTTTTCCCTAATATGACATCTGCCTTTTTCATATCTTCAAACAATGTTTTATTTAACCGTAACGGCTTCATCTCTTCCCATTCTACTCCTTTATCAATAGTTGGAGATGGCCATTCTTCTATAGGCCTTTTATATGAGGTAACAATAGCATAACCTTCATTTAAACCATCAGGATTAGCACTAGAATTTTTGCATGAAAAACAGATGGATAATAGGAGAGTAAAAAGTGTAAAACGATTCATTCTTAATTGGCAATTATTTAAAATCGAACTCCAGTAGTTAATACTATTGAGTTATTAACGTTTTCATTAATAGTAATTAGATTTGCATCTAAACCAATAAAAAAGTTTAAGTTCTCTTTGATTTTTTTATTCACCTCTAATTCTATTTTAGTTTCAAAAAAATTAGACGCTAGTAATCTATTATTTAGCAATAGCATATTTGACAATGATTCTTCACTATCATTTCTAAGTAAAGCTTCTTCACTTAATACTGTTCTGTAATTAAAATTTACTCCACAAATGAAAGCGCTTGAGTTATCTATACTCTTGACATAACGTAACTCTACTCCTTTATCTAAATAATCGAAATACTGAAAGCTTCTAATCAAAAGATAATCTTCTCTATACTTCTGGTATTTCGCATAAGGTGAAATGCTAAATAAATTAGTTTTATTATCTCTGTAAAAAACACCGCTTATTCCAAAAACAGTATTCCTTAAGTTATAATTTTCATTTTGAGCAATCACCGATAACCCCGCACCACTCCTAGCCGAAATCACAGACTCAATTCCTTTTCTTGTATTATGTATGTAATTCAATTTTACACCATATACATTTTTATCAGTATAAAAAAGCTTAGTTAGATTTACATTGAGATTTTGATTCTTCAAATTCGAGACTTGAGTACTTAATGTTTCCACTAAAAATTTTGCTATAGTAAGTTGATCAAAATCAACTGTCAACCACATATCTCTACTCTTAGTAGGCGCAGACACAAGACCAACACCATACCCTGAACCTTCATAAAAAGATCTTAAGTTTGTTCCTCTAAGTAAATTATTAAAATAGCCTAAACCATTAAGGTGATACACAGCTGGAGTACTTATTCTACTAAAAAAACTAATATTATTGGATTGTGTATATTTTTGATATCCTCCATAAATTCCCAAACTACTCCCTAAAAAACCTTTAAGATTCATACCCAGTTTTAATTCGAGATTTGAGCTTATATTCCTTACTCTTGGATCTCTAGACCTACTAGCCAATGTAGCATTATAACTCATTTGAGCTCCAAAATCTACTTTTGTAAACGATTTAGCATAACCTCCTAAAAAATTGTAAGATTCATTTTTAAGATTTCCTCCTACAGAATCTGCAGTAAAATATGGATAAATTACATCATAATCTATAGACTCATTCCATACTATATTTTTTTGATTCGAGTTAACATAACCCGCTTTCCCCCACAAAGTAGTTGTACTATCTGTAGGGTAAAATGAAGAAGCTAATAAACGTAAACCATTTTGTTTATTTGGTTTTTGAATACGATTAGCTTCTTCATCAATACTTGAATATATAGCTTTAAATTCAGAAACATTATACTTTCCGTTCCCTAGCATTAATGCTGGATTTTTGAATATATCTTTGTAAAAACGATTTACCTGATACTCTTGCTTCAACCTATCAAATGTCCAATTATTATCTTGCCCATAAGTCATGAAATTATAAGACAATATAAAAACTAGAAGTATATTTTTCTGTATATTCTGAATCATTTTAAAACAGCTAATTCTTAACTCTAATTACTTTAAAGAAAGACTTGCTTCTGGTGTAAAATCTACAGCAGAATTATTAGTATCTTGCAGTAAACGAACACCATTAGCTTCTTGAAGCACTTTTCTTCTAACAGACTTTCCAAAACGTGTATCGTCTCTATCTACTTTACCACAATAGGTGTAACCACTATCTAAAGAAGCATCAGTAATCACCCACTGAAATTCAGACTCTACACTTAAATTAACTGCATCTAAAATCCACTCATTTGGCAATTTATAATCTGTCTCATCTTGCGGTATACTAATTGTTCCAAAAACAAATAACCATTCGTAGTCATACTTATAATCTGTAATATAATTAGCAGAAGTAACTCCATCAGGAAATCTAGCTATTGCATAGCTATCAAAACCTCTACTGTGAGGAATAATATTATCTAAAACATTAATTGCATTTGGAACAGCTGGGCTATCTACATCTCCTAGTGTAGTATAAAAAATTTCAAAATCAGCACTACTTAAGTCAATAGAATTCGAATTATTCTCTACATGATTAATACCATCCAACGCAATTATTAAAGATTTCCCTGCTTCTACTGGATATTCTGTACCAGAGCCTGGCAATTGAATCATAGATTTTATTGTAAATGCTTCTGGCATTACATTAGGTGTATAATCTTGTCTATCGGTAGTTAAAAATCTAGATTGAACTAAAAGTAAACCATCTGCATATAATACACTATCCGTATTATTATGTATTTTAAAATATTTATCTCCACCGTATGTACTCCCATCTGGAGTTAAAGAACCTGTGAAGAAAATTTCTTCGATCACAAAATCTTTACTAAATGATTTTAATGATAGCTGCACATCTGCTGCTTGAATATCACTAACAAAATTCAACTCACTAATAAAAGCTCCTATACTTCCCTCTTGAGATTCACCATTTAAATCATACTTTATCATACCATTTACAGCAATCTCATAACTACCTTGATTTAATTCTAACTCAATAGTTTTACCTACTATTTTTTCTACTACTTTTTCCTGTGTATTTAACTCTGTAAGCGTTATGGTTACATTTGAAAATTCAGTAATTTTAACCGATTCAGAAGGATCTAATAAATTAATAGTTGCATTTGTTGTTTTAACCACAACTATTGGATCTTCGCTACAAGCAGTAAAAACTACCGCTGTTAACACTAATAGTAAAAAATGCTTAATATACTTCATGATTATTGTTTATATATTTAAAATTTGATATTCATTTCCATTCCAAAGTAAGGTTCTACAAAACTCCTTCTTGCAACCAATTGATCTCCTATATCTTCAACCTCGAAATAATTAAATAGGTTATTTACATACATAGAAATTGTGACGTATTTGTAAAACTTTTTGGATATTTTCAGATGCATTTGTAAAGACAAAAGGATTTCTCTTTCCGTTATACCATCTGGAGTTCTTATTAGTGACTGTAAAACAGGATCATTTGCCTCCATTGCAGTATAAGGCAATGTTTTCCCTTGCTCATTTATATATTGAAATGGCACAGTACTTCTGGGTAATCCTTTTGTTGAACCATACCAACCTATGTCTGTCCGTAAAGAAGTAGTTAATCTCAATTTTTGAAAGTAGGTATCCGCGGTAAAACTTGTTTGTAATGATTCTTTTAAGAAACTATCATTGTTTTTATACACCCCAATATTTGAATGGAAAACTCCATTTACAAATCTATTCTCAGCAAAACTTAAAAATGGTAACGAGTTATAGTATTTTGTTTGTAACCAAGCTCCACTTACAGTAAAACGCGTATTAATAATTTCTAATCGCTTTCCTGTATATTGAAATTCTATTCCTTTTTTATCAATAGCACTACCGTTACTCTCTTTAGTAGTTAGAACTTGTGCCTCTACTTGCTGAAAAGGTAAATTTTCCACAGCTGGGGCTTCTGTAATCATATTAGGATCTAAGTCTGAGGTATCGTATTCTTTATAGAACAAGCTATTACTATTACGAATACTCCTGAAGCCAGAATTCATGCTTTCGTCAAAATAAGTAACAAACAATGAATGGTAATCGTAATTTACCCCTAATCGAATTTCTTTTTTAAGATTTAGCGCAGGTTGAATATCATAATTTACCCTTGGTAAAATATAGGTTTGGTAGTGAACACGCCTAAAATCTTTGTTAGGATGAAAATAATTTAGCTGTTCAAAATCCACATATTGATCTTGTGGAAATAGCATATTTTGTGTTGGTAGTTTACTTTGCTTACCATATCCTGCTGTTATATTTAAATTTAATGATTTTTCGTTTTTGAAAGTGATTCTAGGTAAATCTACTTTCACATTCAATCTTGGATTTAAGAAGAGTTTTCCATTTATAATGTATCTATCATTCAAGCCTACAATTGCATTTCCTCTTAACCCTGCCCTAAACGTGAAGTTTGTTTTGTTAAGACTCCATTTCATTATATCTTCCAAATAAAATGCTACATTTTGTAAGGCAGGAATTTCCTTAAATGCTCTTGGGCGTGTATCAACACTTGCCACTGGAGGTCTTCTGGGATCATATAACTGACCTAAACCATTATTTTTAGCATACGAATAATTCCCTCCAACTGTTAACTCATGTTCTATATTAAATACTTTAAATGCAAAAGCACTTGAGAAATCTGAAAAAATATCCAAAGGCTTTCCATCAATAATTAATTCAGAAAGATAGCTAGGCTCTAAAAAGACCCCATAGCTCTCTCCTTCCTCCCTACTGATAGGTAAAGAAGTCGCTCTTGTGATTTGTTGCCACCTAGTTTGCTCAATTCTATCATTTGAACTGTTGACACTTACTTTAAAATTTAAGTTTCTCAGTAAACTTTCTGAGAAATTAATATTGAGTTCGTTTGCAATTCGAATACTTTTGTATGTAGACTTATATCTATCTAAATTCTCAATTCCGATATCTGGATCTGTCTCTTCCCCATCTAAAGTACTGGTATAATCTGCGTTTAAGCTCCATGTTATTGGATTAGAGGACTCAAATATTTTTTGAAGCCTAATCGATGTAGTAATTCTCTCATAATTTTCCAACTGATTCCTAGGATCAGATTTTGCATCTAGATAATTTACATCAAAATTTAAACTCAAATTAGATTTATCGAAAAAGAAACCTTTACCAACATGAAATAACTTACTAAAACCATCAGATTTCACTCTAGAATCCCATCTCGTCTCTCCTTGTTTACGTTTTATCTTAATTAATCCACTACTCAAATCGCCATACTTAGCCGAAGCTATTCCTCTTACTACTTCTATCTTTTCAATTGCATCTGTAGCAATAGCACGCATATCAACACCACTCCTAACCGTTCTTCTTCTTTGATCTACTCCTCCAAAAGACAGTGGGTTAATTTGAAAGTTTGACGCAATAGTTTGCTGCAAGTTTGCATTGCTATTTATCGGTGCTCCATCTATTAAAAAAGAAACTCCTAACGACGATGTTGCATAATCATTGTTTGCATCTATAATTCCCGTTTCTCTAATCAAAAGATTATTTGCAGAATTTAATACAGGGGAGCTAACACTGTTTCCAGGCAATAAACTCATTAGGTCTGAAAAACTTGATGGCTGTAAATGTGACATAGCCCTTCTATCAATTTCAGAAGTCGCAGTAATATTATTTGATTCTTTAGCTGTTACTACTATCTCCTGTAACAACTCCTTCTTATCTTGAAGAAAAACTGGATAAATAGTATCTTGTGTTACGCTTACTACTATATCAAAATCTTGGTACACTAAATGCTTAATGGAAAGCTTATAATTTCCTTTTTTGACTAAAAAAAAGACCTCTCCTCTTTGGTTTGTGGACTTTCCTTTATTATTAAAAGACACATAAGCATCACTAATAGGATTATGTAATGAATCTTGTAATTTAAAGCCAACATTTACTTGTGATGAAATGTTAAAAAAAATAAAAAAACTTACAATAAAAAACCAATACTTCATTTAGTCATATTTCATTTCGGGGGCCAAAAATACATTCTAATTTTTAATTAATCTAAATAAATTATAAATAATTTGGAATTATTCTTGATAAATTATTTTCTTAACAAAAAACATATCATATTTGTACAATAGCAATTGAATAATTGTCGTTTTCTTCTAACACAAATCAAAAAACTTAGAGAACACTTGAAATGAGATTAATGCAAAAAATTTTATCTATTTATGTTTTATTCTTTTCTGTACTAACAAACAGTCAAGACATAAAATCTGTTCAACTCAGACCTGTTGGGATTGAATCATTTGTATCTATTGTTCCTTTGGGAACCGTTCTACAACTTTCTTTTGATGATTTAGATGGTGATAATAAGGAATATCTCTATAAAATTGAACATATGACTTATGATTGGAAGTCTAGCAACCTTCAATCAAATCAATATATAGATGGTTTTGATCAGAATTATATTATTGATGTCACCAACTCTTTCAATACGCTTCAAGGCTACACACACTATCGCGTTCAAATACCGAATCAAAATACTAGAATCACGCAAAGTGGAAATTATTTAATTTCAGTGATTAATGAAGATGATGAAATAATTTTCACTAGAAGATGCGTATTTTATGAAAACCTGACTACTGTAGGAGTTAATGTATTAAGAAGTCGAGAAACCAAGCTAAATAATACTGAACAAACCGTACAGTTTTTAGTAAACCATAAAGGGTTACACATCAACAATCCTTTTCAAGAAATAAAAGTTCAATTATTCCAAAATAACAATTGGAATACTGCCATTTCTGACATACAACCACTCTTTGTAAGAAATGACCAACTGATTTATAATCATACATTAAAAACTAATTTCCCTGGTGGAAACGAATTTTTAGGATTCGATAATAAACGAGTTAGAAGTACTAGTCTAAATATTGCTAAAACTGAGCGAAAAGATATATTTCATAATTATCTGTACACAGACATTGAACGAAGAACCAAACCATACGCTTATAATCCTGACATTAATGGACAATTTATCATCAGAACCTTAGATGCTAATGATGAAAACTCTGAGGCGGACTATGCTATGATTCATTTTTCATTAGACGTATTTCAATCTTATGAAGGTAAAGATGTATATGTGTATGGGGCTTTCAATGATTTTCAACTCACCGAAGAGAATAAAATGTCTTTTAATAGTGAAGAAAACATCTACCAAGCCGATATTTTATTAAAGCAAGGGTTCTACAATTATACCTATGTAACAGTAGACCAAGATGAGAAAATTGATCGTAATGAAATTAATGGTTCTTTTTTTGAAACTGAAAATGAATATACAGCAATTATCTACTACAAACCCTTTGGAGGACTGTTTGATAGAGTAATTGGCGTAGGTTACGGATACTTCGATCAAAATCGTTAAACTGGTTAATGAATTGTAATTTTAAATAAAAAGTTATACTTTAGTGTATGTTTCAACAAATTACTAAAGGAATAAAAATTTCTGTTAAAACTACTTACAATGGCACTATATATAGAGGCTACTTACAGCATTACGCCTTTAGTTATTTTGTAAGTATAAAAAACAATTCAAAAGATACAGTTCAACTATTAGAGCGATTTTGGACTATACTTGATGCTTTAAATGAAGATGAATTTGTAGAAGGAGAAGGAGTTGTTGGACAAACACCAATTATAAAACCTAATGGAGAATACAATTACAGGTCTAATTGTTTTTTATTATCACCCATTGGAGCTATGACAGGCAAATACAAAATGATTAACACCAATACTCAAGAAGAATTCTTAGTAGACATACCAACTTTTCAACTAATCACTACACCTACGCTTAATTAAATGGCGAAAAAAAATAAACCTCAACAATTTAAGAGTTTAAATTGTTTGAACTGCGGATTTCCTTTTTCTGGTCATGAAACGTATTGCCCAAACTGCGGACAAAAAAATAAAGATCATAGAATTTCTATAGGTAATTTTATTAGAGAAGTATTTGCTGGATTTTTCTCTTGGGATGCTAAGTTTTGGAGAACATTATTTCCTCTATTGACAAGACCTGGAAAAGTATCGAAAGATTATATTGAAGGAAAAAGAGTTCGTTACACTAACCCTTTTCGATTTTATCTAACTTCATCAATTATCTTTTTTTTACTGGCTGGAGCCAAACAAACTTACACTGATTATAAAAAACTAACAGCAACTGATGCCAAAGCTTCTTTAGAAAGAAAAGAAGCTAGAACACGAAAAGAATCACTCCAAAAAAATATTTACAAAGGCATAGACAGTTTTACTACAGCTAATGATTCAATCAACAACGCTAAAATAGATTCCACCAAAGTTTTGAAGGAACAAGTTGAAAATTTAAAAATATCATTTGGCAATAATGACAATATTGTACAATTTATACAATTTCAAAAAAAGAACCCTCATCTTACTGTAGATGAAGCATTAGACAGCTTAAAAGTAGAAAAAACATTTAGTAATCTTTTTTGGTATTCTAAGAGTAGAACTATAAACAAATTGATTAGCGATGATGATGAAGCAGAAAAGTTTAGCAAGCATTTTATTTCTTATTTATCGTTTATATTCCTAACTCTTTTACCCGTTTTTGCCATTTTTCTTAAACTGATTTATGTAAGAAGAAAGTTTAATTATATTGAACATTTAATCTTTTCATTTCATACACAAACCGTTGCTTTTATTATTTTAACCTTACTGGTATTAACCAGTTTCTTTTTCACTATTGAAACAACGGATATTTTAACTATATTTTCTATTTCGTTTTTAGTTTACCTATACATCGCTATGCTTAATTTTTATAAGCAAAAATGGTTTAAAACATTTATTAAATTTATTATCGTAAACACTTTGTTCTTTTTACTATTTGCTGTAATATTTTCTGCGTTTTCAATGGTAAGTTTTGCCTTTTACTAATCCTGAAGCATTTCGACATAATCTACGTAAGAAACAGAAACGTCAGTATTCATTTTTTGAACAACCGTAGTACTGATTGTTTCCACTCTTTTTCGTTTCATTTTTGGTGAAATTTCAACATTTCCTTTGTTTTCATCTTGATGAAACTTTAAAATTCTTTCTTGTGTATACAGTTTATTTTTCTCTAACCATGCAGCAAACCATTCCCTTCTTAATACTTTCATCTCTTCAGTGTATAACGTGGAACTCGACCAAATGTGAGGTTCATTGGCCAACTTCTTAAATGATTTCTCCTCGCCTGTCCACACCAATTCATATGCTTGTAACTCTTTACTCCAATCTACCAGCACAATCGTAAACGGTTCAATATCTGCTAAATTTAATTCTTGAATTGCGACAACAACATCTTCAACTTTTAGCAACTCCTTTACAATTACTCCTCTACTTGCCCTATAACTTTCTTTTCTTATATGATTTTCAAAACCCCCGTTCAATAAACAAATTAATCGATCTTTTTCACTAACTCCTATCCAAGTTCCACCCGCTAATACATCTTTAGGGTAAGTTAAAGTCACACCATCTTCAATATAACTAGTCGGTGCAATAGTTTTTCTTTTTGGGTTTTCATCTCTGTTTGAGGTTAAAATAAAATCATTATTTCCTAAAGGAAGATAGGTTACAGTACACATATAATTTTCTTATAAAGTTCTTATACAAAATTTAACACAGGGTAAGCATTTACAAAACCGTAAAAAAACACCTTAAAAATTGTACATTTGCGAAACCAAAATTATCACATCTTAAATCAATACACAACCATGGGAAAAGGATTTTTCAATGTACCGGTTGCAGTTAACGAACCTGTAAAGAGCTACGCTCCAGGATCTGCAGAAAGAGCAGCTGTTGCTGAACAATATAAAACATATTTTAACGGTTCAATGGATGTACCAATGTATATTGGTAGTGAAGAAGTAAGAACTGGAACAACTAAAAACATGACTCCTCCACATGATCATCAACATGTAGTAGGACAATATCATGTTGGAGATAAAACAAATGCACAACAGGCTATTGACGCTGCCTTAACAGCTCGTACAGAATGGGCTCAATTACCTTGGGAGCAAAGAGCTGCTATCTTTTTACGCGCTGCTGAATTAATTGCTGGACCATATAGAGCTAAGATTAATGCTGCAACAATGATTGCACAATCTAAGACTGTACATCAAGCAGAAATTGATGCTGCATGTGAGTTAATTGACTTTTTACGTTTTAACGTAGAGTACATGTCTGATATTTATACTGAGCAACCAAACTCTGACGACGGAATTTGGAACCGCGTTGAGTATAGACCTTTAGAAGGTTTTGTATATGCAATTACACCTTTCAACTTTACTGCAATTGCCGCAAATTTACCAGCTTCTGCAGCAATGATGGGAAATACAGTAGTTTGGAAACCATCTGACAGCCAAGTATTTTCTGCAAATGTAATTATGGAAGTATTTAAAGAAGCAGGAGTACCTAATGGAGTAATTAATGTTGTTTATGGAGACCCTGTTGAAATTACGGATGTAGTATTAGCTTCTCCTGATTTTGCTGGATTACATTTCACTGGTTCTACTTATGTTTTCAAAGAATTATGGAAGCAAATAGGACAAAATATTCACAGCTATAAAACATACCCAAGAATTGTTGGTGAAACTGGAGGAAAAGACTTTATCGTTGCTCACCCATCAGCTAATCCTAAACAAGTAGCTACTGGTATTTCTCGAGGTGCTTTTGAATTCCAAGGACAAAAATGTTCTGCTGCCTCAAGAGTTTACTTACCAAAATCTATTGCTGAAGAAACTATTAATTTTGTAAAAGAAGATGTTGCTTCTTTCAAAATGGGATCTCCAGAAGATATGAGTAACTTTATTACTGCTGTTATCCATGAAGGTTCTTTTGACAAATTAGCTAAATACATAGATCAAGCTAAAGAAGATGATAATGTAGAGATCGTTGCCGGTGGTGGTTATGACAAATCTAAAGGATACTTTATAGAACCTACAGTTTTATTAACTACAGATCCTAAGTATACTACTATGGAAACTGAATTATTTGGTCCTGTAGTTACCATATATGTTTATGAAGATGAAGCTTGGGAAGAAACATTAGCATTAGTAGACAATACATCTGAATATGCGCTAACAGGTGCTGTATTCTCTACAGATAGATACGCTATTGCACAAGCTACTAAAGCATTAGAAAATTGTGCTGGAAACTTCTACGTTAATGACAAACCTACAGGAGCTGTAGTAGGGCAACAACCATTTGGTGGTGCAAGAGCTTCTGGAACTAATGATAAAGCAGGTTCTGCACAAAACTTATTACGTTGGGTATCCCCTCGTTTAATTAAAGAAACATTTGTTTCTCCAACAAACTATAGATATCCATTCTTAGGTTAATTTTTTAAAAAAAATTGAATAGTATAAAAGATTGGAAAAATATTTCCAATCTTTTTGCGTTTATAGGCTAATTGTTATTAATTTTATAGCGGTTATTAACTAATTACTAACCATTTAATAATCCCCACATATGAATTATCTAGACCTACATAGTGAGGCTTTAGGATTACGAAAAGCTAAGCATTTACTTAGAAGGGCTTCTTTTACTTATAATAAAGCTACTCTAAATGAATTTGCAGCCTTAACTCCTGAACAAGCATTTGATCGATTAATAACAATCGAAACTAACAAATTAGCAGAACCTTATGACAATAAACCTGATGGTAGTCCTCATGGTTTTTGGACTTCTAATCCAGATGGATCAGATTTAGATGGTCAGTTTAGAAAAAAAATATACACAGCATACTGGTGGTGGTATAATGGATTGCATCAAAATTCTTTGTTACAAAAGATGACATTCTTTTTGCATACATCTTTTACTGTATCAAAATTTGACGCAGGTTCCTCAGTTCATTTTTATGACCACATGAGGTTACTAGAACACTATGCTTTTGGCAACTTAAAAACCATGTCTAAAAAAATAACCTATGATAATTCAATGTTAGGTTATTTAGATAACACAAAAAATAACGCAAATAACCCCAACGAAAACTACGCTAGAGAGTTTCTAGAGCTTTTTACTATTTTAAAAGCTGAACAAATTGGTAGTGGTGATTATACAAACTTTACCGAATTAGATGTTCAACAAGCCGCTAAGGTATTTTCTGGAATCAAGACAAAATACGACAGAAGTATTATTGATCCAGATACAGGGATACCTATGGGAAGAATAGATAAAAATAGACATGATAAGGATGATAAAACATTTAGTCATGCTTTTGATAATACTGTAATTGTTGGTAATGATACTGAGTTAGGTATTGTTCAAGAGCTGGATGCTTTTGTTGAAATGGTATTTAGTAAAGATGCTACTGCTATTTCTTTTGTAAGAAAGTTATATCGATTCTTTGTAAAAAGTGAATGGGAAGATGATGTTGAAGATAATGTTATTGTTCCTTTAGCTACTTTGTTAAAAGACAGTGACTATGAGGTTCTACCTGTACTAAGGAAATTACTAACTTCTAAACATTTCTATGATGCTGATGATGCTATAGATAATGATGAAATTATTGGAAGTATTGTAAAAAGCCCTTTACAATTAGCCAATGAATTGATTAGCTTTTTCAACATAACAATACCAGACCCTGTAACAGAATCTGATGATTTCTTTGGTTTCTTTAATTTCTTGTATAACTTTTTCTTAAAGTCTGCAAGTATGGAACTTTGGGCTCCTGATTCAGTAGCTGGATATCCTGCACACTATCAGAGTCCTGATTTTGATAGACACTGGTTTTCTTCAAATACGGTTTTAGCAAGGTATAAAATCATGGAAAGTCTACTTTCTGGTAGAAATAAAATTAGATTTAACAGCAACATTAGAGTAGAATTAAACATTGTTAACTTTATTGAAGCAAATATTGCTGATCCTGCCGATGCTACTAATTTAATTACTGAACTAGCTGATTTCTTATATGCTGAACCCATAGACGATCTTAGGAAAGCCTATTTTGCTCAAAATCTATTAGAAGGTTTTGCAGACTATTATTGGACCAATGCTTGGTTAGGATACCAAGGAACTGGAGATGATAGTGTAGTAAGAACTAGATTGAATGCGTTAATCATACAAATGATTAATGCTCCAGAATTCCAATTAATGTAAAAAAGTACCATCCCCTAAAACGAATCCCATGAAAAGAAGAAATTTTATAAAACTAGCTTCAGCAACCTCAGCATTAGGATTAATGCCTTTTGAACTAAGCGCTATTTTGAAAGATATTGATATAGCAGACTGTGGAGATATATCTAATCGAAAATTAGTATTAGTAAATCTTGTAGGTGGTAATGACGGATTAAATTCTGCTGTTCCTATCGATGGTTATGATCTGTATGCTAATCTTCGTCCAACGATAAAAATCCCTAACTCTGGTGCTAATAGTTTTATAAAACTTGATGCATCTTTAGCCGATAATCAACAAATTGGTTTACACCCAGCTTTAACGGGTTTTAAATCATTATATGACCAAGGAGAACTTAGAATTATTCAATCTGTTGGATATCCTTCGCAAAACAAGAGTCATTTTGCTTCTAAAGATATTTATTCAACGGGAAATGATGGAAACAGCTGGAATAACGGAAAAGATTCAGGTTGGATGGGACGTTTTATGGAAAAGTATTATCCTGATGAAGTTGAAGAAACGTATCCTTTAGGTGTACAAATAGGAAATAATAAAACAGAACTTGGTTTCCATGGAGCTGAAGAACATGGACTATCTATCAATATAACAGGGCAAGATCCTGCAGGATTTTTCACAGAGATAAGCGGTGCTGGTGGCGAACCGCCAACTACGATTCCAAATTCACATTTTGGTACAGAATTAGCTTATATTATAGATGTAAATAAAACCTCTAATAAATATGCTAAGTCTATTTCTGACGCTTTCGATAAAGGTAAAAATGCAA
This sequence comes from Tenacibaculum agarivorans, assembly GCF_001936575.1. Classification (GTDB taxonomy): domain Bacteria; phylum Bacteroidota; class Bacteroidia; order Flavobacteriales; family Flavobacteriaceae; genus Polaribacter; species Polaribacter agarivorans. The sequence continues at coordinate 24,594 of NZ_MSMP01000044.1, forward strand.
CTACATATGAAGACAATAATCTTTCCGATCAGTTAAAAACGGTAGCTAGGTTAATTAGTGGAGGATTACAATCTAGAGTATACTTAGTAAGTATTGGAGGATTTGACACACACAATAGTCAAAATCAAGCCAACGGAGATGTGAAAGGAAAACACCACGAATTATTAACTGAAGTTTCTACAGCGATTGAAGCTTTTGTAAAAGACTTAAATGAACAATCTTTAGGTGATGATGTAGTTGGATTGACATATTCTGAATTTGGTAGAAAAGCTAAGGAAAATGGAAACTTAGGAACTGATCATGGTGAGATTGCTCCTATGTTTGTATTTGGAAAACCTGTAAAAGGCGGGGTCTCTGGAACAAATCCAGATTTAACCGAAGCTACAGACAAAAACAACTATCAAATTGAAACGATTCAATACGATTACAGAGCTACCTTAGCCACTTTACTACAGGATTTCTTAGGCGCTTCTGATGCTGTTGTAGATCATGCATTTTTTAATCATTCCAACAGTAAAAGTTTTGTAGATAGTAAAATTGAAGATATTATAAAGAGTACACATTCAATTGCTAAAGGATGTATAGCTGAAGTTACTCCTCAAAACCCTAATCTTGAAGGTAAAGAAGGAAATTGGTTTGTATATCCAAATCCATTTACTGATCGATTAAATTTAAATGCGTTGGTAGATGACATACCTGGAGCAAGCTATAAGCTATTCAACTATAATGGTCAACTCGTTGCCAAAGGTCAAAAAGAAACGATCAATAATACTGTACTCATTGACGTTCCTGGATTATCTTCTGGATTATATATTCTTCAAATAGGAGAAGGAAATGCAAAAGAAGTACACAAGGTATTTAAACTATAAGATAGTTTTTAAAAAGTATTGAAGCACTTTTTCTGAAACAAAAATCCACATATATATAACAAACACCCACAACTAAAGGGTAATCGCTTAGATAAGGTATTAAGTTTGATCTAGTAGGATAAAACATAAAAACACAAATTATGAACTACTTGAACAAACTTAAGCCATTATGTATAGTTATTATATTAGCTTTTTATCATTTACATTCTTTTGGAACTAACCAAAATTATATTGTAAATCAAACAACTACACACAATCAACTTCCCAAAAAATTAATAGGGACTTACGAAGGTACTTTAACAAAATTAACGGGCAGACGTGTCATAAATCCTGAAGGCACTTGTACTCTAAGAAAAACTGGATCTAACTCTTACAGTTTATCTTTTAGCAATGGAGTTGGCACCATTAGAAATGTTAAATTCAATCAAGATGATGATGTTTTTACCGCTACTACAGTATTTAAAGGCAAAAAGCTAGGCATTTCCTTAGACTTGGACGGTAGCTTAAGTGTAGGTAATACTACAGCTTCTAGCTTTATAGCTTTTGAAGGTGATTTAATTACCACCAACTATGGTAGTTTTGAAGATAACGATGATACTTCTTCAAATCAAAACATATTTACTAATGGAAGCTCTACACAAATACAAAATGGGAATCAAAGTATTAATACCAGAGGAAATTCAACTCAAATTAAAAATGGAAATCAGAGTATTAACACTCAAAAAAATGATCATGTAAATATTAGAACAGGAGGCTTGGGTATTGACGCTTCAAATGGAAATGTTAGCATTAGAACAGGAAATGGAAGTATCAATATTGAAAGTGGTACGGAGGAAGAATATTCTGAACACACTTCCACAACAATTAATAACGGTAGAAGATACAGGGGAAATGCGTTTTATGAATGTGCTTCTAATGAAGTTTCTACATTACCTGATCAGGTAATCGGTATCTACACTGGCGAATTAAAAGCACCCGGAGTATACACAAAAAAAGGAATTTGCAAAATTGTAAGAACAGGTTGCAAAGTGTATCGTTTAGACTTTAGTAATGGTGTTCCATCTATCTATGGGGTACAATTTGGAAAAATGAATAACTTTAAAGAATTTACCTCAGTTGTAATAGATGGAGAATATGCTTCCGATATTGAAATTGATATGAGATTTGATGATTTGACTATCGAAAAAGGATTCTGTCCTATTTCATTTGATGGAGAAAAACAATAAATCAAAAAATCTAACTATAAATTCAAGAAAAGTAGACTATTTTAAACATAGTCTACTTTTTATTTTAAATTTAGGTGTAACATTGTTTAGTTTTTTTGTAGATTTCACTCTATATCATCAATTAAACATCTTTTATAATGCCTATAAAAAAAGCTTTTGCAGTTATTTTTTTTCTGTTATATGTATGTATTCATTCACAAAAAAAGGACTATTGTAATGAATGGAAAAAAATCATAGATACTACACAGAATTATAAACTAATTAATAAAATTAGTTGGAAATTAGCATCAAAAGTTGATGATATTTGTCGTGCTAAAATATTTATAAATCAAGGTTATCTTTATATAAACCTCAGAAACGCTGACTCTTCAGCACATTATCTTGATAAAGCTATTTTACTTGCTATAAAAAACAAAAAACAAGAACTCTTAGCTGAAGCTTACAGCAAAAGAGCATATGCACATGCTCTAAAAAATGAAGAAAAAAAGGCTGAGGAAGTTTTAAAAAGAACAAAAAAAATTTTAGCAAACTATCCTAAAAGCGAGCATTGGGTTTTATATTATCAAACTTATGCCTATTTAGCAGACATCAAATCAGATTACAAAACCGCTTTAAAATATACTGATTCTTCTGTTGTTTTTTCAGAAATGAATAACATCATTAATGAACTTCCTTCATGTTATGGGAATCAAGGAACATATGCTATACGGTTATCTAACTATGAAAAAGCGGTGGACAGTTATATAAAAGCAATTACAATACTTGAACGTGAAAACTCTTCAGAAATAGATGTTTATTATAATGTATTAGCTACAGCATATAAAAGATTAGATCAATTTGATTTAGCAATAAAGTATTATAACAAATCATTAATTGCTAACACTAAAAGTAAAAATGATTTTGTAAAAATGCTGACTTACTCTAGAATGTCAGACGCTCAAAAAAAATCAAATTTATACCAACAAGCTATAACATCTATAGACTCAAGTATTCATATTGCAAAAAAACTGAATAACGATAATTTTATAGCAGACGGATATCATTCTAAAGGAACTATTTATTTAGATATGATAAAAGATTACAAAAAAGCAGAAGTTTTCTTAACAAAAGCTTACAATACCAAAATTAAAACTAATTCCACAAAGAAAATGTCAGATATGAATGAATTTAGTATTGTTGATGGAATGGTTAGAATTAGCTTACACAATAAAAATATCACTGAAGCAAAAAAATACATTAATGAATTAGAACAACAACTTAAAAAAACTAATACTGCTAATTTTAGAGAAACATTATATAAACGTAAAAGTTCATATTTTGAATTGATTAAAAATTATTCAAAAGCAAATACATATTTAAAGCTTTTCCACAAAATAAAAGATTCGACAGAAAATAAAACTACTAAAACTAAGGTAGCAGAACTAGAAAAAAAGTATGATACACAAAAAAAAGAATTAGAAATAGCTAACCTCAATGAAGAAAATGCTTTAAAAGAAAAACAAATTGTGCAATCAAAATTAAATCAGAGAGTTCTTATTTTTTCACTAGTAAGCATTGGTTTATTTTTAATTTTTGGATTTTTCACGTATTCAAAAATTAAAAAACAAGGAATTCAACTAGTAGAAAACAATGCTGAACTATCTGAATTAAATGCGGTTAAAAATCGTTTATTCTCCATTCTCTCTCACGATTTAAGAGGAATGCTCATCCCTTTTCAACGTGCTGGTAAAGTAATAAAACATTATGCCGATAAAGGCGATAAAGACAAAACTATTGCCCTTTCTCAAGAACTAGAAAATAATTCTCAAAAATTATCAAATACTTTAGACAATATCTTGAATTGGTCTTTACAACAAATGAATAGTTATAATTATAAAGAAGAACTGATTTCAATAGAAAAAGAGTTATCTGAAATAATAGGAAATTATAGCTATCATGCCAAATTAAAGAATACAGAACTCGTATTAGACTTAGAAAAAGATGAAAATATACTATTTGACAAAGGTGCCTTCCATGTTATTTTTCGAAATTTAATTAGTAATGCTTTAAAATTTACTGAAAATGGAATCGTTAAAATAGTGAGTTCTAAAAGTATCAATTCTTTCAATTTTTCTATTATTGATACTGGCATAGGTATGACCAAACAACAATTAGAACATTTATTTACATTTAGAAACAACAGTACGATTAATGGAACTCAAGGTGAAAATGGTATGGGAATTGGATTAAAAATAGTGCAAAAATTTGTAGAACTACATGAAGGAAAAATTAATGCATCTTCAGAAAATAGTATAGGCACAAAATTTGATTTAAGTTTCCCTATAAAATAAACCTTAAATTTATAAACCGTCTAAGCAACTACTTATGAAAGTATATATTATAGAAGATGAAATATTCCAGCTTGAAGATATCAAAATTTCTTTAGAGAATTTAAACCATATTTGTATTGGCAGTAATGACACTCCAATTGACGCCTTAGATGAAATTGGGAAACTCAATCCTGATATCGTTTTAATAGACATCCATCTTCAAAAAAGAGAAGCTGGTATTCAGCTTGCTGGTAAAATAAAAGAATTTTATAACATTCCTATTATATTTATAACTTCTGAGCAAGACGATACTATCATTGAAAAAGCTTCTACATTAGCTCCAATTGCCTACTTAACTAAACCCATTAAAGAAAGTGACTTAAAAGCATCTTTAATCTTAGCAGAAAAATTAATAAACTCCAATACTACAACCATAGAAACCATAAAAGAGTTCTTTGCAAGAAGCGGCAATAAACTCCATAAAATAAGCCTAGATACAATTTTATACGCCCATACAGACTCAAAAAATTATTGTACCATCGTAACTTTAGACGAGAAAAAGTTCTCTGTTAGAAATTCTATCACGGGTCTTTTAAAAACATTGAATAGTAATCAGTTTATTCAAACTCACCGATCATTTTTGATTAATTGGAATTTTATAACATCTTTTTCTGAAAGTGATCAAAGTATCGATCTAAAATATCATAATCTAAGCATACCTGTTGGTAGAACTTATAAATCAGAAATTTTAAAGCGTTTACAAATAATCTAGGGAAGTTTTCCTCAAAAAAAATCATTTTAGACACTTAAAAAAGCGGTTAATCCACAACAATATCAAAACAAATTTCATCTACAGTACTTTCATCATCAAACCATAAAAATTTAATAATTATGAAATCTGTAAAAAGCATGAAATTAATTTCTAAAGTTGTATTTTTTTTAACCCTCGTTATTTTAGTCTCTTGTAGTGATGACAATGTTCCTGAAGGAGCAAGATTTGTGAATGTACCTGACAATTTAATTACTAGTTATGACGGTGTACTTCAATATACTATTAATAGTGTTCCGCAAGTAACAGAATCAAACGCAACTGCTACACTATCTAAAACAGGAGACAAAACATACAAAGTTACATTTAGTGACGGAGTTCCTGAAATCAAGGGACTTCAATTCATTGAGAACAACGGCACTTTTGCTTCTGCTGCTGGTAATGGAAGTACTGAAGGCGTTTCTCTGAGAACAAATAATTTAAGCGTTGGAGTTACAAACAACGATAAACAATGGCAATTCTCATCAAACTAAGCTAATAATTTTAAATTAAGGTTGTTTAAAAGTAATTGATGTCATTATCAGAAACATTATAATGACTATACTTTAGACAACCTCTTTTTCACCCTTTATACTTTACAGGAAGATGTACTACTTTTTTGGTCTCAAAAAAATCTTCTTCAAAATAATCAGGCAAATCGTAAATCATAGCTTTTGGAAATTTAGCTAACTCTTCTGTTAAATCACCACCTTTAAGATACAAAATCCCATTTTTAAGTTCATGGTTTTGCTTCTTTTGAACTTTATCTTTAATCCATCTATGAAAAGTTTCCATTTGCGCCACTGCTCTACTTACTATAAAATCATAAGTTTCATTTACCTCTTCTACCCTTCCATGTGTAGTTTTCACATTCTCTAATCCTAACCCCTCTACAACTTCATTCACTACTTTTATCTTTTTTCCAATAGAATCTACTAAGTGAAATTTTGTTTCTGGAAATAGTATTGCTAAAGGAATACCTGGAAAACCACCCCCGGTTCCAACATCCATAACTGAAGTTCCAGGATTAAACTCCATTACTTTCGCTATACCTAAAGAATGTAATACATGTCGTAAATATAACTCATCAATATCTTTTCTTGAAACCACATTAATTTTAAGATTCCAATCTTCATACAAATCTTGTAAAAGACTAAATTGTTCTATCTGATTTTCTGTTATATTAGGAAAATATTTTAAGATGATATCCATACGGTAAATTTTGCCTGACAAAAATAAGAACAATTATGAGAAGTTAAGATTTCTACAAATCAATAATTATCGTTAAAAACTTCCGTTATCAGATTATATATGAACTAAAAACACTTATTTTTACCCCTTTAAAAAGTACAATGAATTCGATTAAATTTTCAAGAATAGATAAAGCCAAGTTCTTCAGAACTTTAAATAAAAGAGTAAACGATTACTTTAAAGAAAATAATATTAAGCGAACAGGTAACTGGAAACTATATACAAAAGCTATCATTATGTTTACGCTTTTTTTAGCTCCTTTTGCTATAATCCTTACCGTAGATATGCCACAATGGCTACAATTTTTATTAACTATAGTTATCGGTATTGGAATGGCTGGTGTTGGTATGAATGTTATGCATGATAGTAATCACGAATCTTTTTCTAGTAAAGAATGGGTAAACAAACTTATGGGAAGTAGCATGTATGTTTTAGCTGGAAATGTTTACAATTGGAAAGTTCAGCACAATGTACTACACCACACTTACACTAATATTCAAGATCATGACGAAGATATAGATGCTGGAAGAATTATTAGATTCTCTCAACATACCCAATGGAGACCATTTCATAGATATCAAAAGTATTATTCTCCATTTTTATATGGATTGTTAACCATTAACTGGGCCATAACAACCGATTTTAAACAGATGCATCGTTACCTAAAAAGAAAACTTTCTTATGGTAAATTCCCAAATCCAAAAGTAGAATGGACTAAGCTTATTATTACTAAAATTGCCTACTATGCTATGTGGCTAGTGCTACCTATTTTGGTTTTAGATATTGCATGGTGGAAAGTACTTATTGGTTTCTTTGCTATGCACTATACAGCAGGAATCATTTTAAGTTTTGTTTTTCAACTAGCACATATTGTTCCTAAAACGGAAATGCCTTTACCAGATGAGAGTGGTACAATGAAAAACACATGGGCTATTCATCAATTATACACTACTTCTAATTTTGCTCCAAAAAATTGGTTTATCAACTTCTTTACAGGTGGGTTAAATCATCAAGTAGAGCACCATATTTTCCCTCATATTTCACATATTCATTATAAAAAGATAGCAAAAATAGTAAAGGAAACTGCTAAAGAGTTTAACTTACCATATCACGAATACAAAACAACTAGAAGAGCAATCATTGAACATTTCAAGCATATTGCCGAATTAGGAAAAAAACCACAACTAGCATAATTAACCATACGATGTCAGAAGCATTATCTAACAGAATTAACAGTTTACCTGTATCACAAACTTTAGCTATGGCTGCTAAAGCAAGAGAACTGAAAGGCCAAGGAAAAGATATTATTAGCTTAAGCTTAGGAGAACCAGATTTCAATACTCCAGATTTTATTAAAGAATCTGCTATTGAAGCAATCAATCAGGATTATAACTCTTATACTCCAGTTGATGGATACGCAGATTTAAAAGAAGCTATCTGTACTAAGTTTAAAAGAGATAATAATTTAGATTACACACCTAATCAAATCGTTGTTTCTACAGGAGCAAAACAGTCTATTGCTAATGTAATGCAAGTGTTATTAAACCCTGGTGATGAAGTGTTATTACCATGTCCTTACTGGGTAAGTTATTCTGCAATTGCTACATTATGCGAAGCGGTTTCTGTAGAAATTCCTTCTACTATAGAAACGAATTTTAAAATTACACCTGAGCAATTAGAAGCTGCTATTACTCCTAAAACAAAATTAATATTATTCAATTCTCCGAATAATCCTAGTGGAACTATTTATACAGAAGAAGAATATAGAGCATTAGCTGTTGTTTTAGAAAAGCACCCTCAGATTTTTGTAATGTCTGATGAAATTTATGAGCACATCAACTATGGTACAAAACCATTTAGTTTTGCTGCAATTGAAAGTATGTATGATAGAACAATTACAGTAAACGGTTTGGCAAAAGCTTTTGCTATGACAGGATGGAGAATTGGTTTTATTGGTGCTCCACAATGGATTGCTAAAGCATGTACTAAAATGCAAGGACAAATCACTTCTGGAACTAACTGTATAGCGCAACGTGCGGCAATTACTGCCGTTTTAGCTTCTCCAGACAAAGTACAATATATGGTAGATGAGTTTAAATCTCGTAGAGACATTGTACTTGGATTATTAGAGAAAATTGAAGGTATTCAATTGAATGTTCCTGATGGAGCTTTTTATATTTTCCCAGATATTTCTGCATTCTTTGGAAAAACAATTAAAGGTAAAGAAATTAACAATGCTTCCGATTTTTCTATGTTATTATTAGAAGAGGCAAATGTTGCAACAGTAACAGGAGATGCTTTTGGTGCGCCAAATTGCATCCGTATGTCTTATGCAGCATCTGAATTACAGTTACGCGAAGCTGTAAAAAGAATTAAAGAAGTATTGAGCTAACAAATACTATTTTAAAATAAAAAAAACAGAAGCCTGATTCATTCCAATCAGGTTTCTGTTTTATATAAAGAAAACTAGAAAAAGAATGAATAAGTTGGTTTGTAAATTGAAAAATGTAGATGATTTAAATATGCAAAGTCTACAAAAAAGAATTGATAATGGTTATCGTTTTGTTGTCTATCAATACAGTATATCTTTAATAGCAGGCAATATTTTTACTGTATCTCCAGCATATCTACTAAAAAAAGAAGACACTAAAAAACACACCTTAAAGTATAACTTATTATCATCGATATTAGGTTGGTGGTCTCTAAACGGGGTAACCAATACATTAAAAAGCTTAAAAACAAATTCAAGAGGAGGAATTGACGTTACTGAAGATATTATACTTAATCTCAATCGTGATTCTTTACTTTCAAAAAAAGTAAAAATAAAAGAGCTACATACAATTTTTAGAAAACCTGATAAATCTACCATTAAAGATTTTGTTAAATCGATAGATAAAACTAAGAGTATTAATATCGATCAAAATATATATCTAGGTAGATACCTAAACACTGAAAGCTTTAGTTATTTTATTGCATTCGATACTATTTCTGAGACGAATAAAAAAGAATTGATGACAAGTTTAAGAAAAGTTTTTTACAAGCATGTTCATATAGAAATCTTAAAAATAAATCCAAAAGACGAAATAACACAGAAACTTACTCAACAAGGATTTAAACTACATACAACAAAGCAGAAATCAGAATTTATAAAAGTCATTGCTGTATTAGAACAATTATGAATAACGGAATTCTCCAACCTAAAACGTCTTAAATCCATTCCATAAATTCCTTGAGTACCACTACCGTTTAGGTCACAATTATTTATTTTAACATGTGAGTCACCTACAAATTGAAATACTGGAGCATGAATACCACATTCTAATTCAACAGGAAGATCATGATATGCTTTAATATTTTTAATTTCTAAATTTTTATTGTTAAAAAAATTTAATACTGGAGCATCATCATTCTCGATAATTAATTCTGAGAGACCAACTTCCTTTCCTATAATCCTAAGATTTTTAGTATTCTTTATAGTAAGAAAAAAACATTTGGGCATAAACTTCTCTAATTCAAAAATTGAGAAATTAGGATTTAAAAACCGAGATATATCATCATTGAGTTCTATTTGATAATATTCAGACTTA
>NZ_MSMP01000045.1 GCF_001936575.1 Tenacibaculum agarivorans
AGAAGTGACATTTAATAAACCTAAAGTTTTGACTTTTAGAATTCTAATAATCGAACTCACGTTATTTTAGGTAAAAACCTTATCAGCTCTAATAATTTTACGTAGTTATAATGAGATAAAATTATAGTTCTTAGGAAGAGAACTATAATTAATTTAAGGAGTTATTGTAGTTGAATCGATATATGTTGTTGAAAGTATGACATCGTCAATCCAAACCTCACGTTGTCCTCCCCCAAGTTGATAGTCAACCCAACCCAATGTAATATTCTCAAATAATGGAAATGTCCATTCACTATTATTCTCATTATTAAGACATCCTTTATCAATAGTATTCGCATTAAGTTCATGAATTAATTCATCATCAATCCACAATTTCATATTATTTGTTTCTCTATTCATATACCACTGTATACTGAACCACCTTTTTTCAGGAATTTTAAATTGCGTATGATGCCAACAATCAGTCTTTATAATTTGTGTATCATAATTTGCCATGATTCTTTTATTATGTTGTCCTCCATAACGTACTTCTGCTAGGAAACCTTTTGGTGTTTTACCTGAGGCTTGAATCATTGTCCAATGAATTCCATCGGGAGAAGCTTCTTCAACGTACATTTTTAGACTTCCATAATAGCTCTTCATTTCTTTTGGAACTCTATTTTTTAAGGTTATAAAAGCTCTTTGTTTATATCCTTCTCCGCTTATAAACTGAATTGATTTTTTACCTGAAAAAGCTTTGGTAGTATCAATATTAACTTTTCCTGACATTTCCCATGGCTCTAATATTATATTCTCTTGAGGATATTTTTCAAAATCATCTTGAAATATAATAGTTGTATTTTTTTTACATGAAATTACACATAGTGCTACTATAAAAACTAAAATAACTCCTTTTTTCATACTAATTTAAATATAGTAAACACATTCTGATAATATGATATGGTGATTTCCACATATTAACTTTAGGCACGTGTATTGGATGTTTATCAGCATTCAATTTTTCATACCATTCTCCATTGTAATGATCTATAAAGTTACTCTTTATAAAATTCCATAATTGATTTCTGTATTGAATAAATCTGTGATCTAATGTTAAATCATATAATTGTTGAAAAGCAATAATACTTTCTGTTTGCGTCCACCATTGAAACTCTTCTAAGTAAGTAGATGTAGATACATCTTTAAACATGTATAAACCTCCTACTTTTTGCAATAATGATATAGAATCTTGACAGTAAACCCTCAACTTTTCTTTTAATAAACTATCATAGTCTTCTAATTGAATCATTTTACAGGCATCTAATAACATACAAGGTACTTCTGCATTATGGCCTAATGATATTCTTTCCGTTAGTGAGTTCCAATCATGATCTAAATCTAATTCGCAAAACTTATCGTTTTTTAAAAAGTTTCCAATTAAAATTTGAAGTAAATTTTGAATCCTTTCTTTCAGTTTTTCTTCTCTATGAAATCTATACAATGAAGTATAAGCTTCTAAAATATGCAGATGAGTACCTAGATTTTTAGAGGTATCTTGACTAGCATCTAGTTTGTGAGATAATGTATTACAGTAGAAATTAGATTTAGGATCGTAGAAATTCTCTTCTATTAATTCATAAAACTTAAGACACTCTTTTTTTACTTCATTAATAGTAGAAAACATGTAAAATTCAGATAATGCTAAAAGCATATAAGCTTGGGCTATACACTTTTTTTCTTTATTCAATGGTTCTCCATTAGCTTGAAGCTCCCAAAAAACACCTCCATAATTAGGATCTGTAAAATTATCATGTAAAAAATTATAGCTTCTGTCTAACAAGCATTTGTACTTATTGCTTTTAAAATGATTTGAAACCTTAGCAAAAGACCATAATAATCGAGTATTCAGAATTATCCCTTTATTTTCATCAGGCATAGGATTTCCATAGAAATCTAAAGCTCCATAAAATCCTCCTAAATCAGGATCTACCACTTTAGTTGACCAGAAATCCATTACATCATCTAAAACTGAAGCTATTTCTTTTTTACAAAACTCCACAATACTAGTTTAAACTTTTGCTCTTCTAGCATTTAAATCTAAGGTTATTTCATCCATTTTACTTTGATTTAAGGGATATAGCACCATCAAGCCTGCAGCAATCATAGTAACAATTGCAGGTATCCAACTCATTAACATTATTATTCCTGGAATAGCCTCTTTAATAGAAGCTCCACTTTGTCCATCATAACCATAGATGGTTAATACAAATCCTATGATTGCACCAGCAATACCTCCACCAAATTTGGTGGCAAAAGAACCTGCTGAATATACTAAACCTGTTGCTCTTCTTTCATTTTTAAATTCAGAGTAATCCGCAGCATCACCGAGCATTGCAAAAAACAATGTTGGAAAAATGGCAGCAAAAAATTCAGAGACAACTCCTAATACAAAAATTAAAACAATATCATTAGGTCCACAAAAAAACAACAGTGCATTGATTGTACCAGATAAAATTAAAGCATAAATAAATAAATTTCTTTTTCCAAATCGTTTACCTAGCGGAGCAGTTACAATGGCTCCAGCTATAGAAGCTAACATTAAACCTACTAAAAAACTAGCTGCTAATAGTTGATCATTTAGATAATGGGTAAAATAGATTACTATAATACCTTGTTTGATGGAATTATATATATTGAATAGTAATCCAACTACCAATAAAACTAACCATGCCTTATTTGTTATTAAATCTTTAAAGTCTTGTTTTAAATTACTCTTTTGCCCTTTTGGTGGTGAAACTCTTTCTTTTGTTGCATAAAATGTATACAACATAAAAACAATCAAAAAGAAGGATAATACATAGATAGATTTGCTATATCCATTATTCTGATCTATTATTGAAATATTTTCTTCAGCTAGATCGGCTTCTCCTTCAACTATAAAGGAATACTTTTCACCTGTTTTCATAGCGAAACTTTTTCTATTACTAGGCTCCTCATTCTGAAGAGACTCATTTACTCCTGCTCCCCATGTAAACATTGCAATACCATCTTCAGTTTTCACATTCACACTAGGAACATCTTCTAAAGCTTCTATTTCAACACTATATTTTTTATTTTCTAATTTTTCTATTTGAATAGTTGAACTTACTTTACCAAATGAAGCTACTAAATACAATAGTAATCCTTGCACTAGCATACCTCCAACAAAGGCTCCTACCATTCTGTACGAACCTAAACTAGTACGCTCTTTATCATCGCCCGTCATTACAGCCATTAAAGCTCCATAAGGAATATTATTAGCCGTATAAATTAGCGTAAATAGAATATAAGTAATATAAGCATAAACTATTTTACCTGTATCACTAAAATCTGGACTTGTAAATAACAATGATAAAATAACACCTAATGGGATAGCTGTCCATAAAATCCAAGGTCGGAATTTACCATATTTAGAGTTTGTCCTATCTCCAATAACCCCCATTAAAACATCACTAATTCCATCACTAAATCGAGCAACTAAAAACAATACTCCAACTGTAGCTGGACTTAATCCAAAAACATCTGTATAATAAATAAATAAAAAAGTAGCGACTCCTCTCCAAGCGATATTCGCAGCCCCATCCCCTAAAGCATACCCTATTTTTTCTTTAATTAAAAGTTTAGTATTCGACATATTTTCTTTGTATTTGATTGTTTTGTGTTGAATGTGTTTATATAAATATTGATAGTATTGCTACAATTAAAAAACTTGATAGTGCAAGTATCGTTGTCATAACTGTCCAGCTTTTAAACGTTTGCTTTTCAGTTAAGCCTAAATATTTACCTACCAGCCAAAAACCACTATCGTTTACATGCGACATAACTGATGCTCCTGATGCAATGGCAATTACTAGTAAGGCTTTACTTCCTTCTGATATTGTTGTATCTACTAGTAATGGAGCAGTAACACCTGCCGCTGTAATCATAGCTACAGTAGCTGAACCTTGTAGAATTCTGACTAAAACAGCAATAAAGAAGGCAAAGAATAAAATTCCTATACCTGAACTTGCAAAATAATTGGCTAGCATTTCTCCTGACCCAGTATTAATAAGCATTTGTTTAAATACTCCTCCTGCTCCTGTTAGCAAAATAATTAACCCTGCTGGTGCCATAGATTTCGTAGCTATTTTCAATAACTCCTCTTTTGTTAAGCCTCTACGAATTCCTAAAACATACCACGCAATAAGATTTGCTATAATTAGTGCTATAAAAGGGTTACCAATTAATCCAACCCATTCTTTAATTGACTTAGAAACAACTTCATTTCCTATTAACGGGCTATTCAACACTGTATTTGCTACAATGAGTACTATAGGAATCCCAATGATAGAAAGGATCAATTGTACTGCAGGATAATTTTTCACTTCATTCGAATCGTTTTCCAGTACTGGTGCTTCAATATGAATCTTTTTTGAAATGTAATTGGCAAATAGCGGTCCGCAAATAACAGCTGTAGGTATTCCAACTATAAATCCTAATAAGATTACCCAACCTAAATCAGCTTTTAAAATATCCGCTACAGCTACAGGTCCTGGTGTAGGTGGAATAAACGAATGTGTAATCGCCAAACCAGCCAATAAAGGAATTGCATATAATAATAACGATTTTTTAGTTTTCCGCTGTAGAGAATAAATCAAAGGAATTAAAATGATAAAAGCGACATCAAAAAATACTGGAATAGCCACTAAAAAACCTGTTAACATTAATGCCCATGAAGCTCTTTTCTCTCCAAATTTAGCCAATAGATAGTTTGCTAATGCTTCAGCCCCTCCAGATTGTTCCAAAATTGAACCAAAAATAGCTCCTAGTCCAACTACTAAAGCTACAAAACCTAAAGTTCCTCCCATACCATTCTGCATGGTTGTTAAAATCTCTTTTGGAGGCATTCCTGCTATTATACCAACACTCACACTTGCTATTAAAAGTGCAATGAATGCTTGAATTTTAAAACGTAATATGAGCACTAATAAAATAGCTACTCCAGAAAAAATGGCTAATAATAAATTATAATCCAACATATTTAACTCCAATTGTAATGAAAAGTTTTTTCTTCTTTATCTCCTACTTTTTGGAATCTATGTGCTCCAAAGAAATCACGTTGTGCTTGAATTACGTTTGCTGAAGATCTTGCGGTTGTCATAGCTACCCAATAATTATAAGCCTCATAAAAACAAGGGATATGAATTCTATGCTGTAACGTATATGTTATAAGTTCTCTAGCTGCTGCTTCTTGACTGTAAAGATTCAATATAACCCCCTCATCATCAAACAACGAAGCTACTTCTTTCAATAAGTGACTGTACTCTTTTATTTTTTTTGATTTAATGATACATCCATTTGACCAAACCCTACAGATTTCCGCTAAATTCAAATTCCAATTAAACTCATCAGAAGCTGCTTTCAATAGTTGAAAACCTTGATGCAAGTTTACTGTCCTAGCAAAATCATAAGCTTGCTCTAATACTTCAACATTTACTACTTCTTTATGTTCTGCTTGATTTTTATACTTTGATAATCTTACTCGTTCATCTTTAAATGACGATGTATACCTTGCATGTACAGCTGCATTTTTTACTGTAGTTGGAACTCCCATTTCTAATGCAGCAATACTAGACCAAGAACCAGTACCTTTATTTCCTGCTTTATCTAAAATAATATCTAGCATGTAAGTATCGCCTTCCTTCTCCTTTGTTATTTTTGAAGTGATTTCTAATAGATAACTTCCATGTTTTCTTGTATTCCATTCACTAAGTAACGTAGCTATTTCTTCATTATTCATTGTTTCAGATAAAATTGCATAGACTTCTGCTAACAACTGCATATCTCCGTACTCAATTCCATTGTGCACCATTTTCACAAAATGTCCTGCTCCATCTGGTCCAATGTAACTACAGCATGGATTATTATCTTCATCCTTTGCTGAAATGGCTTCTAAATATTTAGCGACTTTAGTATAACTCTCTTTTTTTCCTCCAGGCATTAATGATGGTCCTTTTAATGCTCCTTCTTCACCTCCTGAAACACCTAGTCCTACAAATTCAATCCCATTATCTTCTAAATAATCACTCCTTCTTTTGGTATCCAAATAATGAGAGTTTCCTCCATCAATTAGCACATCTCCTTCCTCTAGAAAAGGCACCATACTTTCAATAATAGTATCTGTTACTTTACCAGCTTTTACCATCATTAAAATTTTTCTTGGTTTTTGAATTGAATCAATAAATTCTTTCAATTCAGTAAATCCTAGCACCCTTCTCCCAAAGTTTTCATCAATAAACGCATCTACAATTCCTTTTTCTTCAGGAGTTTCTCTATTGTATACTGATATTGAGAAACCTTTATTTAACATATTTGTAGCTAGACTTTTTCCCATTACGCCTAGACCTAAAATACCAAAAGATGATGTTTTCATTTTATTTATAATAGTATTAACCAATACTTCAGGTTCTTCTTCAATAGCTATAGTAGTTTCATGATTAGGAACCTCTAAACAATCGAATTGTGATTGTAATAAATCCGCTTTCATAAAATGCTTACGCTTTTCCATACGGGATTTTATCAACTCAAAACTTCCTTCCAAATACACCCATTCAATCCAAGTTATTCTTTTAGATAAAATCTCACGATATGATTCTTTTAATGCTGAACATGCTAGTATGATTCCATTTTCATCTTGCGCCTCATTCATTTTTTTATTTAAAGCCTCTAACCAAGGTTTTCTATCTTCATCATCCAAAGGAACTCCCTTACTCATTTTCTCTATATTAGCTTTGGGATGAAAATCATCAGCATCTACAAAAGGTACTTTTATCTTTTCTGAAAGTAAGTTTCCAACAGTAGATTTACCGCTACCACTTACTCCCATAATTACTATAATCTTCCTACTCATACACAAAACTACTCTTTAAACCACTAGCTGCGTTACTCCCTATCCAAACATTAAAATCTCCTTTTTCTACACCATAGAATAAATCATTATTATAATATTTGAGATCATCTACTGAAATTGTAAACTTTACTTGTTTTTCTTCCTTCGCTTTTAGTACAATTTTCTGAAATCCTTTTAATTCTTTAACAGGTCTAGTAATGCTTCCTACAACATCTTGAACATATAATTGTACCAATTCCACTCCATCACGAGAACCTGTATTTTTAACTGTTACTTCCACCTCAATACTCTTAGAGTCTGACAATTTATTTGATGAAAGTTTTATGTTTTTATATGAAAAAGTAGTGTATCCTAAACCATATCCAAACGGGAAATGTGGAGTATATCCGGCATCTAAATAATGAGAGGTATTTCCTAATGAACTTTGCCACGCACCAACTGGAATATCATCTATATGCACGTATTCATCTTTACTTGCTGGTCTCCCAGTATTTTTATGATTGTAGTATAATGGTAACTGACCCACTACTTTTGGCCAAGTAACCGGTAGCCTTCCTTGAGGTTCTTTATTACCAAATAACATATCGTAAATAGCAGGACCACCCATAGTACCCGGATGCCATGTCATCAATACTGCATCAACATCATCTATAATATTACTTAGAGTAATTGGTCTTCCTGCCATAATTACCAATACAATTGACTTTCCTGTTTTGGCTAATTCTTTTATTAATTTTTCTTGTATTCCAGGTAGGTTTATATTAGCCCTACTATGTGCTTCACCTGAAAGAATAGCTTCTTCTCCTCCAATAAAAACAATGACATCTGATTTTTTTGCCGTTGCGATTGCTTTTTGAAATTTCTTTGTAGAAGTATCTCTACTAAAATCTAATGCTTCTATAAAATTAAAATCAACTTTTTCTTGTTTGAAGGTATTTACTGGTGTTACTGAATGATTTTTATCCCCATCAAAAGTCCAAGTTCCTAATTGTTCTCTAGGTTTATCTGCTAAAGGACCAATTACAGCAATGCTTTTATTCTTTTTAAGTGGTAGAATATTCTTTTTATTTTTCAGCAATACTGAACTTTCGATAGCCGCTTTCTTTGCTAATTCTAAATGTTCTTTAGCATATAATTTTCCCGTGTGATTTTTATCTCTATTTGGATTTTTAAATAATCCCATCCTGAATTTCACTCTTAAAATGTCTACTACTAAACTGTTAATTTCTTTTTCCGAAATTTTTCCCTCTTTTAATAACTCTTTTACATGATTTTCATAGGCTGTACTTGTCATTTCCATATTTAACCCTGCATGTAAGCCTCTCTCAGCAGCATGTTTATTGTCTTTAGCATAACCATGGGCAATCATTTCTATTACAGAATTCCAATCACTTACCACAAAACCATCAAATTTCATTTGATCTCTTAAAATATCCTGTAGTAATTTTTTATCCCCTGACGCTGGTATTCCATTGGTTTCATTGAAAGAAGTCATTACAGTTTGACTTCCCGCATCAAAAGCTGCTTTAAAAGGGGGTAAATACACATTTTGAAGTAATTCTTTGTTGATAATTGCTGTATTATAATCTCTACCTCCTACTGCTGCTCCATAACCAATAAAATGCTTTGCACACGCAATCATACTGGTTGGATCTTTTAAATCTTCTCCTTGAAAACCTTTTATGTATGCTGATGATAATTGTGACGCTAAATATGGGTCCTCTCCTGGAGATTCGGCAATTCTTCCCCACCTGCTATCTCTAGCTATATCCAACATTGGAGCAAATGTCCAACGTATTCCTGAAGAAGAAGCTTCTACTGCAGCTACTCTAGATGAAGTTTCCACTATTTCAGGGTTCCAAGATGCTGCTAAACCTAAGGGAATAGGAAAAATTGTTTTAAAACCATGTATTACATCTCTTGCGAAAATTAAAGGAATTTTATTTGGACTTTCTGTAGTCGCTATTCTCTGTAATTCATCTACATAATCTGTATTCATTACATTTAAAAAGGCTCCTACTTTACCATCTCTAACAGCTTGTTTTAACTCTTCAGGTAATGATCCTTTTACTCTACTCGAGGTTCCTCTTAAATTTAATTGCCCTATCTTTTCATCTAAACTCATTTTAGACAATAAGTTATTTACCTCTTTTTCTACATTAGCGTTCTTCACTTTATTTTGACTAAAGCCAATACAAACAAAGAAACAACATAGGATTATTTGTATATTTTTCATTGTAGTAGTCTAATTTATTTATTCTGGTGATTGAAAAACAGGCTTGTGAAAAAACTTACTTTTCACACCTTTTTCATTTAATTTGATTTTAAAAATTGAACCTGCCAAAGGGTATTGTTTCTTCTCTTCTTCATCCATATCCACAGACGCTGTAGTGATATACAATTCATTCAAATCTTTTCCTCCAAAAGCACAAGCTGTTACATTATGTGCGGGTACTTTTATCTTTTTTATCAATTTTCCTGTTGTAGGATTGTATTGGGCCACCGCATTTCCATTCCATAAACCTACCCAAAGCATATCATTTTCATCAATAGCCATACCGTCAGGAAATCCGTCTTCTTTACTAACTGTAACAGCTACTCTTTCATTGCTTATTGAGCTTGTATTCGGATCAAAATCAAATGCTCTTATAGTTCCTTTAGGTGTATCTATATAGTACATTGTTTTACTATCCTTTGTCCAAACAATTCCATTTGAGATTGTAATACTATCAAGCATTTTTTCACTTTTCCCCGATGCATCTATCTTATATAAATTAGCAT
Source organism: Tenacibaculum agarivorans (assembly GCF_001936575.1). GTDB lineage: Bacteria > Bacteroidota > Bacteroidia > Flavobacteriales > Flavobacteriaceae > Polaribacter > Polaribacter agarivorans. The sequence goes on from NZ_MSMP01000045.1 coordinate 9,689, forward strand.
TCGGTTTTGTCTGTGCTAAATGCAATGAACCTACCCATAGATTTCCATTAGGATCACATTTTCCATCATTGAATCTATTTTCATTAATTTCAGATTCAACATCAGATAACAACTTTATCTCTGACGTTTTTGTGTCTACTATATAAATTCCGTCTTCTAACGCAACAACAGCTTTATTTTTTTCTTCTGAAGGCACTACAGTTCCTATTCTACAAGGCATTTCTATAGTTCTATTTTGTTTTTCAGTAGGATTATATATATGTAATTTTTTTCCCTCAATGTCTATCCAATACAACTCATTACTGCTATAATTCCAAATAGCTCCTTCTCCTAATTTTGCTTGGATTTCATACTCTAAAACAGCCTCGAATTTATTTTGCTCTGTTTGTTTACAACTTATTATACTTGCTGCTGATAGCAGTATCATAATTATTCTTCTCATTCTATTTGTTTGATATTTTTATGAACTGTAGATAATCATCATTTTTAGCTGACAGTACATAATTTGTATTTCCTATTTTAATTTGTTGTAAATCCTTAACGTCTCCTGCAGAATAGAAACCACTCTGTGTTACTGGTATTGGTTTTAAATCACCTTTTCCATTACCTTTTAAAAAGAGACCATATCCAGCATCGTTTCTTGGAGTTTCTACTTCGGAATTATGAAGATTCCCTGCAATTAAAGCATCAATATTTCCATCTTTATCAAAATCATCAGTAATAATTTGATTGATGCTAGATAATTGTGTTTCCACAGGTAGTTTTCGTATCATAAACTTACCATTGTCATTTTCTAAGTACACACTAGCAAAAGATTTAACCTGATAATGTAGTGAATTTTCTAGGTTTTTCTTTCCATAAACATCAATTAATGTTGCTCTAGAATACTGATCGTAATTTTTGAATTTATGTTTAATTCCAGGAATTTGCTCTGACGAACATTGTCTTCCTCTTACTGGATACTGCTTTCCTTTATTATAATAACTTAAGACAATGTCTGACTTTAAGTTTTTATCAAAATCTTTCACATAAATATCGAAAGTTTCGTTTTCAGATGCTTTGTATTTATAGTTCAAACCATTGTTTCCTACTATATAATCTGTATCACCATCATTATCAAAATCAGCCTGAGCAATACTCCACCACCAGCCATTGGTATCTGACAAGCCCATATCTCCAGAAACATCTTCAAATTTACCTTTCGTATTTTTAAAAGCTTTTATTCCCATCCATTCACCAACGATAATCAAATCTTCCCAACCATCTTTATTGAAATCAGTTACTACCGCACTAGTTGCCATTCCTAAATTTTGAAAAACAGGAGCTAGTTCAGCTGTTTTATCTATAAATTTTACTGATTGCGTGGTCGAATTATTTTCAAGTAATACAGATGTTACTGGCATAGGATATTTACCTGGAAGCTGCCTTCCCAATACTAAAACATCTTGTTTTCCGTCTTTATTGAAATCGATTTGATACGCTTTTGATCCACTAATTTTTAGTTCAGAAAACTGACTTTCTTTTGTAAAATTCCCTTTTCCATCATTACTGTACAATCTATCTTTTAATCGATCTGAATTTTCAGGAACTTCATAACCTCCACTTACTACATATAAATCCTGATCACCATCATTATCAACATCTATAAATAATGCACCTACATCTTCTGATAAATTATCTTTTTGAAACGTATTAAGATCTTGCTTTATAAAACCTTCCTCTTTCTGTAAATATATAGCTGCTGATTTTCCACATGAACCTCCTAAGAAAAAATCCTGTAAACCATCATTATTTACATCCTTCACTGCAATTGCAGGACCTAAAGTAGACATTTTGTGAGGCAATAAAACTTGCGTTTGAAAATCGTCGTATTGATTCTCTACATGCTTTATTTGCTGGGCTAATCCTTTATTTTCTATAAATAATTTATCCTCTTTATTTTTTTCTATTGTTGAAATTTGAATAGCATTCTTTTTTTCAAAAGTTAGTGTTTGATTCGTTTCCAAGTTTTTCAACACTTCTATTTCCTTTGTATTCCAAACAACTTTTACACTATCTATTTTTGTATTATTTCCTAATCCAAAATGAACTTCAGGAGCTACTGAAGATTGAAATCCTCTTGTTAATGTTAATTCCTGAACTTGTTTTTGTTGACCTGAATACACATAAATTTTAGTTCCTAATCCATTTGTATTCTTTTTCCCTGCATTACATTTTACTTTAAGGTAATTACTTGTTTCAGAGGCATTATTTTTAAATACTGAAGCAGGTTCATCAATATTATTAACCACTAGATCTAAATCTCCATCATTATCTAAATCTGCATAAGCTACTCCATTTGAAAATCCTTCATGAGAAATTCCCCATTCTTTATTTACCTTTGAAAATTCAAGACCATTTAGATTTTTAAACATAAAATTGTCTATTTTCTCACTAGGAATTCGCTTTGTTTTTTCTAATAATGATAACTCATTGTATTCTGTTTTTCCAATACTGTTGAAGAAATCTTTATTATTCACCTCTCTTCTGGTACCATTAGTTATAAAAAGATCTTTAAAACCATCATTATCAAAATCGGCGAATAAAGGAGCCCAACTCCAATCTGTTGATGACGTACCTGTTAATCTTGAAATATTTGAAAATTTTGGAATTCCATTTTCGATATACCCTGAATTTAACTGTAAACAATTATGCATATACTGATAATGAAATCCATATAAAACTGTTTCATAAAACAATCTTGGATTCATACTTGACATATTTGCTTTTTGACGACGATTATCATCAGAATCCATATCTGCTTGGAAAATATCCATAAAGCCATCATTGTTTATATCAGCGATATCGATACCCATTCCATAAAATGCAGTTTGAGAAGTTGCTTTTTTAATTACTTCTTTAAATGTTCCATCTTGGTTGTTGATATAGAGAAAGTCCGGAACACTATAATCGTTAGATACATACAAATCTACCCAACCATCATTATTTACATCTGAAGCCGTTATTCCTAGCGAAAAACTATAGTTTTTTACACCACTTTGTTCAGATACATCAACAAATTTACCTTCTTCATTCTTAAATAATTTATCAGATTCAAGATCTTTTACATTTTGCATTTTATTCTTGTACACCATATTAGATGTAGATGGATGTGCTATTGGATAGTTTGCCAAATACATATCTAAATCACCATCATTATCGTAATCAAAAAACGTTGCTTGCACAGAATTTCCTTCATCTGCTATTCCATATTCCTCAGCTTTTTCGGTAAATGTATTGTCTTTATTATTTATAAATAATTGATTTTTCTTTTCCCCTTCTTTTCCAGAAACTGCACAATAGATATCCAAAAAACCATCCCCATTGATATCTACCATGGTTGTTCCTGTATACCATCGGTTATCTCCTGATATCTTTGCTTTTTTGGTTATATCTTCAAACTTAAAATCTCCTTTATTTAAATACAATCTATTTTCGACCTGGTTTCCTGTAAAAAATAAATCTAATAACCCGTCATTATTTATATCTCCAATAGATATTCCCCCTCCCATGTAAATAGAGGTATAAGTGAAGTAATTAAGTGTTTCTGTTTCTTGTAATTTATTATTAAAATCAATATTAGTTTCAGTTGCTTGCAATGCAGAAAAAACTTTAGAACTTTTTTTTATTTTCTTTTCTGAATTGCATCCGACAACTACTAGTATTGAGCAAAAAAAATAAAGTATATATTTCATAAATAAAATGTGTAACAATAAATAAAGCAGTATGAATTAATCATACTGCTTCATCAAAATAAATAGATTATTAATTCAAATACAATCTACAGTTATGATATTTTAATATGAATTAGTATCCAGGGTTTTGGTCTTCTGGCGTAAGTGCTGTATTCTTATCTATTTCAGAAATTGGAATTGGGAATAAATTGTTTGTAGCAGAATACATTGTTCCTGATAACTCAGTTGCTGCTCTACCCCATCTTACTAAATCCCAGAAACGTTGACCTTCATGCGCTAATTCTAAGAATTTCTCATTAACTATAGCGTCGAATAAAGCATCTCCTGCTAAACTAGTTGAAACATCAGCTAAACCAGCTCTTTGTCTAATTTTATTTAACTCTCTTCTTGCTCCAGCATCATCTGAAGATCTATTGTAAGCCTCAGCAGCTAATAACAATACTTCTGCATATCTGAATAGTCTAAAGTTAGTTCCATAATTTAACTCTCTAACACCATCTGGAGAAGTTTCTTCTGGTCTAGTCGCATATTTCATTCTGATTGCTCCTTCATAATCCCAGATAGACCCTCCAGTAGCTTGTGATAAATCTATTGAACCTCCTGATGCCAATAATTCTGCTTCTGTTAATAAAGTAGCTCCTTTTCTATCCACATCTCCTTCAGCTTCAAACGCATCTACTAGTTTTTTAGTTGGTAAATTGAATCCCCATCCATTAATAACAGGTAAAGATCCTAAGTTAAAGATACCTCCTCTTGGTCCCATTAATTGAATATGAAGATTACTTTCATTATTTCCTCCCCAAGCTACACTTCCTGCATTCCAGTTTAATCCAGATGTAGTGATGTAACCCAATTCAAATAAAGATTCTTGTCCAAACTCTTTACTTACTGCCCATACATCAGCTGGATTTGCTTCTAAATCGTGTGCTGGGTTGTTAATTACAGCTTCAAAAAACGGAACTGCTTGAGAATAGTTTCCTTCAAAAACTAATACTTTTCCCATTAATGCTTGTGCTGCTCCTTTAGATACTCTAAAACTACCTGCTACTGCTGATTTATCTGGTAAACCTGCAATTGCAGCGTCTAAATCTTCTTTTATTTTTAAATAAATATCTGCTTTTGTTGATTTTGGCTGAGCAAAATCTTCAGCTCCTTTTGGTAATGATAATCGTAATGGAATATCTCCAAACATTGTTGTTAATTCAAAATAACACCATGCTCTGAAAAATTTAGCTTCAGCTGTAGCTCTATCTTTGTTACTTAAACTACTATCTAACAAGCTTTCTACTACTAAATTCGACATTGCAATTGTTCTATACATTGTATCCCAAACACTTTGTATAGATGGGTTAGATGAAGACACATTATTAAAATCATCAATTTCTTGTAATTGTGATTGATCGTCTTTATTACCTCCTGCACAGTTTGCATCGTCACCTGGTAAAAGTTTTACAAGAAACGCACTATGCCAATCTCTACCATAACTCAATTGCATTAAATCATAAATACCGATTACAGCTTGTTCTACATTAGCTTCATCTAAGAAAAATGCATCTAGATCTTGTACGTCTTCTCGAGGATTATCTGTAAAATCCTCACTACATGAAATAACACCAAAGAATAGTATTATTACTGCACTGTAAATAATTTTTTTCATTTTGTGTAAGTTTGTTTTGGTCATTAAAAATTAAGAGAAAGTCCAAATAATGCTCTCGCAGCAGTTGGATAAAATCCTCTATCTACTCCTATATCATTAAATCCAAAGTTTCCAATCTCTGGATCAAGTCCCTTGTAGTCTGTGAATGTAAAAAAGTCATCTAGTGAAACATACATTCTCATGCTACTAATATGTAAATCATCTAAAACGCTCTGTGGTAAATTATATCCTAATTGAATTTGTTTTATTCTCATGAAAGATCCATCTTCTACTACTAAATCTGTTTCGTAAGAAGGAATCACTGATGCTGCTCCTGGGAATGTTGCTCCCGTGTCTCCAGGTCCTGTCCATCTTTCAGTAAAGAAATGTACTGGCTTATTTGTGATAGGCCTAGATGGTTGGTGGTATGTAGCTATAATTTCATTACCTATTGTTCCTTGGAATTGTACATTAAAATCAAATGCTTTGTATCCTAATCTTATGTTTCCTCCGAAAAGTACATCTGGATGTGGTGAACCGATAAATGTTTTTTGATCATTTGATGGTTTATCAGTAGTACCTGTTGCTTTATAAATAATTTGACCAGTAGCTGGATCTATACCATCGGTTTCAAAACCATGGAAATGCCAAGCAGGTAAACCTTCTCTAAATCTTGTTACACCATCATTATTTTGTGGTGCTCCTGCTCCTTGTAAGAAAGAATTTTCAGGCACAAATTTAATTTCAGTAACTTCATTATCTAATGTAGATAAATTCGCATTAATTTGGTAACTAAAGTCCCCATCAGTAACATCTGAATATCCGATTTCAAATTCTAAACCTTGGTTAACAACAGTACCTGCGTTAAATGCTCCGAATGGGAAACCTGCAGATCCTGGTGTAATAAGATTACCATTGTTAACTGCTAAATCTTTAGTTGTTTTCTTATAATAATCTGCTGTAAAATTTAATCTATTATCTAAGGCTCTCAAGTCTAAACCAAAACCTAGTTGTTCAGAAGTTTCCCACACTAAGTTTGGGTTTCCAAATCCAGTAACTATTACACCATCATTACCTAAATACGTTAATGTTCTTCCTCCTGATAAAGCAGAAATTGCTGTAATCTCTGAGTTTCCTGGCAAATTACTCTTGTTACCATTCTGTCCCCAGCTACCTCTTACTTTTAAAGAATTAATAAACGACTCATCATTCCAAAAATCTTCTTTTGAAACAACCCATCCAGCAGAGAACGAAGGAAATACACCCGCTCTGTTATCTCTTGGGAATTTATCAGACTTATCTCGTCTTATTGTTGCTTCAAATAAATATTTTTCCATGTAATCGTATGATAGTCTACCGTAAATAGAAACTAAATTATCTCTAAATGTTAAGAATTCTACTGGTGTTCCTGATACACTAAACTCAGGGTTATTTATATTAAATCCTGTAAAATCATCTACATCTGAAGTATATGCAGTTTGAACATATCTTGGTCTTCTACTTTGTTCTGCAGAATACCCTGCCAACACTTTAAAGTTATGATTATCAAAAGACTTGTCATAAGATACGAAATTTTCCCATAACCACCTTCTAAATTTAATTTTTTGATCGCTTATATTATACTGTGTATTAGCTGCAATTGAAGAAACATAGTATGGATTAGTATTAGTTTGAGCAAAAAATTGATTTTGTTCATAACCATATCTAGTTGTAAATTCTAATCCTTCTAATAATTTAACTTTTGCATACACTGTAGTTAAAAACTGATCATTCTCATTAATATTCTCTTGTATTGCGTTTGCAAAAGCAACTGGATTAATTACTTCTCCTGTAGAAAATGCTGGGTAACCATATACATTACCATTTTCATCTCTTAACACAGGTACACCATTTGCTGCCGATCGATCAAAAACACTTACAGGCACACCATCAGTATAAACAACTGGTGTTAATGGATCTATAATTATCATATTTTGAATTACACTCCTTGTATCACTATTCTCAGGAATACCTCTTCTTTCTATGAAAGATGTATTTGAATTCACTCCTACTTCTAACCAGTCTGTGATTTCACTTTTAATATTTAATCTAAAAGCATTTCTTTCAAAAGAAGATTGTCCTCCAACTACTACACCTTCTTGATCTGTATGAGATGCAGAAAAATAGTACGAAGTATTCTTCATAGAACCCGATAAACTAAAATCGTAACGTTGCATGAAAGCTGTATCAAAAGTCTCATCTATCCAATTTGTATTTACTTGAGGATCTAACACTCCATCTCCATCAATATCCACAACTCCTGTTAAAGGATTTCCTCCTTCTGCCATGTAAGTAGCAAACTGAGTAGCATTCATTAATTCCATTTTTGTATTTACAAATTGGAATCCTGCTTGTGAATTAAAGTTAAATTGTATTCCACCACTGGTTCCTTTTTTAGTAGTAATAATAATTACACCATTAGCTCCTTCTGTACCATATATTGCTGCTGAAGCGGCATCTTTAAGCACTTCCATATTAGCTATATCAGAAGGCGCTATATTATCAATAGTAGAAACTTTCATTCCATCTACAATGAATAGAGGGTTTGAATTTCCACTTGAACCTGTACCCCTAATTCTAATATTTGTACCAGAACCTGGAGAACCTGAAGATGAAGATACTGTTACCCCAGAAGTTCTACCCTGAAGTATTTGATCTACCCTTTGATTGGAAACACTTTTTATCTGTTTGCTATCTATACTTGAAATAGCTCCTGTCACCAAACTTTTCTTCTTAGTTCCATATCCCACAACAACTACTTCATCTAATGTTGCTGAATCTTCCTCCAATGTAACATTGATCACTTGTTTACCGTTTACAGGAAGCTCTACCGTTTTGTAACCAACAAAGCTAAATATTAGTATATCATTCTGTTTTACATTACTTAATGTATACTTTCCATCAAAGTCAGTTTCTGCACCTTGATTTGTTCCTTTAACTATAATATTAACTCCTGGTAACGGACCTGTTCCATCCGAAACTCTTCCGGTAACATTTTGCGCATTAAGATTAGTAGTAAAAACTAATGCCAATGTTAGTAGAAAAAACGCAAATATATTTTTTTTCATTTTGATAATTAATTTGGTGTTTTTTTGAGGAAAAGTAAATTTAGAATATCCTGATTATTAATATATCAAAACATTTAAATACACTTTTTGCACAAAAAATATTTGTTTAAGACAAAAATATATCCATTATTAACTAATTATTAATATAATTTTATCAAATATTTATAATTTTTTGATATTATTGAATCATAAAAATTACGAATACCCAAAAAACAACCCTAAAAATTTACAAAATGAACAAAAATATCCATAGAGAAATTACCCAGTTATCTCCATCAGATAGCTTCTTGGTGTACTACAGAGTAAAAGATAGTTTTGACTTTCCTATTCATTTTCACCCGGAGTATGAATTAAACTTTATACATAAAGGTACGGGGGTTAGAAGAGTTATTGGAGATCATATAGGAGAGATTAGTGATTATGAACTTGTTTTGGTTGGGCCAAATCTTCCTCATTGTTGGGAACTACATAATTGTAAAAACAAAGAGATCCATGAAATAACAATTCATATCCATAATGATTTATTAGATGAGAAACTACTTTCAAGAAGAGTATTTAAGTCTATTAGGGATATGATGAATAGATCTATTCATGGTATCTTGTTTTCAGAAAAAACAGTAAAAGAGATTATGCCGAGACTAATGGAACTCCCTAAAACTTCTGGTATTGATTACTTTATAGAGTTCATATCTATATTACATGACTTATCTATCTCTAGAAACCAGAAATCATTATCTACATCTTTCTCTAATTATAATGATTTTGAAAATAGCGACAAGATCAAAAAGGTTTACGAGTATATTCAGAATAACTTTAGTAGGAAAATTTCATTAGATGAAATTTCTGAACTCGTAAATATGACTCCTGTTTCTTTTAATCGTTTTATAAAAAAGAGAACTGGAAAAACTTTCGTATCTTATATAAACAATACTAGAGTAAGTTATGCCAGTAGATTATTATTAGAAACAGATTTGAGTGTTGGAGAAATTGCTTACAAATGTGGATTTAACAATTTAGCCAACTTTAATAGAATGTTTAAAAAAATAAAAAATAGTACCCCTAGTGAGTTTAGAACTGAATTCAATGGAATACAAAAAGTATTATAGTACTTTTTTGTCATTTAACGATTCTAGAAGAATTAAAACGCTAAAAAAAATATCATATTTTGATTATTTGAGTAAATTAAATAACATTTTTCTATCATACTTTTATATCTCTTTTCAAAACAAAAAAAATGACTAAATATCTAGCAAGAAGAGCCTCTATATTTTGTTTAACAGCGCCTTTTCTTATTGGGTGTTTTTCAAAAAAAAATGATGAATCAATGATTGGTATTAAAGATGAAACTATAACTGAAAAAGTGGACTCTCTACTCTCAAAAATGAGTTTAGAAGAGAAAGTAGGACAAATGAATCAGTATAGTGACTTTTGGGATGTTACTGGGCCTCCTCCAAAAGAAGGGGTTGCGAAAGATAAACTTGAAGATTTAAAAGAAGGATTGGTAGGTTCGATATTGAATATAAATAGTACCGAAGAAGCTAGAAAACTACAGAAAATTGCAGTAGAAGATACTCGTTTAGGTATACCATTGATAATGGGATATGATGTAATACACGGACACAAAACGCTTGCACCAATACCTCTAGCAGAAGCTGCTAGTTGGGATTTAGAGGCTATTGAAAAATCAGCAAGAATAGCAGCAATTGAAGCTTCTGCATCGGGTATTAACTGGACTTTTGCACCTATGGTAGACATCTCTAGAGATCCACGATGGGGTAGAGTTATGGAAGGCGCAGGAGAAGATCCATTTTTAGGGTCGAAAATAGCTAAAGCTAGAATAAAAGGATTTCAGGGTGATGACTTATCAAAAAACAACACCATAGCCGCTTGTGCTAAGCACTTTGCCGCTTATGGTTTTTCAGAAGCTGGAAGAGACTACAATCCTGTAGATATAGGTAACTCAACACTGCATAATTTAGTTCTTCCTCCATTTAAAGCTGCCGTAGATTCTGGTGTAAAAACTTTAATGAATTCATTTAATGAACTTAATGGTATCCCTGCTACTGGAAGTAAATATCTTCAAAGAGATATATTAAAAGGAAAATGGGGGTTTGATGGCTTTGTAGTATCTGACTGGGCTTCTATAAGCGAAATGGTAGATTGGGGACACGCAGAAGATAATAGAGATGCAGCAAGAATAGCAGCAATAGCTGGTTCTGATATGGATATGGAAGGTTATGCGTATGTTAATGAGTTAGCTAAACTTGTAAAAGATGGGGTTATAAAAGAAGAAATCATTGATGATGCTGTAAGAAGAATTTTAACAGTAAAATTTGAACTCGGTTTATTTGATGATCCGTACAGATATTGTGACCCTGTAAACGAAAAAGAAAATATAGGTAAAAAAGAACATCATGATGCTGTTTTGGATGTTGCAAAAAAATCTATTGTATTATTAAAAAATGAAAATAATTTATTACCACTTAAAAAACAAGGGCAAAAAATAGCGCTAATTGGTCCTTTAGCAAATGATAAAAATAGTTCCTTAGGTAGCTGGAGATTAGGTTCTGATGATAACACGGCAGTTTCTGTACTAGAAGGTCTACAAAACTATAAGGGTAATGAAATTTTATTTGAAGAAGGTATAGACTTATTTATTGGAGAAACAGATTTTAGAAAAGAAATAGTTGTAAATACCACTGATAATTCAAAAATCAAAAATGCTATAGCAACAGCTAAAAAAGCCGATGTTGTTATAATGGTTTTAGGAGAACATGGTTTCCAAAGCGGTGAAGGGAGAAGTAGAACAGAATTGGATTTACCTGGTTTACAACAAGAACTATTAGAAGAAGTTTATAAGGTAAATAAAAATATTGTTTTAGTATTAAATAATGGTAGACCTTTAACTATAGAGTGGGCGGATAAAAACATCCCTTGTATTGTTGAGGCGTGGCAACTAGGGTCTCAATCTGGAAATGCAATTGCAAATGTTTTATATGGTGATTATAATCCTAGTGGAAAATTACCTATGACTTTCCCAAGAAATGTCGGACAAATACCTATTTACTACAATTATAAAAACACTGGTAGACCTGTAGAAAATGTACCTGTATTTTGGTCTCATTACATCGATAGTGAAAATACGCCTCTATATCCATTTGGACATGGATTAAGCTATACTACTTTTGAATATAAAAACTTAAAAGTAAATAGCGACAAGCCCACCGTTAATGACAGTGTCAAAGTGACAGTTGACGTTCAAAATACTGGAGATTTTGATGGCAAAGAAGTAGTTCAACTTTATATTAGAGATTTAGTTGGTAGCATTACTAGACCTGTTAAAGAATTAAAAGGATTTGAGTTAATTTCGCTTAAAAAAGGAGAAAGTAAAACTGTTGAATTCGTTTTAACCAAAAATGAATTAGGATTCTTTGACAATAATGGAGATTTTATTGTTGAACCTGGAAAATTCAAAGTTTTTGTAGGTGGTAGTTCAATAACCAAACTAGAAGAGAACTTTGAAATTATAGAATAAGCTGACTCCAAGATTACTTTTGGCACAGTTTATGCTAAAATACATATGAGTACGGAAGACGTTCTGTACTTTCTTTTTCATAGCAATTTTCCCACTCATTTTCATGAGTGGGTTTCTTTTTTGATTAAACACCATTATTTATTGAAATTTTAGAATTGTTCCCCTTTTCCTACATTGGGATTTAAAAGATTATTAATATCTGTGTTTTGGACCTGACCATTCATATCTAAATCTGCATTATTATATCCTGAACTTCCCAACTGTTGAATTACAGCATTAATATCAGCATTCTGAATCTGCCCATTACCATCATAGTCTCCTACAGGCATTGCATAATATCCATTACCCATATCATTAACAGCATTGGTACCACCCAATATATTAGAGACTTCTGTAAAATCTATTTTCGTACTAAAAGGACCACTTCCGTTTAAAAGGTGTATTGTATTTGTAACAATAGGTAAATGATTTCTATGCGCTACAGCAATATAATAGTTGCCTCGCCAAGCAGACAATTCTAGTGTCGATTGATCGTCTACTGCAACGACACTACCACTTCTTTGTAGGAAAGCAGATTGTCTATAAAGAATTTCATTGATATCATTAGGGTTTCTTAATTGAACCTCTACCCAATCTACAATTGATCCTGGTCCTGGACTAGAAGTTGAAGTAGGATCTCCGTTAATGACATCACTATAAGGGGAAGTGGTTGGTAAAAGATTATTATCATTTAGATCGTCTCTCATAATCATTGGACCAGAAACTTCAAAAGCACCTTCTAAAATCACTTTTAGATCTACTTCTAAAGATTCACAGTTTACATCGAAACTCGTTTGATCATCTTTATTAGTGAAGTTTGTATCGGCATAATCTACATCATCTACTTGCACGCAATATAAGTTAGGATTATTTCTAAGATGCACGAAAGACATTTTTGTATTGTTTCCATTACGTAAATTTAAAGATGACAAATTGTTATTAGATAACTCTACTGTAACCAACCCTGTAAGTTTTGAAAGGTCTAAGTTTTCAATACTACTCTGGCTTAAGCTAAGCCTTTGCAATGTAGTATTGCCTCCAAAAACAACCTGTTTTAAATCTGTATTACTTACAGTTAATCTTTCTAACGCTGTATTCTTACTTACATCTAATGTTGAAATAGTACTAGCAAAGTGTAGGCTTAAAATCTCTAATTTTGTTAAAGTACTGATCTCAATACTTGTCAAAAAACTATTACGATCTATTGTAAGCCCTTGTAAATTTGTATTCGCACTTAAGTCAACTTCAGTAATATCAAGATCTGTTAGCGCTAGTACTTCTAAATCTCTGAAATCTTCTAAACCTGTGAGATCTGAAATATCTGTATTTCTAAGGATCAATGTATTTTCCTCCTCAATTAAAGCTGTGGGGATTCGCTTATCTCCAGGACTATCGTCAAGACGACTTAAGGCTGCCTCAAAATACGGATCAGGAACACTAGTATAACGGCAATAGGTATCACTAAAACCAGTAACCGCTTCTACTGTCGCCCAACTTGTATTTACAACGTCATCTACTCGAATACAGGTTAAATTGATGCTTCCAGTGCTATTAAATTCTCTAAGGTTAATATTTCCCCCACTTTGCAAATTTACACGTGTAAGGTTTAAATTATACTGAACATCAACTTGTTGTAATTTATCATAATCACTCAGATCTAAATCTGATATCTCATTCCCATTCAAATTAATCACTTCTAAAAAATTTGATCTAAATGGAAGCTTAATTTCTGTAAGGTTATTGTCACTAGCGTATACACTTGCAATAGCACTACTTCCACTTACATCTAAGGCGGTTAGTTGATTTTCACTACATCTAAGAAATTCTAATCCATCATTTGCAAAAAGATTTAGTGTTTCCAATTGGTTATCAGCAATTGTGAATCTTTCCAATTCTGAATTCCTAGATAGATCTATAGTTGTAAGATTATTTTCGTCTAATTCTAGTTCAAATAATAATGTGTTCTTTGAAACATCTATATTAGTTAACAAATTAGCACCAAGGTCTAAAATATTTAATTCGGTATTTTTAGAAAGATCTATATCTGTAATAGCATTTGCTTCTAAATATATTTCTATTAATTCCGTATTCTTAGTCAAATCGATTGTAGTTAACTCATTTCTTGAAAGAAACAAATATTTTAGCGCTGTATTGTTAGAAATATCGATGCTTTCCAATACATTATCTTCAGCTTCTAATGTTTCCAAAGCTATAAAATCTTCTATTCCACTAAAATTTTCAATCCCTTTATTAGAAACATTTAAGGAAACTAAACCTTCAATCAATTTTGTAGGTACTTGTTCATCTCCTAAAGTATTATCAAGATCTAAAGCATATAAGGCTGCTTCAAAATTATCATCTAGAATACTGGTGTAACGACAATAGGTATTGGAAAATGTTACTGTATTATCGTAATCCCAACCATCTGGAATTGCAGATTCGTCGTCTATTAAAATACAGCTGAGCCCAGGGTTACCTCTTACATCTACATTTATAATATTCGTGTTTTTTAAGTTTAAATAGTTAAGGTTTGCCTCAAATGCCGTTAATTTAGTTAATCCATTATTGGTAGATAGATCTAAAAACTCAATGTCTGTAGAAGAAATATTGAGTGTTTTAAGATTAGAGTTATGAGAAACATCTATAGCAGCAATTTCCGATTCTCTAAGATTTAAGGTTTCTAATAATGATACACTACCCAGATCGATCTCTGTTATTTTGGTATTTTTTAATTTTAACTCTCTAAGTACATCAAGCCCAGAAATATTGATACTTTGTAATGAGGTACAGGAATTACAATTGAAACTTTCTAAGAATGTATTATTAGAAAGATCAATAGTCTCCATATTATTTCCTTCTAGGTTTAAATCTGTTAATCCTACAAAATCTTCAATACCTATTATATCTGTAATTCCAAGATCAGCAAGATCCAAAAAAGAAACTTTTTCTATTAGTGCTGTAGGTACTTCCCCATCTCTTGGTTTATCATCATAACCTAAACTTTCCAGTAGCATTTCAAAAGCTAAATTAGGAACAGAAGTATATCGGCAATAGGTCTCACTAAAACGGACTAGGCTGTCAATATTTGTCCAGTTAGCTGTACTGTATGTTTCATTATCTACTAAAATACAAGGAAGATTTGGGTTATTTGGTGCATAAAAAGAGGTAATACTAGTGTTATTACCATTTTTAAGATTGAAAAAATTGAGATTTGTTTGAGAAACGGAAATATGTTCCAAAACGATATTGGTTGATAAGTCTAAACTCTGGATAGATGTTTTATCTAATTCTAACTCTTTTAAGGCTACAAGATCAGTAAGATCAATTGTTTCAAGTTCTGTTATTTCAAAAGCAATTAATCTAACTAAAGCATTGTTGGTGCTCAAATCCAAATCACTAATATTAGTTTTGTATACAAACAATTCTTTTAAAGCGCTTGCATCTGTAAGATTGATAGTGGAAATAGTACTTTCTGATACATTTATTGAAGTTAACGATGCTGTATTAGAAGCATCTAACGAAGTAGTAATTGCTCCTGAAGCCTCTAATAAGGCTAAATTATTCATGCTACTTATATCTACAACTTCGATACTATTATTACTAATATCTAATGATTGTAACCCCTTAAAATCTTTAATCCCTGTGATGTCTGTAATATTAGCATTTGATACATTTAATGTGTTCACCATTTCAATTAAAGCTGTAGGTACTTGTCTGTCATTAGGAGTATTATCATAACTACTTAATGCAGCTTCAAAATAAGGGTCAGGAATGGCTGTATAACGACAATAGTCCTCACTAAAATTAGTTTGGCTATCAATTTGAGTCCAATTTGCAGTACTATATGCTACATCATCTACCAATATACAACCTAAGTCAGTATTGCCTGTAGCATCAAAGTCTTCTGTGTATGTATTTGATCCATTTCGTAAATCTAGAAGGCGTAAATTATTATTACTCACAAAAAGACCGTTCAATCTAGTCATTGTCGTAAGGGTTAAAAATTCTAAATCGTTATTATCTAAGTATACCTCATAAAGGTTTGTATTTGTAGAAAGGTTAATCTCCTTAAGCAGATTGTTTTCTAAACGTAGTTCATTAAGCACTGTATTTGTAGAAAGGTTTATACTCTTTAATTTATTATCTCTGGCATCAATTCTATCTAATGAAACACAATTTGTCACCTTTAAATTTTCTAAATCATTTTCTGAAACTACTATATCAATAAGCTTTACATTCTTTGAAAGATCAAGAGCTATTAAATTGTTATTTTCAATAGATAAGTCTGTTAGTTCTGTATTAGCACTTAGATCGATACTGGTAATATCATTATTACCTAATGAAAGGGTTTCTAAGTTGGTATTCTTACTTAGATCTATAGTTTCAAGTACATTATTAGCAGCAAATAAAGTCTTAAGAGCAATAAAATCTTCAATACCCGTTAAATCTTTGATACCTAAGTTCTCAATGTTAAGATCGGGTATGGTTTCTATAGCAGCTCTTGGTACTCGTCCGTCATTAGGCATATTATCATACATGCTTAATGCAGCTTCAAAATTGGGATCAGGAATACTGGTATAGATACAATCGCGATTTGAAAAAGTGGTTTGTGAATCAATACTTGTCCAATTGGTTGTACTGTAATCCACATCATCAACTGCTACACAAGTCAGGTTAGGATTATTTGAAATAACAAATGTTTGTATTCTGGTATTATTTCCACTTTTCACATTGAGATAGGACAAATTGTTATAATTAATTCCGACAACTACTATTTGAGGATTATTTCTTAAATCCATCGATGTCAAATTATTTCCTCCAAGAAAAAGTCTTCCTATATTAACATTCTTACTAATATCTAAACTTGTTAAGCCGTTATCTTCTAAAACCAATACTCGTAACTCTGTATTTTTACTTAAATCTACGGTAGGCAGTTTATTATTTTTAAGACGTAAAGTAATTAAAGAGGTATTACTACTTAAATCAACGGTACTAAGATTATTATTATCAACAATAAGTGTTATTAACGCTACAAAATCTTCAATTCCGGTTAGATCTGAAATACCTTTGTTTTCTAAATTAAGACTTGTTAAATTTTCAATTAAAGCTGTAGGTACTTGTTTATCATTTTCAATATCATCGTAGTCTAAAGCATTCAAGACTGCTTCAAAGTTGGCGTCAGGTATTGCTGTATAACGACAATTATAATTTGAAAAATACATTTGCGTATCGATACTTGTCCAGTTAGCGGTGCTAAAATCAGCATCATCTACAGAAATACAACTCAAATTGGGGTTGTTCATTATTTCAAAAGACATTAGGGTTGTATTATTCCCGTTGTTTACCCTTAAAAAGTTTAGATTATTTTCTCTGGCACTGAATGAATTCAATGAGGTAAGCGTAGATAAATCTAAAGCCGTTAGATTGTTATTGTTTAAGTGTAATTCTCTTAAACTTGAAAGGTTAATCCATGTAATATTAGAAAGCAGGTTATTATTAAGGTTTATATGTTCTAGAAATGAATTATTGCTAAAATCAATTGAAGTAAGATTACCTCCACCTTCTACATCAAGATGTCTTAAACTAGAATTACCATTCAGATTTAAATTGGTAATAGGACAATTGTTCAAATTCAATACCTGCAAATTTGTTAATGTATTCAAGTTAATATCCGAAAAAGCATTGTCAGATGCATATAGTTCTGTAAGTGAAACAAATGCTTCTATACCCGACATATTTGAAACACCTTTTGAACTTATATCCAGTGATGTAAGTCCTGCTATTGCAGAAGTTCGTACTTGCCCGTCACCTGGTGTATCATCAATATTTAGATCAACAAGAGCTTGTTCAAAACTATCATCTTGGATCGGTGTAAATTCTTGTGCATTGCTTATGGTTGTTCCTATACACCATAGCAATACTAGTGTGTAATATTTTTTCATCGTGTTTGGGGTTTAAAATTGTTCACCTTTACCTAGGTTTTGCTGTATCATATTGAGATCTATATTTTGTATTTGACCGTTCATATCGACGTCAAATATGCTGTAACCAGAATTTCCTATTTGTAATATTGTAGTATTGATATCTGTATTTTGTACCTGACCATTCCCATCTACATCACCCAAAGGCATTCCATTATATCCACCAGCTAAATGTATTAATGCTGAATTTCCTCCAGCAACATTTGCTGTATTGGTAAAATCAATTGAAGTGGTAGTGCTTGTAAATGAATAGGTTGTATTCGACACAATTGTTAAGTGATTTCTATGCGCAATAGCTAGATAAAAATCGCCTTGTACTAAACTGAATGATAAGGGGGAAACACCATCAGTATCAACGATTGCTCCATTTCTAAGTAACAAGGCAGATTTAGTAGTCTCTATTTGCGTAATATCAGTTGGATTTCTTAATTGAACTTCTACCCAATCTACCACAGCATGTTCTCCTGTTGTATTAAAAACAGCAGCTTCACAAGTTTCATCGTTATAAGGTGAAATGGTTGGAATTAATATTGAAGTATTATCACGTAAATTATCGTGCATGAGAATAGTTCCAGAAGAGGTTTCAAATGCTCCTTCTAAAATTACCTCAGGAGAAACCGAGAAATTATACCCACAATCTTCGTTAAAATTTGTCGTGCTATCAATATTGGTCCAGTTAGTTGTTGCATAGGTAACATCATCTACTTGAACACAAGTTAGGTCTGAATTACCTGTAATATCTAAGTAATCTATTCCTGTATTATTCCCATTTTTGAGATTTAATGCTGTTAAACCACAATTGATCACTTCAAAGTCTAACAAAGCACTAAATTTACTTATATCCAGATACCCACCAATAGCGTTATTAGAAAGATAGATATATCTCAAATTTGGATTATGAGTTAAATCAATTGAAGTAAGATTATTGTTGTATATGTATAATCCCGTAAGGTTTGGGTTGTTTGATAGATCTATTTCTGTAATCGCACAATCGGAAACATCCAAATCTTTAAGAACGGTATTTTTAGAAAGGTCAATTGCAGTCAAATTAGGCAATGCCCAAGCACTTAAATCTTCTAGCAAAATATTTTGAGTGACATTGAGTTCGTTAATATCATTACTATGTACACTTAGCTCTTTTAATTGCTTATTCTTAGTGACATCGATAGTTGTTAAGCTATTTCTATTAATAAGCAAGGTCTCTAATTTTGTGTTCTTGCTTAGATCGATTTCAGAAATATTATTTACTACAGCACTTAATAAGGTCAGGTTCGTGTTTTTTGATAGATCAAGTACTGTTATATCATTGTTTCCACAATATAACTGTTCTAAACCAGTGAAATCTTCTATCCCTGTTAAGTTATCAATTGATTTTCCCTCTATACGCAATCGAAATAAGGTTTCAATATTAACTGTAGGTACTTTTCCATCATTAGGATCGTCGTCATAATCTGAAAGTGCAGCTTCAAAATTCTTATCTAATATTGTTGTATAACGACAATACGTCTCTCTAAAACGTACTTGAGAATCAATACTCTTCCAGTTGTTCGTGCTATAGTCTACATCATCTACGGAAATACATGTTAGATTTGCATTTCCTGTAGTATTAAAAAATGAAATACTCGTATTGGTTCCGTTTCTAATACTCAGTGTTTCCAAGCTATTGTTAGATACATTGACAAAATCCAATGCAGTAGCACCATTAAGATTTAATGCCACTAAAGCATTATTTTGAACTTCAAAATCCCTCAGAATTGTATTAGCTCCTATGGTTAGACTTTCTAAACCATTATCTGTAATGGAAAGATTTAATAATGCTGTATTAGTTGTCAGATTTAAGCTAGTAATTGCATTGTTGTCTGCTGCAATTTGAGTTAAAGCAGTATTTATACTCACATCTAAACTTTCCAAATTATTTGAATCTATTTCTAAATCTTCAAGGTTGGTATTATTGCTCAGATTGATTGTGGTCAGTTGATTGTCACGAACATTCAAAAATTGTAATAACGTATTTTTTGTTACATCAATTGAGGTCAGTGCATTATTATTAGCAGTTACAAGTGTCAAATTTGGATTTAAATTTAATGCTAACGTATTCAGTGAGTTATTCGCTACGTTTAATGTTTCAAGAGCCTTGAAATCTTCAATTCCTGCGAGATTCTCAATTGATTTTGAAGGGATAGATAATGATGTTACTACTTCTATCAATTTTGTAGGCACGCGCCCATCTCCGGCTTCATTATCATAACTTGATAGCGCTGCTTCAAAATTCTTATCTGGTATTGCTGTGTAACGACAATACGTTTCACTAAAACTTGCTTGAGAATCAATACTCTTCCAGTTGTTTGTACTGTAATCCACATTGTCAACCAAAATACACGTAAGGTTAGCGTTTCCTTCAACGTTAAAATTAGTAATGTTGCTATTGTTACCGTTTTTCACATTTAGCGAAGAAAGATTATTATTGTTTACTGTTATGACTCTTAATCTTTCATTTTGGCTTACATCTAAATCAGTAATGGCATTATCTCCTGCAAAAATTCGCGTAAGTTTGGTATTGTTACTTACATTTAAACTTGTTAAATTATTATCTTCTAATAATAAAAAATCCAAATTGGGATGCGTACTAACATTTAAAGATGTTAGCCCATTACTTCTTGCCGAAACTGAAATTAAATTTGAAATACTTGTTAAGTCTAATGATGTGACTGAATTGTCATTAAGGCTTAAGTATTTTAACGCAGTAAAGCCTTCAATTCCAGCTAGATTAGAAATGTCTTCTCCATTTACATTTAATTCTATAACACCTTCAATTTCAGCTGTAGGAACTTTAAAATCTCCAGCTTCATCATCATAATCCGAAAGAGCCGCTTCAAAATTCTTATCTAGTATTGTTGTATAACGGCAATACGTTTCCCTTAAACGAACACCTTCATCAAAACTTTCATCCCATAATATATGATTTGCTGAAGCACTATCTACTACAACGCAAGTTAAGTCTGGATTTCCCTTAGCATCTAACAACATATTATGATTATTCCCATTTTTTAAATTTAGTGCTGTAAGATTATTATTATCAATTAGTAATGTTCTTAACTCAGGAAGTTCACTTATATCCAAACTTCTTAATTTATTATTTTGAGCATTTATTGTCCTTAGTATGCTAGAGGGGGGTAAAATAATTTCCTCTAGTTGGGTATTATTCTCTAATCTTATGGCCTCTAACTTGGTGTTACTACTCACATCTATCGTACGGATATTATTTTCATTCATTCTGATAGAAATTAAATTGGTATTCGAACTCAAATCAATCTTAGTGATCGCATTTTTTTTGATATATATCCTTCGTAATGCTTCAAAATCCTCAATCCCTGTTATATCTTCTATTTCATATTCATCGATAGTAAAAGTGCTAACGTTTTTAATTAATGCGGTAGGCACTCGTCCATCGTTTTCAATGTCATCATATTTTTTACTAAACAAATAGGCTTCGAAATTCGGGTCTGATATTTGGGTGTATTCACAGTATTCGGTCTCCGTAAATTGGGTGTGCGCGTCAATTTCTTCCCAATTAGCGGTTGCATAAGCAGCATCATCTACCCTAACACAGGTCAAACCTGGATTTCCTGCTAGTTCTATGTACTCTATACCTCTATTATTCCCATTATCAATTCGAAAACTCTTTAAATTGTTACTATCTACATATACATATTCAAGTTCAGTATTCAATGATAAGTCAAGACTTGTCAGCTCATTATCACCTATTTCTAAATTCGTCAAAGAGGTGTTCTTAGATACATCAATATTGGTTATTTTATTGTTAGAAATAGTTAAATCATCTAAAGCCGTATTTGAACTTAGATCTATAGTAGTTAATAAATTATTTTGAATCGCCAAGCGTTCCAAAGCCGCACAATTTTGGATATTGATATTCGTAAGTTTGTTTCCTAATAATCCAATTTTTTCTAGTGCTACATTAGTGCTCAAGTCGATGGTTTCTAAATTGTTAGACCGTAAATCAAGATCTTTAAGCTTTGTATTTGAACTTAGATCAACATCGGTTAAGGCATTGCGTGTAGCATATAAAGTTTCTATATTTTTAAAATCCTCAATTCCAGTTAAGCTCTCTATAGATTTTCGATACATGTTTAACTCCGTTACATTTTCTATGATAGCTGTAGGTACTCTTCCATCTCCATGATCATCATCGTCATAACCTAATTCTTCTAATGCTAACTCAAAACTTGAATCTGGTATTTGGGTAAATCTGCAATACCCTTCTGTAAAAGAGGTATGATCATCGATATCTCCAGAAAACTTAGTCTCAAAATAAGCTTTATCTGAAACACTAATACAGTTTAGATTGGGATTTCCATAAGCTCTAAAACTTTTAATACTTTTAGCTGCTCCATTTTTAACATTTAAATGGGTGAGTTTATTATTAAAAACCCAAATTGACTTTAAATTAACATTCTTGTGAAAATCTAAACTTGTAAAATTTTCGTTATATAAATGAGCAGATTGTAAATTGGTATTAGTACTTACATCAATATTTAATAAATCATTGTTAGTT
>NZ_MSMP01000046.1 GCF_001936575.1 Tenacibaculum agarivorans
CCCAAGTTAAGGTAAATTCATTCGTTGCTTCTGATATCATTAAACCTGTAGGAGCAGAAGGTTCTACTTCATTTAGTACAAAAGAACCAGAATTAGCATATGCATTATTATCTGCATCAGGTAAGGCTTGAACTGTAGCCGTATATGTACCTCCATCTGTAATTGTAATACCTCCAACTGTTCCTGTATATGTATATGATGTCGATCCTGCAGCTAATGTGGTTATATATTGTGCTGATCCTGTGCCTTCACTTATAAAAACATTAAACCCACCTGTTGCTTGAGGATCATTATCCCAAGTTAAAGTAAATTCATTCGTTGCTTCTGATATCATTAAACCTGTAGGAGCAGAAGGTTCTACTTCATTTAGTACAAAAGAACCAGAATTAGCATATGCATTATTATCTGCATCTGGTAAAGCTTGAACTGTAGCTGTATACGTATTACTACCAGCTATAGTAACTCCTGCAACAGTTCCTGTATATGTGTATGATGTAGATCCTGCAGCTAATGTGGTTATGTATTGTGCTGATCCTGTGCCTTCACTTATAAAAACATTAAATCCATCTGTTGCTAACGGATCATCGTTCCAACTTAAAGTAAATTCATCTGTTGCTTCAGAAATCATTAAACCTGTAGGTGCAAGAGGATCTGTTACAGTATTCAATTTCATTTCGTCAAAATGCCACTCTTCTCCTCCAGTAGTATCATTAGGATTAAATATGATAAAGATCTTATCAAAAGTTGCTGATGCCGCTTCTGTAGCATCTGTTATTTCAGAGAAATTAGCCGTTAATAATTGCCAATCATTACTTGCCGTAGTAGGAGTTACATAAGCTTCTGGTTGCGTTTCTCCAGTAATAGCTTCGTTTTCTAATTTCACATATATTTGACTTGCAGATGGTGCTATTACACTAAAATCTAAGCTTCTAATATCAGTATAACTAATTGATGAGTTTAGTATTACTGAAACACCATTAGCCCATGCTTTATTAGCAGGTGTTGTATACTTAGCCACATTTGCTGATGTATTAATACCGGCTGAATTCGGATTAGTTACCACCTCTGCTACTCCTTCCCATCCTCCAATAGTAAATGTAGATGAATCTTCAAAATCTACTACTGTAGTTTGTGCTAAAATTCCTACTGTTGCAAATAGCAACATCACTAATTGTAATTTTTTGTTCATACTCTAACCTGTTTTTATATTTATACTTTTATGCTTTTAACTTTACTGGTATAAGAATAATACCAAAAAGCAAAACACAACTAATGCAAGAGACCAAAATCTAAAGTTCTTATAAAAAGGAACACCTTTTAACTCTAATGTTTCTTGATCATAAATTTTTCTAGTCCAAATAAAATCTTTAATTGCTTCTTGATCATCTGGTGCCGTAAAAAGGCTTACCAAAATGATGATAACCGAACTAAACACAAAATAGAAAGGAACTTTCAATAAGAAATGAATGTCTCCTAATAATTCAACTCCAAAAGCAACTCTTAAAAATATTGTTAACACTGCAGCAAAAGCACCTCCCATTAATCCCCAAAAGGCACCATGCTTGTTTATTCTTTTCCAAAATACTCCCAAAAAGAAAACTGCCACTACTGGTGGAGCAATATAACTTAGCATTTCTTGGTAGTACTTTAATAGTGAATCAAATTTAGAAACAAACGGCACCCATAACACAGCTAAAACCAATACAACTACCGAAACTATTTTACCTACATATACTTGTTCTTTTTGAGATGCTTCTTTTTTAAACTGTACATAAAAATCCATGGTGAACAATGTAGCTACTGAACTTAATAGTGCACTTAATGAAGATGTTAACGCTGCGACCATCGCAGCTAACATTAATCCTAATAAACCTACTGGCATTAATTCTATGACTAGTTTAGGATATATCATATCATTCTTTGGTAAATCAGGATATAAATGCTTCCCTACTACTGCTGGAAAAATGATTATAAAGAGTATCAATACTGTGAAAAAACCAACTAATAAAATTCCTTTACGGCCATGATCTATTGATTTTGCGGTTAGCACACGTTGCACTAATACTTGATTATTTCCCCAGAAATAAAAGCCTAAAATTGGGATTCCTACTATTAACCCTAACCAAGGTACAGACTCATCGTTTAGTGGTCTAATTAGCTTCATCATCATATCCCCTTCTAAAAGAAGGTTTTTTAAATGTGCTATCCCTCCATTTTCCATCGCTAAATAAGTAAGTATAAATGTGCCTACAAGTAATAGTATTCCTTGAATTAGATCTACTTTAATTGCAGCAGATAATCCTCCTGGTATGGTATAAGCTGCTACAATAACTGCAAATATTACAGAGAGCTCTACAATTGTCATAGAAGGAAAAACAAGTTTCATTAACAAAGAAGCTGCATATAAAGCTCCTGCTGCATCTAAAAATGTAGATCCCATTAGCGTGATAAAAGAAAAGTAGTATCGTGATCTTTTATCAAATCTTTTTTGTAAAAACTCTGGTATTGTAAATATTCCTGATTTTATATAAAACGGGAGAAAAAACATGGCAAAAAATACCATTACCAACACTGAAATTAAGTCATAATTAAAAACTGCAATTCCAGTAGAGTAAGCATCTCCACTTTTACCTATTAATGTAGTACTAGAAATGCTCGCTGCAAATAATGAGAATCCTATTACTGGCCAGGTCATGTTTCTTCCCGCTAAAAAATAATCTTTGGTTGAATTACTTCCTTTTTTAGAAGAACGTATACCAAACCAAACAATAAAAACAAAGTATAATACTAATACTAGTATATCTGTAAGCTCTAAATTATATTTCATTATATGTGTATAACCTTAAAAGTTATCTTATTGGATTAAAATTGTACTGAGAAAAATAATACTCTCTCCTTTGACTTCGATTATTACATTTTCTCTACTTAAATCTTTTTCTATTTTTCTGGTAGCTACGGGAAAACCTTCTGAGTTTGTAGGTCTATTTTCTTTTGAATATTCATACAAATACAGTTGCTTTGTACTAGGAATCTCATCTGTTTTTAATTGAAAAACCTTGGACTTTTTAGATTGATTTACAATAGCTGTTGTAAAATCACCTTCATGAACAGATGCGACTGCTCGTATACTATCGTTCTTTGAAGAATATTTTGGTTGAAAAATATCTGATTTAGGAGGGAATAAATTACATAACAATGTCCAAGTATAAGACCACGGTCTTGGTTTTTTGTCCACTTCTAAATCGCCAAACTCTTCAGCTAAAATATTCCACATTCCCCATTTTTTCAGTTGATTTTTTTCTCCTAAATCGCCCACCGTATGCATAGCATCATCTAGATCCCAAGCAATGGCACCTCCAACACCAGCTAACATACTTTGTATCGCTGCATCGGCCATATCTACACCATAAAAGTAGTCATAGACAAACATCGATGAATCGTCTGGACCAGCATAAGGATCCTTTTCTCCTCTTTTCTTATTTTCTTCTCTTAAAGCACCACTATATTTCATCCCCAATTCTCCCAAAACAAATGGCTTTTTTGTTTTGTTAATTGCTGTTGAAAAAGGTTTTAAATATGGAATAAAGTTTCCTGTTCGTATCAAGTTTTGATCTGCATAAATATGAAAATCATATAAACCTGTTATACTATCTAAATCCTCTACTGTTGAATACACCCAGTCATGAGCTTTTTTAGGATGCTTCGGGTGATCCCATTGGGTAACTGCATCTGGGCCTGATAATGTTACGTATTTATCTAAACCTTTTTTTATGAATGCTGTGTTTAATTTTTGATACCCTTCTTTCCATTCTTCCCAATTTCCATCAGTTGAAGCCCAATATCCATTAGGTTCATTGACAAGGTTGTAATATTTAATACAAGTGTATCCTTTTTTTATGATTAGATAATCAAGATATTGTGTTATCATATCTATCCATCTATCATCATTAGCTTTTACAATATCATTAGGTTTTTTATCTTTTACCTCCCAAAATCCTGGTGCTCCCCATTCTCCAAAAAGAACTATAATGTTATTTTTTTGACAATAGTCTAATAACTTACATAGACTTTTTATTTCTTGAGTATCGAAGTTTACAATTGGTTGATTCTCTTTATCTAATCCTTTAAAATACCGCCAACTTGCTACATCCATTACTCTGATGATATGAGGATTAACAAAATCTACTCTTTTGTACAATTTATTCCACTTCTCATCTGTCATCAAAAAACCCCAATCAGCATTTTCAGAATCGGCATGGGGATAAGCTGACCACTGTACCCCATGACCGATAAAAGGAAAATTCAATTTATTAGATTTATTAAATGTAATGTTTACATCTATTTTTTCTTGTTTGTTAACATTGGCACAACTGTTCAAGAAAAAAGTTAAACCGACTAATAAAACTAATGCGATGAATTTGTTCATTTTACTTTTTTAATTCTGCTAATAAATCATTTACATTACAAGTTGCTAATCCAATATACTTATCAGCTGCTCCGTAATACACATATAATGTATCATCTATGATTACATTACCAGTTGGAAATACGCATCCTTTATAATACCCTTCAATTTCATAATCGTGTTCAGGTTCCATTATCCAATTTTCTAATCTTCCAATTACCTTTGTTGGATCTTCTAAATCTAATAATGCCGCTCCTGCTCTATAATACCCTAATCCTCCATTTTCAACACCATGATAAATGATTAACCATCCATCTTTAGTTTTTAAAGGCGGTGTACTTCCTCCTACTTTTTCTTCCCAAGTACCATCAATGCCAGCTATTAATAAGGTACTCTCTTCTTCCCAAACCATTAAGTCATCTGAAAAGCGAATCCATATAGCTGGTCTATTGGTTCCATATTTTTCTCCAATCCATTCTTTAGGTCTGTGGAGCATAGCAAATTTCCCATTGATTTTTTCAGGAAAAAGAATTACATCTCTATCATCTAAGTTTGATGAAGTGATACGTCCTAATCTTTTGAATGTTTTTAAATCTTTTGAGATTGCTAAACCAGAATTTGCTACATTTTCTTTATATACTTTAGGAGTATCTTCTCCTGATTCTGGCAATAAGATTACATCATGCGCAAATTTCCAATATTGTCCTGGAGGGAAAGGTCTGTAAGCATACGTAATGTAAAATTCATCTCCAAATTTTGCTATTCTAGGGTCTTCTACTCCTCCCATATCTGGACCATCAATACTAGGTGAAAAAACTGGCTGGTCTGAAACTCTTGTAAAGTTTATACCATCTGTACTTTCTGCTAAACCAAATCTTATATAATGTTCTTCATCATCCCCAGCTGCTCTGTACAACATTGAAAACTTCCCGTCTTCATACCAAACTCCTGGATTACATACTACAATATTTTCCCATTGGTTTTTTGGATTAGGACTAAAAATTGGGTTCTTTTCATGTTTTTTTAAGCGTAAAGTGTCTACTTTTTTTTCAATAGTATTGTTCATTCTGTACACGTATTTTCTCGTTACTGTATTTTATTTGTTGTCTTATTTTTTAATTAAAAGTCAAAGTTTGTGAGTACTGTAAATGTTTCTCCTGCAATAGTTAATTTATCGCCAGAATTGATTGTTAGGTTCTCTTCTTCAGGCGCTGGGTATCCGTCAGCATCATATTTTCTTCCTTCTTCTTTGTATACAAACTTTTTAACTCCTGTTAATTGTTCTAAATTTTCTATAGATAATGATAATTCATAATCTGCTGAATACATATTACTAATAGCGATCATATATTTTCCATCTTTTTCAACAGCTATTACATCTAATCCTATTTTGCTAGGTACTTCTACTTTAAAAACTTTACTTCCTTTCTGCATGTATCTACACAATAATGAGAAAGAATAGAAATGAGGTCTTAAATTTTCACTTTCTGGTTTACTTTGTAATTCTTCTCCTAAAATATTCCAGAACCCCCATACTTTAAGGTCAGTTCCTGTAGTGGTTCCACTATGCATTGCATCATCTAAGCCCCAATTTACTCCGCCTGAATACCCTGCATTTACAATTTTCATTGTTAGACCTACTAAATCTACTCCATGAAAATATTCATTCACCAATGTGTTTGAATCATCAGCAATATTAGGATCTGAGTTAATTTTATTTGAATTTTGACTCGCTAAAACTTGATCAATATTAGAGTCTCCAGTATCATACTTATAACCAAACTCTCCAATAATAATTTGGTATCCTGCTGGTACCCTTTCTTTCATTCTAGATAATAAATCTTCATATTCATTACTAAACATTACCCCTTTAGGTGGGTAAGTATGCACTTCATAGATTCCTAATTTATCTCCAAAGTCATTAGATGATCTAGAGATCCAATCGATATCGGAATTATTAAAAACAGCAACATCTGGACCTGCTAATTTTACTTTAGTATCTAAGCCTATTTCTTTCATTTTATTATGGAAGTATAACGTTGCATCTCTCCATAAATCATAATTACCATTTGATGCAGAACCTCCTAGGTTTGGTTCATTAATAGTTGTGTAATATTTAATACAAGAAAAACCTTTAGTAGTTACTAAGTAATCTAAATACTGTACTGCATTGTCTAAGCGATTTTCAAAAATTTTATTTTCATTGAAACTAACTTGGTTAAATCCCCAGTCACCTAGTAAAACTGAAATTTGATTGTCTTGACAGTATTGTAAAATTTTTAATAGTCCTTCTATAAATTTATCTTGATCATACCCATCTACATCATCTGAAGCATATTTATCAAAAGATCCATATACCACTCGTACTAGATTTGGTTTCATAAAATCTAGGCGCTTATATAATTTATCCCAATCCTGATCACTAATTGGTTCTCCCCAATATTTATATGCTTGTGGATATGGATCCCACTGTACTCCATTTCCTATATAATTATCATTAATTACTTGAGAAGTTCGTACAATAATTTCATTATCTGTTATATCTCTTTTGTCTCCATAATCTTTTTCATTACAACTTGTAATTGTTGCAGTAAAAACCATTAGTAAGACTGCTAAAATCATTACTTTCTTAGAAGTAATTTCATTCATTATATTTTTCATATGATGTTGTAAATTATTTTAAGTTGAAATTGTAGTAAAGTGTATACGAATTTTGAATGTGTGATTCGGCATCAAAATGATCCCATGTAAATTCGTCAATCCAATTATCAAAAGATAAGCTTATGTTACCATCACTATCAATAGTTACAGTAGCATCAACTTTTTTCCCGCTTTTGTTTCCTTGCCATAAGGTTAATCTTTTACCTGAGATATTATATTCCCAAACACCTTTACCTATGTGCATTTTCCTAAATCTATCTGTATAGCTCCTTGGATTTCCATTATGATCAGAAGCTAAAATAAAGGATGCATATTCACCATCATCTCCTGGTTTAAAATCAAAAGTTCCTTCTGGATTACCACTTTCATTTACTAAAGTGGTAGTTAAATTCAGTTCATTATCTTCTTCTAATGCTGCATTAGGAAAATCTTTAGACAATACTTCTGGTGTATAATTTGCAGGATCATAAGAATTGGTAGCTACATCATAAGCTCCAAAAACTCCCCACCCCCAATCTTGTCTAATTCCTATTTGCCAATCAAACAATAAACTTTTCACAATCCAGTCTCCATCTATCTCAGACACAAAAGGTTTTAAATTAACTCTCCACCTTCTCTCTTCTCCAGATTCTGAAACTACTGTATATACAAAAGAATTTCCTTCTGAAGTAAAATCTACAGTTTCTCCTGATTGAGGTATAGCTGTTGCTTTTTCAGATATTTCAAATGAAGGTTTTAAGTTACTTACATCTAAACCATTCATTATGATAAAAACATCAATAATTCCTTCATCATTACCTATTGAAGTAATGTTTGCTGGTCCAACTTGTTGAACTCCTGGCAAAGAAAAAGACAAAACTTGTCTATCATTACTTACTATACCATCTAATGGATCTCTCTGACATGAGGTAACGATTAATAGCACCACTGTTAGTAAAGAGATAGTTCTTAATTTTACAAAAAGATTTTTCATGATTCCTTTCTTTACGTGTTAAACATTAATTATTTAGTTCATTTTCGATAGCAGGTATTGGAAAGAAATATTGACCTGTAGACAATGATTTCCCGTAAATACCATTAAGAACTGATTCAATTTTATTTGTTCTCCTTAAATCATAAAACCTATGACCTTCAAAAGCTAATTCAAAAGCACGTTCTTCCAATACTTTTTCTCTAAAGTCTCTTTCACTTAATCCAGGTGTTAACGGTAATAATTCTGCTCTTGCTCGTACTTTATTAATAGCTTCATACCCCATAGCTGTAGGGCCTTGAGCTTCAGCATACATCAGTAACACATCGGTATATCTAATTAAATAAGGATGTGTACTTGTATTATCCCCTATAAAATTAGGGTCTAAATATTTTGCTGTAAACGGTTGAGATTCGCCACCTGTAGGCACCCAAAGTTGGGTGCCGCTTTCATTGAATAACTCATCAATTATTAAGTCTTTTTTTCTTTTATCATTTAAATCAAAAGAATTTATAAATGATAGTTCCGCTACATATACACCAAATCCTCCATGTAGTTTTATTCCATCTTTTGTAAAAGATGTAGTTGGTGCATTTGCAGGGATGAAAAATCTTGATAATTTAGAAAACTCACCTTCTACTAAACCATTTCTATCTTGCGGTATAAAGAAAATGTGCTCTGGTCCATTAAATGCTTCTGGTGTAGATACATCAAAAATATGTTGCAAATCATCATCAAAAGTATATTCTGATTGTCCATTAATTACTAATGATGCCATTTCTGATGCTAAATTATAATATGTATCTGCACTTGAAACCCAGTCATAACCTGGACTTGAATAATCTTTAGCAGAAGCCATGGTTAAATATACTTTTGCTAATAATGATTGCGCTGCCACTTTATCTGCTCTACCTCCACTTCTTTCTACTTGTAATAATGAAACAGCTTCTTTTAGATCTCTGACTATTACTTTGTAAACGTCTTCTATAGAAGAATTTTGTGCTCCAAATACTTCAGATAGTTCATCTATTGCCTTTTCTTGTACAGGTACCTCTCCGAATAAACGTACTAACATAAAATGATGCCAAGACCTTAAAAACAAAGCTTCTCCTTTAAACTTGTTTCTAGTACTAGCCTCAAAATCTATATTATCTATTTTTTCTATTACAGTATTAGCTCGGTTTAAACCTACATAGGTTAATCTAAAAAATTGTTCTAAATTCTGGTTTCTATCATCCACATTAAATTCATCAAACTGATCTATATTTAATCCTTCTCCTTCTTTTGGGAATGCTTCTTCAGACGCTGTTGTAGGAATATTCATGTAAGGTCTTAAATAATCCAAAAAAGTCATTGTTTGGTATGCATGTAATACTGCTGCGTTAGCATCTGACTCCGATAAGTAAAAAGCATCATCGGTTATAAAAGTTTCAGGTTCTTGATCTAAAGAACATGAAGTTATGAGGGCAAATGATAGTAATAGTATATATATATTTTTCATATTATCTCTCTTTAAAAAGTGAATTCTAATCCTAAAGTCATTCTACGTAATCTAGGTACTCTATTTAAATCTACTCCAGCTACATCTACTTCAGGATCTAACCCAGAATAGTTAGTCAAACTAAATAGGTTATCACCACTAAAATAAATTCTAGCATTTTTAAAATACTTTATATCCTCATTTGTAAAGTTATAGCCTATTCTTAGATTTTGTAATCTAACAAATGAACCATCTTCTATCCACCAGTCAGAAAATGCTACATTTCTATTATCTCTTAATGAAGGATACAATTCTGTTCTGTTATCAGGTGTCCATCTTTGCAATAAACTACTTACTTGTCCACCACCATTACTAGCTGCAAATCTGTTTATATTGACAACATCTCCTCCGAAAGATCCATTGAATAGTGCTGATAAATCCCAGTTTTTATATGATACATCTAGCGTGAAACTTGCTGTAAAATCAGGATTTGGATCTCCTATTATGGTTCTATCTTTTCCAAATGGATCTAAAACTCCGTCTTTATTAAGATCTTCATATAAAAATTCACCAGGCTGTGCAGCGGCTCCTTCTAAACCTGCAGCTAACCCTTCTGCTTCAGACTGAACAATTCCAATTACTCTAGCTCCATAAAACACATTTAAAGGTTGACCAATTACAGATGCATTAATTCTTGATCTAAACTGATCTCTATAATTTACTCCTCTAAAATCGAATTGATTACCAAAATCATCACTTAATACAGAAACTTTACCTACTGGTCCTAAGCTTATTACTTGATTTCTATTTCTATTAAAGATTAATCCTGCAGAAACATTAAAATCAACCTTTTTAATAAAATCATAATTAATACTAGCTTCAAACCCTTTATTTTCGATTTCTCCTCCATTAATTAGTATCGTATCAAAACCAGCAGTAGGTGGTAAATTACTTTGCACTAATAGATCTTCTGTTTTTTTAATATAATAGTCAAAATTGAAGCTTAGTCGACGTTTGAATCCTGTAAAGTCAAGACCAGCATTTAACACCGTTGTTGTTTCCCATTTTAAATCAGGATTACCGATTCCATTAAATACGGTAAAAATCCCTTCATTAATAGGAACTCCAGGTCCAATTGTAGTAACAAACCCTCCATCTACAAAATATCTAGCTTCTCCTAATCTATTTAACGTTTGAAATGCCGCAATTGCCTGATTACCTACAACTCCATAACTCACTCTTGGTTTTAGTTCATTAACAATTTCTCTACTATCCTCCATAAATTCTTCATTTTGCATTTTCCAACTCAAAGCTCCCGAAGGGAAATATGCAAAACGGTTGTTTTTACCAAAGTTTGATGATCCATCAAGTCTAGAAGTAAATGTTAACAGAAATCTATCATCAAAAGCATAATTCAATCGAGTAAATACAGATGATAATACTGTACTTCTAAAGTTATTAGAAACTCGTTGCTCTTTTCCTAGGCTTAAATTACCCGCTCCTAATATTTCATTTACAAAGTCTTGCCCTCTTAATTGAGATGTTTTTTCTTCAAAGTATTCACTAGAATATCCTGCTACCAATGTAACATCATGTTTTTCAGCTAGTAATTTATTGTATGTAAAGTAAGCGTCTGCTACCACTCTTTGACTCTGAAAGTTATCAATAAAACCAACTCCATTACCTTCATTTCCTAATTGTGTATATACTTTTGGAAAATATCTTTCTTGAATTGAAGATCCTAAACTGTAGTTGAATTGTGATTTAAATTTAAGGTCATTAGTTATTTGCCATTGCAAAATAGATGAAGAAATTAAATCCAATGTTTCAGAATTATTTATACGTAATTCTGTTAAAGCAGCTGGATTAAAAAAATCGTTTTCATTAAACTTAAAAAAGCTCCCGTCTTCATTATACAATGGAAAAAATATGTTTCTATTAAAAGAAATACCTCCATTATCATCCCTATTACCTCTAGAGAAATTTAAATTAGTAGATAGTTTCAGTTTTTCTACTAACTCTTGTTCTAGTCCGAAACTAACTGTTATTTTTTCTAAATCGTTGTTTCTAACTACTCCATTTTGAGTGTTGTAATTTAATCCAAAGTTATATTTTGTTTTATCTGTACCTCCATGTGCACTTATATTATAATTGCTATTAATTGGAGTTCTAAACACATAATCTATATAATCTGTAGTTGGATATCCATTTCTTATTTCTGCTATTGAAGGATAGTATACTCCATTAATATCATTGGCACCAATGTAAAGTGGAGTTAATCCCCCATTAACTCTTCCTTCATCTGTTAATACTGCTAGATTCGATGGGTTTTTATAAATATCAAATTCTGAAGCAAACGTATTAAAACTTGTATTTGCTGTAACCTGAATCGTTGGTTTTCCTTCCTTACCTCTTCTGGTAGTTACTAAAATTACTCCATTTGCTCCTCTAGAACCATAAATTGAAGCTGCTGAAGCATCTTTTAAGACTTCTACAGAAACAATATCTGCTGGATTTATTTGCTTTAAATTTCCTGCTGTTCCTAAAGGAAATCCATCAACAACAATAAGCGGTGAGGTTGCGGTAAATGAGCTTGCACCTCTAATTCTTACATTTAAGCCTGCTCCAGGATCATCTGAAGGATTACCTATCACTAATCCTGAAACTCTACCTACTAATAACTCTTCTACAGAGTTTGAAGGTATTTCCGAAAGATCTTCAGTTTTAATTTTACTAACTGCCCCAGTTACATCACTCTTTTTTACCGCTTGATAACCAATAATTACAACTTCTTCTAATTGACTAACATTTTCTTTTAAAATGACATTAAACTCTCTTTCAGCTCCTATCTTAAGAATTTTCTCAAAGTAACCTACAAAACTAATTCTTAAACTACTGTTTTCATCTCTTACTGTTATTTCAAACTTTCCATCAAAATCTGTTTCTACACCATTAAGCGTGGCTAATTCTAAAATAGACGCACCTGGTAAAGGTTCTAAGTATTCATCTAGTACTACTCCTGTAATTTTTATTTGCCCCGTTAAATTATTAATAAACAGTACTATTAATAAAATAGTTAAAAAATATATTTTCTTTTTATTCATTAAATAAAAATTAAAATTAACATCTCTTCAAAATTAGATAAGAACAGCTTTCAACAATAGTTATATGCTGTTCAATATTATGCGTTTTTTGAATTATTCATTTTTTTTAGCTCTTTTTTTAATAATTACACATCTTTAAAATGTAAAAATTAAAAAGTTACCAAATTACAGTTCTTTTGTTTTCTTTATATTTGGTAGCCATCTTGTTTAATTTAATTTTAATAGAAAATTATTATTTCGTTTAATGAAGTCTATCAAAGAAATTACACCGATCAAATCTGATCAGCCTTTTATACTTTTAAAACATGAAAATGCTAATTTTGATTATCCCCTACATTTTCATAATGAATATGAACTAAATTTAGTTATTAATTTCCAAGGAAAAAGAACTGTTGGTGATTCTATTGAACGATGTGATACTATTGATATGGTTTTATTAGGTCCTGAATTGAAACATTTATGGATTCCAGATAGGAAGATGCCTAATACCCGTGTTATTACAATACAGTTTCAAGAAAGACTTTTAAATTCTGAATTATTAAATTACAATGTTTCTAAAGATATTAAGGACATGCTAGAGCTTTCTAAAAGAGGAATTTTTTTTGGAAATCCTACTAGAGATTTAATAATAGCTAAAATAGAAACCATAGAAGAAGTAAATAGTTTTGCTTCTCTATTAATTTTCTTAGAAATTTTACATCTTTTATCCATTTCAGAAGATAAAAAAGTTTTGAGTAGTGCACATAGTGTTAATTACAATCAAAAATGGGAAAGTAGAAGAATTTCTAAAATTATTAATTACATTAAAGAAAACTATCAACAAAACATTAAATTATCTCAAATGGCCTCTATGGTAAGTATGTCTGATTCTGCTTTTAGCCATTACTTTAAAAAAAGGACTAATCAAAGTTTTAGTAGTTATCTACAGGATTACAGATTAGGGGTCGTTATTAGATTGTTAACAGAGACAAATATGTCTATTAATGAAATTTCTTACGCTGCTGGCTTTAATTCTATATCTAGTTTTAATAGAGCTTTCAAGAAAAAACAAAATATGTCTCCAAAAGAATTTAAATTGAACTACATTAAAGAGAATTCCCTCTCTTAATTTTTATTTACTATTTGGGAAGAAAATATCCTCATTTTTATTTCTGCCTTAATACAGTACTTTATATACATCAATAAAAAAGACTGTCTTTATTTTTTAGACAGCCTTTTTACTATAACAAAACTTATTATTTCTAGCGCAATATGCGCTTAGTTTAAAACCCTCCTCCTGGTGGTTCAGGACTAGCTGCTTGTGCTTTTTTAGCGTTTAAGATTAAATAAGTACCTAATGCTGTTAATGCTGTATACTTACCGTAATTTCCTATCTTTTTTAAAGCTTCTTTACGATTTATTGCTTTTTTATTTTGCTGTGTATTTTTTATATTTTCTTTCATGATATTGGAAATTTGTTATTCTAGAATGATCTTTTTGGTTAAATCTCCCGTAGTAGAACTTAATGTTACTATATATATTCCTGTAGATAATTCAGATAAATCAATAGTGCTTGTTCCAACTCCATTAAGTTGATTTGTAATCAACATTTTACCTAAAATATTATATACATAAACCTTTGCTTTAGTTTGAACCCCCGTAATTGTTAATTCATTTCTATTTGATTTATAGAAGTTAACTACTTCTTCAGTTTGATCTACTAAGTCATTAGCTGTTAATTTTTTTGAACTGGCATGAATATAAAATTGTCCTATGTTATTTGTTTTTCGTTTTATTACGGTAGTATAATTTTGTTTAGTTAGGTTTATAATTTTATTATTCTCTCTATCTTCTAGGTAAAGATCAAGATCAGATGATAAATTCTCAGTCTTTACAGATAAGGTAATTTCTTTACCTTCCTCAGAAATTAAACCAACTGGTACTACCAAACCTTCTATATTTTCATTAGGTAATGTTTGTATCGCTAGTTTTTTACCTATATTTTCTGATAACAACTCTGTATAAATCCCAAAATCTTGTGTAACACCATCAAACATTTTAGAATCATATCCGTTATCAAAACCAGTAGTTTTACCATTTACATAGCTAACTTTAGTCGATCTCACAACCCTTTCATTTTCAACAAACAACTCAAAAGATGGAATGGGTACTTGCCTTAAAAATGTATCTGAAGTTTTATGCATTTGATCTCCCGTTGAAAAACTCACATTATCAGATCCACTAGCTGACACAAAGAATCCTTGACCAGGAGCAATGTTAATAGAACTTCCAGAATTATATGTTAGGTACTGAGTCCCATCCCAAAACCATGCAGTTTGTTCAGAAAGTTTACTTGAGTTTGCGGTTAAAAAAGTAGCTAAATCTATATAAGAAGTATATGGATTACCTATTAGGTTAAATGCACTCATACCTACTGAAACTGGTAAATTCACATTTCCATTAGGAGTTCCTGAAAACATTACTTCTCCTGCTGAAGCCAACTTTATTGAATACCCTAAACCAGCAGTCAAATCTCCCATAGATGATGAAGTTTCATATTGCCAAGGACTTGCCACTGTATTATCATAAGGTGCCAAACCAATATTACTACCAGTTCCAGTAGCTAACACATGATTAGAAATAATATCTTGTTTTGTTTCTGAAAAAACAGGTGATGCTATTAAATGCCAATTAGAAGTTAACTCTCGTTTATAATTAATTGTACCTGTTACACTAGCTTGTGGAATAAAACTAGCTCCTGAATTAATTACTAGATCTTTTACCGTAATTGCTGTAGAAGCAGTTGGGAAATTTGTTGCTACTGAAGGAATATTTACAGTAAGTACTGATGAATTCGGCACAGCATTTCTATCCCAATTGCTTGCAGTATTCCAATCAGTACTAGTTCCACCAGTCCAATTGTACGAATTTATTGCAGGAGTGTTAATATTAGCATAAGCACTATTATCTCCATCTGGTAATGCCTGTACAGCTGGATTATATGTTGATCCGTCAGTAATTCCATTAGCAGCAGTAAAAGTAAAACTATTTACACCAGGGCTAACAGTAGCTATATAACTTGATCCTCCATTTAAAAACACATTGAATCCTCCAAAAGCGGAAGCATCAGCATCCCAAGATAAGATAAACTCATTAGGATTATTTCCATCTGTAATAGTTAAACCTGTTGGAGCTGAGGGATCTGGTGTATTTAATGAAAACTCAGCAACACCAACGTAATTATTTCCGTCATTATCAGGTAGTGTTTGAATTGTAATACTATATACTCCTCCATCTACGATGTTAACTCCTCCTTGATTTCCTGAATACACATA
Organism: Tenacibaculum agarivorans; assembly: GCF_001936575.1. Lineage (GTDB taxonomy): Bacteria > Bacteroidota > Bacteroidia > Flavobacteriales > Flavobacteriaceae > Polaribacter > Polaribacter agarivorans. The sequence goes on from NZ_MSMP01000046.1 coordinate 15,935, forward strand.
ACTAGTACTGGTAGCACTAATTGTGGTAATGTATGTTAATCCAGATGCACCTTGAGGCTGAATAAACATATTGTATCCTGTTACAGCGTCTCCTCCAGCTGGTGGAGTCCAAGTTGCTGTAAATTGATTGGCTACTCCTTCAGTAACCATTAAATTAGTAACTGGATCAGCATTTTGCCCAATCATTCCCCATGAAGCAAAAAAGCACCCAAGTAGTAGAATACTTTTAATCCTTTTATTGTTTATTTTCAAAATCTGTGTAATTATACCAACCATTTTTTATTGATTTTTATATATTTTAACAAGACTTTAAAGATAATCTCAACCAAAGACTCAAAATAACCAAATAATGCTAAAAGGTGATCATTTGATGAATTCACAATAAAAACGCGTTAAATGATGTTAAAAAAATATCATTAACATGCTATCAACTAAAAAAATTGACTGCTTTGATAATTATTAATACTACTGAGTTTAACACTTTAACTTCTATAGCATTCAATAAGTGATTTAATTATTTATTACCAAATAATAGTATTCTCTATAAAATGTATTAAGCTTTTAGCAATTTCTCTTTGTTCTTTTTCTGTAGGATGGTTAGGTGTATTTTTATATGGTACAAAATGAGTATATATTTTATCATCCTTTAAATTCGCTACAGCTTTGCTTACTAAACCAGGCCACTTTGATTCTAATTCAGTAGCATCCATATTACCAAGCATACATATTATATAAGTTTCAGGATAATGCTGTCGTAGTTTGATTATGAATTTTTCATAAGACGTTATTAGATAATCGTCTTCTGGAGGTTTGTTCCCAAAAATAGCTTTAAACTCCTCTCTATTGAGCATATCAACTAACCATGAATCATTTTGAAATAAGTTTACAACTACAACATCAGGTTTATATTTAGAGAAATCCCATCTGCTATTTGGTTGATCAGGAATTAGTCTATCATATAATTCTGGCATTGTTAATGGAAACCAGCTTATCGTTATTCCTATTCCACTTTTACAAATGGCATGAAATTTAGCATCAAAATGTCTAGCTGTAATTGCTGCGTAACTTTTATAATGATTTGTAAAAATACTATCTGGTCTATCTCTATCCTCTATATCATCAACAGCATAACCTGCAGTAATTGAGTTTCCATAGAATTCTATTGTTCTTTTTTTCGAACTTGACTTCGGTAATGCTTTTCCTCCTTTATCAATTTTAAAACCATAAAATGTAGATACTCCTCTATCCCATTCTGTTCTTTTAAATAGCTCAACAGTATGTTTACCTTCAGGTAAGTTAGAGGCCAATTGATAATATTGTTTAGTGGTATCAGGACGTATTATTTGTGTAACCTCATTATCGATAATTACATTATAATAGTTATCTCCTTTACTATCTTTCAGTAATGCTTTTACTGAAGTTCCTTTAAAATTCATTTTAATTGAAGTGCCTGACCAATATAATTTCGCTCCTTCTCTTTCAGAAAAATTAATTCTTCCCCAATATTCTATTTCAGAATTTGTATGTAAAATTACCTGTTCCTTAACTCTAGTACATCCAACAAGAGTTACTAAACAAATTATAATGAAGATATATTTGTTCATTCTTTTTTAACAAAGATATCACTCGTCCAATAATTTATCTATAGAATTTCTAAAACTAGTACTGTTCCAATCTGCTGAACCAGATTTATCTGCTCTAATATTTCCTTGTGAATCAATAATAAATGTTCTAGGAATAGAATTTACTGGAGGTAATTCTTCTGGAAAATTTAAATAAGACTGGTATACAGGAAATTCATATCCTGTTTTCTTAAAGAATTTATTCAGTTCCTCCACATTATCACTCGTAACAAATACAAATTCAACTTTACCTTTATAATCATTATAAAACTCTTGTATATAAGGTAACTCTGCAATACAAGGAGGGCACCAAGTTGCCCAAAAGTTTAAGAAAATTACTTTTCCTTTAAATTCAGAAAAATTAATATCATCTGTATTCAAACCTTTTAAATTCCAATCGTAATTAAAAATTCGTGGACTTCCTTCAGCTTTAGTTATCGTAGGACTGAATGATATTTGACGTATAAACCAAACTCTAGTTGGTTTATATAACATCAAAAAAATGACAGCTACGAAAATAATATTGGATGCAGTAAAATGTTTTTTCAAACTTCTATTGATTAAAATATTCAATACTTAGTCTCAAAAATTAACAATAACTAACATTAAAAGTATTAAAAAACTAGTTAAAAGTTTTCCTAAATTCTATTGGTGACATAGTTGTTTTAGCTTTAAACAGTTTAGTAAATGATGATGGGTATTCAAATCCTAAATTATAGGCAATTTCACTAATGGTAAAATTAGTTGTTGACAATTGTTCTTTTGCTTTCTCTATGAGCTTATGGTGAATATGTTGCTGTGTATTTAATCCTGTACTACTTTTGAGTATTCCTGTTAAATAATTAGGAGAAAGGTGCAGTTGATTTGCAACCCATTCTACTGTTGGTAAACCTTCATTCATCAAATTATTTTGATTAAAACATTCTGCTAGTACATTCTCTAACTCAACTAATATTTTACTATTAGAAATTTTACGTGTCAAAAATTGTCTTTCATAAAATCGTTCCGCATAGTTCAATAATAATTCTAATTGGGAAATAATAATATTCTGACTAAACTTATCTATATTCGATTGATATTCTTCTCTAATATTCTGTAATATAGAAACTATTATACCTTCCTCCTTTTCTGAAAGAAATAAGGCTTCACTAACAGCATACCCAAAAAAATCATAGTTATTTATTTTATTTGCTAATGGTGTACCCCATAAAAAATCAGGATGTACCAACAGGAGCCATCCTGTTGGTTTTCTTTTTAAATTAGGGTTTTGTGCCAGACTCATCATCTGATTTGGAGCCATAAAAGTCATTAAACCTTCATCAAAATCGTACTCTTGTTGTCCATAAAAAAACTTATATGCTACGTTTCTTTTTAACCCTATAGTATAATAATTTTGTATCCATTTCACTTCTTTAATACGCTCTGGATATTGAATATTAGTATAGTCTATTAAACTAATTAAAGGATGCTCTGGAGCTTTTAAGTTTGCGAATTTATGATACTTTTTTATCGTTTTAAAATGATCTGTAATTTTCATAAAAATAGGTTTCATACCAACATTCCTCCTGAAACCTCTATACGTTGTCCATTTATCCATCCTGAGTTTTCAGCACATAAAAAGGCTACAACACCTCCAATATCATGCGCTTCACCAACTCTTCCCAATGCTGTTAAATTCTCTATAATTTTTCGCTTTTCTTGATTATCACGATTAGTACCTCCAGCAAAATCTGTAGCTATAGCTCCTGGAGCAACTACATTAGCAGTTATTTGACGTCCGCCTAATTCTTTTGCTAAGTATTTTGTAAATGTTTCTACTCCTGATTTCATAATCGCATAAGCTGACATTCCTGGTAAACTAAAACGAGTTAATCCACTTGAAATATTAATTATTCTTCCTGAATTGTTTAAAAAAGGTAATGCTGTTTGTGTTAAAAAGTAAACACTCTTTAAATGAATATTTAGCATTTCATCAAATTCTACTTCACTAGTATCTGAGATTAAGTTATGAATACCTGTTCCTGCATTATTAATCAAAAAATCAAAATTAGGACTCCCTTTACTAGAATTTAAATGATCTGTAACGTTTTTAATAAACGCTTTTCCACTTTCTAGTTCTTTTGCATTAAAAGGAAAAGCTATTACATTTTGTCCTAATTTTTTAATTTCATCTATTACTGATTGAGCTTTTTCTTTTTGTGTATGATATGAAAAAATAATATCATGACCATTTTTAGCTAAACTTAACGCCATGTCTCTACCTAAACCTCTACTTCCTCCTGTTATTACTGCTGTCTTTGAATACATTGTTTTTATTTTAAAATTACCTTACAAAATTGCGTATTCGACTTAACAACTACTTTTCCAAATCTTAGATTTACTTGTTTATATCTATTATTGTATACATAAGTGTAAGATTTTTCTAATTATTCCTACAAAATGAAAAAATATTGAACACAATTATTGATTACAATTAACTTATGAAAGATACATTAAAAATAGATATCGTTTCTGATGTTGTTTGTCCATGGTGTACTGTTGGCTACAAACATTTAAAAAAGGCTATTGATGAATTGCAAATTGAAGACCAAATAGAAATTGAATGGCAACCATTTGAATTGAATCCTCATATGCCTGCTGAAGGTCAAGATTTAACAGAACACTTAACTCAAAAATACGGATCGACCAAAGAACAACAACAGGCTTCGAAACAGAGATTAACTGAAGCTGGGGCAAATGTTGGTTTCAAGTTTGATTATTTTGAAGGGATGCGAATTGTAAATACATTTGATGCTCATGTACTACTTGAGTATGCAAAGAAATTTAACAAACAAACCGAATTAAAAATGCGTTTAACCACCGCTTTTTTTAGTGAACGTAAAGATGTTTCTAAAAGAGAGGTTTTAAAAGAAGCTTTATTAGATGTTGGTTTAAATGCTGAAGAAGCTTTAGCTAACTTAACAAATGATGATGCAAGGTTTGAAGTACAAAGCACTAAACAGTATTGGCAAAATTTAGGTGTGAGATCTGTACCTACTATTGTTTTTAATAGAAAAGAAGCTGTTACAGGTGCACAACCTATTGAAGTATTTAAAAGTATTTTGAAACAGTTTACAGAAACTTCAACAGCTTAAAATAAAACCTCTTGGTTAATCAATCATCTATATGATTAACCAAGAGGACATTAATTAATCTATTCTTACATAAATATACTAATTTTTACTGGTATTTTTATTTGAGAATCGATTAATTTTCCATTTTCTCTATTTGGTAGTCATAAATGTTCTTTATGCTGAACCCAATTAAAGATTACATATTTTTTACCTTTTAATCGTTTGAATAAAGCCTTCAATTCCAGCTACTCCTTTTTGATCTAAACTTTTTATAAATGCAGAACCAATAATTGCTCCATTTCCGTATTCACATGCTTTTGAAAATGTTTTATGATCTGAAATTCCAAAACCAATAATTAACTTACTTTGTAAATTCATAGATTTGATACGTTCAAAATACTCTATTTGCTGTTGTGAAATTTCACCTTTAGCTCCAGTAATTGCTGACGAAGCAACCATATAAATAAATGATTCTGTTAATTCATCTATTTTTCGAATACGCTCTTCTGAAGTTTGCGGAGTTATTAAAAATACATTGGTTAAGCCATATTTTTTAAATAAAGCTCTATAATGTTCTTCATACTCTACCATTGGTAAATCTGGAAGGATCAAAGTATCAATTCCACAATCTACTACTTTCTGACAAAAAGCTTCTTCACCATATTTTATAATTTGATTTATATACCCCATCAATACTAATGGCGTTGTATTCGTATCTTTAATTGCTTCTAATTGCTTAAAAACAATATCTAGGTTCATTCCATTTTTTAACGCTATCGTACTACTATGTTGAATAGTTGGACCGTCAGCTAATGGATCAGAAAACGGTAATCCCACTTCAATAAAATCTACTCCACTTCTTCCTAGTTTATCTATTATTTCTGCTGCCTGATTTAATTCAGGAAAACCTGCTGTAAAAAATATAGATAGTAAATTCTGATCTTGTTTTTGAAATATTTGTTGAATTGAATTCATCTTAGTCTTCTAAATGCTTAATATACGTTTCTAAATCTTTGTCTCCTCTACCCGATAAATTAATCACAATCGTTTGATCTGGTTTTAAATCCATTTTAGGTAATACTGCTAAGGCATGAGCTGTTTCTAAAGCTGGTATAATTCCCTCAATTTTAGTCAATTCATAAGCCGCTTGTAATGCTTCTTCATCAGTTGCATTCATAAACTTTGCTCGTTTTGTATCATGTAAGAAAGCATGTAATGGTCCAACACCGGGGTAATCTAATCCTGCAGAAATTGAATACGGTTCTACAATTTGTCCATATTCATCTTGCATTAAAATTGTCTTACTTCCGTGGATAACACCTACTTCTCCTAATTGAGATGTTGCTGCACTTTCACCAGAATCAACACCTAAACCTGCTGCTTCCACTGCTATCAATTCAACCTCTTCATCTTCTAAATAATGATAAAAAGCTCCAGCTGCATTACTTCCTCCTCCTACACAAGCAATAATAGTATCTGGATTTTCTTTTCCAGTTTTTTCTTTTAATTGCCATTTCATTTCTTCAGAAATAATAGCTTGCAAACGCGCTACCATATCTGGATGTGGATGTGGACCAACTACAGAACCGATTAGGTAAAAAGTTTCAGGGTTTTGGATCCAATAACGAATAGCTTCATTTGTAGCATCTTTTAAAGTTTTACTTCCACTAGTCGCAGGAATTATTTTCGCTCCTAACATTCTCATACGAGCTACATTTGGTGCTTGTCGCTCAATATCAACTTCTCCCATAAATACGGTACAATCTAAGCCCATTAAGGCGCATACAGTAGCTGTAGCTACACCATGTTGACCAGCTCCTGTTTCAGCAATAATATTTGTTTTTCCTAATTTTTTTGCAATTAGAATCTGACCAATGGTATTATTCACTTTATGTGCCCCTGTATGATTTAAATCTTCTCGCTTTAAATAAATAGTTGCACCATACTTTTCTGATAAACGTTTTGCTAAATACAATGGACTTGGTCTACCGACATAGTCTTTTAACAATGCTTTATATTCTTCTTGGAACTCTTCTGATTCTATGATTTGAATATAATTATCTTCAATCTCTTTTACATTTGGATATAACAATTCTGGAATAAACGCTCCTCCAAATTGTCCGTAGTATCCGTTTTCATCTGGATTGTATTTCATAATGCTTTTATTTGTTTTAAATGATGCTCTAAATGGTCTATATAATCTTGCATTAAAAATTGCAAGTCAACAATATTTGTATTACTTATTTGAACCTTATACTTTAAGGTTTCATCGGTTTGATTTTCTATTATCGCCCCTATTCTTTTATTTATCGATTCCCAAAAATCTAATAAGTTTTTAGTATTAGCTCTTTGATAGTCATTCGCTATTACCAACTCATTCTGATTGTAGGTTTCTACTTTATATGGCTTTTCTTTAAACTGAACTTCTGTAAATCTTTGTAAATTATTAATAGCTGAATCTATCAAATGCCCTAAGATTTCTTTTCGAGACCATTTTTCAACGTGCTCTTTTTTCCTCATTTCTTCTTCAGATAATTTAGAAATGAATTCTAAACCTGAAGCTACTAATTGGTTCAATCTACTTGTCATACACTATTTTTTTAAACTTTTTTAAATCTTTTATCGATTTTAAACCAGGCTCTTTTTCAAACTTGCTATTTACGTCTAGTGCATATACTGGTAAATCAGTCTTTAAAATTTGCTGTACTTTTTCTACCTCTTGCAGCCCTATCCCTCCACTCAAAAAGAAAGGTTTTGTAGAGTTGTATCCTTCTAAAACTTTCCAGTCAAAAGTAACTCCATTACCTCCTCTTTCTTTTCCTTTAGTATCAAAAAGAAAATAATCTACGACATCCTCATAGGGTTTCAGTATTGAAAAATCAAACTCATCCTTAATTCCAAACACTTTTATAATTTCAACTTTTGATAAGCGTTTTTCTTTTCTACTTTGTTCAAGATATTCCTTTAATTCTTTAATATATGCTACAGATTCATCTCCATGTAGTTGTAAAGCTTCTAACTTATATTCTTCGGCAAGTGAAACTAAAATCTCAACATATTCATTTACAAATACTCCTGTTTTTTTTATTCCTTTTGGAATTTCGGGTATAATACCTTCAAAATTTCTCTTTGATTTTTCATAGAAAATAAACCCCAAATAGTCAGGCTGTAACTCCGCTACTTGTCTAATATTTTCTACATATTTCATTCCGCATACTTTAAGCTTCATAAGCATAATATTTTAAGCTATTACAGATTTTGAAAACCTGAGGTCTGACGATTGTTTTAACGTATCTGATTAATAAATTCTTGACATGCTAATCCTGGGTCTTCTTCTTTCATAAAGTTTTCTCCTATTAAGAAACCTTGGAATCCATATTCTTTTAATCCAGTTACAATTCTAGGATTACTGATACCACTTTCAGAAACTTTTACTGAGCTATCTGGAATTTGATTTGCTAATGCTATAGAATGTTCTAGATCCACTTTAAATGTTTTTAGATCTCGATTATTAATTCCAATAATCTTGTTATCTAGATCTGAAATCTTATCTAAATCTTCTTGATTATGTACTTCATATAAAACATCTAAGCCTAAATCATTCGCTAACTGACCGTAGTTCTTAATTTGTTCAGAAGTTAAACACGCTGCAATTAACAGAATCACATCTGCTCCAATAGCTTTTGCCTCTACAATTTGAAACCCATCTACCACAAAATCTTTTCTAAGAATCGGTCGTATTGAGTTTACATTTCTTGCTTCCATTAAATCTGCCATTGTTCCTCCAAAGAAAGAAGTATCTGTTAATATAGATTGAGCAGCTACATTAGCCTCCAAATACCCATTGGTAACGTCTGAAACTGAAACCTTATCATTAATAATTCCTTTTGATGGCGATTGTCTTTTAAATTCTGCAATTATTCCTGTAGATCCTGATTCTGTAAGTGACTCTTTTAATGAAATAGGTGTCCTTTTAAAATTTGGACTTTCTACTAATTTTTTTACTGGAATCTCTGCCTTTATTTTGGCGATTTCTTGCTTTTTAAAATTTATTATTTTTTCTAGTATCGTCATAATTCTATTTTTTCTGTCACTTCGAGTGAAATTATTTATAATAAAATGGAAAATAATTTTGCACCGAGAAGCCCTCAAACTGTTCTCAATACAATTTTTCACTTCGTTATCTCTTCATAAAAAATTACTCGAACTGGCATTTATATTATAATTATTTTCATCATTTTGAATAAAATGAAGTAACTTTTAATAGCTTACTTCGTCATTCTTCCTCGTAATGACATTTAGTTCACTAATTTTTCTAAACAAGATTTTGCTTTCCCTCCAAATAGGGAATCTTTAGCTTCTTCAAAAGCAGATTCAAAATCTTTATTTTCATCTACAATTCGTAGAGCAAAAGCAGCATTGGTTAATACCACTTTATTCTGAGCTTCTGTTCCTTCTCCATCTAAAATAGCTTTAAAGATCTTTGCTGCTTCTTCAACCGAGTTTCCTCCATAAATATCAGATTGTGCTACACGATCTTGTCCTAAATCTTCAGGAGTAATTAATTGCTCTCCTTGCTTTGTAAATAGCTTAAATCCTCCTGTTAAAGAAATTTCATCATAACCATCTAATGCATGTACAATTCCATAATTAGTTCCTTCTTCTTGTAAGATGTAATTGTATAACCTAGCCACTTCTAAATTAAAGGTGCCTAATAATTGATTTTGAGCAAAACTTGGATTCACTAAAGGACCTAACATATTGAAAAATGTTTTCAACTTTAATGCTTTACGAACAGGACCAACAGCTTTCATTGCTGGGTGAAATTTTGGTGCGTGTAAAAAACAAATATTTGCTTTTTCCAACTGTGATTTTAAAATCGATTCATCATTAGTAAATTCATAACCGAAACTTTCTAACATATCAGAAGAACCAGATTTAGAAGAAACAGAATAATTACCATGCTTTGCCACTTTTTGTCCTGTTCCTGCTACAATAAAAGAGGTTAGTGTAGATATGTTAAATGTGTCTTTTCCATCTCCTCCTGTACCTACAATATCAATTGTATTAAATTCTGATAAATCAACTTTAATAGCTAACTCTAATAACGCTTCTCTAAAACCAGAAAGTTCATCTACTGTAATTGGTCGCATCATAAAAACAGTCAAGAATGAAGCTAAATGTGCTTCGTTATACTGTTCTTTTGCTATGTTAATTAAAAGCTCTTTGGCTTGAGCTTTTGTTAATCTTTTATGTTGATATAGATTATTTAAAACTTCTTTCATCTTTACGCTACCTTTAAGACTTACAACTATCTATAAAATTTCTAACTAACTGCTCTCCTACTTCTGTCAAAATACTTTCAGGATGAAATTGCACCGCACTAAGTTTAAATTCCTGATGTTCTATAGCTTGAATACGATTATCCTCATCTCTTGCTGTAACTTTTAAATCGTTCGGAAATCCTTCATCTGATGCTGACCAAGAATGATAACGTGCTGCTAAAAAAGTTTCAGGAATATCTTTAAAGATAACTGCATTAGTGTCCGTAACTTTCATTTCAGTAGCAACTCCATGAAAAACATCATCTAAATTGATAATCTTTCCTCCAAAAACTTCTGTAATAGCTTGTAAGCCTAAGCATACACCAAAGATTGGTTTTTTACCAGCGTAGGTTTGAATTACTTCTTTTAATATTCCTGCTTCATCAGGAATTCCAGGACCTGGAGATAACATAATTACATCATAAGTTCCCACTTCTTCTATACTAATCTCATCATTTCTATATACATCCGGATAAGTATCCGTAATCTTTTCAACCATATGTACTAAGTTGTAAGTAAACGAATCGTAATTATCTAATACTAATATTTTCATTTTTTAAGCTTTTGGCTGTAAGCTTTTGGCTGTAATCTCAATTGGACTAATGCACTTAGCTTATTCTATTTTTATATTTTTTCTGCTAAAATTAATGCCTTTTTTAACGCTGCTAATTTGTTATTTACCTCTTGCAACTCACTTTCTTCATTAGAATGGATTACAATACCTGCTCCTGCTTGGTAATACAAAACATTATTCTTACTCACAAAAGATCGAATAGCTATAGCTAAGTTTACATCTCCATTTAAACCAATTATTCCTACTGCTCCTCCATAAAATCCTCTAGTTTGATTTTCATAGCGATCTATTAATTCCATCGCTTTGTATTTTGGTGCCCCGCTTAATGTGCCTGCTGGAAAAGTATCTCCTACTATTTTTATAGGATCTCCTTTTAATTCTCCTTGAACTGTAGAAACTAAGTGAATAACATGGCTAAAATACTGCACTTCTTTAAATACCTCGACTGTAACATTTTCTGCATGTTTACTCAAATCATTACGAGCTAGATCAACTAACATTACATGTTCTGCAGTTTCTTTTTTATCATCAGATAACTTTTTTCCTAACTTAATATCTTCGCTCATTACTCCAGTTCTTCTAAAAGTTCCCGCAATTGGATTGATAATTGCTTTTCCTTTATTGATTTTTATTTGAGCTTCTGGTGAAGATCCCATTAACTTAAAGCTTCCATAATCAAAATAAAAAAGATAAGGTGAAGGGTTTATAGATCGTAATGCTCTATACACATTGAATTCATCTCCCTTAAATTGTTGTTGAAATTGACGTGACAATACCAATTGAAAAACATCTCCTCGTTTACAATGTGCTTTCGCTTTCTTAACATTTTCAATAAAATCTTCACTTTGCACATTAGAAGTTTCTTCTCCCACAATTTCAAACTTCTGCGTATTGAATGCTTGTGCTTCAATTATTGTTTCTATTTCTTCTAAACGACTTTCAGCACCAACTTCTAAATTTTCAATGATCTGCATTTCATCATTAAAATGATTAATGGCTATGATAAAACGATAGAAACTGTACTGCATCATTGGTATTGCAGAAGGAGCATCTTCATTTTTTAACTTGATAGTTTCAAAATACTGTACGCTATCATAAGTTGTATAACCGTATAATCCGTTAAATGATTTCAATTCCTCTTCACAATCTAATACTATTGAATTCGTAAAATCATTAAATAGTTGATTAAAGTTCCCTCCAACAGTCTCTTTTTTTACTTCTTTACCTTTATAAGCGACAGAAAATTCTTCTTTATCTACTTTTAAAGATACCAAAGGTTCAATACATATAAAAGAGTAACTCTCTTCTTTACTATGATAGTCTGAACTCTCTAATAATAATGTGTTTGAATACTTATCTCTAAATCGTAAATACAATCCTACTGGAGTAACTGTATCTGAGATTTTTTGCTTACAAAGTGTTTTAAATTGTAATGGTTTCATTGTATTTGGTCAATAAAAAAAGGCTTATCATGAGATAAGCCTTTTTAGTTATTATTTATATATAACGGTATGGTCTCACTAACGTAAGTTAAGAGTTTTCCACCACCAGTTATTTAATTGTATCGTTTTCATTTGCAACAAATTTATAAAGTCTTTTTTATCTAAACAAGTATTTATTTATTTTTTTGTTTGATAATATTGAAGTGCATTTACTACATACACAATTGGGGCATTCCAATTGATAGTAACTTCGTTAGAAGCATACGAACACCAAGTATCTGAATATGATTTTGCTGGCATTTTACTAGAATATTCACAGTTATCTTGCTGGCCAGGTTGCGGACCTCCAACTACCATTCCTGGTACTGGCTCTTCAATTGTATCAGCTTCAGAAGTTCTATGATGCGGATGTTTCGCAGCATTGCTTCCTTGTCCTGTTATATAACTAACTCCTACTCCATTTCTTCCTAACAAATAATCTAAACCTATTACAACTGCATCTAAATATGATTTATTTTTTGTGAGTTCATATGCTTTTAACACATACATTAACTGATTTCCTGCTACACCATTACTTCCCCATACATAATCAGTTCCATTCATGGCAATTCTCATAGGCGAATTAAAAATTCTTGTTTTTAACTCTTCTGCTTTGCTTAAAAAACTCTTTTTAGCTGTTGTTACATCAATTTGTTTACTAAGTTGTTTTTCATATCGCATCATAGAATATAAGGCGAGTGCACTAGCATCTTGCCACCATGGTACTTCATTCGATATTGATGCAACTGAAATATCTTTTGCATATGAAGTATCAGCTGTAGTAATCAGTAATTCTGTCGCTGCCCATTGAAATTCACCTTTCAAATCATCATCCTCATATTGTCCTGTTCTTACTCCTTTAGGATTTAAAAAATAGTCTTTTGGGTGTTTCTTTGCCCATTCGTATGCTTTTTTAGAAGCTTCTAATAACCTCTTTGCATATTTTTTTTTGGTTTTAAATGTATTGAAAATTCTAGATGCTACCGCTGTAACTGCTGCAAAGTTTAATGCGGCAGAAGTACTTTTTTTAATAACGTATCTATCAAAATCATATTGATGAGGCATTATTACACCAGAAAATCTTAACCCTGTATGTTTATGATACACACCTCCATCATTAGGATCTTGCATGGCTAGCATCCAATCTAAATTCCAAATAACTTCATCTAGTATATCAGGTAAATTATTGGTAGACTCAGGAATATTAAATGTTTTCTTATTATAATAATCTGGAAAGTTTTCATAAGCACTCAATAAAGTATATGTACTAATTCCACTATTAGTTACATACATATTATAGTCTCCTGCATCAAACCATCCTTTATCTACAGAAATCACAGTACCTTCTGGTCTTTCTTTAGAGGCAGCTGAACTATGTATTTTAACTTTCGTACCATTTAACCCTGAAGGCCTTTTCCATTTCCCTCCATATTCTTCAGTAATCTCTGTTGATGCTCTGTTGAAATAATAATACTTAAAAACATCTAAAGCTAATTTATTGTATGGATTATCACTTACAATAAATTTTTGTTGTATACCTGAAACATCTAATGTATAAGTATCTTTTTTATTAAGTTCTGAAAAATCAATTACAGATACATATTCATTCGCATCTTTCCAAAATTTACCCGGTTGAACGATTCCTGATTTCACTACAACTCCAGAACTGTTTTTAATTTCAAAGTTGATATTAGGAATAGGGGTAGTAGAATTGATTGAAATCAATTTTGTTTTTCCAGTAGCATATCCGATCTGATTGTACCTAATATTGAGGTCAACTTTCTGACTCATTGCTACTTGAGACATTAAACCTAGGGTGAAAAAGAGTGATAATAATTTAGTAATTGATCTAGTCATATTTGGTTTTAGTAGTTTTTCTTCAAAATAAGTTACAATTTAATGCAAAAAAACAATTGAAAAATAGCAAACTTTAATTGAAATTCAACAATCAATAAAAAAAAATTACATTTTAAAACAAAAAAACATTAAAAAGTAACAAAACATAACCATTAAAGTATTTTTTGTTTTTATTAAAAACTATAATCAAGTAATTTGAACCATAATTAAAAGTAAAATATTTAAATAAAAATATTATGTGCGGAATAGTATGTGCGTTTGATTTAAAGGAAAAATCTGAAGTATTAAGACCTCAGATTCTTGAAATGTCTAAAAAAATACGTCACAGAGGACCAGATTGGAGTGGAGTGTATAGTGATAATAAAACAATCATGTCTCATGAGAGATTAGCAATTGTTGATCCTACTTCTGGACAACAACCTCTATTTAGTAATGACAGAAGGTTTGTTCTTGCCGCTAATGGAGAAATATATAATCATCAAGAATTAAGAAAGCAATTTGAAGGTAGTTATGATTTTCAAACTAAATCTGATTGTGAAGTTATTCTTGCACTATATAAAGAGAAAGGTGTTGAGTTTTTAGACGATTTGAATGGAATTTTCGGATTTGCTGTTTACGATGCCCAAACAGATGAATATTTAGTAGCTAGAGATCATATGGGAATCATTCCATTATATATGGGATGGGATAAAAAAGGAACTTTTTATGTTGCTTCAGAATTGAAAGCCTTAGAAGGATATTGTAATAAAATTGAAGTTTTTCCTCCGGGATACTACTACACAAGAGAAGATGGATTACAACAATGGTACTCTAGAGATTGGATGGAGTATGAAGCTGTTAAAGAAAACCAGACAAGTATTCAAGAACTTCATGATGCGTTAGATGCTGCTGTTCACCGTCAATTAATGAGTGATGTTCCTTATGGAGTATTATTATCTGGAGGATTAGACTCTTCTATAACTTCTGCAATTGCAAAAAAATATGCATCTAAACGTGTAGAAAGTGATGATCAAGATGAAGCTTGGTATCCTCAATTACATTCATTTTCTATTGGTTTAGAAGGATCTCCAGATTTAGCTGCAGCTAAAAAAGTGTCAGATCATATTGGTACCATTCATCATGAGATTACCTTTACTATTCAAGAAGGGTTAGATGCTATTCGTGATGTAATTTATAATTTAGAAACCTACGATATAACTACTATTAGAGCCTCTACTCCAATGTACTTAATGTCTCGTGTTATTAAATCTATGGGGATTAAAATGGTACTATCAGGTGAAGGAGCAGATGAAATTTTTGGAGGTTATTTATATTTCCATAAAGCGCCAGATGCAGAAGAATTCCACAAAGAAACAGTTAGAAAACTTGATAAATTATACCAATATGATTGTTTACGTGCTAATAAAAGTTTAATGGCATGGGGAATTGAAGGACGTGTACCTTTCTTAGATAAAGAGTTTATGGATGTAGCTATGCGTATTAATCCTGAAGATAAAATGATTAACGGAGAGCGTATGGAAAAATGGGTATTACGTAAAGCTTTTGAAAGCTACTTACCTAAAGAAGTGGCATGGAGACAAAAAGAGCAGTTCTCAGATGGTGTAGGTTACAATTGGATTGATACTCTAAAGGATCTAGTAGATCAAGAAGTAACGGATAAAATGATGAAAAATGCACATCATAGATTCCCAATTCAAACACCAAGAGCCAAAGAAGAATATTATTACCGTTCAATTTTTGAAGAGCATTTCCCAAGTGAAACTGCAGCGTTAACGGTACCATCTGTTCCTTCAATTGCATGTAGTACGCCTACTGCTTTAGCATGGGATGAAAGTTTTAGAAATCAAAATGAACCAAGTGGTAGAGCAATCAAAGCAGTTCATGAAGATGCTTATTAA
>NZ_MSMP01000047.1 GCF_001936575.1 Tenacibaculum agarivorans
ATCCATTTCTTATCAACTCCAAGCAAGCATTGATAATCGATAATTGTTTATTGATCATTGGAAAAAACTTCAGACTTCAAACTTCGGGCTTTAAACTAAATTCAATTTTAACACTTATAGAAAAGTTAAATTTTCAACATGCAGTCCCCTTTAACTTTCATAAAACCAACAGATTTGTAGTTTTAGGATCCAATTGAAAAAATTAAAGCCGAAAAAATGTAACACTCTATTTTTTTCCTAGTCTTTAGTGTAATCAATTCGTATTGATCCAACTATCAAATTATGACATTATTCATTCTAAAAACTATTAACTAACTGCTATTTAAAATGAAAAATTTTCATTCCTATTTACTACTATGCCTACTACTTTCAACAATTTCAAATGCACAAGTCAATAAAAACAGAAAAAGATTACCTGCAACTCGCGTAAATTCTACTCCCAAAATTGATGGTGATTTAAATGATGAAGCCTGGAAAAATGTTCCTGTTGCTGATAATTTTGTTGAATTTAGACCAGATAATGGAAAACCAGAATTAGGTGATTATAAAACAGAGGTGAAATTAATTTATGACGATAATGCCATATACATCTCTGCAAAAATGTTTGATCCTAATCCTGAAAAAATTCCAGCAGAATTTACCAATAGAGATAATTTTGGGAATTCTGACTTCTTTTTTGCGATGATCAATCCTATTGATGATGGACAAAATCCTGTAATGTTTATTGTAACTGCTTCTGGAGTGCAAATTGATGCCAAAGTATCTAATGGAAATAATGAGGATTATAATTGGAGTGCTGTTTGGGATAGTGATTTTAAAATTACTGAATACGGTTGGAATGTAGAAATGAAAATTCCATATAGAGCATTACGTTTTGCAAACAACAAAGTACAATCTTGGGGAATGAATTTTCATAGGGAAGTCCGCAATCTTAATAAAAGGTATACTTGGAATTATATAGACAACAGCATTGGACGTTGGACACAATATGATGGTTTAATTGAAAACTTTCAAAATATCTCTCCTCCTACTCGTTTGAACTTGTATCCATACGCTTCTGCTATCACTATTTCTGACAGAGATAACACTGAAGTTGATTGGAGCGTAGGTATGGATATAAAATATGGTTTATCAGAAAACTTCACCCTAGATGCTACATTGATTCCTGATTTTAGTCAAGTTGGTTTTGATGATGTACAACTTAACCTTGGACCTTTTGAACAACAGTTTACAGAACAGCGTCAATTTTTTACTGAAGGAACAGAATTATTTTCTAAAGGACGCTTATTTTATTCAAGACGTATTGGTGGTTCTCCTACTGATCAATTTGATGTAGGTGGGAATTTACAAGATGATGAAGATTTTGTTGGGGGTAAAAAAGTAAATGAAGAAATTGTGGATAATCCTAATAAAGTCCAGATGTTAAATGCCATTAAAATCTCTGGTAGAACAAAGGATGGATTAGGAATCGGATTTTTTAATGCAATTACAGAAAAAACAGAGGCTACGATTGAGCGAACAGAACAAACTCAAATCGGAACAGAAGTGGTAACTACTAAAAGTCAGCGTAAAGCCGTAACTGAACCTTTTACTAACTATAATATTATGGTCTTAGATAAGCAATTCAATCAAAATTCTGCTATAACGTTAATTAATACTAATGTGACTAGAGATGGACGATTTAGAGATGCTAACGCTACTGGATTACTATGGCATGTAGAAGACAAATCGAGTACCTATAATATAGATGGAAGTTTTAGAACTACGCATATCAGTGATGATCCAGACAATGATACTCCTGGATATTCTTTTGATACTAGTATTGGTAAACAATCTGGAAAATGGCGTTGGGAAATAGGTTATAATTTCGAAAATAAAGACTTTAACCCTAATGACTTGGGAATATTATTTAGTAATAATGAGCAAACTATATATGGTTTTACAGGCTATAGACAGCTAAAACCTGTAGGGATTTTTAATAATTTTGGAGTAAACTGGTGGTATAATTTTAATTTTCAACATCAATCAGGTATCTATACAGGAACAAATACAGGAATTTCTTTTTGGTCTGAAACTGTAAACAGATTTAATTTTGGTGGTAATATTAATGTTAGGACTACCTCTAAAGATTTCTTTGAACCAAGACAAGGAAGTACTTCAGGTGTATTTTTTGAAAGACCAACTCGTGTAAATTTAAATCATTGGGCAGGTACCGATTTTAGAAAAAAGTTTGCTTTAAATTATTTCTGGTACTACACTATGTTTGATAATATAGACAAGAATGCTTACGGGTTTGGACTAACTCCCCGTTATCGATTTAATGATCGTTTTTCTTTAACCTATTCTTTTGAATACAATCAGGTAGATAATGATTTGGGATATGTGGATGAATTGGATAATGGTGATATTATTTTTGGAGAACGAAACAGAAGCACTTACGAAAATTCATTATCAGGAAAATATAGTTTCAACACTAATTCTTCTTTATCATTAGCATTCAGACATAACTGGAGTAAAGTACCTTACGATGAGCAATTGTTACAACTAGATACTTCCAATGGGCAATTGTTACCTTCTGCTCATACGGATAATTATAACAGAAATTTTAATAGCTGGAATTTAGATTTAAACTATGTATGGCAATTTGCACCTGGTAGTCAATTGATCGCTTTTTATAGAAATTCAATTAATCCAGATTCTGATTTTGCGCCTGCTGATATCAGTTTTAGTGATAATTTAAATCGTCTTTTAGAAGAAAACATGAAACATACATTCTCTGTTCGATTTGTCTATTTTATAGATTATAATAATATTAAAAATATGTTTTAATTCTCTTTAGAGAACAAACATAGTGGCTAACTACTACACATAGAAATCAGATTAAAGGTATTTAGTCTGGTTTCTTTTTTTTACATTCGCTGTATTAGCCATACACTAGATGATTACAGGAAAAAATATACATAAAAATTATGGTGATGTTGAAATTTTAAAAGGAGTAGACATTCATATTGAAAAAGGAGAAATTGTAGCTATTGTTGGTCCTTCAGGAGCTGGAAAAACCACACTGCTTCAAATCCTAGGGACTTTAGATGAGCCTAATAAACAGCAGCATTATGAATTAACGATTAATGATATTAGCATCAAAGGGCTTTCAGATAACCAAGTATCTACATTTAGGAATCAACATATTGGTTTTATTTTTCAATTCCATCAATTACTTCCTGAGTTTACAGCTCTTGAAAATGTATGTATACCTGCTTTTATTGCTAAAAAAGGGAAAAAAGAAACCGAACAACGTGCTAAAGAATTATTAGCTTTTTTGGGTTTATCGCATAGAGAACAACACAAACCAAATGAACTATCTGGTGGGGAACAACAACGTGTAGCCGTTGCAAGAGCTTTAATTAACAATCCGTCTGTAATATTTGCTGACGAACCTTCTGGAAACTTAGATTCTACCTCAGCAAAAAATCTACATGAATTATTTTTTAAACTCCGTGATGAATTCGGACAAACCTTTGTTTTAGTAACTC
The DNA here is from genome assembly GCF_001936575.1 of Tenacibaculum agarivorans. Classification (GTDB taxonomy): domain Bacteria; phylum Bacteroidota; class Bacteroidia; order Flavobacteriales; family Flavobacteriaceae; genus Polaribacter; species Polaribacter agarivorans. The sequence continues at coordinate 3,534 of NZ_MSMP01000047.1, forward strand.
ATAACAAAGAATTAGCAACCATGGCTGATAGAACGTTGGAGATGAAGGATGGTTTGGTAGTGGAGTAGTTTTATTTTAAAAAGTCTATTTAGAATATTACCTATTAGTAAAGTAATTATATTGTGGAAAATAACTTTCTAATTATATCAAAAAAAGGAACAACTTTACTTAAAAAGTTATTCCTTTAGAATACTATTGTAATATTCTATTATTGTAATTAAAATTCCCTTATTCCTAATACACTAGCATTAAATGATGCTGGCAAACTTGGTCCTGACCCTTCTTTCGGATTGAACCCCCAGTTAGCTCCTGAAATAATATTTGCTGCCCAATGGTAATCAAAATCAAAGAAATTTAAATCTGCTCCCACATTTAAAAGATTAGTACGTATTTGACCTAAATTTCCGTAACTAGGTAAAATCCAATTCGAAAACTCTCCTTGATTTAATGTATTAATAAGCGATTGTGCTCCTGGCCAATTACTTTTCCCTAATGTTGGAGAAGCTACCATTCCATGTATTTCACCAGCAACATAACCCTCATCTCCTAATTGAAATATTTGATATACAATACCTCCTTCTGCTAAGGCTCCAACTTTTAATAATGACTCAGTAAGTTGGATTACTAATGGAGCATTTTCATATGATTTTAACTCATTTGCTGTAAACGTTTGCATGTCATCATCATATCCAGATTTTGTAATGGTAATAGTATACGAGTTATAACCATCTCTCACTCGAATTTGCTCTGTTACATTAGCTATCGCTTTATTATATACTTCTGTACCATCTGCTGTTACCAGAATAGTTGCATCAGTAAGTTCATAAGATTCTGATGCTACATCAAAAGCGTGTACTGATATTAAAAAATCAATGGTTTCAACAATATCAAAACTAAAATCAGTGTATCCAAAATCGTCAGCAGTAAATCCTTCTGGCGTGATAACTTCAGGTGTAATTTGTTTTGAATCGTCTTTAGCTATAGAAAAATTTGTTCCTAAAGGATCATTCACTAAGTAAGCAAGTGTACTTCCCTCTAAAGGAGCTACATACAATGTATTTTCATCTTCATCTAATACAAAATACTCTATAAGTTCATAATTCCCTGTTTTCAACGCAATAGGATCGCTAATAAAATTATCATTAAAAGCAATTACATCTAATTTCTCCTTATCATATACTATACTCCCATCATCTGTAGATTGAATAGTTACCACAATTTGATTTGGAGTTGTTTTTACTAATTGGCTATTCCTAAAACTTTTATTACCATTTGTAGGGGTATTTGTATCGTTTATTACATCAAAGGAAAAGGTTACCTGTCCTTCTCCTTCCACAAGAGTAACAGATGCTTCATCATCTGAACAAGACCACAACGTAAACATACAAATGGCTAAAGTCATCAAGAATTTAAATGCTGTTTTCATTTTTTTAAAAAATTTAATGTTTGGTTAATTATTAATTGATTAGAAGTGAATAAGCTTACTTTATATTTTAATATTGAATCGTTGTAAAATGAAGGACTAAATATTATTATGAAACCTAAGTCCTAATCGTTAGTAAATTTCCTCGAGACAAGCCTACAAGGCATTTTCATTTCGAGACAAATCTTGGAGTATTATATCCTTTACCGATGCCAATAAAAGAATTTACCTAGTAGTTGTCACGGTAACTTTAAGAGAGCCAAAATTATCATTATTATTACTGTCCCAACAGTATAATCTTAACTCTGAACTTGTTGTAATAGTAGTTTGAAACTGACTTCCTACTTTAAAAAAAGTAGTACCATTATCAAAACTCCCCACTAGTGCTCCAACTATAAATTCCTGACCTTCTTTTACATATGTAGCATCAGGATCTACAACTAAACCTCCATCTGCATTAGAATTAAACTCTGGATCATTACGTGATAAATTCCAAATATCATTAGGGTCTGTATTAATTACAACGGTTTGCCCAACTTCATACTCACCTATTATTAAACCAACTCCTCCACTTACACTGTTTCCTTTAGCAAAAACATCATAACTTTGTGTTACAGGAGGTAGAGATAAAATCACTATTAAAGGTTTATTCGCATGTAGTTCTAATTCAGCGTTAGTTAGTGTTAGTACATAGTCATCATATCCAGATTTTGTGATAGTAATGGTATAAGAATTAAAACCATCTCTCACTCGAATTTGCTCTGTTACATTAGCTATTGCATTATTATATACTTCTGTACCATCTGCTGTTACCAAAATATTTGCATCAGTAAGTTCGTAAGATTCCGACGCCTCATCGAAAATATGAGTTGATATTAAAAAATCAATGGTTTCAACAATATCAAAACTAAAATCAGTGTATCCAAAATCGTCAGCAGTAAAACCTTCTGGCGTGATAACTTCAGGTGTAATTTGTTTTGAATCGTCTTTAGCTATAGAAAAATTTGTTCCTAAAGGATCATTCACTAAGTAAGCAAGCGTACTTCCTTCTAAAGGAGTTACATACAGTGTATTCCCATCTTCATCTAATACAAAATACTCTGTAAGTTCATAATTCCCTGTTTTCAAAGCAATAGGATCGCTAATAAAATTACCATTAAAAGCAATTACATCTAATTTCTCCCTATCATACACTATACTCCCATCATCTGTAGATTGAATAGTAACCACAATTTGATTTGGAGTTGTTTTTACTAATTGGCTATTCCTAAAACTTTTATTACCATTGGTAAGGGTATTTGTATCATTTATTACGTCAAAAGAGAAAGTTACCTGTCCTTCTCCTTCCACAAGAGTAACAGATGACTCATCATCTGAACAAGACCATAGCGTAAACATACAAATGGTTAAAGTCATCAAGAATTTAAATGCTGTTTTCATTTTTTAAAAAAATTTAATTTAATGTTTGGTTAATTATTAATTAGAAGTAAATAAGCTAGCTTTATATTTTAATATTGAATCGTTGTAAAATGAAGGACTAAGTATTATTATGAAACCTAAGTCCTAATCGTTAATAAAAGAATTTACCTAGTAGTTGTTACGGTAACTTTGATAGAACCAGTATTATTATCCGAATCAGAGTCCCAACAATATAATTTTAATTCTGAAGCTGCTGTAACAGTAGTTTGAAATTGAGTTCCTACTTTAAAAAAAGTAGTACCATTGTCAAAACTCCCTACTAATGTCCCATGCTTAAATTCAGCTATTCCATTAGGAAAAGTTGAATTTGGATTCACTTGTAGTCCACCATCTGCATTAGAATTAAATCCTGGATCATTATCTAATAAATTCCAAATATCATTAGGGTCTGTATTAATTACAACGGTTTGCCCAACTTCATACTCACCTATTATTAAACCAGCTCCTCCACTTACACTATTTTCTTTAGCAAAAACATCGTAACTTTGTACTACAGTAGATAGAGATAAAATCACTATCAAAGGTTTATTCGCATGCAATTCTAATTCAGCGTTAGTTAGTGTTACTACATAATCATCATATCCAGCTTTTGTAATGGTAATAGTATACGAGTTATAACCATCTCTCACTCGAATTTGCTCTGTTACATTAGCAATAGAATTATTATATACTTCTGTACCATCTGCTGTTACCAGAATAGTTGCATCAGTAAGTTCGTAAGATTCCGACGCCTCATCGAAAATATGAGCTGATATTAAAAAATCAATGGTTTCAACAATATCAAAACTAAAATCAGTATATCCAAAATCATCAGCATCAAACCCTTCTGGCGTGATAACTTCAGGTGTAATTTGTTTTGAATCGTCTTTAGCTATAGAAAAATTTGTTCCTAAAGGATCATTCACTAAGTAAGCAAGCGTACTTCCTTCTAAAGGAGTTACATACAATGTATTTCCATCTTCATCTAATACAAAATACTCTGTAAGTTCATAATTCCCTGTTTTCAACGCAATAGGATCGCTAATAAAACTACCATTAAAAGCAATTACATCTAATTTCTCCTTATCATATACTATACTCCCATCATCTGTAGATTGAATAGTTACCACAATTTGATTTGGAGTTCTTTTTACCAATTGGCTATTCCTAAAACTTTTGTTACCATTTGTAGAGGTATTTGTATCATTTATTACATTAAAAGAGAATGTTACCTGTCCTTCTCCTTCCACAAGAGTAACAGAGGATTCATCATCTGAACAAGACCATAGCGTAAACATACAAATGGTTAAAGTCATCAAGAATTTAAATGCTGTTTTCATTTTTTAAAAAATTTAATTTAATGTTTGGTTAATTATTAATTGATTAGAAGTAAATAAGCTAGCTTTACATTTCTACCATAAAACTAGCTGTAATAAAAACGTGGAGGCAAAGTATTGACATTAGGTAAAGAGTTTACCTCATTAATTGGTGCTATGCTATGTATAAAGACAAATAAATTATCTATACTTATCTTTTTGATATCAAAAAAAGGGATCAGCGATAATTTACAGGGATGAAAATTATAATCTTGAAATTTACAGTAATTTCAATGGTAAGAATTACTTATTTTTAGGTAGAAGCGAGAAGGTTTTTATCCTAAATAACTAACAAAATGGTAAAGATTGAAGGCTAACTTATAACATATTGTAGATAAGTACTATCCAAATTAAAAAATGATAAAGTAAGGTTCAATTTAAATACTTCGTAAATCTAAAATCGTATATCTACTATTTTACGTTCCATATTTTAAATTAAGTTGATAATACACTAGTCCTCGTAAAATACGTTTGATCCAAAAAAAGACCTTAGTCCTGACATAAAATTACATCGAAGAAAAAGTAATAGCATTGTAATGAAGTACAAGAATACAAGACATAAAGCACACTATTTTAGGGCATGAATTATTTTTAAAGGATTTGTTTTTTAGTAACCTTAACTATTTTAGTATTATATGTTTTTTAATAATGCTTTTATATTTATCACTAAAAGTGACTTTGTAACCTCCAAGCATCATTATCAAATTATCATTAGGGAAAATCTCTTCTATTTTTTGAAGATTTACAATAAAATTCCTACTAACTCTACCAAAAATTTTAGAATCTAAGAGTTCTATTACTTTAGTAAGAGAAATTAAGATAACAAATTTTCCTTTTTCTGTGATAATATTACAATAACGACCTTCTACTTGAATAAAAATAATCTGATCTAGCAATACTTTCTTTAAAGAATTTCCTTTTTGAATATATAAACAGTCTGGTGTTACTATAGCTCCTTTATCATTATCCGCAATAGTTTCATTTTGGTTATAAAACGTTTCCATTGCTTTTCCCAAAGAAAACAATAACTCTAATTCATTAAATGGTTTTACCATATAATTAAAAGGCATTGTAGCTTTAGCTCTTTCAAATAATTCTTTATCAATAGAACTTGTTAAAAACAGAAAAGGCTTTTTAGGATATTCTAGTTGATTTATAGTCTCAGCAAATAGAATACCTTCAGGATGTTCTCCTAAAAAAATATCAATAATAACAATATCAATATCTTTCTGGTTTAGATAAATAGCTAAAGCGGCTTTAAAATTATCTGCTATTCCGGTAATATTATAATTATTATTCTCCAATACTTCTACGAGAGCTTCTCTCTCTAGAGGATTGTCTTCTACAACTAAAACATTTATTTTTTCCATTAATCAGGGGATTTAGGTAAAGATACAATCATTTTAGTACCTCTACCTAATTCACTTTCTATTAAAAATTCACCTTTATTTTTTTGAATCATTGATTTACATAATTGCAAACCTAAACCTGAACCAATTATGTTTTTGTGTTTCCTTTCATTAACTGTAGAGACTTTTGCCCTTAGAAGCCTTAAACGTGTTTCTTCATCCATTCCTAAACCTGTATCTTCAATGACTATATTAATTCGATCTTCCTTAGCCTCTTGAGTGTAGATTTTAATACTATCATTAGATTCCGAAAATTTTATCGCATTATCTAATATATTCCTTAAAATAATCTTTAATGATTCTTTATCAGCTAAAGCTTTAACTGATTTAGGCACTTTATTTTCAAAGTGTATTTCCTTTTCTTTGATGAGTGGTAAATAATTAAAAGCGACATGCTCTACAGCAAAAAACAATTGTAGCTCTTTAATTTCAAAGTAAGCCTGTTTCGTTTGTAATAATGCCCAATTTAATAAGTTGTCTAGTAAATTATATGCACCACCAACCAAAGCACTATTTTTTAGTAATAATTGATGTACACCATCAAAATTTTCAGCCTCCAAATTAGCCAATAACTTTTTGTTACTTAGTTTCAGTGTATTCACAGAAGATCTTAAATCATGACTTACAATCGAGAAAAGTCTATCTTTAGTTGTGTTTAATGCATCTAATTTTTCATTTTGTAATGAAATAGTCTTTTTTGATTTGATATTTTTTCGATAAAAAAAAGAAATCACTATCAATAACAAAAACAAACCTATAGCCGCATATAAAATAGTATTACGCTCTGCTACTTGAGCTCTATTTTCTGCTTTCAAAACATTAACTTCTTTTTCTTTTTGTGCTATTGCAAACTTTTTTTCAAACTGAGCTGTTTGCCATATTTTATTTTGATCATTTAAGGAATCTTTCCATTGTTCATATTCTTTTCTGTATAGTAAAGCAGCTACTAAATCTTTTCTATTCTCCTCCACTATTGCCATATTTTTAGCAGCATCACGTTTTAATGTAAAATCATCTACATTCTTAGCTAAATCATATGCTCTTTGAAAATAGGGAATCGCTATATCATCCTTATATTGTTCATAATAAAGACTTCCTAGATATGCATATGCTCCTACTAATTCTGTAGTATCTTTTTTTTCTTCATACAGCTTTAAACTTTTTTTTAAATATTTATTTGCTCTTTTAAATTTCTTAAGATGTAGATAACACAAACCTAAATTGAACAAAATATTACTTCTTTTAAAACCCAAGTCTAAAGGTTTATCTTCTAAGATTTTAAACTTTTCAATTGCTTTTTCATATTTAGAACTCATCAAGTTTATTTCTCCTTGATACATAATCACTCTTAATGCAAACTCAAAATCTTTAGATATTTTATAAAATTCATTTTCTGATTCAGATAACAATCCTTTTTTTAAAAAACCATATCCCCTAAAAAAATGACCGTAATCTTTTACTTCGGTACTTTCTGGTACTTTTTGTTCCAATAGAGATGTATGAACCAATATAGAATCCCATTCTTGATTTAAAAAAAAAGACCTCGATTTATCAAAAAAATCATCATTAATTAAATGCTGACTTTTCTCCTTTAAAGTTTTAAAAAAGTATGGCTTCGACTGTTTTTTAGAATTTTGTGCGTAACAAATTATACATAAACTAAAAAAAAATATTGAGGAACATTTAGAAATTAACATTTTAAATATTTGGTTTAATTTCTAAAATACAAAAAGCAGAGTAAACTCTGCTTTTTAATTAGTATACTTTTATCTTTACTGTCTGTCTCCTGATTTTACAGTAGTGACGGTTCCTCTCGATGTTTCAGGATCTGCATCTACAACAAATGCCTCTACTGTTTTTATTTTTTCTAATGGTAAAGTAAAAATGCCCGATTTTATAGCTTCATTTTTGAAATTAACTTCAAAACCGAACATGTCATATTCTGAAGGTAAAGACTTTGGGGCTTCTGCTTCAAAAGCCGCGTATAAGTTTAATTGATAACCTCCTGTAGAGCCATATGTAAAGTTCCAACAGAATCCAAAATCATCTGTGGTGAGATCATAATTATTATCCACCAAAATAACTCCTGTTATTCTAATACCCGTAACTTCATTATCATTAGAAATTAAGTTAGCTACTATGGTAGGAGGTAATAATTTTGGATAGTTTCCCTCAGGCAAGGAAATTGAATTTTCTTTTTGAAGTTTAAAAGTTATTTCTCCTTCTTCTTTGGAAATTAGTTTTCCTGGCACAAAAGTTCCGTTTACATTTATTATTCCAGTAGATTCTTGAATTATTGTATTAAAATTCATAATAATTTATTTTTAGATTTTTAATTAAACATTATAGAATTACTATTTTAATATTTAAAGTAATTCTATAACAAAGAGAAAATAAAAAAATGCAGAAATCTGTTCTATTGTTATAAAAAAGGTAAATCTATGTATGAAATAGTATTCGCCTTTGCACAAATTTTAAACGTAACCGCATAAAAATTAATTTCGACAATCTCATTACTTGAAAATAAGGTTCCATTTTACCATTTCATTTTTTTATTTTCAGAATTCTTACCTTAGAGCACATTAAGAGCCAAACCAAATGAAAAGAATCACATTATTATTTTTATTACTTTCTGCACAACTATTTTGTCAAGATTATAGAATTCCTGTAGACACTACTGTAGTCACTACAAATTCCATTACTATAAAAGGGAAAAAAGTGAATTATAAGGCTCAAACAGGTACGCAACCTGTGTTTGATGCTAATGGAAATATAAAAGCTACCTTATTTTACACCTATTATTATAGAACTGATATTGCTAACAACGTAAAAAGGCCATTAATCATGTCTTTTAATGGTGGTCCAGGTTCCGCTTCTGTTTGGATGCATATTGCGTATACTGGACCAAAAACATTAAAAATAGATAATGAAGGAAATCCAATTCAACCTTATGGTATAAAAGACAATCCGTATTCAGTATTGGATGTAGCTGATATTGTTTTTGTGAACCCTGTAAATACAGGATACTCAAGACCTGTGGTGAAACAAGATGAAAAAGTTGATAAGAAATACTTTTTTGGTGTAAATGCTGATGCTAAATATTTAGCGGATTGGTTAAATACCTTTGTGACTAGAAACAATAGATGGCAGTCTCCTAAATATATTATTGGTGAAAGTTACGGTGGAACTCGAGTAATGCAATTGGCTTATGAATTACAAAGCAGACAATGGATGTATTTAAATGGTGTAATTATGGTTTCTCCTGCGGATTATAAACTGTTGCGTACCGACAGTTCTGAAGATTATGCTATTAATTTTCCATACTACACTGCTGCAGCTTGGTATCATAAACAATTACCTACTGAATTACAACAAAAAGATTTGTTAGAAATACTTCCTGAATCTGAAAACTTTGCTATTCATAAATTACTTCCTGCACTTGCTAAAGGTGGATATATTGGAGAAACAGAAAAAAATCTAATCGCTGAACAAATGGCCTATTACTCGGGAGTTCAAAAAGAGGTTATTTTGAAACACAATCTAGAACTTCCTAAACCATATTTCTGGAAAGAATTATTACGAAATACTTCGGGTAAAACTATCGGTCGATTGGATAGTAGATATTTAGGGTTAGATAGAAGAGAAACTGGAACTCAACCAGATTATAGTGCCGAATTAGTTTCATGGTTGCACTCATTTACTCCTGCTATAAATTACTACATTCAAAATGTACTACAGTTTAAAACTGATGTAAAATACAATATGTTTGGTCCTGTTAGACCTTGGGATTTCTCAAACAATAATGCTCGAGAAAATTTAAGAAAAGCTATGGCTGAAAATCCATACTTACAACTATTGGTACAGTCTGGTTATTATGATGGCGCTACAACATATAGTGCTGCAAAATATACTATGGGAAAAATAGATCCAAGTGGTAAATTAAAAAATAGAATGAATTTTAAAGGGTATAGAAGTGGACATATGATGTATCTTAGAAAAGAAGATTTAGAAAAAGCTAATGAAGATTTAAGATCATTTATTATAAAAAGTTCAAAAAATATTGGCGCTGCTAAATATTAATGTAACTTTTTTACTATTGACGCTACCTATATAGTGATATAATAAAGATCAATACCATGATGAATACTTTTAAGGAGTTAATTAGCTATTTGAAAAATCCCGTACTGGAGAGTGACACCAATACTGATTTACAATATAGACTAACTAAATTCTTCCATCTACTAATCATTAGTATCATTACTGCTACGTTACTCACACCATTATTTAGTTTGGTTGAAGCACTAGGATTAGTTAATATGGAAAGTCATGCTATGAAAGACATTATGAATCAGTTTTCTAAAACACAAGTTTTTCTTTTAGCTGCAATAGTTGCTCCATTACTAGAAGAACTTTTTTTTAGAGCTCCAATAACGCTATTTAAGGATAAGAGTACATTTAGAATATTATTCTATCTCTTTGCAGTATTTTTTGGTTTTGTTCATATTACCAATTTTGAACTTACTCCTAATGTATTGTTATTGAGTCCGATTTTAGTTGCTCCTCAAGTTATTTTAGGTGGATACTTAGGTTTTATTAGAGTTCGATTTGGTTTACAATGGAGTATAGTATTACATGCCACTTATAATGCTTTTTTTATTTTATTTAGCTTTGCTGCCGATACTTTTTAATTGCGAAGTTAGAAGTTAGAAGTTAGAAGTTAGAAGTTAGAAGTTAGAAAATTCATTTTTATATTTGAATTAAACGGTACAATTAAAGTAACCTTTTCTATTTTTTAGCATATCAAACTTTATAACTTTGCGATTCCAAACCAGCAACTAATAATTGAATACGTAAAACTATTTTGTGTAGCATGACAAAAAATGAACTAAAAGCATTTTTAGATGAAAAGGCTGCTCTTTATGAACATCCTGATTTTATAACTAGCGATCCCATACAAATACCTCATGAATTTTCTATAAAAGAAGATATTGAAATTGCTGCTTTTTTGTCTTCTATTATTGCTTGGGGGAATCGTAAAATGATCATTAATAATGCAAGACGAATGATGGATTTGATGGGGAACTCTCCATATGATTTTGTCATGAATCATTCTGAAGATGATCTGGCTAATTTTGATGGATTTGTACATAGAACTTTTAATGCTGATGATTTTAAATTTTTCATCACTTCGTTACAAAACATCTATAAAAAGTATAATGGATTAGAAGCTGCTTTACGACCTGAAGTAGACAATTATCAGCACGCTATCCATAATTTTAAACAACTATTTTTTGAAATTCCACATTTAGCTCGAACACAAAAACATATCTCTGATCCTGTAAAAGGTTCAGCTGCTAAACGTATTAACATGTTTCTACGTTGGATGGTTAGAGATACTAAAAAAGGAGTGGATTTTGGTATATGGAAAACGCACAATTCAAGCTCTTTACATTGTCCTCTAGATGTTCATACTGGAAATATCGCTAGAAAACTTACCATTTTGACCAGAAAACAAAACGATTGGAAGGCTATACAGGAATTAGATGTTATACTAAGAGAATTTGACAAGAATGACCCTGTTAAATATGATTTTGCACTGTTTGGATTAGGTGTTTTTGAAAAGTTTTAATTCAATAATAAAGCTGTTTAAAAAGGCTATTTTTTGTCAAACTATCTCGATACTTCGAGAGTTTCAGTTATCTCATGATAATTGAAAATCAGATAAAATGGATTATGAAATACTGAACTAAATTCAGCACAGGTAGATTCAGAATGACGTTTTTCAATACTTTGTAAACAGCTTCATTGTTTTTATGGATTTGTACAGTCTAATTCATTCAATATTTTCTTTAACTCTGCGATCTGTAGCTCTTGGGCTGGACAGTCTTCAGCTTCTTTAATAAAGTTATTCAACGCTTCTCTATAGGCTAAACATTTTGCTTCTGTTCGATCATTTAAATACTCTTGACCTGTTCTTGAAAATTCTGCTGATAGTGCAGCTAAATCATTAGTATCACAACCACCTTGAGGATCGTCACTGTCTCCACAAGAGACATAATTTAAAGAAATAAGCATAAAAGTTATTATGAATAGTTTCTTTTTTTTCATGCTAATAATTTTTGATTGATTTAATAAGATTAAAAACGCATAAATATGTTAGTTTATTATCTAGTATGGATTACTAAGACAATAACTTACTTTATAAGCTGAATTATTTACAATAAATCTAAATAATAAGATTTTATAGATACACTGTATTAATTTTAAAATTTTCCATATTTTACAAGAAAATTTTCACCAATGAATCATGCATTAGATAATATGAAGAGTTTAGATATTTATGTAGACTCTATAGCGCAGGAAGAATATGAAAAGATCAAGGATTTGTTATATCCTGAATCGAAAATTAATGCAAATTTATTAAGCTTTGAGTTTCATTTACAAAACTTAGATAAATTATTCAAAGGAGCTAGTGTTAACAAAGATATTTTCTCTCTCAATTATTTTTCAAAAACACTCTCTTGGAAAAACAATATTGAAAAAATTCTTACTCAAAATCCTTTTGAAGCACTTGTACTTACAGATATAAATAGAAATATTCTTTGGGTTAATGATGGATTTACAACTATGACAGGTTATCCTAAAAACTATGCCATCAATAAAACTCCTTCTTTCTTACAAGGAAAAAGTACATCTCAGCAGACCAGAACAAGGATTCGAAAAAAATTAACAACTGGTCTCCCTTTCAAAGAGGTTATTATTAACCACAGAAAAGATCAAACTACTTATAAATGTGAAATTCATATTTTCCCTTTAACTAAAAATAATGAAGTAACACACTTCTTAGCTTTAGAGAAGCAAATAGCTTAAGGCAATAAATCACAATACCAAAAACTGGTATCATAATTTTTTACTTTTTCAGAGGTGTCTGTGTGACAATTTTGATCATCTTCTTTATTTAGAGTATAAGATCTTAAGACTTTTTCTCCAATTTGAAAATCAACAGGAGAATTAAAAATTGGTCCGTCAAATGTGAATGTATGAAACTCGCCATTTTCACCACATGGATCAATATTCTCAGGTAAATCTTTTATAAAATCTTCATCAATAATACGACCTACAAACTCTTCACCTAACAATGTAGCATTTACACAAACAGTAATCGTCTTAAATCCTAAATCTAAAAATTCTTTAAGTAACTCTTTAGTATCTCTTTTCCATAAAGGATACACTACTTTTATACCTACTTCTGCTAATTTTTGATCTCTATACTTTTTTAAATCTTCTAAAAAAATGTCTCCAAATACTGCATAATCTAACTTGTTTTCTTTGAAGTCAGAAAGTGTTTCTTTCATTTTCTGATTGTACATTTCCATTGTTACTTGAGCAGGAAAGTATAATTTTTCAGAAGGTAAACCTATTGCTTCTACCTGTTTATCAAGTAACTCTTCTCGTAGTCCATGCATAGAAATTCTACGATATTCTTGATTGACATTTGTTAGGAGCTTTACAATTTCATACTCTTTTTCTTGTAAAATTTTATACAATGCAAATGCAGAACCTTTCCCTGAACTCCAATTAAAAAACGCTTTTTTCATCAAATAAATATCTTTATTTTTTAGAGAGTGCTAATTTAATACCTAAAGCAATAAAAATACTTCCTGTTATTCTATCTAACCATAATTTAATCTTATAATTTTTACGAATACTATTTGATAATCTTGAAGAAAAAACAGCTAACAATAAGCACCACAAAGTTCCTGTAGTTAAGAATGTAACTCCTAATAGTAAGAAAGAAAGTGTTGTATTTGTATATCTTGGATCAATAAACTGTGGTAAGAAAGCTAAGAAAAACAATGCTACTTTAGGATTCAAAATATTAGTTAAAATTCCTGATAAATAGATTTTTTTATAATTAGTATTCTTCTCTGCATGTTCTATTTGAAAATTACCTGAGCTTTTACTAAGTAGTGACTTTATTCCCAAATAAATTAAATAAGCTGCTCCTATGTATTTCACAATTTGAAACGCTAGCGCAGATTTAGCTAAAATGATTGATAGACCTAATGTAGCAAATATCACATGAAATAAAGCACCTGTAGTAATTCCTAAAGCAGATAAAATTCCTGCTTTTTTCCCTTGTGCTATACTTCTTCCTAAAATATACATAGTATCAGCACCAGGAGTGATATTTAAAATAATTCCTGCAATTAGAAAAGTTTCAAAGTTTATGATTCCGAACATTTTTTAGAGGTTTAAGATGACTTCTTAAAAGTAGTCTTCTAAAAATTGTCTTTTTATACTATCGTATAGATATAAACTTTACATGAATAAGAAAATACTATCTGTTTCACTTTTGAAATTTAACAGTACAATATGCATTGAAATAACTAGGAAAATCTAATCCCATTTTGGATCATCTAAATCTTTAGAAAACTCATCAACTCCTTTAAATCCCAAATCTTTAAGTTTTCTATAATATTCGCTCTCTTCAAATGGTACTTCAAAATCAACTTCATCACTCCAAATGGAATCAGCTACTACTTGCAACCATCTTGGAGGTGGTGAATTTTTAAGAAAAAAATCGATTTTACCTTCAATAGTATTATAATTTTTATCAAGCCATGTATAAAAGACCATTAAAAATGTTTCTCCACTTCCCATTCTCCATTGCATACTAAAGGGGTGTGAATTAGGAAAAACAACCCACTGAGGAGGAACATAACCATATTGAGAAATATATTTTTCTACTTCCCTTTTATACCAATCTTCAGTACTATAATCTTTCATCTAAAATTATAATTACTTTCTTTTTTGATGTAAAGGCACTGGTCGTTCTTGTTTAACTGTTGGAGTCCCATACAAGTCAAAATCACCTGCATCATAGATTTCAATATCAATAAACTCCCCTAATTTGATGTAATGCTCTCTAGCATCTACAATAACATCATTATCTACATCTGGTGAGTCGAATTCAGTTCTTCCGTAATAATATTCTCCATCTTTTCTATCGAATAAACAACGAAACGTTTTACCGATCTTTTCTTGATTTAACTCCCAAGAAATCTGACTTTGAACTTCCATGATTTCATTGACTCTTCTAAACTTCACATCAGCTGGCACATCATCTTCCAAAACATATGCTCCTGTATTTTCTTCATGAGAATATTCAAAAGCTCCTAAACGTTCAAATCGCATCTCCTCTACCCAATCCTTTAATTCTTGAAATTGTTCTTCGGTTTCTCCAGGATATCCTACAATTAAAGTGGTACGAATTGCCATATCTGGCACGTATTCTCTAAACTTGTGAATTAAATTCGTGGTTTTCTCATGAGTAGTTCCACGCTTCATTGATTTTAAGATCTCAGTATTGATATGTTGTAACGGAATATCAAGATAATTACAAACCTTAGGCTCTTCTCTCATCACATCCAATACATCCATAGGAAATCCTGTTGGGAAAGCATAATGCAAGCGAATCCATTCAATTCCATCAACCTTAACTAATTCTTTTAACAAATCTGCTAGAGCTCTTTTTTTATAGATATCTAAGCCATAATAAGTTAAATCTTGGGCAATTAACATGATCTCTTTAATCCCGTTTTCAGCTAGTTTAGTTGCTTCAATTACTAGATCTTCAATAGGAGTTGATTTATGTTTTCCTCTCATTAAAGGAATTGCACAAAAAGAACACGGACGATCACACCCTTCCGCTATTTTTAAATATGCGTAATGTTTAGGTGTAGTTGTTAATCGTTCTCCAATTAGCTCATGCTTATAATCAGCTTCTAAAACTTTTAATAAATTTGGTAAATCATGCGTACCAAAATATTGATCTACATTGGTAATTTCTCTCTCCAAATCTGGCTTATAACGCTCACTTAAGCAACCAGACACAAATACCTTATCTATTTCTCCTGCTTCCTTTCGTTGTGCATAATGCAAAATAGTATCAACACTCTCTTCTTTAGCTTTACCTATAAAACCACAAGTATTAATCACCACAATATTTCCATCATCATCTGGGTCTTCGTGTACAACGTTTTTCCCATTTGCCTTTAATTGTCCCATTAACACCTCACTATCGTAGACGTTTTTAGAACAACCTAAGGTTACCACATTAATCTTATTCTGTTTTGTAGATTTTGTACGCATCTATCTAAAATTTAAGGTGTGCAAAATTACGAATTACAATTTATGTAATTACTATTTTTAAATTACTAATTATTAGTCAGTAACTATTATTCGTTTCCTAACAATTCACTTTAAGTATTTAGATAACAAATACAAATGACTACTCGTAACCTTTAGGCAATTTTCGTACTGGGTTTAATTTCTCAAATGCTAATCCTAATGAAAGTAATGTAAACTCTGACTTCGGTTTTCCTATAAAAGTCATATTAACTGGTTCTCCCGTCTCTTTATATCCCATAGGAATGGTTAAGTTAGGGTATTCCGCAACAGCAGAATAAGCCGAATGATAATTATTTATTGATAAAACAGCATCCAATTTTTGATCTTTTAAAGCATTAAAATATGTAATTCCTTCTTTTTTAAGTCGGTCTTTTACAACTTCTAATTGTTGTAATGTAGTACTATCTTTTTCTATACCTTCAAATAATTGTTGTCCGTATGGTGCTCTAAGAGTAGAGTCTTTAGTATTAAAAGCGATCACATCTTTTACAGATGTTACTCCAACACTTTTCCCTTCTAAATACTTAGGTAAATCGTATTTCATATCAATATTTAATAATGTCAGGAAACCTTCTAAACTAGTTTGTTCTGGCGAAATCTCTACTATTGTAGCTCCAGTTTCTTTTATTTTATCAACTGTTTTCTTGTAAATAGAATCCGTTAATAAAGAAGTAATAACACCAAACTTCTTATCTTTTAATTCTATTTTTTTGAATTCTTTTTCTGTTGCATTTAAAGCAAATGATTTTTCATCTTTTGGATCTTTTCCTAACAGTGCTTTTAATAGAATATAATTATCAATAATACTTTTAGTCATTGGTCCAGGTGTATCCAATGTACTTGAAATAGGCACTATACCAGCTCTACTTAACAAACCAATTGTAGGTTTTAGCCCTACAACAGAATTTTGACTAGAAGGTGAGGTTATTGACCCTGCGGTTTCTGTACCAATCGTTGCTACGGCATAATTAGCCGCAGTAGCTACACCACTTCCTGAGCTAGATCCTCCTGTTTCAAACACTTTCCTTCCGTAAGGATTTAAGGTTTGACCACCAATAGCACTATAACCTAATGGACATCCTGAACAAAAATAGTATGCCCATTCACTAAGATTCAATTTCCCTAAGATTATAGCTCCGTTGCTTTCTAATTTATCTACAATAAACGCATTAGGATTTAAATTATCTTTTAATGCTACTGCTCCTGCAGTATTTGGCATATTTGCTACATCAATATTATCTTTTAACAAAATTGGCATTCCAAACAAAGACATATTAGTCACTTTACTTTTCTTTAAAGCCTCATCTTTTTCTTTTGCTTCTTGAATTGCATTTGGATTTAATCGAATTATAGCATTTAAATATTTTGTAGAATCGCTTTCAAACTTTCTAATTCTATATAAATAAAACAACGTAAGTTGTTCATAACTTAGTTTTTCATCTTTTATTGCTTGCTGAATATTTGGAATAGATTGTTCTAAAACTAAAGATTTTAGTCCATTATAAGCTTCTTCAGAAAACGTTGCTAGTTCTTTTTCGAAGGGCTTAAATACTTCATTCATATCTAAAAACTTAGATTGAAGCAATTTAAATTTCATTCGAGGATTTTCGTGATTCTGCTGCTCAGCTAGTTCAGTAGTCTCATCATATGTATTGAAATATAATACTGGTTTATTTTCTTCTTTTTTACACCCGATGATTGCAACAATCAGAATAATTAAAATTTTTCTCACGATTAGGATTTAAAGGTTTATTGATTTCTAAAGATATTAATTATTTAATTTTAAAAAATATTTTATTTTTGGCTTCCTTAACTTTAAAATTGTAACATTTATGAAAAAAATTATTTCCTTATTTGTATTTTCTTTAATTATTATTAGTTGTTCTAAAAATGAAGGGACTGACGAGAATCAAAATAATTGTAGTACTCCTATTTTTCTAGATGCTCTAAACTTTGAAACCAACTCTGTAACAGCATCTTGGGAAGACAAAAATGGAAGTGATTTTTTTGAAATTCAATACGGGCCTAGAGGTTTTTCTTTAGGTCAAGGTATAACAATCAATGCTAATTCTTCTGGTAAACAAATTCAAGGTCTAAATTCAAATTTTGCATATGACTTTTATGTTAGAGCCAACTGCGGAAGTGATAATTTTAGTGATTGGGCTGGTCCACATAGTTTTGTTACTAACTAAGTAAAAATTAAACACTAATTAACCCAATACAGATTACAATGAACCACCGGAATTGTAGCAATTTAAAATGACTAAACTAAATCCTTCTATAAAACACCATACATTTGTTGGTATTTTTATTAGTATTTGGATTTTTATTTTCACCTATTATATACGCCCTTTTGATGGCAATGCATATAACTTTTACTGGTGGGAGTTTTTAAGTATTGGGTTTAGTCTTATTACCTTTATTTCCTATTTCATAATAGTAGTAGTACTGCAAGATTCAATCTATCGAAAAACTACTAAATGGAATATTATTTTCGAAGTATTTACTATTTCGTCTTTTCTTTTTTTAAATCTAATATTAAACTACCTATACTATAAGAGTCCTTTTTTAAATGGTATTTGGACATTCAGTGAATACATAAATGGAGTTTTAAAGTCAACCATTATTTTTACTCCAATCATAATCTTTGCACGAAGTATAACTCTTCAATTTCTTCCTCAGCAAAATCAAGAAAAAATTGCTCAAGGCCAAAAATCTAAAAAGGAAGAAAAATTAATCATTAGAGGAGAGTATAAATTGGACATTCTAAAAATTAATAAATCAGATTTAATCTGTGTTTCCAAATCTCAAAATTATGTTGAAGTCTTTTTCACTGAAAATAACTCTATAAATTCAAAATTGATACGATCTTCATTGAAAAAAATTCAAAAAGATTTAGATTTTTTAGTTCAAGTACATCGTTCTCATTTAATAAATCCATCTCATTTTAAGTCGTGGAAAACAAATAATACTATTTTACTTACTCAAATTGAAATTCCTGTTTCTAAAAATTATAAAAGCAATCTTAATCTTTTATAATTTTCACACCTAAAACAAGGGTATTCGCAACTAATCCCTTTTGTAATCTGCTATCCAAGGTTTCTTGATCTACATTTACCCGAAAAAATAATCATCAAAAACAACCTAGAACTTGCAAGATTATATGAGAACAATTTTAGTATTAAAAGCATTTTTTATTATTTTATCAGTCTCTTCTCAACTTCCAAAAGAAACCACAGAGGAGATTTCTAAATTCATTAAAAGTAAAAGAGAGTATTACAACTCACCCAGTATAGCTGTAGCGATAACAGACGAGAACAACACTATTTATTTAAAGCATTTTGGAAATGCAAAAAAAAGGAGATAAGTATTTAATTGGTTCTAATTCTAAATCTTTTACAGCTTTGCTTATTCTTATGTTACAAGATCAAGGAAAGTTACATATCCATGACTCTGTATCTAAATACTTGGAATGGTTTGAATATAGAGATCAAAACATTTCAGGTAAGATCACTATTGAAGATTTACTTCGTCATACTTCTGGAATCAATACTGAAATGGGTAGGACATTTAAAACTGATACTAGTTTTAATTATAACTTATACTATGCTAAAATTCTTAAAAATTTAGATCTAAAAAACACACCTGAACAACCTTATAGCTATTCAAATGCTAACTATCGATTACTTGGTTTAATTATTGAAAAGGTAACCAATAAGAGGTATGAAGAATGTTTAGCGTCCTATATTACAAACCCTATGCAATTACATCAAACATCTGCAAATGTCAATGTAGATTTAATAAATAGTTATCAATACTTTTTACATTATCCTATTTTAAAATTCAATTCCAATCTTCACCCACAAGAAGCTCCTTCTAGCTTAATTTCCAGCTCTGTAAATGATATGGCTACATATTTACGCCATATTATGAATGCTTATAACAAGCATCCAAATACATTACTAAATCAGGACACAGCACAACAATTAGTTACTAGAAAAGAAAATAGTACGTCAAAATACGGATTAGGATGGTTTGTTAATAATGATTCTTCTGTTTTTTATCATGGAGGAACCAATAAAAGTTTCGAGTCTCATATGTATATCATACCTTCTTTAAAAAAAGGAGTAATAGTTTTAATTAATTCAAATCAAGCACCAGACTTAGAAATTATAAATGGTATTTATGGTATTTTACTTGGTAAAGGGTACTATAACAATTCATCCTTTGCATATTACAGGTATTTACCTTTTGTAGTATTATTTCTTTTGATTCTATTTCTCTTTCAAAGCTGGACATGGAAAAAAACTAATTATCCTAGAGAATTATCAAAAAAAGTCATGCCTAACATTTTATTAGTTATTGGTTTAACGCTAGCCATTAGTATTCTAATTTATATTCCAAAATTACATCGTGTTTCCATAAAAACATCTCTACAATTTGATCCGGCAAGTGGATATAGCATCCTAATAATTTCCTTGTTTCTAATTTTAACGTCAATACTATTGTATTTAAATTCTACAGGAAAAAAGAAAACATCTTAAATAAAAAAAGCTCCTATTAAAGGAGCTTTCTATTATAATATATCTTAGTTTCTTATTTAAAGAAACTATCTACAAATTCGAATTTATTAAATACTTGTAAATCATCAATACCCTCACCTACTCCAATGTATTTCACTGGAATTTGAAATTGATCCGAAATACCGATAACCACTCCTCCTTTTGCTGTACCATCTAATTTAGTTACAGCTAATGAAGTTACTTCTGTTGCTTTAGTAAATTGTTTTGCTTGCTCAAACGCGTTTTGTCCTGTAGAACCGTCTAAAACGAGTAAAACATCATGTGGAGCATCACCAACTACTTTTTGCATAACACGTTTAATCTTAGTTAACTCATTCATTAAGTTCACTTTATTATGTAAACGTCCAGCAGTATCAATAATAATTACATCTGCATCTTGCTTTACTCCAGATTCGAGAGTATCAAAAGCAACAGATGCTGGATCAGATCCCATTTCTTGACGTATAATAGGCACTTCTACACGATCTGCCCATACTTGTAACTGATCTATAGCCGCTGCTCTAAATGTATCAGCAGCTCCTAAAACTACTTTTAAACCTTTCTTTTTAAATTGAGAAGCTAACTTTCCTATTGTTGTTGTTTTTCCAACTCCATTTACCCCTACAACCATCAACACATAAGGTTTCTTATTTTCTGGAATCGTAAAATCTGTTTCGTTTCCAACATTAGTTTCCGATAATAGCCCTGCTATTTCTTCTCTTAATATTTGATTTAATTCTTCAGTACCTAAGTATTTATCTTTTGCTACTCTTTCTTCAATTCTTTCAATAATTTTTAAGGTTGTATTTACTCCAACATCTGAAGAAACTAATACCTCTTCTAAATCATCTAGAACATCATCATCTACTTTAGATTTACCAGCTACAGCTTTAGAAAGTTTTGAGAAAAAGCTGTCTTTGGATTTCTCTAAACCTTTATCTAAGGTGTCCTTTTTCTCTTTTGAGAATATTTTTTTAAAAAAACTCATAATTAGCAGTTAAGTTTTGTTTCAGTTAGACCTAAAAAACTGTACCATAGTACAAATACAGTCAAAATGTCATTAATACTACAAAGTACTAATTTTCTGTGTATAAAATTACTGTATTTTGACATATAAAAAAAGCTGCTTTCTATTTGAAAGCAGCTTTTTGTAAACTGTATAACAAGAATTACTTTTTAGCTAAAAAGTCGTTAACTTGTGTTGGATCCATAATAGCTTCAACAAAAGTGTAAGCTCCAGTTTTTGGAGACTTAACCATTTTGATAGCTTTGGTTAATCTTTTAGAACCTGTTTGTAACGTTGCTACTGATTTCTTTGCCATGACCTATAGGTTATTTGACGTTTTAATTACTAAAACCTCTAATTATTTAATTTCTTTGTGAACTGTCATTTTCTTTAAGATTGGATTAAATTTCTTTAATTCCATTCTATCAGGAGTATTCTTCTTGTTTTTAGTTGTGATATAACGAGAAGTTCCTGGCTGCCCTGAAGCTTTGTGTTCAGTACATTCTAAAATAACTTGTACTCTGTTTCCTTTTTTTGCCATCTCTGTATACTTTATCTAGTAGAAATTACTTTGTTAAGAAACCTTTTTCTCTAGCTTCCTTAATTACTGCTGTAATTCCTTTTTTGTTAATATTTTTTAATGCTGAAGCAGAAACTTTAAGTGTTACCCACTTATCTTCTTCTGGTATATAAAAACGCTTAGTCATTAAATTAGCGTTGAATTTTCTCTTTGTTCTATTTAAAGCGTGAGATACATTATTACCTACCATCGCTTTTTTTCCTGTTAATTCACAAACTCTAGACATCTTCTTGACAGTTATTAGTGTTATTTCTAAACGAGGTGCAAATATACGGATTTTTAAGCATATAAAACAAAATATCTAACGTTAATTTTACATATTATTCTTGAGTACCAGCTCTAAAGCCTTATTTACCGTTTTATTTATCACTTTTAACCGAGGTTGACCAAAGTTAAATTCATGAACTTTTACTCCCTTTTTAGTAGCAATACCAATATAAACTACTCCCACATCTTTATCATTATGGTCTGTAGTTGGTCCTGCATTACCTGTAATAGCAATCGCATAATCTGTATTCAGTTTTTCTCTAGTTGCTGTAGCCATTGTTTCGGCTACTTCCTTACTTACCACGGAATAAGTATCTATAATTTCTTTTGGAACATTTAATAATTGTTGCTTTAATTCCGAAGTGTAGACTACAAAACTCCCTTTGAAATAAGCAGAAGATCCAGGAATTGCCACCAAAGATGCTGCAATCTTACCTCCAGTCATACTTTCTGCAGTAGCTATAGTTTGTTTTTTCGACTTTAAAAATTCACCTACTCGTTGCTCAATAGTCTGACCGTCATCAAAACCAACAATAATATCGGGTAACAATTGTGTCAATTTTTCAACCTCAACATCCAATGAAGTTTTAACCTCTTCTGCATCTTTTCCTTTAGCGGTTAAACGTAATCTTACTTTCCCAAATGATGGTAAATAAGCTAACTTAATATGTGAAGGTAGATTATTTTCAAAATCTTCAATTCGTTCTGCAATAACACTTTCCCCCTCTCCATAAGTTTGAATTGTTTTATGAATAATGAAAGGTAATTTAAATTGTTGTTGAATTTTAGGGAGCACCTCATGTGTTATTAAACCTTTCATTTCATAGGGCACACCAGGTAACGACACAAACACCGTTTCATTTTCAAAAAACCACATGCCTGGTGCTGTACCATATCTATTCATTAATAAGGTAGCTTTAGAAGGTAATTGTGCTTGGTGTTTTTGTACCTCATTAAATGGATGATCAAATTTTTTGAATAAATTTTTAATATGTTGAATCACTTCAGGATACTCAACGAATTCTTGATCGTTAAAATATGCTGCTATTGTTTTTTTTGTAATATCATCTTTTGTTGGGCCTAATCCTCCTGTAATGATAACAATATCAGCTCTATTTTCTGCTTCTTTTAATGCATTTAAAATATGTTGTTGATCGTCTTGAATCGATGATATCTGATATACACTAACACCTATTTTATTTAATTCTTGACTTATCCATTGTGAATTGGTATCCACAATTTGACCTATCAAAATCTCATCTCCAATGGTTATGATTTCTGCTTTCATAGCTTATAATGATTTACCATTTCCTATTTGATCGATTAAAGAGTCAGTTGGTACCGTTTCTTTTTTCCATTTTTTTTCTAAGTACATATACAAAACGTAACAAGATAAAAGTCCAAAAGGCAAACCTATTAAACCTGCAACTAAATCATTAGAACTATTAGAACTCTCAAAAAAAGATGAGCCTGAAAGTGCTAAAATTACACCGATAAGTAATACGGAAATGATTGAACCAGCATAATAAATGACTACACCTAAAATACCTAACCCCCATTTATGCTTCTCATATTCCTCCGCTAATTCATAAAATTTTTTACCTATAAAATATATTAATATTAATCCTAACATGTTTTTAATTTTTAATTAATCTTTTCCTATTTCATCTATGGCTTCCTCTGCATCTACATCTTGCATTTTTTTCCACTTTTTTTCTAATAAATAATGTGTACTAACTGAAGTAACTACACCAATTGCAAAAGATAAGTACTCGTGAATATATCTACTTAAATTCATCAGATAGTGCATTAACAAAATATACAATAGTATATATATGAGTACTCCACTAATAAATACAACCACTCCTAAAACGGTATAACCGTATACATTCTTTTTATATTTTTTAGCAAGATTGAAAAATGCCCAACCCACAGTAAAAATTATAATTCCTAGGAGTGTTAAGATGAGCATATTTACTTCACTTTGATTTGAAATGCTTGTCTACCTTCAATAACTCCTGTTAGTATATCATTTTCTACAACCTTACCTACTCCAGCTGGTGTACCTGTAAAAATTAAATCGCCTTTTTTTAAGGTGAAAAACTGAGAAACATAACTTATAAGTTCATCAATCTTCCATAACATGGATGCTGTATTTCCATCTTGAACTACTTCTTCGTTCTTTTGTAACTGAAACGATAGGTTTTCTAAATCAAACTCCTCTTTCGGATAAAACTCTCCTACAATAGCACTTCCATCAAAAGCTTTAGCTTTTTCCCAAGGCAGTCCTTTTTCTTTACATTTAGCCTGTACATCTCTAGCTGTAAAATCAATACCTAAACCGACTGTATCGTAATATTTATGTGCAAATTTTGGAGAAATATGCTTCCCCACTTTATTTATTTTCACCAATACTTCTACCTCATAATGAATTTCATTAGAAAATGTAGGAATAAAAAAAGGAATGTTCTTCGGTAAAATTGCAGAATCAGGCTTTAAAAACACAACAGGATTTTCTGGTCGTTCGTTTGCTAATTCCTCTATATGCTTTGCATAATTACGTCCTATACAAATTATTTTCATGGTATTTTTGGCTTTTGGCTTTTGGCTTTTGGCTTTTGGCTTTTGGCTTTTGGCTTTTGGCTTTT
>NZ_MSMP01000048.1 GCF_001936575.1 Tenacibaculum agarivorans
AATAAAAAGGGTTTAAACTGAGGTAGTTCGTAAAAATGGCATTACTTTTGTTTACCAAAGAATAAAATTATAATACATTACATTAAAATGATTACAGGTACAGTAAAATTTTTCAACGATTCAAAAGGTTTTGGTTTCATCACAGAAGAAGAAAGCAATAAAGAACATTTTGTACACATTTCAGGATTAATTGACGAAGTTCGTGAAGGTGATACCGTTGAATTTGAATTAAAAGAAGGAAAAAAAGGATTAAATGCCGTAAACGTTAGAGTTATCTAATCGAGTTTACAGATATAATTTAGTAAAAGTTCTCATTAAGTGATGAACTTTTTTTTTGATCACATATTATATTTATGTGACGAATTCGCACTGATCGAAGACAAAGTGTAGGAGGGAAGTATAATATATAGTATACGTAACATGTAATAATTTTCATATTTTACATATAATCTTTTTAAGAAATTTTCGTACTATTATTTCAATATCTTTTAAGCTGATTATGCCTATCCGTAATATATAATAATAAACAAACGTCAACCTGAACTTGTTTCAGGTTCTCATCATAAAACCTTATTTATTAACATTATGAGATTCCGAAATAAATTCGGAATAGCGTTAAAATATCAAATACGATTTACAACGGATATTCAAAAGATTATTTAGAAAAAGTTAAAAAAATGGCTAGATAAAATTTTAGTTAGTATTTTTAGTTTTAACATTTAACTAAAAGCTTACACTCTACTATAATAATCATAAGTATTATGAAATTTGAAACCTTTAAAAAAAGAAAATTCTGGTTGCGATTTATTGCTTGCGTAATACTTTTACCTATTCTATTTCTTATTGTTACTGTATTATATATCAATACAAAACAAAATAGTATTATTAAAGTTCATATAGCTGAGCTTAACAAAACCCACAAAGGTTTTATTGATATTGGTGACACGCATTTATCACTCTTTAGTAATTTTCCTAATATTTCTTTTAAAGTAGACGATCTAAAAATAAATGAAACTAAAAGTGATAACTCACAAGTTATTCTGGACGTTAAAGATATTTACGTAGGTTTTAACTTGTGGGATATTTTAGAAGGAAATTATACCATTAAATCATTAATTGTAGAGGAAGGATTTTTTGACATTGTAATTCATGAAGATAAAAGTCTAAATCTGTTAAACGTATTAAAACCCTTTGATGAAACAGAAAGTTCAGCACCAATAGATTTTAAACTTCAAAAAGTCAAATTACACAATCTAGATATCCACAAAAAAGATGAAGGTCAAAATACTGACCTAGAAACATTTATTTATGAAGCTGATGGAGGTTTCAATATTGATAATGAAGTTATTTCAGGACATATTGATACGAAGCTTGAAATGAATTTAATTAGTAATGGCGATACTACGTATGTAAAACACAAACACTTTGATGTTCATACGGATATTAGTTTGAATAAAGATACTGGATTACTTACTATCGAACCTTCTGGAGTTACTATGGAGCATGGTGATTTTGAGTTAGAGGGAAAAGTAGACACAAAAAATGATTTTGATCTTGATCTTATCATAAAAGGAACGAAGCCTAATTTTGATATGCTTATAGCTTTTGCTCCAGAGGATCTTATTCCTGTTTTAGAACGTTATAAAAATGCAGGAAAAATTTATTTTAACGCTGTAGTTCAAGGACCTACATTGAATCAACAAGTCCCTTTTTTTGATGTGAATTTCGGAGTCGATGAAGCTTTTTTAGAAAGCCCCAATAGAGGTAAGCGAATTAAAAACATTGGCTTTAAAGGGCATTTTACGAATGGTAAGGAACGAAGTTCTCGTACCACAACATTCTCATTAGAAGATATGACTGCCAAACTAGGAAAAGGAAAAATTCTAGGAAATGTTGTGATCAATAATTTTGATGAACCAGAAATAGATATGCGATTAAATACAGACTTCAATCTTGAATTTGTAACTGATTTTTTAAACTTAAGTGAAGTAGATATTGCATCAGGAAATGTTTCCTTAAAAATGAATTTTCATGATATTGTAGATATTAATAACCCAGAACTAGCACTAAGCAGGTTGAACCAGGCGTATTATAGCGAGTTAAAAATTGATAGCCTCAGTTTATCGTCCAAAGATCTTCCTACACCATTAAAAAAACTGAATGCACATATAGAAATGAAAGGAAAAAAAGCGACTATCAATCAATTTGATATCCTTTTAGGTAACTCTGATATTTCAATAACTGGATATTTGTCAGATCTACCAGCTATTGTGCATCATACAGATACACTCGTCGATACGCATTTAGATATTAAATCGAACCTACTAGATATTGCTGAACTTACAAAATTTTCTGCTACTGATAGTATAAAAACAGGTATAGATGAGCAAATTAAAGATGTAACTGCTGGATTTTCATTTAAATCCTCAGCAAAGGCTTTTACTGAGAGTAAATATTTACCAAAAGGAGAGTTTTTTATAGATAGTTTAAATGCACAACTAAAGCATTATCCACATAAATTACACGATTTTCATGTAGATGTGTTAATTGATGATGAAGATCTTAAAATCAAAGATTTTACTGGTTTTATTGATGATTCTGATTTTCATTTTAACGGATTGGTACATGATTATGGTTTTTGGATGCAAAAAGAATTGAATGGTGATGTAGATTTAGATATTACGTTAACTTCAGACTTATTGCGTTTGGAAGACATTTTCTCGTATCAAGGTGAAAATTATGTTCCTGAAGACTATAGACATGAAGAATTTGAAAAACTGGAATTGCATGTGAATTCTAGTATGCATTATAAAGCATCGGCATTGCATTCTATAGATTTAGAATTAGACAAGCTGAATACCAAAATGCATGTACATCCATTACGATTTGAATATTTTACAGGTGATTTTCATTATGAAGATGATCATCTGGTTGTGAAAGATTTTATAGGTAAAATAGGGAGAACTTCTTTTAATATCGGCTTGAACTATTATTTAGGAGATGACGAAGCGATTAAAAAACGAGACAATTACCTTAGTTTCAAAGCAAATTATATTGATTACGATCAGCTATTTCCTCCTGATAAACCAACAGAGAAGGCAACCATAACTGTAAAATCAAAAACGGCAGATGTTCCTGCACATGCCGATGCCTTTAATTTATATGAGCTACCATTTACGGATATGAAATTTGATGTTGATGTTGATTATTTTATGTATCAAAGAATTCATTTACAGGACATCAAAGCAAAATTACGTACTACGCAGAATCATTACATTTATGTAGATACCTTACATATGAATGCCGCTGGAGGTAATTTTAATATGTCGGGATATTTTAACGGTAGTAATCCGAAGAAAATTTATCTAAAACCGAATATAAAAACCACTAAAATTGATCTGGATAAGTTCTTATTCAAATTTGAAAATTTTGGACAAGATCATTTGGTTTCAGATAATTTAAAAGGACATGTTTCTTCCAACATAACTGGAAAAATTAGAATTTATCCTGATTTAGTGCCAGATTTAGATCAATCTGAAGTTCACATGGATGTAAAAGTTTTTAATGGAAAACTACAGAATTATGAACCAATGAAATTGTTGTCTAGTTATATGGGAGATAAAAACTTGAACAATATCAAGTTTGATACGATTCAAAATCATATTGACATACATAACGGACGCATAACGATTCCTAACATGACTATTGAATCTACATTAGGACATATGGAATTATCTGGCACACAAGATTTGAATAATAATATTGAATATTACTTAAGAATTCCTTGGAAAACCGTTAGGAAAGCAGTTTGGTATAAATTATTTAAGAACAAAAAAAATAGTGGAACTAAAGAAGAAGAGGATGAAATTATAGAAGTTGATCCTACTAAGAAAGTTAGATACTTAAATTTAAAATTGCATGGAACTCTGGACGATTTTGAAGTGTCTATGAAGAAAAAACCTAAAAAGAAGTAAATGATATTATGACAACATAAATATATTATATTTTGGACCATAATGTTCTGCTTTATGTAACTTTGCTTTGGTAAAAGCGAAGTTCTTTAACCCAATTTTCTTGGATTTTTTTCTTTCCAAAAGTTTCTTTAAAAATGTAATGGAATACTCTTTTTGTTGAAAGGGCAAAGGAGTGGAGACAAAATGTGTATGGAATGGGTTAAAATGGAAATATTCCAAATTTTAGTAGGAAATCTAATTAAGTGTCCGTAAATTTGTCCGTGTCCGTAAAAACGTCCGCAATTAATATATGGCTACTATAAATTTCTACCTTGACAAATCTGATAAAAAAGGATTTTCTCCAATTCATTTAAGAATTAATTGTAATTCTGAACAAGTAAAATTATCAACAGGAGAAAAAGTAAAACAAGAAGACTTTGATAAAGAAACACAATCCGTAAAAGAGAATTCTGAAAGAGCAACAGAAATAAATTACTACTTAACCTATTTAAGGGATAGAGCGGATGAATTATTAAATAATTCATACAAAAAAAGTTACACGAATAAAGAATTAAAATCAAAACTAACTGGTTTTGTAAAAGCATATAAAGAAAACCATAATGTAAATATTGTCCGAGAGCAAGTTTCTTTATATGGTAAACCTTTCACGTTTATAGATTTATTTGCAGGAGCAGGTGGATTTAGTGAAGGTTTTATTCAAGCTGAACACAATAACAAGTTCTTTGATTTCATTTTAGCAAATGACATTAATGAAAATTCAGAATTAACGCACGTTGTGCGTTATAACCACCAATTAGGTTTAGATGCTGATTTTTTATGTCAAGACATCACAGAGCCTGACTTTTTGGACAATTTGTTGTCGAAAACAAAAGATAAAACTATTGATGTTGTTTGTGGTGGACCTCCCTGTCAGAGTTTTAGTTTAGCTGGAAAAAGAAAGAAGTTTGATAAAAAAGACGATTTATTTTCTCATTATTTAGAAGTTATTAAAGTACTTCAACCGAAGTATTTTATAATGGAGAATGTAAAAGGAATACTAACAAAAGAGAAAGGGAAAATTAAAGAATTAATTCTGAAAGAAATTAATTCTATTGTTGATATTAAAGAAATTCCGAAGCTAACAACTTTCATAAAATCATTAAAGAAAAATAATTTAGAAAATGAGTTTCTTTTGAATTGTTTAGTAAAGAGAATTGAAATTGAGCAATACACTGATTTAAAAGCAGAAGAATTTAAAGAATTCTATATCAAAAGCATAGATTCTAAATTTAAAAAGTTAACGCCAGATATTGTAGACTACAAAACAAGTAAAACTGATCAAAGAATAAGCACAATTAGACACGGTTTTAATTTGTTAGTTAGAAATAAGGAATGGGAAAAATTAAAGCGCGACATTATTCGTGAGAAAGATTTCTGTAATATTGATAACGATTACTTTGTTGACTCATTCACTAAATTTCTGACTGATATAGATTCGAATGAAATTATCAATAAAATAGAGGAAGCTTTTAGTAGATTAAATATAGCTAAAGACTTTGAAAAATCTTGTAATGATATTATCCAAGCGTTAAAAATTTATGTGTTAAATATTGATGATTGTCTTACGTTGATTCGTGATTATTGCAATACCAAACAAAGCAAAGAATTAGACATAATTATAAATGATATAAGGCTATACAGAATTGAAGCTCCATTTGTTGCAGACTCATCAAATTATGGAGTTCCGCAAAATAGAGAAAGGGTGTTATTTATAGGATGCAGAAAAGACCAAAAATTCATTTCTGAAATTCCTGCAACTGTAACTGAAGAAGAAAAGGTTACAGTGTTTGAAGCATTGTATGATTTAGATTTTATTGGAAATAATGAAGAAGCCCATCTTTATCAATTAGTTGATATTTCTAAACAATACAACGGAACTGCTAAAAAAATGAAGAGTTTATTAAAAACTCGTTCAATTGATGGTAAGCCACTTAAATCAAAAGGAAAAACATTTGCAGATTGGAGTAAAAAAGGAAGATTAAACGGTAGATTTTCAAAAGCTAAAAAGCCATTTTATGTAAAAAACACAGAAGCTTTAAACAATGGTGAAAAAGTGTTTGATGTACTTCATAACCACAAAACTAGTAATCAAGGTGAAGATGTAATAAAACGACTTGATATTATTTTAAAAGAAGGCGGTTATAAAAAAGCACAAGCTGAATTAAATAAATGTGGCTTGTCTTCTAAAAAAAGAAACTACAATGTATTAAAACCGGAAAGTCAAAGTCCAACAGTTATGACAATTCCAGATGATTATATACACTATAATTCTCCAAGAGCATTAACAGTAAGAGAAATGGCTAGATTGCAATCTTTCGATGACTCCTTTGTTTTTCAAGGGAAACGTTCTACTGGTGGAAATAATAGAAAGACTGAGTTACCACAATATACATTAGTTGGTAATGCAGTACCACCACTTATGGCAAGAGCAATTGCAACTGAAATCTTGAAAAATATTAAATGAGAATACTAACCAACCAAGAAGAAGAGAAGCTTAAAATTTTAACTGAAAATTCAATCTCTTTAACATTGATTGAACCTACTGCAAATGGACTTAAGAAGTCTATTATGGATGCTACTGGAACAGTTAGAAATTATTTAAGAAAAAATAATTTTCACGATTATAATTTACAAGCTCAAGGTCCAGAAAGCAAAATAATAATTGATGCCCTCATTTACGAAACTGATAAAGTAAATAAATCAAGAACTTCTTTATATAGACCAAAAACAAAAAAAGGAGATCCTAGAATATGGTTTAGTGGATTAACTAAACATTCTAATCCAAACGATATTTTGGCGTTAATTGCTTTTGAGAATAAATTACACGTTCTAAATTTAACGCAATTACCAATAGAGCAACTAATTAATTCATCTATTGTAAACCCTTTACAAGAATTAATCAACGAAATTAATTTTATTGAGAATGCAGTTTCAACCGAATTATTAAATATGTTGGTTAACCTAGCAAAAGGTGGACCAATTTTATCAATGGTAAATGCAGATACTTCTGTAGGAAGAACATTAGAAACTGCATTGGGTATTGATATTAATTCTTCTAAACTTCCTGACTACAAAGGAATTGAATTGAAATCATTCAGGACAAATAAAGGAAATAGGAAAAATTTATTTGCACAAGTTCCTAATTGGAAACTGAGTAAATTCAAAAGTTCTTCCGAAATATTAGATGCATTTGGTTATTGGAGAGATGAAGATTTTAAATTATACTGTACTGTTTCAGCAAAAACAATCAATTCACAAGGCTTAACTTTAAAAGTCGATTCAGACTTAAATCAACTTATAGAAAATTCTAATGAAAAAGGAGTAGGGGACTTTGTAGTTTGGACTTTGGATAAACTACACTCCAGATTACTTGAAAAACATAAAGAAACTTTCTGGGTTGCTGCTGATACAATCTATGATGATGGAAAAGAATATTTTCAATACAAACAGGTTGAACATACTAAAAAACCAATTGTTTCGCAGTTTGATTTACTAATTGAACAAGGTATTATTACTTTAGACCATTTGATAAAAAGAAATTCGAAAGGTAAAGTAGTTGAGAAAGGTCCTTTGTTTAAAATTAAACCTAATAGTTTAGATTTATTATTTCCACCAAGTAATCTTTATAGTTTATTAGATTAAAAGGGAAAATTATCTTACTTTAGTTTGAATATGTCTGACCAATTAATTGAATTAATTTCAAAACAAACTAATAGTAGTAATGTTGTATTCAATATTACTAAAAGAATGTTGAAGAATAGCGAAATGAATGCAACAGCACCAATTCGCGAATTCTTAAATAATGAATCAATCTTTGATTTTGATAAAATGCCTGATGCTCATAAGGTATATATGGAATGTGCTATTCTACATAACAGCGAATCTATTGTAGCGAAAATCAGATTTGGATTCCCTCCAATTAAAAGAGAGGCCCGATTTTGGGTCTACGGTCTAAACAATTTTACAAAACCAGATGAAAATATATTAATGACTAAATTGGAAGACAAATTAGTTGTTATACCTCTTAATCAGGAAGATGAGCATTTAACCAATATCAAAGAGGTATTAAGAAGTACAGTTTTGAATTCGAAGTTCAAAAAAGAACTTAAAAGACGAAAAAGAAATAAAAAATTTAAGGCATTTAAAAAAAATCATATTGAACAAGCTTTGTTCAACACTAGGCTTGGTCTTGAAGGTTAGCTTTTTAATAGAATCTCAATGTTAAACTTGGCCTCATAAAATTTTGTTCAAAACAATTGGAGAAATGAGCGAGCATATTTTAGAGGTTTAGGTAATACAGTTTCTTCAGAATTTCGATTATACAAAGGATTTCAAAGAAATGTTAACCAGTTACAATGTTTCCTAAAATATAGCGAATGAACCGTTAATTGTTTCCAAAATTATATGTAGCCTTGAATTTTTGTTTCTTTTGTTTCAAGACAAAAGATAATGAAATAAGAAAAAAAGGTTTAATTGAAGTTCTACATTTAACAAGTGTATAGAAATTTTTAAGCAAGGATTTGAACGAGGGAAAATTTTATACTCTTGTGGCAAGTTTACGAGAATGTCGTAAAAAAAAATTTTACGGGATTTTCCTCGAATACGAGAATTATAATTAAGAGCAAAAGGTTTAGCTTTTTTTGGTGTGGCCAAGCGTTGGCAAATTGAGTTTAAAAATAAATGCCATAAAGCATTTAATTTTTTAAAAACAATAAAGCGGTTGGTCGTGGCAATTTTACATAGCGTCTAATTATAGTACTAACAGCAGGATGTTTCTTATTTAGTACTAAACCCAAAAGCCAAATGTTTAATGACTCCAGTACTAAAGTTTATTATGCGTTCAAGACTTTCTGGGATATTTTACATAATATGGAATTATGGCTTACAAATGGCATAACAACAAAATATAAACGAAATATGATATTTGTACTATAATTTATATTATGTAAAATAGAATTACACGATAGAAATTTACTCCACACCACAATTTTTCAATTTTTTTAGTGAAGATTGAACCCAAACAAAAGCTAAATAAATGACTCCTGATGAGACAAATATAATGAAAAAAAAGGGTCGCTTTTAAATAAAAATTTGCTTAACTATTTTTTAGTGATTTTCAAAGAGTTTTAACAAAAAACTGTAACTGACTGGTTATTAATACGATACTTATTTTAAAAAATGCAATTTTAACATTTTGGCTGTTTTGAGGTTTTACAGGAGCTTCAGAAGATTTTCCGTCGGTGTTCGTATCGTGACAAGGTATGTTATATGGGACACCTTGTAACTTTTTATCTTAACAAATATTTAACACTTTTTTTTTACAAAAACGTCAGATTTTGAGGGTTAACCATAAAAATATTTAAGGTTATTTTGTGATATATTTAAAATCAAAATCGATTATTTTGTGGTTTTTATTGTTTTTAAGAGATTTTTGTGTGTTTAAGGTATAAGTGGTTAGATCAAAAAAAAATAGGCTCTTAAATCTTTTTTATTATATTGGGATCATAAAAGTGAAAAAGCGCGTGAAATTGAGGTTAAAAATTAAAAATTGCAGTGGGTAAATCGGAATATTTTATACTTTCTTTTTCCTTCAAAAGAAACAAAAAAGCCAGCGGTATTTATTTTTATTATATCGAGTACAAAAATAAGGATTTACCTCAATAAGCTATTTTTTTTCGCCTTAAAAAGGTTTTCTAATGTTTCAGACTTTATGGTCTGAAATCATTGAAAAACTAGATTTATACTCAAAAAAAGAGACAGATATTTCAGTAAATGCTTGTACTCGAGGTATCGAGATAATTAAAAATTTCGAAAAAAATATTTGGGTCGCTGCGCTGTGCTTTAAAAGGTCGCTTTTTATAAAAAGCTCAAGCAAAAATTTTTAGGCATTTAGTGGGCGAAACGGATAAATGAGTATAAATAATAACATTAAAAGAAAAATCATGAAAAATAGTAAGGAATGTAAATCCGCATTTGTTGTATCTGTTAGTCACAGAAAAACAGAAAAAATTGAAAACCCTAAACCTAATAGTCCAAAAGTTAAATGTGAAGGACATAGTTATAGTATACTTATAATAGATAATACTAAAGAAATGATAGATTTTCTAAAAAAGTATACTGATTTTGATGAGTTTACAAATAGTGATTTATTAGCACAAAAACAGCATTTGAAAGACTACCCTATGTTTAGCTATAATATAGTTGATGAAAATAAATTTAGAAACGAAATATTAGCAGATAATGAAAAGCCCAGCAGCTGGAAAAGAACAGTAGACTTTCATTGGGAATATTTCCAAGAACATGCAATTTCTATAAGAAGATTAGCAATAGGAATAGTAAAAGATCCTTTTAATCAAAAATTATATACTTATTAAAAATTATGGAATCAAAGACGAGAAGAACGTGCAGAAAATGCGGAAAAAAAAGGTACGAACAGTACATGGAAAAAAAGGAAGAAAGTAATTGGGGGCATCATTGGGAATGCAAAAAATGTGATGAAAGTTATTACAATAATAGACAAAGTTGGAAAAGTAGACTTGACAATTATCTCCAGGTATAAATTGTCAAGTCCTGGAGTTGACAATTTTACTGCAGTAAAACTGTCAAAATGAATAAAAAAACCACGGCTGTTAAATCGTGGTTTTAGTGTGAAAAGGAAATAGTCCCCCTATCTCAATTTCAAAAAGCGAAAGTATAAAAAAAATTGAAATATGGCGTACACAGTAAGAAAATTAAGTGAAAATGCTAAAGAAAGTTTAGAGTACATTAAAAAATTCATCTGGAAAAAAGGAACAGCTAGTAGAGCAATTGACCATGCTTTATCGGTGTTTTTAATTCATCGTCGTATGATAGATGATTTAAGAAAACAAGTTGATGAAAGAGACAAAAAAATAAGGAAACTAAAAAATGAATATGAAAAACTAATAACGGCTATTGACATAGTTAACAATCCTAAAGATATTAAACAAATATTAAGAAAAAAACCTTAGTAATTTTACTAAGGTTTTAAAGGTTTATAGATGGTAATCTTATTTCAAAACCTCTAAACTGTCCTCTCTTTGGGTTTGTTTCAGTAGCTGTGTCGAGGAATTGAAGAGAATGAAATAATAACGTTGCTTGAGATTCAGACGACATACGTAATATTCTAGTATTTGTATGGTCGTAAAATACTAAATCTAAATTGTTAATTGGATTTCCGTTTGTATCCTCGTTACCACTATAAGTAATTATTCCAAAATAAAATGTGTCTGCAGCACTATCTTCTAAAGTTGATAAAGGTGTGACAATTTCAGTAATTTGAGGTTCAATACCTCTAAATTTGTCCTTAAGTACTGTTTCTACGTGTTTTATAGAATCTAAAGTAAATTGCATAATAAAGTAATTAAGTTGTTGGTATTTGTGTTAATGATAGGGCTTGAATATGCAAATGTCCATTTGAAAAATTGGCATTTGCTAAAGAATTTCTATTGCTACTTCCGTCAGGATTTAAGGTGTGAAATTGTAGTTTTAATTTACCATTGTGAAATATTCTTGTAGCGTTGATGATTCTATAATTTTGATCTAGCCCGGTAAACAAAACATTTGTTGTCATAAAAGTTTGATTAGGTATTGCAGCTTCAGGAACTTCAATATATAGAATACCTTCAGTTGCTGGAGCTTGGTCAATATTAGTAAGTCTAATATTTAAAAAAGTTAATCCTCCTTGAACTAAATAGTAACTTTCTTGTACTATAAATTGATAGTTGAAATTTTCATTTATAGCTGGATTATTAGCATACATTATGGGCGTAAATGGTACAACACTACCGTCTATGGTAGTGTTTGAGTTACCTGAATCATTTAAATTAAGTATAGTACGTTTATAAAGTGGAGTCATCTTTTTTTATCGTTTTTTTAATTATGTAAATCAGTGTACATAATGTGATTAAATATTGAATTATAGGCTCTGTAGTTTCAATAAAGGATTGTGTTAAACCTATACTAGTTATAATAAGAGGGTTAATTTGCATTATTTGAATTTTTTAAAGAGAAACAAAAAGAAAAGAAATACAAAAACGAGAATAGAATCATTCTGTTTTTTAACTACTTTTTTTTTATATGAAGGGTCGTAGCTTAATCCCTCATCTGGTCTGAGATCCAAATGAACGCCCCAATCATAAAAGCGGAAATAATTAACTCCTAAAGCCTTAAGTTCTTGGTAAAGCTCTCCCCTATTATTGACGGAACTTTCTATCATTTGCAAAACATCTTTACCGTTAAGATCAACGGCTAAACCTTTTATATGCTGCGAAGTACCTGTTCTACCTTTTGACAAATCCCATTCTAATGTACGGTAGCTAGAACCTATATAAACAGGTTGTTTAGTGTAGTCTCTTACAAGTTGTGCTACTTTAGGTATACGTTTATCTAAAGGGATTCCAGTTTGTAATAAAACTTCCTTTTGTTCTGATGTAGCCATAACGCTATCATACCACTCTTTTAAGGTAAAATTTTCTGTAACCTTCTTATCCCATTGTGGGCTAATAAATGGAGGTTCTATAAATAAAAGTCTATCGTTTGTCATTTTTTTTCGTTTTGTATCTAAAATTTATAATTCTCCTATGAATACTATTTATCGTATCAAAGAAGAAATAGAAAATTGCGATAATGGTTAAAAAAGGAGTTAAGAGTAGTAAAAAACAAAGAACTAAAGCTACCATTACTGTGATTAATAGTAGCTTTAAAAAACCAATGTTTTTTGAATTTATTGAATTTAAAAATCCTTGTATGTTCTGTAGATTTTTCATTTAAGATCTGACTCTAGTGAACTTGTAATATGGCTTAATTTCCTTTTCGTCTTTAAGCTCTTCTTTTAGCCATTGGGCTAAATTCCAGTCTTCGTTATAAAACAATTTTCTATACTTTCTTTTACCAAATTGATCAAAGACTTTGTTAAAATTTGCTTCAGTTAATGGGAGCAAAATGTTAGCAAGTGTTTGTTCTGAAGTACCTAAGCCTTTCATTGCTTTTTGTGCTTCATTGGCTATTGATAATGCCATATCGTCAGTTAAAGTTCCTTTGTCTTTAACATTTTCAAATTTTTTTTCTCTTCTTCTAGTAAAGAAAAACATAGCTGCAATAGCTGCTAGAATCATTAGTAATGATTTACGGAATTTTTTTTTCATAATTTGTTATTAGTTGAGTTAAGTATGTTATCTGATAGATCGCTAAGACCTACGTCGTGAGATCTTTCCAATGTTTCTTCATCTACTATAATGTAATTTGTTTCTATAGTAGATTGTTGTTTTGAAGTTGAAGAACATTTGCAAGGCTCTTTCTTTGAGATTGATGGTGAATTTTGAAGCATCTTTTTTTGTAGATCTTCTTTTTGTTTAGGGTCTTTTTTAAGGATAAAAAACAAAGCAATAATAGGACCTAACCAAAACCAAAATTCCTTTAAATTGTTGTAATTTTTATTGTTCATAATTTTAAAATAAAAGGCGTTCCAATGAAACGCCTTTGTTGCTCTATAATTAAAATATAACAGGATGCTAGCGTTATTTCTAGCGGTAAACTCGTTGCTTGGTAATTAATGAGTATACTTGTGCGCCTCTAATTGATTTTGAAGCTTTAAAAGCGGCTTTCTTTGTGTAATGTTTAGATACTATGGTACCTTTCACTTTTACACAATATCTAAGGCGACGCTTTCTCTTTGGTTTATCGAAAAACATAATTAAAATTTAATTTTTTTAGTGAAAACTAATAATATGAAACCTAAAATCACCCAGATAAAACCAGATTTAGAGGTTTCTTTGTTCTTGTCTTTATCCCCAAAATTAGATACATCTATGATTGGTGGTGGTGCTAATGATGGGGCTAAAGTATCAGAGTTATCAGGTTTGATCGTTGCAACTGGTTTAACAGGTATAGTAGAAATAGTCTTATTTTTAAGTGTAACTTTTCTATATGGAGTTGATCTGCTTGGAGCGCCTCGAAAGCCTGATTTATATACGCCTGTTTCATTACTAATAGTAACTGAATATCTACTTTCGAGTTTCTGAATAAGGCTGTCAGCTTCTTGTTTAGCGATATTAGCCGAAAGGTATTCACCTTCACGGGTGCATCCTTCTCGACCGTCTCCAGTCTTTTTTCTCCAATAAGACATGTAATCAAGTATTTTTAAAACTTGATTTGCTGAGCTTTCAGCGTCTATTGCATTGTTAGAGTTTATGCTAAAATCTAGATTAAATCTAGACTTTAGTTTTGCAATGAAATCTCTAGTTTCTGGCTCAGCCTTTTCAGGGCTAAAACTTGCACCTATGCAATCAAAGTCAAATAAGTTGCCTATACCATCACCGATGAAATTTGAAATCGTTGAAAATACCATAGTTTAGTCAATATAATCGTCTCTATCTGGAGACTTAGGGTTGAGTTGGTCTTGAAACCACTTAGTGGCAAACAAGAATATAAATGGTGCAGCTAATTCGAAAGCGATTCCCTTGTGAAGCTTAGCATACATCTGCTGCAACTTTGTCGCGTCGTCATGTATGCATCCCTCTTCCCATGATTTCGTCTTTCTTTTAAGCTCTACAAGCTCGTCATGGCTGTTCAAATTGAACATCTCTATTAGCTTTAGAATAATTGCTATTAACTTCATAATTTGATAGTTTAATAGTTTTCTAACTTAACTGTGATGATCTTATTTAAGGGCGTGGAAGCCTGATTAAATTGTAGATCTACACTTACGTTATCTAAGGGCTCACCTATATAAATTACAGGATTGTAGACTGTAGAATCAGGGTTGACAGCAAGCATAAGACGCTGCTGATTAAATAAAAGATTCTCGCTAACATTCTTGTTATAAGTAGTTAAATCACTCTTTTTTAAACCTGTTAAGTTTAAATTAGAAATTTTTGTACCTGAACTAGACGAATAGTCTATGAAAGAATTATCTACGATAAAAACAGCTTTAACAATGTCAGATCCTAAAGTTTCTGTAGCTGAATTTTTACCCGATTCAATAGGGTATTCAGTAATTACAGGGAAGTAACGATTGTGGTTAACGTTAGTTGTAACAGTTGTTTCAATTTCTACGTATGAGGTAGTTTTGGAAATACCTGTACTAAAAGTAGTTGGATCGACATTAATATCTACAACTAACTCGATATCATCTTTAAGATGTAATGGCGTAATCATACCACTTGCAGCAAATGGAATATATACTTGGTATCTATCATTTAGTTGCTCAAAAACACTTTCATAAAGCGTTTCTTGCGCATAAAGAGCCTCGATTAAACCATCCAAATAACCTGAGAAAAATTGGATTTTTCTTTTAGTTTTAGAATTTCTAAGTTCAATTTTAATTGAAGTTTTAGAAAAACTATTTAAACCGACAGATTGATCGGTAGTATTTCTAGGATAAAACGTTAACAAGATTCCTTTTACGTTTTCATTTTTTATGATCTCCTTGTGGTTTACGCCAAGTTTAAAATTATTTTGCATTTAATAAGAATTTAAAGGTTAAACTTGACTGTTTTGGTCATTAGCAGTTTCTACAATTTTTTCACCAACAACAGGGACTTTAGACATAAAAGTCAAAACTTTTGCGGAAAAGATTGCACCTACAACAAGAAAAATTCCGTAGGTAAGCCATTTAAAAAGTGAGTTGTTTTTTCGTCTCATTTGAAGTTATATTAATTTTATAAGACAAAAATAAATCGCGGTTGAAGGGTTTCAAAAAGTGACCCCTAACCGCGATAATGACATTAAAAAAAATTTATGGAAAACGTTACAAAAGTAAGTACAGATTTAAAGTTATAAAAAAGTAACCCCTATATATCTATTTCACCTTGTAATAATAGGTGATTCCTTAACCTTCTATGATTAAGAATTAAATATCTTACAAGTTTTCGACTTGAATTCAATTTCAACTCCTTTTTTAATAAAAATATTTCTTTAAGAACTTCGTTACTCTTATCTACTTTAATACTTATTAGTTCTTTATTGCTAGGCATATTATTCGTTGTTTAAAAGGGTTAATTGTAAGTTTCTAATTAGATTTAAATACCTATCTCGAGTTGAAGGATGTATTACATGTTTATTGTTCCAATCTAATTTTAAATTCTCTATGAATTTAACCATTTGTACAGCTGTTTTAGTATCACCTTGTCTAATAAGATCTTCTAACTCATTAGTATAGTAAATTGACGATGTTAGTTGATTTCTTGGTGATAATTTTTGTTTTGATATATTAGTTACAGTTTGTGATAATCGATTTAATTTTTCGTTTTCGTATTCGATGTTATCAATGATTTCGTCGATGCCTAGCCAGTTAATAATTAACCTTCTAAGTCGGTTGAATTTGTATTTTTTCATAGTGAATGGTTTATTTAATTGATAATAATACATAACCATCTGAAATACCAAATTCTCCGTCTATATCCTCAAGAATATGAGTGATTTTTTTTGTAGTTGATCTACCAGTATAAGAATTACTGTTATGATTAAATTCTTGTAAAATTAAGATGTCACCAACCTTAAAATCTCGGTCGTTGAATCTTATTTCAGCTTTTTTATTACCGTTGTGAACTTCTTCAAAATGTTCGGTAAATATTTTTAAATAGTGTTTCATGATAAATAATTTTTTAATTCGAAATAGCAAACCATATCTATAGTAGATTTTTTAGGAATGGTAATAATATCTACTAAATCATGGTTTGAGCATGTTATGGAGTAATGATCTTTATGTTCTAATAAAGAATGAAATTTATACACTGTACCTGAGTGTATAAAATATCTGCCCTCTTTTAGGTTATATGGCGGTGTTAAGACTGTTTTCATTGAAGTTATTTTTTTGATATTTATAATCAGTTATGGTAATCCTCTTGTCGTTAGAAACACTATCTATTCGGAAATAGCTCGGTTTTATAAAGAAATTCTTTTGATAATTTGACGACATAGTAAGACTGTAGTACTTAGAAAAATCAGTATTACAAATGATTTTTTTAGTTACATTCATATTCTGTTCACTTAGTCCAATCATTTTGAATAATCTAAGACGTCTATTAAATTGAGGTGGCGAAAGTTTTAAGTATTTCTTAATCTCATCAATTGACATATTCTTCTCATGAATAAGTCTAAAAATTTCAATAAGATTAGTTACTACGACGGTTTTAAATCCCATTTTCATTAGTTGACTTTCTGTTAAGAGCTGAGAAGCTTTGGTTATGCGTCTGTTTCCTTTTGTAATGCGCTGCTTAGTAAAGAAAACATTACCGTGAATATCCTTTGATCGAGTTGTTTCCCATGTTAAATGGTCATTAATTCGGTTGTAATCATCACGCTTTTTTTCTGCCTCTGTGTTGTATTTATGAACGCGTTTGACTAGATCATCATAAGGCTGTATTTCCTCTATTTGATAATAATCTATAAGCTTTTTTAGTTCATTAACTAAATACTGTAAAAATTGATCGGTAAAAGGAACGCAAAACCTAGTTTCTAGTAAAGTTCCTTTTTGGTATACTTCGTAATAGTTATTGATTTTATAATGCATTGTTGATGCATCATAATTCATGGATGAATTAATACAGTATTTCTTGAAATTTCTTTCGTTAGATAATGTTACAAAACCTGAAGTATTAAGGAAATTATGCATGTGCTTATATATATCATACTCGAATTTAGAGGGGTTGTAGTTCAGCTTTGTAAGTGACTTTAAATTCTTTCGAACTTTCTTATACATACGGATATGTTGTTGATGAATTTTGCATCTCTTGCGAAAGAATTTGTTCTTAAAAATGGAAACTAAAGCCTTAGCCTTAAAGCTTATTTCGTAACGCAATACTTTATCCATTTCAGACTTAAGAAACATAGTATTGTAAGGTAAATTCTTGTAGGATTCATTTACAATTTTCTTGTCTATTTTATCGTCAAATAAGAATAAATCGCCTAATGTATCCTTTTTAAACATTTCCATGATTTTGTCTTGATTCTTTTTAAATGCGTCAAAATCATTGGAGTTTCTGAAATGAAAATTTAAATAATTCTTGTTGATTCTGTTATGCTTAGAAAAATCACCGTGCTTAGTATTGATGTATTCAGATCCTTTGTGATAGATCTTGAAATTTATACCGTTTTGAGTGTTATACTGTATAGAAGTTTCAAAAGTATCTGTTCTTTTTTGCTGCTCAAGAGAGCATTTTTTCCTAATCTTTTTTTGATACTCTAAATATTGTAAAGCATCTTCCCTACTCTCAAAAAATTGATTATAACAGATATCAATACGATTGAGTTCTATATACTCATAAACTGGTAAAGTATCTATTTCAAAAAAGTAAATGAGATCTAGAAAAAAAGAATCAATAAATTCTAGTAGACGTCTATGAATGTGTTTTGAATTAGTGTTCCAAAAAGTAAAATTATCGTTAATACGGTTTGGACTATAGCATTGTGGAATGAATTGCGCCAAGTTGTGACCGAATAAGTATTTATTTACATTGATATTGAATTCTACATAACCCGCATCGGGATTTATAGAAAATACGACATCGGATTCGCTGGACGGTACTCGATACTTTCCGTTGGCTTTAACGTTTCGTTCTGATACTTTTTCGGCTGCAACAAAACGTACTTTGTTCAATTCTAAAAAGTGAGGATTAAGTTTGTTACTTGTTTTACTTGTAAAATAATCCTCAAAATTCATGGTAGAATTGCTAAGCGTGGTTTGTGAAACCCGCTTAGCAATCTCAAAATGTTTGCCTTGATAATTAAAAAGTTTTAAATACAGGTTATGATGTTCAGGTACTTGCATCAAACTTACTCCACCATTTCGGTAATTTAATTCGTGAGTAATTCCTATTTTTTGTTGATTGCAACCATGCAATCTTAGAATTAAAGTATCAATCATAAAACGCTAGTTGTGTTAAGAAATTTTCTATATCGTAAGTAGTGAACTTTTAGCTCTAAAGAAAGATCATTAATAGCATCGGGATTTTTATCGATGCGTTCATGTATTTCTTTTAAGTGGTGTTCCGCTTGCTCTGGTGATAATCCCATATGAAAAGAAGCGTTAATGAAAAACGTTTGT
The DNA here is from genome assembly GCF_001936575.1 of Tenacibaculum agarivorans. Taxonomy (GTDB): domain Bacteria; phylum Bacteroidota; class Bacteroidia; order Flavobacteriales; family Flavobacteriaceae; genus Polaribacter; species Polaribacter agarivorans. The sequence goes on from NZ_MSMP01000048.1 coordinate 19,078, forward strand.
GTGAGGATTAGTTTTAGCATTCTCTTAAAGGATTAGCGTTAGAAAATACTATCGACATAAGGGTGTCTTTTTCAGTAACCCCGTAAACCTGTTTCATAATATCAGTATAGATATCAACATTACAGTTTTTATCCATAAAAGATATAGTAGAATTTATTTTGTCAAGGCGAAATAATTCGATACTTCTAATAAAGAAAATACCTAAAAAATTATCAGCAATATCAGTAATTCTGAACTTGTCGTTAAGTTGATAACGAGCATTAAATTTTCTAACAACAATGAACGATTGTTGTTTTGGTTTGTGTAAATCATCGATTTTAACACTTTTCACATAGTTAATTCCCATGTTTTCAATAAGTTATGAAAATACGAGATTAGCGTTTTTTTTATTATATTGCTCTCGTATTCTCGGTTTTCAAAATAAGAAATACAACAGGATGACTAGAGTCGTGGAAGATCTAGTTTTTAACCCCTACTTTATGCTCAAAGTCGGGGTTTTTTATTGCACGTATTTCTTCTTAAATGCAATCATTTATGTTAAGATTTGGGTTCTGATTTGTGAAATTTGCAATTTTTGATTGCAGTTATAGGATGTACTTTATATTATGTTAAATAGAGTGTTTTAAAACCACTATTCCCGTGTTATTTTGCCTTAAAAATGATCTCGTCGTCAAATACGTAAATATTCCCCTTTTCAATATCATAGTTCGTATTTAATCCTGTGAACAAACTAAACGCCGGTAAAATCAATTCTGTATGATTCACATAATAACACGGTAATTTTAAATATTGTTTCCCACGAGTTTTTAATTTAACTCCAGGATGAATATGTCCAGAAATTATAAATTCATTTTCGTCTGCGTGATCCACATCATGTTTAAACGTAATATTCTGAATCATTAATTCGTTTAAGACCGTGAAATTTAATTCTTCCGAAACCATTGAATGAATTCTGTCGTGATTTCCTTTGACTAAAACTTTCTCTAAATCTGTATAATCTGTTAGCCATTCTTTAAATTCGGTAATATTTGAATTATATTCTGCATGAAATAAATCACCAACTACAACTAACTTTTTAGGTGAAAAATAATGTATTAACTCTGCTAATCGTTGTAAGTCTTTATGTAAAACATGATCTGATATGGCAATTCCGTGTTGTCTGAAATGTGCCGTTTTACCAATATGAACATCCGACAAAATCAACATTTCTTCTGATTTCCAATATAGTACTCGTTGATTTGTCAACGTTAAACTCGCCCCGCCAAATTGAATTTCCTCTGTTAAAATATTCATTGAATTAACTTATAATGCTGGTTTTGAAGTCTTTTTACACGATCTATTAATTTCTCATTACTCATAGTATCTCGTAAACTATCTACTTTTATTGGGAAACTCAATGGTGTATAGCCACTCGCCTCTTTTAAAATGATTTTACTCCTAGCAATTCGCTGAAAAGCTTCTTGTAATCTGGCTTCTTCCAATTGTTCATTAAATACTTCGGTGTAGGCTTGTCGTACTAACAAATTATTTGGTTCTTGATCTTCTAAAAATCTAAATATCAAACCCGAAGACGATTGTAAACTTTTATTTGTCTTTCTTTTTCCGGGTTGCGATTGTACCACTAACCCGGCAATTACGGCAATATCTCTAAATTTTCTATTCGCCATTTCTGAAGCATTTACACTGGCAATTGCATCTTGCATTAGGTTTTCTTTGGAAAGAAGCTCTTTAATATTCAATTCATCTACAGGAATTTCTTGATCGCTTAACAAATCAAAACCATAATCGTTCATGGCAATGGTAAATGTAATTGGTTTTATTTTACTGATTCTATAGGCGATTAACGAGGCCATAATTTCATGTACTAGTCTACCTTCAAACGGATAAAAAAACAAATGAAATCCTTCTCGAGTTTTAATCTTCTCCACTAAAAACTCATCGGATTTTGGAATATGAGAATTACTGTTTTGTGCTGTTAATAAAGGATTTAGAAACTTCAATTCTCGTTCCCGAATTCCCGGCTCTAAAGCATCATTTAGTTTTAATCGTAAATAATGACTTAAATAAGAAGTTAGTGGTAGTCTCCCTCCTTTCCAACTTGGAGTAATTGCTTTTTTAGATGAACTTTTGCGCACAAAAACAGTCATTTCTTTGATATGAACAATCTCTAAAACTCTACCAGCCAGCACAAATGGAGTTCCGTTCTTTAGTTTTGAGATGAAATATTCTTCAATCATTCCCACAAAACCACCTTTCATAAATCGAACTTTTAACATTGCATCACTCACAATAGCACCAACATTCATGCGATGTAACATACTTATTCGTCTACTTGTTACTTTATATAACTGACTTTCCTCATCAAAGACAACTTTATGAAACTCTTCATAGGTTTTTAATGTATTTCCACCTTTAGTAATGAATAACATTGCCCATTTAAAATCTTCTAGAGATAATTGTGAATACGCATGTGTTTGCTGCAATAAAGCAAAGGTTTTTGTTTCGTCAAATCCTTCTCCAACCGCTAATGACACTAAAAACTGAACCAAAACATCGTAAGGCAAAACTACCGGAGTTCTAGATTCCACGTCTTTTCGTTTTACGGCTTCTTTTAATGCAGAAACTTCAATTAATTGCAAAGAATGTGTAGGCAAACAATATACTTTTGAAACTTCGTAAGGAGAATGACCGCTTCTCCCCGCTCGTTGTATAAATCTTGCGATTCCTTTTGCAGAGCCAATTTGAATTACACAATCAACAGGTTTAAAATCCACACCTAAATCTAAGGAAGAAGTACAAACAACGGCTTTGAGTAATTGATCATTAATCGCATCTTCAATCCAGTTTCTTAGTTTTTTATCAATAGAACCATGGTGAATAGCGATTTGTCCAGCTAAATCAGGATCGGAATCTAATAACAATTGATACCATAATTCCGACTGACTTCGTGTATTTGTAAAAATTAAAGTGGTGGTATTCTCGTAAATTATAGGCAACACTTTTTTAATCATATGTGCGCCTAAATGTCCTGCCCAAGGCAAAACTTCCACTTCATCTGGCAGTAACGAAACAATTTTTAGCTTTTTCTTTTCCTTAGATGTTATAATTGTTGTTTTTACACCAGAATATGGAATCAACACTTCTTTCGCTTCTTCCAAATTTCCAATAGTAGCTGAAATTCCCCAAATACGAACATTTTTCGACAATGATCGTATTCTAGCCACTGCTAGTTCCGTTAAAACGCCACGTTTTGTAGATAACAATTCATGCCATTCATCCACAACAATACACTGTACATTTTTAAACCATCTTGAGTTGTTTTTCTGCGTAAACAATAAATGCATGGTTTCTGGTGTCGTCAACAAAATATCTGGCATTTTTCGTTCTTGTTGCCTACGGACATTTTGAGGTGTATCGCCATTTCTTACTGAAGCTACCCAATCCAAACCAATCTCATCAATAGCAGTTTGCATGGCTTTTTGTAAATCTTTCGCTAAAGAACGAAGCGGACTAATCCACAGTAATTTGCATCCTTTTTTATAGGAATCTGGATTGTTCAAATAATCAATAACAACCGCCAAAAACATCGAATATGTTTTTCCGAAACCCGTTGGAGCAACCACTAAACCACTATAATTATTGGAATATTTTTTCCAAGCTTTCAATTGAAAATCAAAAGGTGAAAAGGATTTTGATGCCATCCAATCTTCGATAATTTGGTAACCGCTGGTTTCTTCTAATTTTCTCATTGCTTGAAAATTAAATCTTTTACCGATTCAATCGTATCGATCTCCTCTACTTTTTTATCTCTTCTCCAACGTTTTATTCTTGGAAAACGTAAGGCAACTCCAGATTTATGTCGATTGCTCAAAGCAATACCTTCGAATGCAATTTCAAACACTAACTCAGGTTTTACAGTTCTTACAGGTCCAAATTTTTCAGTCGCATTCTTCGTTACCCATCTACTAATTTCTGTAATTTCCGCATCTGTTAATCCTGAATATGCTTTTGCAATCGTAACCAATTGATCCTCTTTTTTAACGGCGAACGTGTAATCGGTATATTTTGAACTTCTTCGTCCACTACCCTTTTGTGCGTAAATCATCACAACATCAATAGTTAACGGATCAACTTTCCATTTCCACCACGTTCCTTTTTTTCTTCCAATATGATAAGTAGAACTCTTTTGCTTCAGCATTAAACCTTCTGAATTCAACTTTCGAGACTCATTTCGAATCGCATTCAATTCATTCCAATCTTGAACATATATAGTTTCAGACAATTTTACGCTGGTCGAAGTGTTATTTTCGAATAGATTTTCTAATTGAATTCTTCTAGAAGCTAAAGAAGTTTCTCTAAGATCTTGTTGATGAAACTCCATGATATCATAGGCATAAAATCCTATTGGAACTTCTTGTAACAACTTTTTACTGATGTTTTTGCGATTCAATCGCTTTTGTAAATCATTAAATAACAACACACTGGAATCCTTTATAGCTAAAATCTCTCCGTCAATTACAAAATCTCCTTCCCAAGTTTGAAATGCTTCAATTAACTCAGGAAACTGATTCGTAACCAACTCTTCTCCTCTACTCCAAATGAATATCTCGTCATTTCGCTTTACAATTTGTCCACGAATACCATCCCATTTGTACTCTATTTGCCAATCCTCAATTGTTCCTAATTCATTTAATTCTTTCTCTAAACTATAAGCCAAAGCAAACGGATAAGGTTTTGAATTATCATAATTAATATGCGCTCCTGACAGCAATTCATTAAAAGTAATAGCGTTGATATCCCAATTACCTATTATGCTATGCATCAATTGATTTACATCTGTATTGGTAAGTTTTGCTAAAGCATTTACCAGTGTTTTTTTAGATACACCAATTCTGAAACTTCCACCAATTAACTTATTAAAGATCAAACGTTCTTGTGGTTGTAATCCGTTCCAGGCTTTTAGCACATACTCTTTTTTCTCTTCTTCTGTTTTAGGTTTTAATTGCACCAATTCGTCCATCCATTCATACACTGGTTTTTCTATAGTATTTGAAGGATCGGGTAATAACAAAGCCAAAGTTTCACCTAAATCTCCAACCGTACTGTAACTCTCTAAAAAAAGCCATTCTGGAATTTTAGAAATTTCCATACACCACGCTTTCATAAATGACGATTTTACGGGTCTTGAAGGACGTTTACCAGTAAATAAAGCAATCATCCACAACTTATCTTTATCCTCAGCAGTTTTAAAGTAACGAACCAAAGCTTCAATCTTAGCATTGGTTTTATTCGTTATTTCGATACTATTAATAAGTTGCGTAAAGGCTTTCATTTATTTTGATGCTGCTATTGCTACAGTCTTTTTTTCTTCTGAATTGATCTGTTCTTCTCCGTATTCCGTAATTACTTCTTCAGATTCAATTCCGATTTCATTTAAATATCTAGAAAATGAAGCTTGTGAACCATGAGTCACATACACTTTTTCTGCTTCTGAAGCTTTCACTGCTTGTAATAAACCATCCCAATCTGCATGATCACTCACAACAAATCCTGCATCAACACCACGCCAGCGTCTATTTCCACGAATTTGCATCCAACCAGAGCAAATGGCCGTCGCTGCATTCGGAATTCTTTTCAATAATTTACTTCCCAATAATGCTGGTGGCATGATAACAATCTTGTTTTTCATGTCGTCTTTCTTAAAATTACCATCTAGTCGAATTGTTTTTGGCAAAGCAACTCCAGAAGTTTCTATAGCATTGTTAATATGATGAATAGCATTGTGTACATAGATTTCATCGAAATCTTCCAAGAGTTTCATGATTCTTTGAGATTTACCTAAAGAATAACCAAAAAAGACACTGGTTCTATTGTTGGAGAGATTCATTTGAATCCAATCGTGAATCTGAGCCTTTAAGAGATGTTCTGGTTGCCATTTGTAAATCGGTAAACCAAACGTACTTTCCGTTATAAATTCATGACATTTTACAGATTCAAAAGGCGTGGTAAGTCCGTCTTCTTTAATTTTATAATCTCCAGAAAACACCACAACTTTACCTTTATATTCCAAGCGAATTTGACAAGAACCAATAATATGTCCTGCTGGATGAAAACTAATTTTTACACCATTTATCGTTTTAGGTTCATTGTAATTCAAAGTTTCTACAGATATATCTGCGCCAATTCTATGTTTAATGATGTTTTTAGTCAGCGTATGACACAAATAATGTTTCATTCCCCAGCGTGCATGATCTGCATGTCCGTGAGAAATAATAGCATAATCTACAGGATACCAAGGATCCAGATAAAACTTACCTGGAATACAATAAATACCTTTATTTGTGAAACGAATCAATTTCATGTTTAACAAATTTAACAAAATGATAAACAAAAATGAGTTTAAATATGGTTTTTTACGAAATTGAATTCTTTTATGGTGATTAAATCTATTAAAATCAAAAGAAAACTATATCTAAAAATGAAGGTAAGTTAGGTTTAGATATATCCAGTGAAGTTTTGTAAAACAGCTGTGACAACATTGAATTTCTAGTGTCATTATGATGAACGAAACATAGTGAAGTGAAGAAGTAATCTACTGATTTAATAACGAAAATCCTGTTTCTAAAACGAAGATTGCTTCACTCTCCCTCCGATAAACTCAGGGATCGTTTGCCATAACCAACAAAAGATAGTAATGATAGTATTTTGGGAAGTGTCATTACGATAAACGAAACATAGTGAAGTGAAGAAGTAATCTATTTATTTAATAACGAAAATCATGCTACCTTGATTTTAATAATTCTTATCAATAGATCAAGTTTTTACAGTCGTTTCATAAAATTTTTGTCGGTAGACTCTAATTGACACAATTTTATTCTAAATACAAAAGTTTTAGTTATGCTCCTTACTCCACTTTAAATATCCACCTTCTAAATCGTAAACTTGAGTAAAACCCAAGGTTTGTAGTTTTTTAGAAGCTTTGGCACTTCTTTTACCACTTCTACAATACAAATACACAGACTTATTTTTATCTAGTGTTTTAGCTTTAGTGATAAAATCATCAGCAAAATAGTCAATGACTATCGCATTAGGAATATGTCCTTGTTCACATTCTTTAGGTGTTCTAACGTCAATGAGTTGAACGTTATCTTTAGTAATAGCTGAATTGAATTCTACAATATTTAATCTCTTAGTATCGGATGTATCTTGAGAATTACATCCTGATAGTGCAATAAAAATTGTGATTATTAGGAATACTTGTTTCATCATTTTTGATCAATAATATCTCAAAAATAATCATTCAAAATTACAATGAGGCTGTCTGAAAAAGGTATTTTCAAACGTCATTACGAAAAATTTAATTTTGAAGTAATCTTATTATTAGTAACTTAAATTTAAAAGATTCCTTCGTTTCATCTGTCTTGAGCGACAGTCGAAAAGCTCGGAATGACGATTTTCAGACAGCCTTATTATTTAAAATTTATACGTTAAGATGTTGCTACTCCAAAGGTATTATAGATAATGTATAGGGTTGATCTGCTTTGGTGTTTACCATTTTTGGATTGTCAAAAACAGCATCAAAGTTCATTACAATAATATCTTTATTTCGAATAACAACTTCAGATGGTCCGTCTAGTTTTCCATCTGCACCATCAGTATCACCATTTTTTGCAAGTAAATTTAGTTTCCCATTTGTATCAATACTATATACTGCATTAGCAAATAAATCTGTAATATATAGTTTTTGTGTACTAGAATCCCATTTCATTCCATCGGTTGCAATCATGCCTTTCGCAAAAGGAATAGTTTTGATTTTAACATTATCTTCATCCATACTAGTTTTAAGCACAGTGCCTTCTTCCATAATACCTGTATACAAGTTACCTTCATCATCAACAGCTAAACCATTGGCTCCAAACTTCAATGTACCATTGGAAATAAAGGTTTCGAATAAATGTTTGTCTTTAGTAGCATCATTTACATATGGACTAATTTTTAAAGGATTTTCAGCACGGAGTTCAGATAAGTTTACTTTATATACACCACTGATGTGTTTACCATCTTCTGTGGTTCCTAAAA
>NZ_MSMP01000049.1 GCF_001936575.1 Tenacibaculum agarivorans
GGTATTCCAGATAACGTAGAAGCACAACCAACGGCTAGTTACACAGCACCAAGTAACATAGATGGTAACGGTAACGGTATTGATGATGCTTATGAAGGCTCAGCATTTATTGATAGTCCAGAAAATACAGATGGTACTGATGATCCAGACTATTTAGATACGGACAGTGATAACGATGGTATTGATGATGTATTAGAGGCAGGTCAAGGAGCATTTACTAATACTGATGCTGATGGTGACGGATTAGATGATGGTTTCGATGCGAACATTAACCCAACGCCAGGTACGTCTCAAGATGTAAACGATAACTTAGATTCAGGAGCTTCAGGAACGGATAACAATGATGATCCAAGTACTACAGAAGTAGACTTTAGAGAGGAAATAGATTCAGATGGAGATGGAGTTCCAAACGGTCAAGAAGTAGTAGATGGTACAGATCCAAATGACATATGTAGTTTCGTTTTAGCAAATCAAACGCTTACGCCAATACCAGCATTTAATACATTGGATTGTGATAACGATGGATTAACTAATGCAGAAGAAATTACAGGAACGGATGATCCTAGTACACCGATTGATCCAAATGGAGTTATAACAGATCCATTAGATGAGGATACAGATGGTGATGGAGTACCAGATGGTCAAGAAGCAACTGATGGTACGAATCCAAATGATGTTTGTGATTACAATGCTGCTAATCAGGTAATAGCTAATGTTGAGCAAGCATGGAGTGATGCAGATTGTGATAGTGATGGATTAACTAATGCAGAGGAAACTACAGGTACTGACGATCCAACTACTACCGCTGATCCAAATGGAGTAACTACAGATCCACAAGATCCAGATACAGATGGTGATGGAGTAACCGATGGTCAAGAAGCAATTGATGGAACAGATCCAAACGATGTTTGTGATTACAATGCATCAAGTCAAGTATTAGCTAACGTAGAAGCTTCTTGGAATAATTCAGATTGTGATAATGATGGATTAACCAATGCTGAGGAAACTACAGGAACGGATGATCCTAGTACTCCTGCGAATCCAAATGGAGTAACTACAGATCCACAAGATCCAGACACGGATGGAGATGGAGTTACTGATGGTCAAGAGGCTATAGATGGAACAGATCCAAACAATGTTTGTGATTACGAGGCGGCAAGTCAAGTACTAGCTAATGTAGAGTCAACTTGGAATGATGCGGACTGTGATAGTGACGGTTTAAATAATGAGGAAGAAGCTACTGGAGTTGATGATCCTAGTACGCCAGCTGATCCAAATGGAGCGATAACAGATCCACAAGATCCAGATACAGATGGAGATGGAGTTACTGATGGTCAAGAGGCTATAGATGGAACGAATCCAAATGACCCTTGTGATTATAATGCAGGAAGTCAAGTGTTAGCTAATGTAGATGCATCATGGAACGCTGCGGATTGTGATGGTGACGGATTAACGAATGCAGAAGAAACTACAGGAACAGATGATCCTAGTACCCCAGCTAATCCAAATGGAGTGACTACAGACCCAACAGATTCAGATACAGATGATGATGGAGTTACTGATGGTCAAGAAGCTATAGATGGTACAGATCCAAATGATCCTTGTGATTATAATGCAGCAAGTCAAGTAGTGGCAAATGTTGGAGCAACATGGAACTCAGCGGACTGTGATAGTGATGGATTAACGAATGCAGAAGAAACTACAGGAGTTGATGATCCTAGTACACCAGCAGATCCGAATGGAGCAACAACAGACCCACAAGATCCAGATACAGATGGAGATGGAGTTACTGATGGTCAGGAAGCAATTGATGGTACAGATCCAAATGATGTTTGTGATTATAACACATCGAGTCAAGTGATAGCAAATGTTGAATCATCATGGAATACTGCAGATTGTGATAATGATGGATTAACCAATGCAGAGGAAATTACAGGAACAGACGATCCTAGTACACCAGCTAATCCTAATGGAGCAACAACAGATCCAACAGATTCAGATACAGATGATGATGGAGTAACCGATGGTCAAGAGGCAATAGATAGCACAGATCCAAATGACCCTTGTAGTTACAATGCTACAAGTCAAGTAGTGGCAAATATTGGAGCGACATGGAATGCTGCGGATTGTGATGGAGATGGATTAACTAATGGTGAGGAATTAACAGGAAATGATGATCCTAGTACGCCAGCTGATCCAAATGGAGCAACAACAGATCCAAATGATGCAGATACAGATGGAGATGGAGTTACTGATGGTCAGGAAGCAATTGATGGTACAGATCCAAACGATGTTTGTGATTACAATGTGGCAAGTCAAGTAATAGCAAATGTTGAATCATCATGGAACACTTCAGATTGTGATAACGATGGATTAACGAATGCAGAAGAAACTACAGGAGTTGATGATCCTAGTACCACAGCTAATCCAAATGGAGTGACTACAGATCCAACAGATTCAGATACAGATGATGATGGAGTTACTGACGGTCAAGAGGCAATAGATAGTACAGATCCAAATGACCCTTGTAGTTACAATGCTACAAGTCAAGTAGTGGCAAATATTGGAGCAACATGGAATGCTGCAGATTGTGATGGAGATGGATTAACTAATGGTGAAGAATTAACAGGAAATGATGATCCTAGTACACCAGCTGATCCAAATGGAGAAACAACAGATCCAAGTGATGCAGATACAGATGGAGATGGAGTAACCGATGGCCAAGAGGCAATAGATGGTACAGATCCAAATGATGTTTGTAGCTACAATGCATCAAGTCAAGTATTAGCTAATGTTGAGTCATCATGGAATACTACGGATTGTGATAATGATGGATTAACCAATGCTGAAGAAACTACAGGAACAGATGATCCAAGTACCCCAGCTAATCCAAATGGAGTAACTACTGATCCACAAGATGTAGATACAGATGGAGATGGAGTAACTGATGGTCAAGAAGCTATAGATGGTACAGATCCAAATGATGTTTGTGATTACGAAGCTGCAAGTCAAGTGTTAGTAAATGTTGAATCAACATGGAATGATGCAGATTGTGATGGAGATGGATTGAATAACGAGGAAGAAGCTACAGGAGTTGATGATCCAACTACTCCAGCTGATCCGAATGGAGCAATAACTGACCCACAAGATGCAGATACAGATGGAGATGGAGTTACTGATAGTCAAGAAGCAATAGATGGTACAGATCCAAATGATATTTGTGATTACAATGCTGCAAATCAAGTACTGGCAGATGTAGAGGCGACATGGAACACTTCAGACTGTGATAACGATGGATTAACGAATGCAGAAGAAACTACAGGAACAGATGATCCAAGTACCCCAGCTAATCCAAATGGAGTAACTACAGATCCACAAAATCCAGATACAGATGGGGATGGAGTTACTGATGGTCAAGAAGCAGTAGATGGTACAGATCCAAATGACGGATGTGATTACCAAGGTTCAAGTCAAGATACAGCGTTGGTAGATGCAGCTTGGAATGAGTTAGATTGTGATGGAGATGGATTAAATAATGGAGAAGAATTAACAGGAGTAGATGACCCTGATACCCCATTAGATCCAAATGGAGTAACCACAGATCCGCAAGATGCTGATACTGACAACGATGGTAATTCTGATGCAACAGACCCTAACCCTAATGACCCAACTGCTCAAGACGATACAAGTTTAGCAGAATTAGGAGAGTCAACATTGATAGATATTCTAGCAAATGATGATTACCTAACGAATAATGATCCTAATAATTTAGGTACTACAAGTATAGTTGATACAGGAAATGGTACAGCTCAAGGTACTATCATATTCGATCCAGGAGCAGGAACATTATTATATACTCCATTAGCAGGTGAAGGAGGTCAAACAGTAACAATAGAGTATGAGGTGTGTAATAATGAATCAGGAATGCCAGTTTGTGATACTGCAGTTGTTACTATAATGGTAGCAGATGAGAATGATAGTGATGGTATTTCTAATGCGAATGATATTGATGATGATAATGATGGAATCTTAGATGTAGACGAAACGCCTGGAGGTATTGATCCTGATACTGATGCAGATATGGATGGAGTACCAGTATACTTAGATGATGATGATACTGATCCAACAATTGGAAACAATGACAATGCACCTGAAGCTGGTTTTGATACAGACGATGATGGAGTAGCTAATCATTTAGATATTGATTCAGATGATGATGGTATTCCAGATAATGTAGAAGCTCAACCTACTGTAGGTTATGTACCACCAACAGGAAATGATACTGATGGAGATGGATTAGATGATGCTTATGATACAGATAATGGAGGAACTCCAATAGGAACACCAGTAGATACTGATGCAGATACTATTCCAGATTATTTAGATACAGATTCAGATAATGATAATGTTCCAGATACAGTAGAAGCCTTTGATACAAATGGAGACGGAGTAGCCGATATTGACCCAGTAAGGGTAGATACAGATGGAGATGGATTGGATGACGCTTTCGAAGGAGCTGATTTAGATGACGGATTCGATTCTAATGATGGACTAGATAATGGAGCAAGTGATACGCAAAATTCAGATGATGATGATGTTCCAGACTTTAGAGATACTGATGATGATAATGATGGAGTGTTAACTGTAGAAGAAGATTTAGATGAGTTTGGTAATCCAACTGCCGATCCTGCAAATGTAGATTCAGATGGAGATGGTATTCCTAACTATTTAGATTTAGATGATGATGGAGATGGAGTATTAACATCAGAAGAAAATCCAGATGCAGACGGTGATGGTATTCCAGATGATGCCTTAGATACCGATGGTGATAGTATACCAAACTATCTAGATACTGATGACGATGGTGACGGAGAAGATACAGCAAATGAAGATCCAGACCCAGATGGTAATGGTAATCCAAGTGATGCTGTAGATAGTGATGGAGACGGTATACCAGATTATTTAGATATTTCTGATGATGATATAGAGATCTTTAACGTTTTAACTCTGAATGGTGATGCTTCAAATGACTTCTTTAACATACAAGGTATAACCAATGATGAGTACAGTAATAACACTGTTGAAATCTTTAACCGTTGGGGTAACACCGTGTATAAAGTTCAAGGATATAATAATGCAGATAAGGCATTTAGAGGTATATCAAATGGTAGAGCAACAGTAGTAGAAGATGATAAATTACCAACAGGTACTTACTTCTATGTGATAGATCTAGGCGATGGTTCAGAACCGAGAACAGGATGGTTATACATTAATTCTAAGTAAAAACGACATGAAAAATTATTTCGAAATGAAGAATAATATACAGTATATACTAGTTTTTTTATTAATCACTGTGAGCGCTTTTTCACAACAAGATCCTCAGTACACACAGTACATGTATAATACGATGCGAGTTAATCCAGCCTATGTAGGTACATCAGGCTATACCATAATTACTGGTATTGCCCGTACACAATGGGTTGGTATTGATGGCGCACCAGATTCACAAACACTAAGTTTTGATACTCCACTTGGAAGAAGTGGGGTAGGCTTAGGTGTTAACTTAACAAATGATGAAATTGGTCCCGCTCGTGAATTATATTTTGATGTTAATGCTTCATATACAGTTGAATTAGCAGAAGATAGTAATTTAGCTTTTGGTTTAAAGCTCGGAGGACGTAGTTTAAATGTAGATCCTAACCGAGGAAATCCTAATGATCCTTCTGATCAAGCTTTAGGAGTATTAGATAGGATTTTACCTACTATTGGAGCTGGTGTGTTTTATTATAGGCCTAAATGGTATGTAGGAGCAGCAGTACCAAATTTATTACGTACGGAGCATTATGATGATAATAATTTCGGAGGAGATAGAGTAGCGATAGAACGTTTACATTTCTTCTTAATTGGAGGTTATGTGTTCGATTTAAATGAAAGTATTAAATTTAAACCAGCAACACTTGTCAAAGTAGTTAATGGAGCTCCGCTATCTTTAGACGTTTCGGCTAACTTTATGTTTAATCAAAAATTTACAGCCGGTGTAGCTTGGAGATGGGATGATTCTATTAGTGCTCTATTAGGTTTTCAAGTCACTAAAAATTTGGGAATGGGCTTTGCATATGATTTAACAACTTCAAATTACCAGAGATTTAATTCTGGTACTTATGAATTAATGTTACGCTGGCAGACTATTCCGAAAAAGATACCAAAATCACCAAGATTCTTCTAACCATATAATACACTGTCACATGAAAAGAATATTATATTTATTAACTATTATTAGTATAACAGCAAGTTTTGGACAGCATGCTACAGCAGATCGTTATTTTAAAGAATTTGCGTACAAGAAAACGGCAGATTTATACTTAGACATTCAAAAGAAAGGAGATAATTCCTATGAAGTACTTAGCAGACTTGCTGATTCATATTACTTTAATAGCGATTTTGAAAAAGCAGAACCTTGGTATCAAAAATTAATGAAGAGTCATGAAAAGGATGTTACAGCTACTCATATTTTTAGATATGCACAAACTTTAAGAAGTAATGGTAAAGTTGAAGAATCAGACAAGTGGTTATTAAAAATTAGAGAAGTAGAACGTGATGATAGTCGTCCAAAAGAATTACAAAACCATGCAAGTTATTTTAACGATTATTCTAAGACGAATAGTACATATATCAACGTTCATAATTTATCATCTAATACAAAGTATTCAGATTTTGGAGGTTTTATAGATGAAGATCGTTTTTATTTCTCTTCTACTAAACCTTTAGTTAAGGATAAAAAGACAAAATCAAAAGACATTTACAATTGGAACAACCAACCTTATTTAAATATTTATGGTACCTATTTGGCGGATTTAAAAGGAGGTGAGATTTTAGATGTAGAGCAAGTTAGTAAAATCAATTCGATAAGTACAGAATTTCACGAATCGAATGCAGTGATTACTAAAGATGGAAGAACCATGTTTTTCACCAGAGATAATTACGATGGAAGAAATCTGCAAGGAGATAAAAAGAACATTTCACATTTAAAAATTTATAAAGCAAAAAAATCTGGTAAGAAATGGGCAGATATCAAAGAATTGCCCTTTAATAGTGAAAGTTATTCTGTAGGTCATCCAGCATTAAGCCCAGATGAAAAAACATTATATTTTGTGTCAGACATGCCTTATGGATATGGAGAAACAGACATATATAAAGTAAATATTTATGAAGAAGATGTGTATGGAAAACCAGTAAATTTAGGTAAAGAAATCAATACTGAAGGAAGAGAAATGTTCCCTTTTGTAGGAGCAGATAATACCTTATATTTTTCATCAGATGGTCATTTAGGATTAGGAGCCTTAGATGTTTTTGAATCAAAAATAGAAGAAAAAGCATACACTGAACCTGTTAACCTAGGAAAGCCAGTAAATGGATCGCGTGATGATTTTGCTTTTGTAATTAATAAAGAACTCACTAGAGGCTTTTTCTCATCAAATAGAAAAGGAGGAAAAGGAGATGATGATATTTACAGTTTTACTATAAAGCGTTGTAAAGAGATAATCACAGGAGTAGTTACAGACGTTAAAACAGGGAAACCAATTTCAGGAGCTGAAGTACGATTAATTAATGACATAGGAGAGCCATTACAAGAAGCTATTACTCAAAAAGACGGGCGTTATAGTTTTGAAAGTATAGATTGTGAAAAAAGTTTTACAGTAGTTGCTTCTAAAGACGACTATAGAAATGATCAAAAAGGAACAGCAACAGAAAGTATAGATAACAAATCTATCGTAACTAATTTAGCCTTAGAATCGTTAATTGATAAAGGATTAGCCGGAGCTCAAATAATTATAAAGCCAATTTATTTTGACTTTGATTTATATAACATAAGAGAAGACTCTAAGTATGAATTAGAAAATATTGTAACTGTTATGAAAAACCATCCAGATATGGTGATTCGTATTGAGTCGCATACAGATAGTAGAGGAACAAAAGAGTATAACCGAACACTATCTACCAATAGAGCAAAATCAACAAGAGATTATATCATATCCAGAGGTATTGCACCTAATAGAATTGACAGTGCGGTAGGCTACGGAGAAGACCAGTTATTAAATAACTGTGACGATAGCAATCAAAACAAATGTTCAGAAGAAGAACATCAACGAAATAGAAGATCATATTTCTACATTGTAAAAGGAGGAAAAAATGTCACCTCGAGCAATCAATAGAAAAATATGTTAGTAACTAAGGAAGCGCCTCTGAAAAGAGGCGTTTTTTTTATGGTTTTATTTTTTCTGTAAGAAAAGAATAAACTTAAATAATACAAATAGCTATACGAACTAATATTTTGCTGTTTTAAACCTATAGTTTCAGTATGAATGAATGTGAATTTGATAGAATTTTTTAAGAAACCTTATGTATACCACAACTACTATAATCAAGAAAAAAATGTAACCAATAAGATTCTTTGTGTAATTAGGTATATTGTATTATGTATTGATACCAATAAGGTGTTATGGAAACTTACACTAGATTAAAAAAAAGAGTGATTCAATAAACTTAAAAACAATAAGGGCTAATTTGAATATTAGCCCTTATATACAAAAGTACTTCCCCCACGAATTCTTACACTTGGTAGATTTAATCTTATAATTCAGAATTCAATGATACTCTTTGTTTATTGTGATATAAATGTACTTAAACAATCTTAAATACATCTTGTTTTTTAGATAAAAAAACACAGGAAAAACACTGTTTTTTATGTTGTTTGTTTATTTTTTAACTTTTTTTGTTAAACATTTGTTTTATAAGGGGTTAATTGTCTGTTTCTTTCTCAGAAATATTAATTGATTTAAAAAAAAAGACCATAATAATAACCTGTTTTTAATTCATTTTAAATAGGGTTTTTAAGTATGGAATTCAAAAAAGAAGGCTTATTTTAAACAAGACGAAAGTATCGTGTAGTAATAACTATCTTTACAAACCAAACAAAATTATAATGAAGTTAATTTATCGTAAGGCAGTATTCGCTGTATGTATTTTACTAGCTTTTACAGCTTGTAAAACAGAGGACTCAAAAGAAGTTCAACCTTCTAAGGAAGATATAGTTAAAGAGTCTAAAAAATTAAATGATTTTTTTCAAAAACAATTTCAAGAAACCTTAGACCGTACTCCAATGTATCAATCTTATCTAGGGATAAAGAAGGATGCAGATAAGTGGAATGATTTATCAGATGATTTTTTTGATAAAGAAATAGTATACACCAAAGAAGCATTACAATGGCTAAAAGATTCGATTAATGTAAACGCTTTGGATGAAGCATCAAAATTAAGTTACGATCTGTTTAAACAAAGTATGGAGCAAAAAGTTGCAGATGATAAATATAGGTTATATACGTATCCTGTAAATCAAATGCATGGAATGCAAGCTGAAATTCCAGCATTTTTAATCAACATGCATCAAATTAAAAATCAGAAAGATGCTGAAGATTATATTCGCAGATTAGAAGGAATCAAACCAATGTTTACACAATTAGTAGCTAATTTAAAAAAGCGTCAAGAAGCTGGAATAATGATTCCAAAGTTTGTTTTTGCTAAAGTTTTAGATGACTCTAAGAACTTAATTAAAGGACAACCTTTTGATACTTCTACAACAAAAAGCACACTTTTAAATGATTTTGAAACAAAAGTAAATAAACTAGATATTAAAGAAGAAGACAAGAAATCTTTAATAGCTCAGGCAGTTAAAGCGCTAAAAGAAGATGTACTTGCAGGCTATACAAACTTGATTGAAACACTAGAAGAGCAAGAAAAAGTAGCTTCTACTGATGATGGAGCTTGGAAATTTCCAAACGGTGCTGAGTTCTATAATAATGCACTAAAAAGAACAACAACGACAGATTTAACTGCTGAAGAGATTCATAAAATAGGTTTAGAAGAAGTAGCAAGAATACATGGTGAAATGAAAAAAATCATGGAAAAAGTTGGCTTTAAGGGAACGCTACAGGAGTTTTTTGCATTCATGAAAACCGATAAACAGTTTTATTATGCAGATAGTGATGCTGGAAGAAAAGAATACATGGATAAAGCAGAAAGCATTATAAATACCATGAAAACACGTTTAGATGAATTGTTTATCACTAAGCCTAAAGCAGATTTACAAGTAAAAGCAGTTGAAGCTTTTAGGGAAAAATCAGCAGGAAAAGCATTTTATCAGCAACCAGCATTAGATGGTTCTAGGCCAGGAACATATTATGCAAATATGTATGATATGGCAAGTATGCCATCGTATCAAATGGAAGCTTTAGCATATCATGAAGGAATTCCAGGTCACCATATGCAAATCGCTATTGCTCAAGAATTAAAAGATATGCCAATGTTTAGAAAATTAGGTAGATATACAGCGTATGTTGAAGGTTGGGGACTGTATTCTGAGTATATTCCTAAAGAAATGGGCTTTTATTCAGATCCTTATTCTGATTTTGGTCGCTTAGCTATGGAATTATGGAGAGCTTGTCGTTTAGTAGTTGATACAGGAATCCATGCTAAAAAGTGGACAAGAGAAGAAGGAATTAAATATTATACTGATAATACACCAAATGCGGAATCAGATGCTATTAAAATGGTGGAGCGTCATATTGTGATGCCAAGTCAAGCTACAGCTTACAAAATAGGTATGCTGAAGATCTTAGAACTAAGAGAGAAAGCAAAAAAAGCACTTGGTGATGCGTATGATGTTAGGAAATTTCATGATGTAATGTTAACCAATGGTCCATTGCCACTAAATGTACTAGAAGATTTAGTAGATAAATATATAGCTTCAGAAAAATAGATTAAGTAATAAAAAATCCCGCTCATCGGCGGGATTTTTTATTTATCACTAGTTTTTATTTCTTTTGATTTTTCATCTTTTTTAATACCATCTATAAACTTCTGAAGTCGTTTACCATAGTTAGACTGTTTTACTTTGTCTGTTAAACTATTATTAATGGTGTCTAAAAGATATACATTGGCATCAAAAAGTTCTGATAAAGCTATATATGGAGCAGCTTCAGAATTGTTATTAGAAACTGCAAAATTTGTAGTATATAAAAATCGTCTACGAACCATTCTCTTGTACGCTTTTTCTAAACTATCAACAGCTAAAGAATCATAGGTTTTCCTAGCTTCAATATCTTTAGCAATAAAATCTAAGCGTTGCATTTTAAATTTATGATTGATTTCATTAAAATAATCCATTACCTTTTGATTCTTAGATCCAGATATAGTAGGTTTAAAACCAAATTCTTCAATATTATCTTTAATAGTAATTTCTCCTTCTTCACCAAAAAACATTAAATTTTTAGGTTGATTATCTCCACTTTTAAAAGTTAGATAATACATTACAGGAGAAGTAACATAATCAGAAAGCGTAAAAGTATTCTCTCCAAATAATTGAATTGAATCAACAGATATTAATACTGTATCTTTCATTTTTTGTAAGTATAAGGTTCCTTTTTTTAATCCTTTAATCTCACCTTTCACCAACATGTTTGTTTTTCTTTCTTTGCTACAAGAAAACGCAAGTAAAGAAACAATAGATACTACAATAAATTTTTTCATGGAATCATTATTTTTCGATTGCAAATATGCAGAATTCTAAGAAATTTTTAAGGTCATTTTTATGAAAATATAACACAAATCTAAATATAGAGTTCTTACCTTAACTACTTTAGAAAGGCTTAATTTATCATTTTTTGCCTATAAATTTTATAATAAGCGTAACATTTTGTACTCATGAGTAGTTTTTATAATAGGTATTACAAAAAAGATTATATAATTTGTTACCAACTAAATAAGAACTACATTAACTCCAAATAATGTCTACTACCTCCTTTAACTTTAATAAAAAATATTGGTTCTACTATGGGCTTATTTATATCATTCCTTTTTTTTCAATAGCACAAAATCAAGATAAAGACTCCATCATTATTACTAATGAGATGAAAGATTTTATCTTAAATATTGGGACAAGAAAACAAGTGAAAAAGTTGATACGAAAAACACTTCGTACAGAAAAAGATACTAGCAAATCTCTTGCGTTAGTAAAACTTTTTTTGGAAAGAGGTATTAAAGAAAGGAATGATACTATTCTATATTTTTCTCAATCTCAAAAAGGTTTTATAGCATATAAAAGATCTAATCATATTAATGCAGTCAAAAGTATAAGAAAGGCATTAAAATCAGCAAAAAACTTAAAGGATACAACAAAAATTATTAATAGTAATATACTGTTAGGAAGTTCTTATTATCTCTTGGGAATTTATGATGAAGCTGTAACCTATTATTTGGCAGCTAAGAAGTTTTCTGAGTTCACTAAAGATTATGGATTACAAAGTGTAAGCTCTACAAATATTGCCAACAATAAATTAAAATTAAGTCTAACGGAAGATGCTTTAAAAGGTTATAATAAAGCGTTGGATATTCTAAAAAACAGTGTTAGCGAGGAATTTATAGCATATAAGAGTACAAAACTTAGTGCACTATTAGGAAAAGGAAAATGTTTAGCAGAGCTTGGAAGATTAGATGAAGCCATGGTAACGCTAAATAAACTTGTTAAAGAAGCAGAAAAAGAAAATATTGAAGTTTATAAGGGCTACGCTTATATTAATATTGGAGAAGTATTTTTTCAAAGAAATGAATTTTATAAAGCATTAGGATATTTAAATCAAGCAAAAGAAGTATTAGCTAATAATTCAGGAGCGATAAGTGTAAACATATATATAGCAAATTACTATATCGCAAAATGTTATGTTGAAAATGGAGCTCTTGATAAAGGATTGGAAATTTTAGATATAAACTTTTTTGAGATTGGAAATGCAACTAATATAGATAAAATAGAAGAGATGTATGAGTTAGCCATACATATAACAAAAATTAAAAAAGATCAAACGAAGCAAATTTATTATTACGATAAACTACAGCAAATTATAAAGTTGAAATTAGAAAAAAAACTTACAGCTAAGGATTTATTGTATGAGGAGGATATTAAAGATTTTGAAAAAAGAAACGAAGCACTTAAAAAGGCTAAAAATGAATCAATTATAAATGAAAAAATAACCTTATTTGTTGCTGTTGTATTCATTATAGTATTACTACTTGTATTTTTGAATTATAGAAAAAAAGCAAAAAATAACGAACAACGATTCTTAGCAATTATAAAAGAGTTGGAAAAAAATAAAACTGAGAAAAGGAAAAAAGTAGTTACAAAATATGAGATTAAAGATGAAAAAGCAGAGAAAATATTAGAACAATTACAAACTTTAGAAACTACGCTTTTTTATCTTTCTAAAGAATGTAATTTATATGCCACAGCTAAATTATTAGAAACCAATACGACCTATCTTTCTAAGGCACTTAACAAACGAGGTAAACAAACATTTAACCAATACCTAAATGAACTTCGAGTAAATTATGCATTATTAAAATTAAAAGAAGATCCAATATTTAGATCATATACAATTAGAGCGGTAGCCTCTGAGATAGGTTATAAAAGTCATACCACTTTTATAAAAGTATTTAAGGAAAAAACAGGAGTTACACCTTCATATTACATAAAGAAGTTGGGGTAGTATAGGGTTGTAAATCGTACAAATTTATAAAAATGAAATACCTGTTTTAAAAGAATAGATATATAATCAATACTTTGTTTTCAATTAAAATTTAAAAACCATCTTTATATGAAAACAAAAGAATTTTTGAAGTTATTTTTCTTGTTCTTTTGCGCTACAAATAGTGCACAGCAAGTTAAATTTATTACTGCAGACATTACCATTTCAATAACTGAATCACCAGTTATTAATGAAGAAAATATAGAATTTATATATCCAAATGAATTCGTATTTTACAGAAACGATAATGTTTTTACTAAAGTACACTTGGATAATCAGTCTACACTTAAAAAGATGAGATACTTTAGGTTAGAACTCATAACAGCAAGTATAGATTCATTACCACCAAATATTAGGTGTAAAAATTTTACAGATAACTTAGGAGCTACTGCACCAGTAATAATACCACCTATTGGAGATGATGATGATGAACGTAATAACTTAACAAAAACTAAAGTAAATGATATAATAGCGCTTGACTATCCATTTGTGGTAAAAAAGATGTTATGGTTAAAATCACCAATCAATAAATTCAAATTTAATTTATTGGCATATGATACCAAAGAACGATACTTAAATGATGAATATGGAGTCGATGGAAAATCTGTAGCATGCGCTGTAATAGATATCAAAGTTTTAGATGAAGACAGACCTATTATAAAAGAGAATAAAATACAAACAATCTACCCTAATCCCTTTACGAATCGTATTAATGTTATAACTAACACTGAAAATAAAACAAAACCGAAGATGAAACTCTTTAATGGTTTAGGGAGGCAATTTCCTATTCATTTTTTAGAAAACTCTGAAGATAAAAATTTATATAGGTTAGATACTTCTGGATTAAAAAGAGGAATATATTTTTTCCATATTCAATTAGATAAAGAGATATATACCAAAACAATTAGGAAAGAATAAGATATATATTAGTATTTGCTACAAGAGGCTCTTTGGTAAACTGTTCACCAAACAGCCTTTTTTTGTTGTTATATACTTAATAGCTAATAATTTTTTTAATGATCTTTTCTTGTGTTTAAAAGTGTACAATTTTATAAAAATGAATATAGATTGTTTGTTTTCAGTAGGATAACTTTTCAACTTTGAAGAGTACGTACAAATCATATGAGAGTAAAATATAGTACATATAAAGAGCTCTCAAATTTTAAGGAGTAACCTGAAAATCCTAATCTAAAGAGTAAGGTAATCAAATCAGTTATAATTTATGAAACTAAAAGAAGGATTTAACATCAAAGGAATTAAGATGTTAACCAAAGAGCAAAAGATGAGTTTAAAGGGAGGATTTACAGATCAAGAAGAATGTGAAGCGATGAGTAGACCAGGTGAGTTAGAATGTACATGGACAAACGCTAATGGATGTAAATGTATAAGAACTATAAGACCTTGTTAAGCCTCTATTTTCCTCAATTTAAGAATACCCATTTGGGATAATAAACAAAGTAAAATTTTAAAATAAATTATTATGTTAAAAAATATAACAAAACTTAATAACGTAAAAGAATTAGATAAAGCAGCACAAAATAGTATTAATGGAGGAATGTTCATTTCTTGTACAGGAAGCGAATATTGTCCGCCAGGTCTTACTTGTGTTAATGGAACTTGCCAAAGAGTACACATTTGCTCTTAAAAATTTATGTATAAACATTTAAAATAACTAATTATGTTAAAAAACATTTTAAAACTTGAGGGAACTCATCAATTAAAAAAAGAGCAACAAACAACCATTAAAGGAGGAATACGAATATTCTGTTCTAGAAATTCTGATTGTCCTTGGCTTTGGCCAGTCTGTAGTGATAATGGACACTGCATTTCTGCATAATTTTTTTAAGTAAATACAGAAGGAAATTATTTCGAATTAAAATTTTAAAATCTATGAATACTTTACAAAACTTAAAAAGGACTGGAATAACTTTATTAACTAAGCAAGAGCAGAAATCCATTAAAGGTAATGGATTAATACTTTGTGATGAAGGTTACAACGGATGTACACTTATTGAATTTGCATGTATATGTAGAGAAATATAAGATAGTAAAAGAGACTGAATGATAAATTCAGTCTCTTTTAAACTTATACTTTCGAAGCGGTTTCCATTAAAATTGTACATAAAATAGCGCCATAGGTACCTACTACATATCCAAAAACAGCAAGTAAAACTCCCACTGTAGCTAATGATGGATGAAATGCCGCTGCAACAACTGGAGCACTTGCAGCCCCACCAACGTTAGCCTGACTACCTACTGCTAAAAAGAAATAAGGAGCTTTAATGAGTTTTGCTACCAATATTAGTAAACCAGCATGTATAGTCATCCAAACTAACCCAATAGCAATTAAACCCGGATTTTCAATAATTTTAGATAAATCCATTTTCATTCCTATGGTTGCCACTAAAACATAGATAAATACACTTCCTATTTTACTAGCCCCAGCACCTTCATAATTTTTAGCTTTCGTATAAGAAAGCAGAATCCCAATGGCAGTAGCTATGGTAATCATCCAAAAGAATTTAGAAGAAAAAGAAGAAAATGCAGAAGTTTTATCTGCAACTGCAGCAATATTTTCTTTTAAAAAAGAAGATATGCCTTCAGCACCAAAATGAGCGAGTCCTACCGTACCAAAAGCCAATGCTAGAATAACCATAAGATCAGTTAAGCTTGGGTTTCTAGTTACACTTTCTGCAAACGAACTTACTTTTTCTTTGAGTTCTTCAATAGCTGAATTATCAGCTTTAAGCCAATTATCTATTTTGTCTGATTTACCAATTCCAATAAGTAATAAAGCCATCCATATATTAGCAACTACAATATCTACTAATACCATTCCACCATATTTTTGTGGATTGTATTGATAAATTTCTAGCATGGCTGCTTGATTAGCCCCACCACCAATCCAACTACCTGCTAGTGTGGATAATCCTCTCCAAACTGCATCAAAACCAACACCTTCAACTGTATCAGGAGAAACTAATGAAATTAAAAGAATAGCTATAGGACCTCCAAAAATAATACCAATAGTACCTGTAAAAAATAGAATTAAGGCTTTAGGTCCCAAATTGAAAATAGCTTTTAAATCGATACTTAAGGTCATTAAAACCAAAGAAGCTGGTAATAAAAATCGACTAGCAATGTAATATGTTTTTGAAGTCTCGGCTGAAATTATACCTAAAGAATTAAAAATAGCAGGAAGTAAATAACACATTAATATTCCTGGGATTATTTTGTAAAATTTATTCCAGAATCCCTTTTTTATACTTTCAGTATAAAATACAAATCCAAGACAAAGCATCAAAATACCGAATACTATAGCATCGTTAGTAAATAAAGGTTGATTATCCATAAATGAAGTTTTGTTAAAAATATCGAAATTTATTGATTCTTTTTCTTTCTATGATCTGTACTAATGGCTATTCCCAATTGAATTCTGTCTAAATTTTGATTGTTCACATTAATACTCATATAGCCTAACTGTAATCGAATTACTTTAGAAAGTTGATGTCTAACACCGAATCCAAACCAATTTTGGTTATAGGCTTCTCCCTCAAAATCAAAAAAGATTTCATCATATACATAGGTTGACCATTTTTCTGAAATAGGATGACTCAATCCTAGTTGATACCGAATAAAATGACCTGTTTGTGATCTAAAAAAACGTTGTTCAGCTCTTAAGCGATGCGCAAATTTTAATTTAGAAATACTATGATTTGCTAATACATCTTCATAAATGCGGTGATCACCAAATGTATCACCATCTACGCCAAAAGAAGTATCAGTATTTAAATAAGCGTACCCAACGGTAGCTCCTAATGTTTTATTGATTTTATAATTAGCACCAAAACGAGCTATGAATTGTTGCATATCAGCACCAATTTCAAAAAAACGAAAATGGGCCATAGATTTTATACTAAATTTTTCTGAGACACGATGTGATCCATTATACATGTACCATGCTCCTAATTCTTTTTCAGGATTATTTTGCGAAAAAATAGAAAGGGTAGAAGTAAGGAAGAGAATAATTGAAAAGTATTTTTTCATTAAGTAGTTATTTATAATTTTTGGATTTGTTTGGATATAAAAATACTAATTTTCAATAGTGAAGCACTAAAAGATTTTGAGAAGAGTTATTTCTGTAGTAATAACAAACCCGTTTAATATACGTATTAAACGGGTTTCTCTTATATTCTAAAATAGTTAATGACTCAATTTTTAATTGGTTTTTACAACCTTTTTCGTAAATATGCCTTTATCAGTATGGACTTTCACAATGTACACATTCGCAAAAAGAAAGCTTATGTTAAATGTAGAAATTATTGCAGGATAATAGGCTACTATTCTATCTGCTGTATCATGAATAGTTATATACTGAATTTGAATATCATCAGTTTTCTTAGTGATGTTAAGTAGATCAGATGTAGGGTTCGGAAATAAGGTAAAGAAATCTTCAAATTCAACAGGAATATCTTCTTTCTTGACTTCTACACGTTCAGTATTTGTAATTACAGCAGGATTAAAGTCAAAATAAATTTCAGCTGTATTGTCAATAATATCACCTTCTTTTAGCGTGTCTAAAGTTTTTATTTTGAATAGAATATAACCATCATTAGTAGCATCATCAAAAGGTAAGTTTATATTTTCAAAAGTAAAAGTAACTTCTTTTTCATCTTGAATAGTTGTTCTAAAGTTATGACTAGCATATAGCGGAACCAATGTTTTTATATCTAATTTAGTAGTGTCTATTTTATCTACAATATTTACATCTAAAGCATTAGCTGTACCTTTATTTTCGAATCTAATTAAATAATGTAAGTACTTACCAACATCTTCAGGATCTAGTCGCGTACCTTCTAAACAAGTCTTATCATTAGGATCGTATGAATTCACTACAGTTTGATTCAGTGTCATTGTATTATCATTAGGATTCTGATCTGTAGGAGCACCATTAATCTGTACTTTATAGGTAAGAATATCTCCATCATTAACAGCTGGAGTATCTGTAGGTGTATTTACATTCAATGTTAATAGAATATCTCTGCTTTCATAAGAAGCTAGATTGCTAAAATTCCATGAAAACTGATTGCCACTCGAGGTGGCTACAGGGTTAGAAGTAACCAATGATAAAATATCTTGATTATAATCTAATGTAATATTTCCCGACTGTGTGGTGTTTCCTATGTTTCTATATCGAATTAAATACGAAGTATTAAAACCAGGCCTTGCAGGACTACCATTTGGGATCATGGTAATTTCAAGATCATTATAGGTAACATTTGGGGTTACACATAAATCAATAGTTTTTATAGGTCCTTCATCAGGAAATACAATTTGAGTAGCTAGTAGAGGAGGAGTAAGCGAAAAATCAGTAGGATTTGGAGTCTGGAAGTTAGGAAACATAAAATAATTTCCATCTGGTAAATCAGCCTGATAGTATCCATTTTGATCTGGAAATACGGTTATAGGTGTAATTCCACCTATTCTAAAAATATTAAGATTTAATCCTGAAGTAAAAGGTCTATCACGAAAATCACATCCATTACCATCTATATCTAAACGTACTCTACCAGCAATGAAATTGTTTTTTGTACAATCAGCATTTACAATAAATCCAGAATTGTAATGTAATCGTTGTCCAGGAAGTGCTCTAACTTCTTTTACATGTCTTGGTTGAACACATATGAATTTTAAATTCGGACACTTTTCAAAACTCAAATTTCTAACAGAACCAGCATAACCTGATAAAAATGCTTTTTTAATTCTTGGGTTATTACTAAATGATAGTGCCCCGATCTTAGCATCTCTAGTATCTAAATATTCTAAATTATTGTTGTATATATTTAAGCCTAGAAAAGATGTGTTTTTACCCAATTTCAACGAGCTAATTCTTCCTCTAGATAATTCAGCTAGCCTAAGTAACAAGTTATTACTAAGGTCTAAACTAGTATAGGTTCCATATGCCAATCGTAAACGTTCTAACTTTATGTTTGCACTTAAGTCAACAGTGAAACTAACTCTATCTAAATGTAAGTCTGTTAAGTTTAGCGTATTGCTTAAATCAATACTATTCGCATTATACGTATGTACTTTTAGTTTCTTTAAGTTTGTTAATTTACTTACATCTAAACTTGTAGTTACTTTTTGGAGTTCAATTTCTTCCAAAAGAACAGCATCACTTAGATCGAATAGGCTTAAATTAGTATTTATAACTGTTAGCTTTTTTAATAAACTTAAGTTTGTTAAATCTATTCCAGAAATTCCAGCGTTGATATAAATTTCTTCCAATAGTGTATTATTACTTAAGTCTACAACTAAGGGAGAACTCAAAAAAAGATTACCACTGATGTTTATTTTTTTTAAGTTTTTGAAATGCTTTATATCTGAAAGACTAGTAAGACTTGCATTAATGTTAATAGTCGGCAATAACGTTACTAAATCTGCTTCTGTAAGACTAATTTCTCCATCATTATCAATATCTATAACATTAGGAAGTACAACTTGTCGTTTAAATTCAGTGTCAACAAAGCTGATATTTTGAGCATAAAAATTGAATACACAGCAAAGTATGCTGAGTAGTGTTAGTTTTTGTTTCATTTTCGTATTTTTTATATGGTTGATTTCATACAAAAATACTTGGCAATAAAAGATGGTGAATCACCCGTTTTGGGTGGTTTTTTTCAATACAAAAAAAAACTTCATTCGAATAGAATGAAGTTTTTGGGTTAAAAAAATATTATGTAGTAATTTACTTTTTATCTAAAGTAAATTGTTTTGTTGTTTTAAAAGGTGATAATGTTACCTTTTCCATTTCTTTTTTATACTCAGGCCAATCTTTAGCAAAGAAAGCATTTGTTTTTTCTAATGCTTCTTGTAATGAATTTTTAAATTGATTAATTAATCGTTGTTCAGTTGGTGTTTGATTACCATATCTACTACCTACATACCAATAAGCGGCACCTAATCTTTGATTTACATTAGGCTTAGGACTACGAATTATTCCTTGTCTTTTATCGACCTTTCCTAGATATAAATCTAAAATAGAGTTTATCTTTTTCACTGCATCTTCACAAGAAACAATTTCAAACTTATATTTCTCTTTGTCTTTTGTTTTAAATTTTTTCTGATATGCATTTGCAATATCTTTACTTTCTACTAGCTGATTTACAGCATCGGCTAATACTTTTTGATGCTTTTCTAATTTTTTAGCTGTATTATATTTTTCTTGAATTGCAGCTGTAGACATCGATAACCTAGGATCGTATGTAACTGTAATATTTTGTGAAGCTGTTTGATCTCCAAAAGTAGCTTTAATAGTATAGATCCCTGGTTTTACCTTAATCCCTTTAGGTTCAGTTTTTTGTTTTTTTATTTTTCTAGAAGCAGGAACAATACCTTTTTCATCCATTCCCCAAGTAAGTTGATGTATACCATTCTTTTTAGGAGTTTTTTGTTTTAAAGTACGGATAAGTCGTGTTCCATCATAAATATCAAATTGTATAGAATCCCACTTAATTGTGTTTGTTTCTTCTTTTTTATCCTTGTCTTTTGGGATTTTAGGTCCTTTTCTTAGTTCATCACTAATATTTACATAATATTTGATATGAGCTCCTTTAGCTTTATTTTTTCCATTAAACAGAGCATCACCACCAAATCGAGTACCAGACGGTTGTTGGTAGCTAGCATCATATCCTGTTGGTGGAGCAAATACATCAAACTTTTTAGTAAGTATATTTTTGTTTGAAGCTATGGTACGTAACGGACGGATATCATCCAATACCCATGCAGCTCTACCAAAAGTTCCAATCACCAAGTCATGTTCTCTAGGTTGAATTACTAAATCTTTTACAGGAACTGTTGGGAATCCTGAAGTCCATTTAGTCCATTGTTGTCCAGCATCCACAGAAACATACAAACCATCATCTGTTCCTAAGAATAATAGATTTGATTCAATTGGGTCTTCTACAATACATAAAGTATAGCTTTTTACATCATTTTGATCTACGATACGTTCCCAGGTTTTTCCATAATTTTTAGTTCTAAAAGCATATGGAGTATAATTAAAACGACGATAATCGTTAGCAATTAATAAAGCTTCTCCTTTATTTTTATTTGATGCTTTGATTTGCACAATCCAACTACCTTCAGGCAGCCCTTTAATGTTTTTAGAAACATTAGCCCATGATGTCCCTCCATTTTGGGTAACGTGAACTTGTCCATCATCAGTAGCGGCCCAAAGCATATCTTTCTCTACAGGAGAAGGCTCAATCACTAAAACAGTACAATAATTTTCTGCTCCTGTAGCATCCATAGTTAATCCGCCACTTTCATGTTGCTTTTGTTTGTTTTTATCATTTGTGGTTAAATCAGGAGAAATGATTTCCCAAGTCAATCCTTTATCGGTAGATTTATGGACAAACTGACTTCCAAAATAAATAGTACTATTATCAAAAGGATCAATATTAATAGCGGAATTCCAGTTGAAACGTAATTGTACAGTTGGATCAGGGTGTGTAGGTCTAACGGTATAATTATTTCCAGTAAGGTGATCATATCGAGATACAAAACCTTGCTGACTCATAGACCATCCATAACGAGAATCGTCTTTATCAGGAACAACATCAAAGCCATCGCCAAAACTAATTTCTTGCCAGTATGAATTTCTTATCCCTTGAGCTCTCCATACATACGCTGGTCCTCTCCAAGAACCATTATCTTGCATACCACCATACACGTTATATGGATATTCATTATCAACAGCAATATGATAGAACTGAGCAACAGGAAGATTGCCAATAAAACGCCATGTTTTTCCACCATCTTTAGTAATGTTTAATCCACCATCATTACCATCAATCATAAATTTTCCATTTTCAGGATGAATCCACCAAGCATGATGATCAGGGTGAACTCCATTATTAGCACCATAAGCTGGCATTAATTGCTTAAAACTTTTACCACCGTCTTCAGAAACATTCACATAGGTGAAAATGCTATATATCCTATTTTCATTTTGAGGATCAGTAAAAATGTCTGAATAATAAAAAGGGCGGTTTCCAATCCCTTTCTTATCATTAATTTTTTTCCACATAAACCCACCATCTTCACTTTTGTATAAAGCATTCTTTGTAGCTTCAACTAAAGCATAAATAACATTAGGATTACTTCTAGAAATTGAAACTCCGATTCTTCCTAGGTCTCCTTTAGGAAAACCTTCTTTATCCGTTATTTTTTTCCAGTTTTCACCACCATCGTGAGTAATGTATAATCCACTACCTTTTCCTCCAGATTTAAAAAACCAAGGATCACGTTTGTGTTCCCACATTGCTGCTATTAATTTATTAGGATTGGAAGGATCGATAATTAAATCAGCAGCTCCAGTTTTTATATTATTATACAATATTTTTTTCCAGGTTTTACCACCGTCAGTAGTTTTATAAACTCCTCTTTCAGAATGTTCTCCCCATGGAGAACCGATAGCAGCAACATATACGATATTTGGATTGTTAGGGTGAATAATAACACGATGAATATGACGTGTTTTTTCAAGTCCCATGGCTTTCCAAGTTTTACCTGCATCTAATGATTTGTATATCCCGTATCCGCCATTTAAGCTATTACGAGGATTACCTTCTCCAGTACCCACCCAAATTACACTAGGGTTGGATTGTTGAATAGCTACTGCACCGATAGAAGCCGTTACTTCTTTATCAAAAATAGGATCCCACTTGATACCTCCAGAAGTAGATTTCCATAAACCACCAGATGCAGTACCTACATACATAATATCTGGATTTTTATGTACAACATCTATAGAAGTAACTCTTCCACTCATTCCACCAGGACCAATATTTCTTGGTTTCATAGTTTTAAATAAGTCCATAGAAAAGTCCTGAGCCACTACTACGTTAGAAAATAGTAATAACAGTGGCAAAATATATTTTTTCATGAAAAGTAATTTAGTTGATTAAGGCCAATAAAAATACGGCTAATTCAACAGTAAAATCTTAAAAAAGTGTTAATGCAAAAAAGAAGACTATTCGTCTTCTTTTTTCTTAGGTTCTCGTTTAGCTTCTTTTAAAGCTTGCATCAGCATCCACTCAATTTGTCCGTTGGTAGAACGAAATTCGTCGGCTGCCCATTTTTCAATAGCTTTGAGCATATCTTCTTGAATCCGTAATGCAAATGCTTTTTTCTTGGCCATAAATTTTATATATGGATTATAAATTCAATATTTTAAAATTATCTATTCTTATCTCTTTCTAAAACAGCATTTACTGTTCCGTTAATATCAGAGTAAACATTAACAACTCGCCAACCTTGTTTTGCGTGGCTGTTTAATTCATCTTCAAATTTTTGTTTGGCTTTTCTCCAACTAAACTTTGGAGATATTAATTTATACTCTTTCATATTTCTTCTTTGTTAATTAATACTCTTGAATTTCTTTTTTTAATCGCTGCTAAAAAAGGTTCTAATTGGTTTTCGTATTTTCTGAAATTTAAATCCTTGTTTTTACGATTAGAAAATTCTAAAGATACAGAATGACTCAATTCTTCTTGATCAGTATCCATTGCAATAGTAACTTTTTCAATTTCATTAATAATTAGTTTTTTATTTGATTTTGTTCGGAATAAAAAATAATATATGGCATCCAGATATGAAAAAACGGCTACAACTAACACTATTAGCATCAGATAAAATCCAAAATTACTCAAAGTTGCATCATCTTCAACATCCTTTATAACTAGAGCAGCTAAACTAATTATAGTAAATAATTGAATGGTTGTACTATTTTTTTGATTTTCAGTTTTTGTGTAAAATAACTGTTCGTTATTCATTGCTATAACCCCATCAGTTAATATAAATTTTTCCATCTTTCTAATGATTTAAAGTTCCTGTATTTACAACTGGAGATGCTTCTTTATCACCACATAAAATAACCATAAGATTACTCACCATAGCAGCTTTACGTTCTTCATCCAATTCAACAATTTCTTTCTTATTCAATTCTTCTAAAGCCATTTCTACCATGCTAACGGCACCTTCAACAATTTTATGTCGTGCTGCTACAATAGCAGTAGCTTGTTGTCTTTTCAGCATGGCATTAGCAATTTCTTGTGCATACGCTAAATATCCAATTCTAGCTTCTAATACTTCTATTCCAGCTATAGCTAAACGTTCTTCTAATTCTTTTTCTAAAGTTTCACTTACCTCATTTACACTAGAGCGTAAGGTAATGTCTTCTTTATGTCCTTCGTCAGCAAAATTATCGTATGGATACATACTTGCTAACTTTCTAACAGCAGCATCGGTTTGTACTCTAACAAAGTGCTCATAATTATCGACGTCAAAAGCAGCCTTGTAAGTATCAGTAACCCTCCAAACTAAGATGGTACTGATCATAACGGGATTTCCTAACTTATCATTTACTTTCAAACGTTCACTGTCAAAATTACTAGCTCTAAGGGAAATTTTCTTCTTGGTATAAAAAGGATTAGCCCAGTATAAACCATTTTGTTTGATGGTTCCCATATACTTTCCGAAAAGTAATACCACTTTAGAAGTATTGGGATTGACTAAGATGAATCCGAAAAGCATTACAATAGATATGAAAATAGTAATTCCGAATAAGGGATTTTTCAATTTTACAATTGCAGCAATACTGCCAAAGAATAAAACGAAAAAAACAAGTAACATTAAATAGCCATTTGCAGGTTTGATGATTTTCTCTGTTTTCATAATTTAATTAATTTGATATTATTTTGATATCATAAATATATTAAAATTTTTCATAATTACAAGTTTTTGAAAATGAGCGAGTTTTTGTAGGTAAGAGTATTATGTGTAAAAAGTATAATGATTTATAGAGGTTTTGTATGTCGTAAATCATGATATTTTCAGTGTTTTATTTGATTTTATGGGGATTGCAAAATATACAGATAAGAAATAAAATGTATGTTTTTAAGCAAGTAGTTAACGTGAATTTTTCTTAAAGAAATTTGTGTCACTTCT
>NZ_MSMP01000005.1 GCF_001936575.1 Tenacibaculum agarivorans
GTGGTCCGGTTGGACCTTGTGCAGCTATATCAGACAGGGGTACAGAAAGTGTCCCATTACTATCCGTGATTTCTAAGTTAGCCCCATTAACTCTAAACGATAAGTTAATTTCATTTCTAGGGTCACTATCAGCATCATTTATTAAAGAAGAGAGATCAACTTGTCCACCGTTCTGTAGTTGTAATATGTTAGTGGTGGAATTAAAACTTAATTGTTGGTTGTCAGTTCCTGTTCCTCCAGAACTACATAAACTGATCCAGTTTGTTCCATTGTATTGGTATATACAACGATCATCAGTATTGTAGACCAGAGCTCCTTGTAAAGGAGTAATGGCATTCATTTGTGCCGTATTAATTCGGGTTAAAACAAATACTTTATCTGAACTTTCTAATTCTAGAAGTGAATTTACATCAATAACATCTGGGTTATTACCAATTTTAATTTGGGAATAGCCTAGAGTACCAACGATTAATAATACTAGGGTAATTATTCTCTTCATACTCGGGGGTTATGAATTAATTCAATTTTAGTGCTAACAGAATCATTTTTAGGGCTTAGGGTAATGATTCCTGTGCGTTAATTTATATTACTAAGATAAATATTTTAATGAATTATCGTTAAAAAGTTATATCTATTCTTTTAATTGAGCTTTTTTATCGATGAAATGTATTTTCGTAATAAAAACATTTCATGAATAAAATTTTTAGGTGTTTTATATGGAATTTTATTGATCTCATGATTTTGAGTTGAGATATAAAATAATGATTTCCAATGTGTTCTAATTGCTTTTAAAGCCTTGAAATAGGAATAGTTTTTAGAATCATAGATATGAGTAGGTTCGGCTATAATTCCATTGATTTCTAATACTTTAAAATCTTTACCATTTTCTAAATCATCAAAGGAATTGTATTTTAAATCAACTCTTCCATAATACCAACCTCCAATTGATTTACTTAAATTATCAAACGTTTGTTCTAATTTTTTAGAAATTAAGTGATTTCCATTAATAAATTGAGTTCCTTTTGAATGATTACCGACAACACTTAATTTAATTTTTTCATTTAGATTGGGGATATTTTCTAAATTGCTACCATGAATTTTTTCAAATAAATCAATATACAATTGTGCTCTTTCGTCTTTAATAATAAGTTCTCTTAGAGACGATTTACCATTTCCTACAACCGATATAAATTTTTTTAATGTAACTGAACTTATATATCCTTTAGCTTCATTAGGTTTTCTATGATAAAAAATACCACATTCGTTTTCATGCTCTAGAAATTCTTGAACAATAATATCAATGGGGTAGTTTTTTAAATATTTTTTGAGTTGGTCAAGAGAGTTGATTTTTTCTACTAATAATCCTCTGAAACCAATATCTGGTTTGGCTATTAATGGAAAAGAAATTTGATTTGATTGTATTTCTTCAATAATTTTTTCAAAATTGGTGTTTGGTTTTACTAATACAGATTTTGGACGGTATTTTTCAGGAACTAATTGTATGGTAAGGAATTTACTTTCAGTACCATTACCTGAACTCTTAATAGCAGGGTTAGCTGCACTAAAAAAAGCGGGGTGTTTAGCCTTAATTGCAAGATAAAAGGCATAGGGAAGGTTAGGAATATAAAACATTGAAGATGGCCAATATTCCCAATTTACTATTTTTTCTATGTTGATTTTACTAATCAAATTTTTTTGTCAAATAAGGTGTTTAAAAGAGATTTAAATGTTTTAAAACCAAAATATACCGTAAATGAAGTTAAAAATAACCCAATAATTAATACTATATAACTAATAATTATTTCTGGCATTTTAGTGAAAGTTCTCTGTGCTCTAAATCCTAAACTTAAAACTATAGGAGAAGTCATTAATAATAGTAATAATATTAGAAACTTCTTTATAGTTTTTTCAGCTGATGTATTGTTATCCATTTTTACTATACATTTTGATAGCATTTCTTACATTGCCATGAGTTTTCAATAAGTTTTTGGCAGTTGTTATGTCTATGTTTAGTTCAGAAACTAACATTTTTTCACCTCTTTCTACTAATTTTTTGTTGGATAGTTGCATGTCTACCATTTTGTTTCCTTTTACCTTTCCTAATTGAATCATGGTAGCAGTAGAAATCATATTTAATACTAGTTTTTGAGCAGTACCTGCTTTCATTCTTGAACTTCCAGTTACAAACTCAGGACCAACAACTACAGTTATAGGGTAACTAGCTGTAAGCGCCAAAGGACTATCTTGATTACATGTAATACAACCAGTTACAATACTATTTTCATTACATTTTCTTAAAGTACTTACTACATAAGGGGTAGTACCCGAAGCAGCTATTCCAATAACAACATCATTCTCATTTATGTTATGCTCTAAAAGATCTTTCCAACCTTGTTCTTGAGAATCTTCAGCAAATTCAACTGCTTTTCTAATGGCAGTATCTCCACCAGCTATTAATCCTATAACTAAATCGTGAGGAACGCCAAATGTTGGTGGACATTCTGAAGCGTCTACGATACCTAATCTACCACTTGTTCCTGCCCCAATATAGAATAAACGACCACCTTTTTTTAGTTGCTTAGTCGTAATTTCTACTAGCTTTTCAATTTGAGGAATTGCTTTTTGAACAGCATTAGGAACGGTTTTATCCTCTTGATTTATATTGTTTAATAACTCAAGAACCTCCATTTTCTCTAAATCATTGTAATGAGATTCTTGTTCTGTAGTTTTTAAAAAGTTCATATATCAAAGTTACAATTTATTCTTATTTGTAATAGTGACTTAAAAAAGAAGTTTGTGTCAAAAAACTAACATCAAATAAAATAATCAATTATGGAAACATTTACACAATCATTATCAAATTTTTACAATTCAGTAGCTTCAGGATTTGGAGACTGGGGATTAAAGCTATTAGGAGCTATAGCAGCTTTAATTTTAGGGTTATGGATTATAAGAATGATTATAAAAGCAATATCTAGATTGTTTGAAAGCAAACATGTAGATGAAACTTTACGTCCTTTTTTAATTACATTAATTGGATTTTCATTAAAAGCATTATTATTGATATCTATTGCAGGTATAGTTGGAATACCAACAGCATCTTTTGCAGCAGTAATTGCAGCAGCAGCTTTTGCGATAGGTAGCGCATTTAATGGTTCTTTAGGTCATTTAGCTTCTGGTGTAATGTTATTGATTTTTAGACCATTTAAAGTTGGAGATTTAATTAAAACTAACGGAGCATTTGGATTTGTTAAGGAGATATCAGTCTTTGTAACAGTAATAGAAACTTTTCAAAATGAAACGGAAATTATTCCAAATTCATCAATCACTTCAAGTAAGATTACAAATTTAACAGCAATAGGAAACTTAAGAGTTGATATGCCGTTTGCTATTAGATATGGATCGGATATTACTAAAGCAAAACAAATTGTATTAGGAGTATTGAAGAATGATCCGAATGTTTTGAGTGGAGAAGGGAAGGAGCCTAGAGTAGCCGTTAATAACTTAGGAGAAAATAGTGTTGAATTATTGGCGTTGCCTTATGTGGATTGTAATGATTATTGGGATGTCTACTGGGATACTCGTCAGAAAATAGTAGAAGCTTTAGGTGAAGGGGGATATGAAGCTCCATTACCTCAAAGAATAGTTACTATGACAAAGTAACCTTAAATCTTTGTATTTATAAAAAACAGATTAAAACGTAATGCTTTAATCTGTTTTTTTATGTGTTAATCAGTAGGAAAATCTTGACAAGATTTTCAAAAAAGTGTGATTTTACTATTGAATTGTATAATTTGTTCTTGCAAATTGACTTAAACGGAAATAACCTAAGACTTCTTCACTAGGATCATTAACGTTAACGCAATTTCCTTTTAATTGCGCAGGAGTAGTTTGAAATGGCCCACCACCGCCTTGAGTTCCAGATTGCTGAATCAATTGTTCAATGTAAAAGTAGAATTCTTCTGAAATTCCAAATACTTTAATATCGATTTCAGTTCCAGGAACATTTTTCTCATCAAAGTGTAAAACAAAAGCTTCATTACCATTAACAAATTCATCTCTTACCGAAGCTAGAGAAGGAACAGCTAAATTTTCTTGAATAAATTCTCCTAAATAATAGTTTACTTCATCTTCAGGATCATCAAAAAGTACACGAACTCTAAATTCATCTTCATTAAAACCATCTTCTTGGGTAACACTATTAATTTCTGTAAAGCCAACTAATGTCTCCGAAGCAATATATGTTTCTCCGTTATACACAATATTTAGGTTATAGACAGCCCCAATTTCAGGAATAAAATTGGTGGTTAGATATTCTCCATTATTTTGATCAGTAAAAATAAACTGAGCACCATCATTTTCTTTTGTAACAGTAACAGTTGCGCCTGTTACAGGAATATTAGGATTACTATCAAAAAAGGCAGTAGAAGTACTTAATTTAATAGTTTGTTCGTTTCCAGGAGTTCCTTTTTCCCAATCAATAGAGGCTTCAACGACTAATCTTGCTCCTCCATTTGGAACATCAACATCAACAACATCAGTACAAGATGAAAAAATAGTACTGATTGTGATAAACAGGATATAAATTGATTTTTTCATGTTTTTAGAATTTAAAATTGTAAGTTATTGAAGGAGTAATTCCGAAAATTGAAGTACGTTCTGCTTCATTAGCTCCTGTTTGATTATTTACACCAAAACTAATTGATGCAGCATTTCTTCTTGAGTACAAGTTGTAAATACCAAATACCCATTCTGATTGCCATTTTCTATTTTTATTATTTCTTGGTGTTAACGTTGCAGAAATATCTAAACGATTGTAAGAAGGTAATCGATCAGCGTTTCTGGTAGAATAGGTAGGAATAGATAAACCATTATACTGAAATTGTCCGTTCGGATATGTTACAGGACGACCAGTTTGAAAAACAAAATTCGCATTGAAAGTCCATTTATCATTGTATTTATAGTTTCCAGTAACCGATACATCATGTGTTCTATCGAAAGGAGTATTATACCAATCGCCATTATTTAATCCTGGTCCACCAGCACGCCCTCCTAAAGTTCTTTGTTCAGATTTAGAAAGAGTATAAGCTATCCAACCCGTTAAATCTCCTTTATTTTTTCTCAATAAAAATTCTAATCCGTAAGCTCTAGAATTACCGTTTAAAATTTCTCTTTCTATAGTATTTTGGGCAATTAGTTCTGCACCGTTAATATAATCTACACGATTTTTTACAGTTTTGTAATAGCTTTCTATTTCAATGTTATACGTGTTGTTTTTTAAGTTTCTGAAATAACCAATAGCATATTGATCAGCAATTTGAGGCTTTAAAAACTCTCCACTTGGAGCCCATATGTCTAAAGGCGTAGCAGAAGTGGTATTAGATATTAAATGTAAATACTGAGCCATTCTGTTATAACTAGTTTTAATAGATGACTTCTCATTTAATTGATATGATAATGCAAAACGAGGTTCAAAATTACCAAAGCTAGCAATGCTTTCTTTGTTTCCATAACTTACTTGCCCAGTAGGTTCTGCACGTTCATAGATTCCAAAAGAAGAATTATAAACTACAGGCAAATTATTAGCATAAGTATTTAAGATTTGACTACCAAACCTGTTAAAATAACTGTAACGTAAACCATACATTGCTGTTAAGTTCTTGGAAATCTTATGTTCTAAACTGGTATAAATTCCAGTTTCTACAGCAAACTTTTGATCTAAAACATCTTCATTAATAGAAGATTCTGGAGTTAGCTTACGAATTTCGCCAGGATTAAATTTATAATAGATTCCGCTTACACCAAAATCAAATTTTAGCTTATCATTTAAATAGTAATCAAGATCATATTTTAAATTATAATTATCAATTCGAGATAACCAATCTAATCCTACAAATTCGAGTTGCAAGTCATAATTATATCTACTGTATATAGCAGATAAATTTGAAAATAACTTATCGCTTATAATATTATTCCATCTAAGGTTTGCTGAAAAATTTCCATAAGAATTAAAGAATGAATTTTCAAAAGATACATCGTCATTTCCAAAGTAAGTTGAGAAAAATAAACGATTTTTATCATTAAGTTTATAGCTCGTTTTGAAATTTAGATCATAAAAACCAACTCTATTTTCGTTATTTGCTAAAGCAAGAAAAATATTAGCATAAGAAGCACGACCTGCAATTAAGAATGATCCTTTATCTCCAAATAGAGGAGCTTCAGCTGTTAATCGACTTGATATTAATCCGATCCCTCCAGTGAGTTTAAACTCTTTATTGTTTCCATCTTTCTGACGAATATCTAACACTGATGAAGCACGACCCCCAAATTTTGCTGGAATTCCACCTTTATATAATTTTACATCTTTAATAGCGTCGTTATTAAAAACAGAAAAGAATCCAAATAGGTGAGAAGCGTTATAAATAATTGCTTCATCCAATAAAATTAAATTTTGGTCTTCAGCCCCACCACGAACATTAAAACCAGAAGCTCCCTCACCAGCATTTGTAACACCAGGAAGTAACTGAATTGATTTAATCACATCAACTTCACCTAATACAACAGGTATTTTTTTTATAGAAGCGGCAGATAATTTGTTAACACTCATTTGTGGTGTTCTAATGTTTAGTTTCTCTATATTAGTTTCAATAACTACTTCTTCTAAACTTTCACTTTCTTCGATCAGTTTGAAATCTTTTGTTGTATTTTTTGATAGTACAACTTCAGTTACTTGTGTTGTAAATCCTAAATAGCTTACTTGAACTTTATGCGTTCCTTCAGGAAGTGTAATGGAGTAAAAACCATATTCATTAGTATCTGTTCCAGCATTTAATTCAGGAATATAAATGGTAACACCAATAAGTGTTTCATTACTGTTTTTATCATATACAGTTCCACTTAATGTGTGTTTGTTTTGACCAAAAAAGTTAGTATAGGAGAATAATGTTAAGAGGAAAAAAAGTCTTAAATAGTAATTCATTATTAAGTTTTTATATAACAAAGCTACTATTTAACAATGGTATTGTTTTGTTTTAAAATCTTTAATTTTTGTTAAATAAAAAAAGAGCAAAAGTAAATCCATTGCTCTTTTTATATTTATATTAAAAATAAATTTTAGATACTAGTTAAGATAGTATTTAAAGTATCATTTGGCCTCATAAAACTATCTGCTAATTTATCATTAGGAACATAATAACCACCAATTTCGATAGCATTGCCTTGAATTTGATTTAATTCATCTACAATTTTGCTTTCATTTGTAGCCATAGTCTCAGCAACAGATGTAAATTCATCTTTTAAAGCTCCATTTTTTTCTTGACCAGCTAATTCTTGTGCCCAATACATAGCTAAATAAAAATGGCTTCCTCTGTTGTCTAATTCACCAGCTTTTCTTGAAGGTGACTTTTTATTATCTAATAGTTTTTCGATGGCATTATCTAAACATTCAGCTAATACTAAAGCTTTTTCATTATTGTTAGTCTCTCCTAAATGTTCTAAAGAAACTGCTAAGGCTAAAAACTCACCTAAAGAATCCCAACGTAAATGATTTTCACCAACAAATTGTTGTACGTGTTTAGGTGCAGATCCACCAGCTCCTGTTTCAAATAATCCACCACCATTCATTAATGGTACAATAGATAACATTTTAGCAGATGTTCCTAATTCAAGAATAGGGAATAAGTCAGTTAAATAATCACGTAATACATTACCCGTAACAGAGATTGTATCTTTACCTTCTTTTACTCTTTCTAAAGTATATTCTGTAGCTTCAGGAACTGATTTAATTAAGATTTCTAATCCTGTAGTATGATGTTCAGGTAAATATGTTTTTACTTTTTTGATTAATTCAGCATCATGTGCTCTATTTTCATCTAACCAAAAAACAGCAGGTGCTTGCATAGCTTTAGCACGAGTTACGGCTAATTTTACCCAATCTTTTACAGGTGCATCTTTAGTTTGACACATTCTCCAAATATCTCCAGCTTCAACAGTATGTTCTATTAAAGTATTTCCTTCACTATCAATAACGGTAACTTTTCCATCAGTAGCGATTTCAAAAGTTTTATCATGAGAACCGTATTCTTCAGCTTTTTTAGCCATTAAACCAACATTAGGAACGGTACCCATAGTAGTAGGATCAAAAGCTCCATGTTTTTTACAAAAATCAATTGTGCTTTGGTATAAGGCAGCATAAGAGCTATCCGGAATAGTTACTTTAGTATCTTGTAACTTTCCTTCTTTATTCCACATTTGTCCAGAAGTACGAATCATAGCTGGTACAGAAGCGTCTATGATAATATCAGAAGGAACATGTAAATTTGTAATTCCTTTGTCTGAATTCACCATAGCGATATCAGGATTATTAGCGTAAACGTTTTCGATATCTGCTAATATTTCAGTTTTTTTCTCTGCAGAAACTTCTTCTAAATTACTTAATAAGTTTCCAAATCCATTATTTACATCAACACCTATTTCTTCAAACACTTCTCCGTGTTTTTCAAATAGATCTTTAAAATATGTTCTAACTGCATGTCCAAAGATAATAGGATCAGAAACCTTCATCATGGTAGCTTTCATGTGTAATGAAAACAAAATCCCTTTATCTTTTGCATCTTTTACTTGCTCATCTAAGAAATCTAATAATGCTTTTTTGTTCATAACAGAAGCATCAATAACTTCACCAGCTAATAATTTAACGCTAGGTTTTAAAACTGTTTCATTTCCACTAGCATCCGTATGTACAATTTTTACATCTGTTGCATTAGGAACAGTAACTGATTTTTCATTATGAGCAAAATCACCACTACTCATAGTAGCTACATGTGTTTTAGAATCAGAACTCCATGCACCCATAGAGTGTGGATTTTTCTTAGCGTAGTTTTTTACCGCTTTAGGAGCACGACGATCAGAATTTCCTTCACGTAATACTGGGTTTACAGCTGATCCTTTTACTTTGTTATATAAAGCTAACACTTTTTTGTCTTCTTCAGTTTCAGCATCTTCAGGATAGTCTGGTAATGCATATCCTAAATCTTGTAATTCTTTTACAGCAGCTTTTAATTGAGGAACAGAAGCACTGATGTTTGGTAACTTGATAATGTTTGCTTCTGGCTTAGTAGCTAATTCTCCTAAGAAAGCTAAAGCATCTTCTACTTTTTGATCTTCTGTTAAGTATTCAGAGAAGTTTGCTAATATTCTTCCTGCAAGAGAAATATCTTTAGTAATAATCTCAATATTCGATGATTTCGTATATGCTTTTACGATAGGCAAAAACGAGCGAGTAGCCAGT
This sequence comes from Tenacibaculum agarivorans, assembly GCF_001936575.1. Lineage (GTDB taxonomy): Bacteria > Bacteroidota > Bacteroidia > Flavobacteriales > Flavobacteriaceae > Polaribacter > Polaribacter agarivorans. Next base: position 9,290 of record NZ_MSMP01000005.1, read on the forward strand.
GCTGGAGCCTCGTCTGTTTTTGTATACATAATTTTAGCAGTTGTGCTCATATATTATTCTAGTTATTTTATTTGAAGTGACGCAAATTTACATATTACAATTGGTTTTTCTAATGTTAATTTCTTATAAATAGAAAGTTAAACTCATACTATGTATTTGTTGCATATGAAACAAAAAAGCAGCACTTAAAAAAATGCTGCTTTTATATTGTAAAATGAAGAAGAGATTAGTTTCTTCTTTCTTTAATTCTTGCTTTCTTACCAGTAAGACCTCTAAAGTAGAAAATTCTAGCTCTACGTACTTTACCTTTCTTATTGATTTCAATTTTTTGAATTGATGGTAAATTGATTGGGAAGATACGCTCAACTCCTACAGTACCAGACATTTTTCTGATTGTAAATGTTTCAGAAGATCCGCTTCCTCTTTTTTGAATAACTACTCCTCTAAAGAACTGAGTACGTGTTTTGTTACCCTCTTTAATTTCGTAATAAACAGTTATAGTATCACCTGCTGCGAATTCTGGTAAGTCATTTTTTGTAACGAATTCGTCTTGAACAAATTTAATTAAGTCCATTTTGAAAATCTTAATATAGTTTTAGCAAAGCAACATTCACGATTTTCGTCAGAGGTTGTTTTTGCGAGTGCAAATTTATTACTTTTATTTTATAAATCAGGCATTTTAAGCTTTTTTTTAGTTTAAAATTTCAAATGAAATTATATAATAGTAGCTTTGTGGAGCCAAATATCTAAATATTTTGAAAAAACCGAACTTCTTATCTACATTTTTTTCGCTGTTTTCTTACAAAGATTCACCGTTAAAAAAAGGAACTTTATTATTATATGTTATTTTTATAATGTTGTCTATCATTTTGTTATCTCTTTATGATAAGAAACAACTTCACTTAGAATTGAATCAATATCATAATGGATTTTTTGATGCTTTTTTTAAGTATACAACGTTTCTTGGTGATGGAATTTTGTTTGGTGTATTTATAGTTTTATTTTTCTTTATCAAAAGGAGAATGGCATTAGTTTTTGCAATCTCAGGAGTATTAACATTATTGTTGACACATTTATTTAAGAAAATCATTTTTAGAGGTCTTCCTAGGCCGATAGAATTAATTGGCGCTGATCAATTGCATTTAATTGAAGGAGTAAAAATGGCACATTGGAATACTTTTCCGTCAGGTCATACTACTACAGCTTTTGCTATTTTCACAATTTTGATTTTATACAATTACAGAAATAGAATTCAATATTTATGGATACTATTAGCAATTATAGCAGGAGTTTCAAGAGTATATCTTTCACAGCACTTTTGGATTGATATTTTTGTAGGGTCAGTTTTAGGAATTCTTATAGCTTTTATTAGTATGAGCTTTTATAATGAAAGAAAATTATCCAATGAATAGGTATAAAAAAGCAACTTTATTACTTATACTTTTTAGTACTGTTTTACGACTTTTTTTAGGAGGGAGTTTAGAATTTGGTAATGATGAAGTGTATTATTGGCTCTATGCTAAATATCCAGATATTAGTCATTTTGATCATCCAGCTATGGTTGGTGTCTTTATTCAGTTTTTCACTGCAAACTTAGCGATTGATTCAGAATTAGCAATACGACTAGCAGCAATTATTCCTACTACTGTAACGATGTATATAGTTTATTTGATTGGAGCTAGGTTAAAAGATACCCGAACTGGTTTCATTGCTACTTTATTATACAATATTCATATCTATGGGTTTATTATAGCGGGAACGTTTATTCTACCTGATGCACCATTAGTTTTATTCTGGTTATTAAGTTTCTATTTATTTATTCAAGTGTTACCAGAAACGCCTGAAAAAAAGCTATATATGAAATTATTATTAGCCTTTTTCTTTGCAGGTTGTGCTGTATATTCTAAATATCAGGCAGTATATTTATTGTTTGGAGTAGGTTTATATGTGATCTTTTATAATAGAAAATGGTTAAAGAAACCTATGTTTTATTTAGGATTTATTTTTCCTTTATTAGCTGTAGGAGTTATTTTTTATTGGAATTATTTAAATGATTTTATCAGTTACAAATTTCATGGTAATCGAGTATCTTTTTTTAGTTTTAAGTTCAATAAAAATTCTTTTTTAAGAGAAATAGTAGGACAGTTTCTGTATAACAATCCATACATTGTAGTGATGTTAATTTTATTATTTGTTGCTGTAAGAAAAAGGAAATTCATACTAGAAAAAAATTATATACCTCTATTTGTTTTCTGTAGTTTACCTTTAATCTTTACTACCATTTACTTGTCTATTTCTAGAAATACTTTACCTCACTGGTCTGGAATTTCTTATTTAACATTATTACCATTATTAGCTGTATATCTTTCTAAAAGAGAAAAAATAACTAAGGGATTACTCATAGGAGTATCGGGATTTGCTATCTTATTATTGTTTGCTAGTTTTAGTATTAATACAGGACTATTCTTACCAGAGAATAGCTCAAATACAAAGGAACAATTGGGGAGAAAAGATGCATTAATGGATTTATACGGATGGAAGCAAGCTTCTAAAAAAATTACTAAAACATTAGAGGAAAAGAAATTGACGAGTTTACCTATAATTTCTAACCGTTGGTATCCTGCAGCTCATATCGATTATTATATTGCGAGACCTAATCAAATGAAAGTTTATGGAGTAGGAGGGTTGAATGACATTCATAAATATTATTGGATCAATAAAAATAATCCTGAGCTTGGAGATCAAGTTTTATATATCACGGATAGTAGAAATTTTAAGCATCCTAACGATTTATACGCTGAGAATTATACTTCTATTAAAGAGATAGAAGTTATACCTATTGAAAGAGGTAATAAGCTTGTGAAATATGTATTTTTATATCAGTTACAAAAGTGATTATTGTCTAAATTGTATCTGTACATAGAAATGGTAAAAGGAAAATTATTTTTAGATTATTCGTCTAATAAATCTGGTCTAATTTCTTTAGTACGTTCATAGGCTTTTTCAGAACGCCATTCTTCAATTTTAGGAAAATTACCTGATAATAAAATTTCGGGTACTTTCATACCTTCATACTCTGACGGACGTGTGTATACAGGTGGAGATAGTAAATTGTCTTGAAAAGAATCGGTTAAGGCAGAGGTTTCATCTCCTAAAACCCCAGGGATTAAACGAATCACAGCATCACATAAAACAGCAGCCGCCAATTCACCACCAGTTAATACATAATCCCCAATAGAAATTTCCTTTGTGATATATTTATCTCTTACGCGTTGGTCTACACCTTTATAATGTCCAGTAAGAATTATAATATTTTCTTTTAAAGAAAGATGATTTGCAGTAGCTTGATTTAAAGTTGGTGCATCTGGTGTCATATAAATGATTTCATCATAATCACGTTCCGTTAATAAACCTTCAATACATTCGGCAATAGGACCTATCATTAATACCATTCCAGCCCCACCACCAAATTGATAATCATCAACCTGGCGATAATTTCCAATGCCAAATTCTCTCAAATTATGAAAATGTACTTCAGCTAATCCTTTATCTATAGCTCTTTTCATCATAGAGTTTTGAAAAGGACTTTTAATTAAATCGGGTTCAACAGTAATAATATCTACGCGCATGTTGCAAAAGTAGGATTTTAAACAAGAAGTAGTCAACTAAGTTTGTTTATATTTATTGTTATTATGAAAACAATTTTAGATTACCTGTTCGATTTAGTTGAAAAAATCTTTTCTTATATGGGAAGATTTGCTGATACTTTTAAGTTTTTTTTCATAGGTGTATTTGCTATTTATTTTACGTTTTGGTCCCTTAAAGTAATTTTTACTTTACTGTTTAAGGTTTTTCAATAGTCACTTTTTTAAAAAATAAAACCTCCATATCTAAAGATATAGAGGTTGTAAATTATGTATATAAATAGTATTTAATATCCTTTAACTTCTCCCATACTTAGTTCTCCGTTTTTACCAAATCTATGCATTTTAGGTAATAAGGTTCCGCTTTCTGTAGTAATCCAATCTTCCCAAGTTGATGGAACACCTTCCATTTTCATACTTGGTACATACATTCTATAACTATTGGGGATGTAATTCTCATCTAAAATCCATAGGTAAGAATCACCCGGAGTTGTTCCTCCAGTAGTATATTTTACTAATAATGCTTCTTTGCTATCGATCTCTTTTATGCTACGGATAATACCTGGTTCGAAAAGTTTGTGTGGAGCTACTAACCAAAAACTATCATTATTGAAATAATCTTCAGCTTTTTTGATAATTGATTTATCTTTAGAATCTGATGGCTTTTCATTGAAGTAAATGGTACTTTTTTCTAAATCATTTGGATGTAAAACTACCTTAGTTGTATCCCAACTTACTTCAACAATGTGATCTTTTTTATTCCATTTATAAACTCTTCGTCCACCAAAACTCCACTCTAGAGTATTTGTTTTTTTATAAGCCTCATGATTAATAGCTGTTAAAATTTTATGTGCTAAACCGTCTGATTTTGGATTCACAGCTGTTGGATTTCCCATGCTAATATCATAATTAAGTATATCAAGCTTATGTTTAGTTGGAAGTTGAATTCCAGCCTCAGTCTCTTTCCAATCGCTCCAAGAAGCACCAATTCCTCCAATAGGAATAATTTTTGTCCACATTTTATAAGCTACAGGAAAAGCTTCATCATTTAAAATCCATAAATAAGAATCACCTGGAGTAGAACCACCAGAGGTGTATGTTACTAAAAGAGCGTCTTTATCATTGTGTTTTACAATTCTTCTTTCAACACCTTCGTCAAAAACTTTATGAGGTGCAATTAGCCAAAAACTATCGTTATTGAATAGAGCTTCAGCTTTTTTAATTAATTCAGGATTTTCTGTTTTGTTTCCATCGATAAATACTTCACTTAATGATGGAGATTTAGTGTTGAGAATTACTTTATTATTTCCCCAAGAAACTTCAACTTTATGTTCATGCTTAAACCATTTGTACGAATTTCTACCCGCAAAAGACCATGTTAAAACTTCTGCATTATCATAGGCTTCATGATGTAAAGCTGATAACATTTTTTGAGCTAAATCATCAGCTTCTTTACCTTGTTTTCCGCTAGGTAAAGCCTCATTATATCTTAAAAATAAAAATGCAAATACTCCAATAATTGCTAATAGGAGTATTCCTATCACTTTTAAAAATTTTTTCATGTGTTACTTGATTAATTGTTTAATACCTTTTGAAAGTTTAGTTGCTGCCTTATCATGATTTCTAAACCATAATTCTGGTTCAATCAATTCTAATTCAGCGATGGCTAATTTATCATTATTATCTGTAAAAATATCAACTCTAGCATACATAGGTAATTCTTTACATGCTTTAACAGCTGTTTCTGCAAATTCAATTTCTTGCTTAGTAGGGGAATAGTTGTATACGCTACCTCCAAAGTCATCTTGAACTCTAAAATCACCAGGTTTAGCAATTTTTAGAACTGCATGTGTATATTTTCCATTGATTATGATTAATGAAATTTCTCCTTGTTCAACAATATTATGCTGGAAAGGTTGAATGATAAATGCTTCTTTGGAAATTAACTCTTGAAATAAGCTTTCATATTCATCTAGATTATCTGTATTGATTTTATAAGTATGTCTTGCAGCTCCTGAAATACAGGGTTTTATTATAAAATCTTTTAACTGATATGTATTCGTAATTTCTTTAAGTGTACTATTATCTCCTTTTTCAATAAAGTATGATTCGCAAATATGTACTCCCTTTTTCTGTAAATCTAAAAGGTAGTGTTTATCTAAATTCCATCGAATGATGGCTTCAGAGTTGATTAATGTTGTTTGCTGACTAACTTTTTGTAACCAAACAGAAAACTCATCAAATCTATCAAAATAATCCCAAGTAGTTCTGAATAGTATATATTTTGTGGATGTCCAATCAAAATTTGGATTATCCCAAGACAAACGAGTAACTTTTAATCCATCACTTTCTAGAGCATTTTGAACAATTTTGTCTTCGAGTAAAACATTGTTAGTGTATGCATCTATTTCTTTGGGATTTACATATCTACGCTCCGAAAGAATTGCAACATCGTATTTCTTCATGTTGCAAATTTCCGAAAAAGTATTTATTTATATTGACTGTAATGTGATAATATATGTTTAGGAATATCTATTGTTGAAGGGTATCCTTTATCGGCAACAGGTTTTTCTAAAACTTGCTTCACAGGAATAACACCAGCCCAATATGGTAAGTCGTAATCTTCTGGTTCATCATTTACCCCTTCAGCTCTAATTTTTGCAGAAGCAGCGGTGATGGTAAATTCTACTACCATAGTACGATCTAATTCTTTTTGATGCATCGGACGTAAAGTCTGATAATGATTTGGAATCATTTGATCTACAATATCCTTTATGAAATTGGTTTTTTGTTCATCTTCAGTAATTTCTGTTATATCTCCAAATAATGTTACAGAACGATAATTTACAGAGTGATGTAATCCAGAACGCGCAATAACTAAGCCATCTAAATGCATAATGTTAATTGATGTTTTTCCAGAATCAAGTATGGCTTTTAACATACGATTGGCTGTAGAACCATGTAAATAGATTTTATCTTCTTTTCTAGCATATGCCATAGGAATACTAATTGGATAACCGTCGTAAATGTATCCAACATGACCAATAAAACCAGCGTCTATAATTTGGTTGATTACCTCTTTATCGTAATTGGCTCTTTTAGCTCCTCTTTTTAATCTGTTCAGTTTTGATTGTTCAAATTTTTCCATATTATAATTTTTTAGCTAGTATTGGATTTTCGTAACCTTGTTTGTTGATTTGAAAAGATATACTGCCTACTTTTTCAAATCCATTTTTTTCATAAAAGTTAATGGCTCTAGTATTTTTTATATATACGGTTAACCACATCATATCAAAATTCAATTCTTGGGCTTTTTTAACCGTTGTTTTAAACAATTCTAATCCCAATTTCTGTGTAATGAACTCATCTAGAACATAAATTCGCTCTAAACGACAGCAGCTAGGATTTTCTATAAATTCTGATTCAGCATTTAAAACTAATTTTACATAACCCACAGGAAGCTTATTTCTATAAATTATAAAGTAAATATTGTTGCTGTCTTTTAGTTCTTTTTGAGTAGTTTCTATAGAAAAAGCTTTATCTAAATAAGCATTTAAATTCGTTTTATCTTCTATATAATCTCCATGAGATTCTCTAAAAGTTACTCTACCTAATATGGCTAAAGTTTCTAAGTCTTTAGATGTACCTTGTTTGATTTCTATACAATTAGTTTGTGTCATTGTTGCATTCATAATGCTAAGCTTCGTTAATTATGTACTCCATATATTTAGCTGTTTTTTCAACTATTTTCTTATCGTGAATTTTTTCAATAATATGGAATGATAAGTCTATACCTGCAGAAATACCACCTGAGGTAAAGGTTTTGTTATTAGATTGAACAAAACGTTTATTTTTTATAGGTGTTCCTGTAGGGACTAATTTTTCCATATCATCATAGACTTGATGATGCGTACAATATGGATTATTGTCTAGAGCTCCAATTTTTGCCAAAAATCGAGAACCAGAACAAATACTCATAGTAATTTCAGTGTGTTTATCAGTATTTGCAATCCAATTGATAATTTGTTCATCTTTTATCGCTTGATTTGTGCCGTCTCCACCAGCTAAAATCAAAATATCAACTGTAGGACAATCGTTAAAATCATACTTTGGGTTTACAGACAATCCATTTACTGCTGTAATTGCTTCTTTAGTTTTAGAAACCGTAAAAACATCAAATAATTCAAAATTATTCAATTCAGAAGTTACTGAAAATACCTCAAAAGGACCTGCAAAATCCAGTACTTCAGCGTTGTCAAAAATAAATATGCCTACTGTTTTTTTCATACTATAAATATCGCTCTTTAATGATGTCTATATGCCAAATATTGTGACCGGGAATAACAAAAGCAGCTGCTCTGGCAGACATGGGGCCTCCATTTGCATTTCCTATATATTTCAAATCTTCATTAGTTAAACTTTCTAAAAGGCTGATAGAGTGGTTTCTATTGATCATAAATTCTGTCATTAATTTATGTGTCGTTTTTTGATTAGCGCCTGAAGGATTAATGTAAATGTTTTGATCAAATCCAGCTAAAGGAGTAGTATCTCTTCTAGCTATTCTAAAACATCTGTGCATAAAAATACGCTCAGTATCAATTAAATGCTGGTAAATCTCTTTACAATTCCATTTATTAGGTGCATACCTATACTGAAGTTTATCTTCAGGAATACTCAAGAAGAATTCCATTACCTCACGTTTACCAATTTCAAAGTGATTAAGTAGGCTTCTATCTTCAGGTAATTTTTCTATATACCTTTTATAATATGGATCATATTCTGATATGTTAATAGCCAATCTATTCATGATTATTATATAATTCTTATCCAAAAATAATATATTTATGGTCTGTTGTTTTAGTCCAGAATTAATTTAATTAGTAGTCCAGATGTTTCCGTATAAAACAAGTTTAGATATAGATAGAAAGAGTAAAGAGCCATTGTTTTTACAATTAACGAATCAATTTATTCATTTGATAAAAGAAGGTAAAATTCCTTCAGGAACTAAATTGATTGGTACTAGAAGTTTAGCAGAATTATTACAAGTACATAGAAAAACAGTTGTAGCTTGTTATGAAGAATTAGCCATGCAAGGTTGGGTGGAAACTATACCTAAAAAGGGGACTTTTATTCCAGAAAATTTACCTCTTTTAAAATCCGAAGATTACAGGAAAACTAAAATTTCTGAAAGTATAGAAAAAATAGGCTTTTCATTTTATAAAACAACCTTACCAGAGAAAAGAGTGGAGAGGAAGGTAGATTGGATGTATATTAATGATGGGGTTTCGGATGGAAGATTAACTCCTACAGATGATTTGGCAAAAATCTATAGAAGAATTGCTGCTAAAAAAAATAATATAGAACATTTGGGCTACATTTCTACTCAAGGAAATAAGCAATTACGAAATGTATTAGCAAATTATTTAAATGAGACTAGAGGGTTAAGTATTACAAAAGATCACATTCTGATTACTAGAGGAAGTCAGATGGGGATTTGGTTATCTTCACAATTACTTTTAAAAAAAGAAGATATTATTGTAGTTGGTGAAACTAATTATGCTTCTGCTGATATCACTTTTTTACATCAAAAGGCAAAGATTCTACGAATTCCAGTTGATGAAAATGGTATTTGTACAGTTGCATTAGAAAAAATTTGTCAATCTCAAAATATAAAAGCTGTATATGTAACTTCTCATCATCATCATCCTACTACAGTAACATTGTCAGCTGAACGACGTATCTATCTATTAAATTTAGCTAAAACTTATGGATTTGCTATTATAGAAGATGATTACGATTATGATTTTAATTATAATCATGCGCCAATTTTACCATTAGCAAGTCATGATGTACATAATAATGTTATTTATATTGGTTCAGTTTGCAAAACAGTCGCACCTGTTTTTAGAGTAGGGTATTTAATAGCTGATAAAGAATTTGTAAATGAGGCTTCAAAAATTAGAGGTTTTATAGATCGTCAGGGGGATGCATTACAAGAGTTGACTTTTGCCGAGTTTATTAAATCGGGAGATTTAGACCGACATATTCGCAAAGTATTAAAAGTTTATGAGAAGAGACGAGATTTATTTTGTAATCTACTAAAAGAAGAATTGAGTGACTATTTTAGTTTTACTAAACCAAAAGGAGGAATGGCTGTTTGGTTAACTTTGAATAAAAAATATACTTGGGAACAAGTTTCTAGCGTAGCAAGAATATATAAATTAGAGATTGGAGATACTACACGTTATGATTTGGCAAAAACAAATCATAATTCCATACGAATGGGGTTCGCAACATTTAATGAAGATGAGTTAAAAGAACTAATTAAAAGAATAAAGCTTACTATGGAAGAAGTAGTTAACCAGGAAAAATTCGCTTAAATTTTTTGGGAAGTTCTTTTTCAAAAGTCATACTTTGATTAGAAAAAGGATGTATAAATTCTAGTTGAGAAGCATGAAGATATAATCCGTTTCCATAGGAAATTAGTCCTTCAATAAAATAGTCTTTATCTCCTAAGATAGGGGCTCCAATTTCATATAAATGCTTTCTTAATTGATGCCTTCGTCCAGTTTTTGGTTGTAACTGAACTAGGTTTAAATACTCATATTTTTCAGAAGGAATAGTTTGTAAAACGGTAAAGATTGATTTAGATTCTTTGTTATCTACAGGAATATTAATTTCGCCAGAGGAATCCATTTTACCAATAGTAACAGCATGGTATGTTTTCTCGATTTTTTTTTCTTCAAAAAGTTTGGTAAGTGCAATAGTTGCCGAATTGGTTTTACCAATAAGCAATAATCCGCTAGTTGGATAGTCCAATCGATGTACAGGTCGAGGTAGTATCGCATCTTTATGGGAACTTTTTTTTAAATTTTGTTCTAAAGCATTAGCTATGGTAGCAAACGAATTTCCACTCACTACTATACCTGAAGGTTTTAAAATTACAGCGAGATAATCATCTTCAAATATAACTTCTAAAGGAAAAACAAATTCTTTTTTAGTGTTAGACTCTTCTTGAAATAACTCAATACATTCACCTCCATTAATGAATAGTGCTGTAGCAGCTCTTGTTCCATTAACAAATACTAACCCTTTTTTAATAGCTTTTTTAAAACCAGATCTTGTTGGATTTGTACTAAAAATACCAATGCCATATTCTTGTAAGCGAATAGGTTTTTCTAGTTGAGGAACTGTGTGACTTTCTAATAAATTCAATAGAATTACAAGTTTATTTTTTGGGAGTTACGCTAACTGTATTACTTTTTAAATAAACGAAGATAAGAAAGTTGGAATATTTAAAGAACGAGAATCTAGGAATAGATGATGTATAAAACAACACTCTTGACGTCATTTTGTACGATTAAAGAAAATCTTAGCAAAGAGAGCAATTAGTTAATATCTTTAATGTAATAATCAAAATTAACCATTAAAAACTAATAACTGAGATCCCTTGAAAACGGAGAACTACATAATAGTTGCATCCGACCATGGTGCTACGCTTTCTAAAATAGTTAATGAATTAGATGATTTGGAAAATTATAATTGTATAACTATAAGCTCTGTGGTGTTATTAATTAAATTATTAGAAACTGTCTCTCCAAAACTAATTATTGTACATTTTAGAAATAATACGTTACAACTTAATCATCTCTTTAAGTTACAGTCCAATGTTAAACTTCCAATACTGTGCTTGATTAATCGTTATGAAAAGTTAAAGATAAACTATGAGGAAAAGCCCCTTATAATACAATCCATAGATACTCTTGAACATAAATACTTATCAACCAATGTAAAAAGTATTTTATCAATAGTTACGAAACAAGTAGTACTTGAGGACCAATACTTCAAGGAAAAAAATGGACCTAAATTACTTACTGAAAATAAAAATTTAGCTCGTTATGTACTGGAATTAGACCAAAAAAAGATTTTATTACAAAAAATTATGGAACGAATAAAGGAGTTGAGTAGTATTACCGATTTACCTATGAGAAATCGACTAAACTCTATTGTAAATAGTATAAAGCTCAATACAAAAACAAGTCACTGGGAAGACTTTAAACTTTATTTTGAAAATATTAATCCAAATTTTATAAAACAGTTAACTGCCAAATATCCATGCTTAACATCTAAAGACATTAAATATTGTTGTTATCTAAAAATGAATATGTCTAATGAAGATATTAGATACATTTTAGGAATCAATAAAGAAAGTGTAAGAACACATAAATATAGATTGAAAAAGAAAATGACATTAGAAAAAAAACAAGATTTACGAATGTTTATAAGCTCTTTTTAAAGAAACATCTAAGGAGGTTGGGATTAAAAGCTATTATTCCGAATCTTACTACTGTCACTCAAGACAGGTAAAATGAAGGGATTTTTTTAATTAAAAGTTACTAATTATAACAATACCTATATTTTTTCTAGCTTTTTTACTATTGTATTTATTTCTACTTCTATTCTAATTTGAACATAAGAACATGATTTTTATGTTTATAGATATTAATTTTAATGTCCCTCTTAATTTTAGAAAAACTTCAAATTACTTCAATACTATTAAGATTACTTTACAATTAAAGATTTTCGCAGTTACCTTTTAAATAACTTTTTTAGACTGTTTTTCTTTGACAAGAAAAACGAATAAAATCAATATAAAATTGTAGAAGAATTGTAGGTGTCTACGATTTGTCTATGCTTTTCAGCTTCTTCCTAAAAATGTACATGATTTGTATACAGCGGTTCTTAAGTTTTTCTTTAACGAACATATAACTTTGAAGCGTCAACCAAAACTACTGTCTAAAAAAAATGATTTCTAAAGCAATAGATTATACAGTTAATTCACTTAATGCATTTCTTCAAAATAAGTTTGCATTAACAGAAGATATTGTAATAGCAAATAAAATTGTAGACCAAAATGGTAGTGTTCCAGTAGAAAATGAAAACAAAGTTCTATTAACGTTAATCCATGTAGACCAAGAAACAGTAAAACAGTTCTACAATACAAATAGAAAGTTAAGCAATAATAACTTTGAGAATAAAGCGCAAGAGGAACGATATAACTTATATATATTAATATCTCCGAATTTTGAAAACTATAATGAAACACTAAAGTTTTTAAATTCTTCTATACAATTTTTTCAAACCTATTCAGCCTTAGATGCAAACTTTTCTTCTAATATACCAAAAGGAATCAATCGATTAGAATTTGAATTTGAAACAGGAGATGGGTACCAACAAATGCATAATCTTTGGAGTGCACTAGGAGCAAAATACCAACCGAGTGTTATTTACAAAATGAGGCTAATTACAATTGTCTCTAACGAAATAAAAGGATTTGAAGCTGCTGTAACAACATCTAATACCATAGTACAAGATGAGTAAAAGTAGTTTTCATAAAGTATTTAATGTAGCTGTATTACATGATTATTATTCAGATAATATATGTAAAGGTCTTGTATATACACCAACTATTGAGACAGAAGAAATTATCTATGCCTATAATTTCAAAATAAATATAACTACTAAAGGTTTTGAGTTATACACATATTCAAATACAACAATTCCTAGCTTATTAAATTATATTAATCGTGTTACAGGAGCAGAAAGTTTTAATTTTAACGTGACTACTTCTAATACACATTTCTACCAATTTACTAACCTGCCGATAAACGAGATAGGAATTACTTATTTCAACTCTGCTGAAGTAGAAAAAACTACAAAAACAGAAAAGATCATATTAAAACCACATTTTATAAGAACACGTTCAACAGAATTTTTATTTAAGTTGTCTGTAGGCTTTAAGGAGTTGATAGGTTTATATGAATTAAAAAAAGAAGGGAATTACGAAATACAGTTTCAATCTAGATTAACAAAGTGGAAGTATTTTATTATCAATTCTACTAAACGAAGCTTAGGAGTATTAACTATAAGTGATACTTCAGGAATTCAATTTGAAGGGCCAGAAAAGGTATTATTACAAAACAAACAAGAAGCACAACTTTTTTCTGTTTCAAATACACTACTACCATTTTCAGAAAGACCACTTTACAAGTTTAATTTGGAAAGTACAACACAAAAAAACGGAATGGACCGAACGAAGGTAATTTTTAAAGGATTACCCAATGCCAATCCTAATGTTTTAGGAATAAATGCCAGTTCATCTCCACCTATAGTAGAATCATTTATGTATGTATACGTATAAAATAATTAATTATAAAATAACCAATATGTTTTATGAACTTATCTACGATTAAATCTCCAGGGGTTTATATCAATGAAGTAAATGGATTTGGAAATTCAGTTGTACCTGTTGCAACAGCAGTTCCTGCCTTTATTGGATATACACCACAAGCCATGTACGAAGGGAAATCGTACACGAATGTACCTAGAAAAATTACGTCATTCGCAGATTTTCAAGCAATTTTTTGTTTGCCAGATCCAGCGCCTCCGGCAGATCCAGCAAAACAATATGAACCTGAATACTATTTAGTTGCACAAGATAGTCAACCAACTTCAGGTGATTATATGTTGATAGGAGGTACTTTTTATTCTATCTTACCAGACCCAAACACTATTTATTATTTATACAATAGCGTTAAATTATTTTATGATAATGGAGGAGGAGATGCATACATTGTTTCAGTTGGTACTTACGGTGATCCATCAGGAAATCCAATGCCAGTAGGAGAACAAATAGTAAATCCGAATGTACAGTTAAATGAATTAACAGGCGGTTTAGAATTATTGTTACAAGAGCAAGAACCTACCATGTACATTTGTCCAGAAGCTACTTTACTTTCTGTAGAAAATAATGCTTCATTAATGCAAGCGATGTTATTACAAGCATCAACTATGCAAACTGCTGTATGTATTTTTGACATTATTGGAGGAAATGATCCAGATCCATTAAACTACATGGATGATATAGAAACGTTTAGAAATGGAACAGGCTCTAATGGTTTAGACTATGGAGCGGCATATTATCCTTTTGTTGGAACTACCGTGATGCAAGCTTCAGATATTGATTATACCAACTTATTTGGCGGAGATGTAACACAATTACAAGCAATTTTAAGCCCTGCTAGTAATCCAAATCCAACAGTGGATACAATTATAGCGAATATTCAAAACCCACCTGAAGGACAACAACTAACAGTAAGTCAATACAATAATTCACTTTTAGTTGCAAGTCCAACTTACAATACCATTATTGCGAATGTATTACAAGATGCTAATATTTTACCTCCAAGTGCAGGAATGGCAGGTGTAATTACAGTAACCGATAATGATGTAGGTCCTTGGCAATCGCCAGCAAATACTTCTATGGTAGATGTAATCAGTTTACCAATATTGATTTCTGAAACACAACAGGCAGATTTAAATGTAGATGCAATTTCAGGAAAATCTATCAATGCAATTCGCTTTTTTAATGGTTTAGGAATCCTTATTTGGGGAGCAAGAACCTTAGATGGAAACAGTCAGGATTGGCGTTACATTTCTGTAAGAAGAACCATGATTTTTATTGAGCAATCTTGTAAGCTAGCAGCAAATGCATATGTATTTGCACCAAATGATAAAAATACATGGGAATCAGTAAAAGCGATGATTAGTAGTTTCTTAAATGATATTTGGAAACAAGGTGGATTGCAAGGAGCAAGCGCATCAGATGCTTTTTCTGTAGAGTGTGGATTAGGTTCCACCATGACTTCAGAAGATATTTTAAATGGTTTTATGATTGTATCTGTTAAAGTAGCAGTAGTAAGACCAGCAGAATTCATTGTACTTACTTTCCAACAGCAAATGGCTACGTCTGCATAAAGGAATTGATGTATGTCAGTTTGAGAGTCACTGATTATTCAAGGTGAATCGTCATTACAATGATGAAACAAGAATAATTTCATTCAAACTAACAAAGAGTGTAAAAATTAGGTCTCTATAAAAGAGATTAATTACATATAACCAAACGAAATAAAAACTAAAAAAATAATATTATGGCAACAGATGACGGAAGTGTAGAAGGATCAACCTGGCCCATGCCAAAGTTCCGTTTTGAAGTAGACTTGGGTACGGAACTAACAGGAGTCGCATTTCAGGAAGTTTCTGGAATGGATGTAGAAAATCAAATTATTGAATATCGTAAGAGTAACAGTCCTTTATTTTCAGTAGAAAAAATGCCTGGAATTGTAAAATACGGAAATGTAACTATGAAACGAGGCGTTTTTGTAAACGATAATATATTTTGGGATTGGCATGCTGAAATTAAAATGAATACCATTAAACGTAGAACAGTTCTGATTAAGCTTTTAGATGAAGCAGGAAGTGTTACTATGCAATGGCAACTAAACAACGCTTGGCCTACAAAAATTACCAGTACAGACTTAAAGTCAGACGGAAATGAAGTAGCTGTAGATACTTTAGAAATAGCACACGAACAACTAATAATTACGAATGGCTAAGAAACGAGAAATAGAATTAGAACAACCAGCCGTAGGTAAATTTCCGGTAGGTTTTTATTTTTCAGTTTCATTTGGAGATTATTCAAACGTTGATTTTCAGGAAGTATCGGGTTTGTCTAGAGAGCAAACCTTAGAAGAAGTAGCAGGGGGAGGAGAAAATAGGTTTAAATACCGCCTCCCATCTGTTTCTACAAGTAAAAACTTGGTGCTTAAAAGAGCATCTGTACCTGACGGAGATTTTTTGACAGATTGGTGTAACGATACGATTGATGGAGGATTAGCTAATCCTATACGTACTCAATTAGTATCTGTAAACCTTTTAGATAGAGATGGAACAGTATGTATGAAATGGAACTTTTTTGATGCTTATCCAGTTAAATATTCTTTTTCTGATTTAAAATCACAAGAAAGTGAAATCGTAATAAATAATATCGAATTAGCATACACTTATTTTACGACTACATAAGATCAATTGGAATAAAGAATCAAGAGTTTTTTTAAATCTTAATGTTAGACTTAATATAAAAGTAAGAATACTAAAAATATCTTTTTGAAACTGTTAAAAAAAATTATCAAGCAGGTATTGGTGATATAGAATTACAAGCGTCATTACGATGAACGATACGTAGTAAAGTGAAGAAGTAATCTGTTTTTATAGAGTAAGGGATTACTTCAGTTCGAAAACTCTTTTCATAATTATAAATAACTAGTGAGTTATCTGTTTGATTGCTTAGGTGTTAAGAGAAGTGTATCGAAAACAAATTAGAAACTTGAAACTTGTTGATACAATTTTGCTCCATTTTCATGTCCTAAAATTACTCGAAGCCAAAAATTAAATAACCAACAACCAGCAACTAATAAAGAAAATATGCCGGTAGAAATCAGAGAACTCATTATTAAAACGGAAATAAAAACGGCGGTAGATCAAATAAATACAGTAAATGAAGTTGACCTTTCTGTTTTTAAAGAGGAAGTACTAGAAATGTGTAAACGAATGCTATCCGAAGGTATAAAAAAAACAAGTTATAGAAGATAACTATGGGATTAGAATATATGAAAATAACAGGGTATTACGATGGGGATTTTATGAAACCCATTCCAGGAAATCCCTATGAAGTAATGATTAATCCGAATTCTATTAAATGGAATCGAAAAATTCATTACAACAATCAACAACCCATAGGTTCTAGTCAAGCATCTCAGAAGTATAAAAATACAGCAATTGATGAATTGAGTTTTGAAATTGTGATTGATTGTACAGGAGTAGTGTTTCCGAAGCGAATTAATATGGCAAACGAAATTAAAGCTTTGGAAGATATAGTGTACGATTATGACGGGAAAATACATCGACCTAATTATGTAATAGTGCAATGGGGAAGCGATCTGATTTTTAAAAGTGTTTTAAAAAGTTTCAATACAACATATACCCTTTTCAGACCAGATGGAAGCCCGTTAAGAGCAAAAGTAGCTCTTAGTTTTGGGGAATATGTGTCTCCTAAAAAGAAAAGCAAAGAAGAAAAAAAAGAATCACCAGATGTAACACATCTAGTGGAAGTTGTAGAGGGTGAAAGCTTACCACAATTATCATATAAAGTATGGAATTCGCCTTTTTATTATGTACAAGTAGCACAATATAATGGCTTGAACAAATTTAGAAATCTTAAAGGAGGACAACAATTACTATTTCCTCCGATAACAATTACAGATGTATGAGTGTATCAGAGATAAAACATGGAGGATTAGCTACATTTACGGTTAAAGTAGATGGAAGTGCTATTCCTGATATTATTGAAGTTAAAAGCGTAACCGTAGAAAAACCAGTCAATAGAGTTGCGAAAGCAACCCTTGTAATTATTGATGGAAGTGCAGCTGAAGAAGATTTCGAAGTAAGTTCGTCAAATACGTTTCTACCAGGAAATAAAGTAGTATTGGAAGCAGGTTACGATGCTATAAATAAACCCATTTTTAGTGGAATTATTACCAAACAGAGTATCGTGATTAGCGAAGTACATGGTGCAGTTTTGGAGGTAGAATGTAGAGATGAAGCTATAAAAATGTTGGTAGGACGCAAAAGTGTAACCTATTCAAAAAAGAAAGATAGCGAAATTATTTCCTCAATTATTGGGAGCTACTCAGGTTTAAAAGCATCAGTTACAGGAACACAAACCCAATGGCAAGAACAAGTACAATATTATACAACTGATTGGGATTTTATTATGGCGAGAGCTGAAGTAAACGGGATGGTTGTAACAACATTAGATAATAAAGTTTCTGTGTTTCCGCCAGATAAAAACAAAACGCCTGTTTTAGAAATTACCTACGGAGACAATTTATTGAGTTTTCAGGCCGATTTAGATGCGGTTACACAATTGAGTAATGTAAAAGGTAGTTCATGGGATTTTGCAACACAGAAAATTACAACGGCTTCCTCCAAAAATAGTATGGCAGGACCGGGTAATTTATCTTCTAATAAGCTATCAGAAGTTGTGGGGTTAAAAGACTTTGAAATACAAACTACAGCACCTTTGCAAAGTACTGATTTAACCAATTGGGCTAAGGCAACCTTGGTAAAAAGTGATTATTCAAAAATAAGAGGAGATGTAAAGTTTCAAGGAACGGAATTAGTAAATCCTGGAGATTATATCACATTAAAAGGTTTAGGGACACGATTCAATGGAGATCATTTCGTGTCAAATGTTCGACACGAAATTGGAAATGGAAATTGGCTTACAGAAACGTCCATTGGTTTAGCACCAGTTTGGTTTACAGAAGAACCAGATGTAATGGCGCCACCAGCATCAGGATTATTACCTGGAGTTCAGGGAATTTTTAATGCTACGGTGAAGAAAATATATGAAGATCCAGATAATCAATATCGAATTTTAATTGATATCCCATTGTTTGATCCTAAAGGACAAGGATTGTGGGCTCGTCTGTCTAATTTCTATGCAACTTCAGGAGCTGGAGCATTCTTTTTACCTGAAGTTGGTGATGAGGTAATTGTTGGTTTTTTAAATGAAGATCCGCGTTATCCAATCATTTTAGGAAGTGTTTATAGTAGCACCAAACATAAACCATATAAAAGTTTGACTCCCAATAAGAAAAATTCGAAAAAAGCAATTGTTTCTAAAGAAGGGATTTTTATTGAGTTTGATGATGAAAACAAAATTTTCACCATAGAAACTCCAAGTAAAAATACAGCTGCTTTTGATGATAAGAGTAAGAAAATTACAATCAAAGATCAAAACAGTAATAGTATAGAAATGTCTTCAAGTGGAATAACTATTAAAAGTGCTAAAAGTATTTCTATAGAAGCTAATCAGAAATTGACACTTAAGGGGAAACAAGGAGTAATCATTGATGGATCGCCTGGAGATGTAACACTTAAAGGAACTAATATTAAAAATACAGCTAATGTGAAATTTTCAGCCAATGGAAGTGCACAAGCTGAATTAAAAGGAGGCGCTCAAACTACTATTAAAGGCGCTATGGTCATGATAAATTAACTAACCAAAACTAAAAACAATGCCACCAGCAGCAAGATTAACAGATTTTCACCAATGTCCCATGCAAACACCAGCGTTTCCAGCGCCTATTCCGCATGTAGGTGGTCCCATAATTGGTCCAGGACAACCGAATGTATTAATAGGAAAATTACCAGCAGCTAAAGTTGGTGATATGTTGGTTTGTATAGGACCACCAGATGTTATTGTAAAAGGATCTGCAACAGTAAAGATAGGAGGAATGCCAGCGGCAAGAGTTGGAGATACTACTGCACACGGAGGAAAAATATTAGTAGGAGCTTTTAACGTAATGATCGGTGGATAATAAGTCAGTCATACGAAAGAAGGAATTCCTAGGATCGGGTTGGTCATTTCCAGTGACGTTTTCAGTTGGAAATCATCAATTAATTACAACACGATTTGAAAATAATATTAAGGATTCTATTGATGTGATTATGCAAACCAATTTTGGAGAACGTCCTACAGATCCGCAATTTGGTTCTGGACTGCAACAGTATTTCTTTCAGGATATGAATGAAACTTTGAAAGGACAAATTAAAGATACAGTAACTTCTAGTTTGCAAGATAATGAACCAAGAATTACGGTAATCGATGTAGATGTAACTTATGTAAACATGACCAATGGGCATGTTGAAGTTACCATTGTTTACGAATACAATCAAACAAATACAAGACATAATTATGTGTATCCTTTCTACATAAAAGAAGGAACAAATATTTGACATTAAAAGATTCAAGAATTTTAAAGTTGAGAGTTTGAAGCTCGAAGCAAGAAGTTAAAAAAAAGGAAACTAATTGATTGTTAGTTCGAGTGATTTTATGAAGTGATAACGTAATAGAAAACTTACTTCAACTGAGTTTATCTTGAATGAAGTCGAAAGGCTTAGTAGAATTATCGATAACTTCATTATGATGAACGAAACATAGTGAAGTGAAGAAGTAATCTACCGATTTAAGAATACAAATCTCATTTTTTAATTAAGAGATTGCTTCAATCCGCTAGGCTTCTTTTGCAATGACCGTTAATGAAAACAATTTAAAACACATATTTACTTATGTATGAGCTTAATAAATTCAACCAGAAATTAAGAATTAAAAACTAAAAGATTTCATAATCTAATCTTCTAATCATTGAATTAGGAAATCATTGAACTAACTATATGAACATAGTCGACCAAAATAAAGCATTAATAGCCTTAGAATATGCGTTAGAAAATCATTCGCAGCTAATTGACAGCAGAAGCGAAATTGATAATCTAAACTTTTTGGTCAATTTTTCATCGCTAATCAATTTTTACGATGATAAGAATGAAATCAATGGAGATTGGCGACCTTTTTTATTGAAAGATCCTGAGTTTTTATTGGCTTCTATTGCCAAAACTCCTTTCAAACATATGTATTCGTTGTTTTTGCAAACCTGTGCAACACTTGATCAAGCTCTACATTCAGAAAATATAGCTGAACTAACGGATAAAATAAGTACTTGTTTCAAACAATTATTCTATCAACTATTACAAGTTTTTCACTTACTAGAACGCTGGATTTATTTCATGTTACAATGCCCGATGGTATATAATTTGAAAAGTTATATCATCAAAAACGTAAAAGAACATTACAGTCAATATTTGTGGGCTATTCTTTGGACAAAACAACAATTACATCATAGTAAACAAGTAGTGGGCATAGAAAATGTAAACATGTATTTCTATGAATTCTACGATGAAAAAATATGGAAACGAGGCAAAGGAGAACGACCTTTTACGTTGTTAGGACTCCAATATCCAATAACAGATAATTCACTTGAGATCATTTTTAAAGGACTGAAGGATGTCGGAGAAAAGATATTTACATTTTTAAATAGTATTGTAGAATATGCGCCTTTAGAATTCAAAGCTGTAGCAAAAAAAGAAGATATTTACCCAGATACTTTACTACTGAAAACATTTACAAAGCTGATGCATGTGTATAAACGTCAAGTAAATGGTTTAACAAAAAAGCATTTAGACTTTTATTACAAGCAAATTTTAAAAGAACATAGAACACCCGCAAAAGCAGACGAGGTATTTGTAGCCCTAACTTTAGCAGATGAAACCACCGTTTTTGAGCTTCCAAAAGCCACACAGTTTAATGCAGGAACATATGAAGATGAAACCCCTATTGTATTTGAGTCTATTGATAAAACTTCTCTAAATCCAGCAACAATTTCAGATGCGTATACACTCACAAAAACAAAAACAGCCAATGTAGAGAAACTCTATTTAGTTCAACAAGAGGATGTAACAAGTATTCAAGAAAATGAACAAGGTCAAATTCAAAGCTGGAAAACCTTTGGTTCAGATATCGTAAGCAAAGACAATCAAGTAGGTTTAGGTTTTGTATTAGCTTCGCCTATGTTATATCTAACAGAAGGTAAGAGACGTATCTATTTAAAATATACTTTCGAAGAAGAAATTAAGGATCTAACTTTTTTCGAAAACGGAGTATATTCTTTAAGTGGGGAAGAAGAATGGTTTACAATTCCTTCTGATACTATCTCATTTTCATATGGAGATAAAGGCAATCTACAACTAATAATTGCAATCAAATTATCATTAGCCGATCCAGCGATTGTAGCGTTTACAGAAAGTCCTGAAGGATTAGCAACTACTTGGCCTATGTTTCGTATGTACTTTTCAGAGTTTACAAATTTGGCATCACCATTTGTTATTAAAGAAGTAACAATTGATGTTTCAGTAACTAACTTTCAGAATTTTCAATTATACAGTGATTTTGGTCTATTAGAAACTGAAAAACCATTTCAACCATTAGGACCAACACCAGAGCGAAATCAAAATTTTATGATAGGAAGCTCAGAAATCTTTAGCAAACCTGTTACCGATTTTTCTTTTCGAATGGATTGGGATAATCTACCGGAGTTAGGTTTTGTTATCTATTATGAACAGTATAATAAATATGCAATGGGTTTTTATCAAACCCCGCCAGTAAATGAAGGAGATTCTTTCTTATTAAGAATATGGAAAGGTATAGGTAACTTATTTTCTAATGAAGCTAAAAAATTAGAAAAAGCGCTTAAAAATGTGGAAAAAATCATCAAAAAATGGGACGATAAAGAAGAGAAAAAAGTTGAATCACTTTTAAAAGACTTAAACCAAATTCTCAAAAAACTATTACCTAAACAAGAAAAGAAACGCATACTAATTTTACAAAGCATAGAAAAAGTAGTCAATACTTGGTTATTGAGTGAAGAGGAGTCAACCATAGAAGAATTCATACAAGAAATAGAAAATATCATCACAACGTTGATATTGGAAGGAATCATATATCGAGTACCATTTAATGACAAAGCTTTTAAAGTAGACTTTCAAATCCTACAAAATAAACAATGGTTACCAGTTAAAATGGATACCGATACTTCTATTTTTGACGAGATTTGTAAAGTAACCAATGAAGTTACAGAACTAACACTTTTCCAAGGAGTACCAGATGTAGGAGAAACAGATATTTCAACGTTTTTAAATATTAATGCTTCCGTGTCTATTGAAGTATTATTAGCTATCAAAGATATTTTTAAAGCGACTGTTTCTTTTGAAACAATTACAGGATTAATTTTTAAAGATACCTTAAGCATTAAAGGTTTATTAAGTGTAGACAATAGATTGGATGTTGGTGCTTTTTTCAAATTAAAAGATAAACTTTCATTTGCGTATGTGCTAGAGAATCAAGATTCTATTCGATTTATAGATGTCATTGATTTGAAATTGCATTTAAAAGCAAAAGATGTTTTTACTGTACATAGTTCAGTCACTGTAAAAAACACTTTACAAATTGAAGCACATTTACAACGTTTAGGAATTTCAATTAAAGAAACTACACTTGAAGAGCTGGATTTCCAATTGAATAAAATTTTAACAATTAATACTTCATTAAGCTTTTATGATGTAATAGAGATCAATAAAAATATATCATTAAAAGAAGTTTTGAATGGAACTAAACAAGAACTATTCAAACTAAAAAAAGGAGTATCAATAGCAGATTTTTTTGAAGACAATCTTACAACGTTTCCATTACATTTTTCAAGTTCATTTGCATTTGAAAATATCCTAAATGAAAAACAAACGATAAGAACTTCAGGAACTATTTTTATAGACGAAACGATCCAAATAAGTAATATACTTAATGTAATAAATAAAGGAAGTTTTAATAAAGCTTTTACGGTTGATTGTTTATTTATTGAAAATCAAGATCAGGATACATTTGAAGAGTTATTGAATTATAGTGTTTTTGAAACAACAGCTCTATCTGCGGTACAAAACACAATTGATCCTACCATTCAAAATTCACTATTAGAATTTTCAGATACCACTACAACAGGTTTCATGCGCATGCAATTAATAGCACCAAAGGAAGGGTTTGGAGCAACAATGTATCCAAAAGTAGTTAGTGCAATTGCATTGTATAATGCTGATTTAATAGCCAAAGCATTTAATGGAGAAGAAGTAAAACTAGAACAAGAAGCAAATGAACCATATACGCCAATAGTAGGATTATTCAAAGGAAATTATTCAAGTACAGTAACGTATACCTTTTCAAAAAAAGACACCTATCCTGTAACTTGTTTTTACCAAGACGTTTTTAAAGCCTATAAAGTATATGATAGTACGTTTGATGAAGAAAAGAATGAAGAAATCTCCAATGGATTTCCAGGAATCTTACCAAAGTATACATATAAAGGTGCTTTATTTTTAGGATTAGAACAATTGATAGCACCTTCGGAAGTTGGTTTTTATTTTGAATTAGCACAAGATGCAGCTACAGCGGAAAATACGATACCAGATGTCTCATATGAGTATTTAACAAAATATAGTTGGAAAGAATTACCCGTTTTTTCAGATACAACCAACGGGTTCAGTTGTTCGGGAATTCTTACGACAAATGTTCCGTCAGATATTTCTGATGTACATAGAAGTATGCCCAATGAAAAATATTGGATTGAAATAGGAGTAGGTAACAATCCAGATAGTTATTGTCCTACATTATTTTTAACTACAAATGGAGTTAAGCTTAAAAGAACAGGAACCGAATTTAAAACCAATTCAGAAAAACCAGAAATACCTGCAAATAGTATAGAAACTACAGAAGAAGCAGTGCCACAAATAGCAACTGTGGTGCAACCTTTTGCTTCTTTCAACGGAAAATCTTTAGAAACTCAATCAGCATTTTATAAACGTGTAAGTGTTCGCTTAAAAACAAAAGATAGAGTAGTAACCTATCAAGATTTTTATAGCGTAATTAAAGCTCAATTTCCAGAGATCTATTATACAAAACAAGTATATGATAAACCTTTAAAAACTACCAATGTATACCTCGTACAAGAAGTAGGGAATTCAAAAGATGCTAATGCGTTTACACCTTTTGTAAATGGTTGTATAAAAGATAAAGTACAACATTATTTAGAAAAGAAAGCATCGCAATTTGCCAATGTTTTAGTGTCTAATTGCACATTACGCTATTTAAAGATTAAAGGAACTGTTACAGTTACTAAAGGGAAATTACCAGAAGGAGTGGCGAATAAAGTTAATGTTGGAATTAATGTGTTTTTATCACCTTGGATTAAAACAGTTCAGGAACAAATAACAATAGATTCAGGAGTAAGTGCAGCCCAAATTTCAGAGTTTATTACCAGTTATAAATCTGTAACAAGCATTAGTAAGTTGTATTTGTATTTAGGAACAAAAAATATAAGTACAGGGGTAATTACATATGAATCAGCACCATATCAAATTATTACTTCCAAAGATTTGAAATCATCTGATGTATTAGTTCCTTCATTAGATTATTCAGAATTAAACTATTCGGTATGAAAGAAGTAAAGAATTACATAGAAGAGAATACATTACCTCTTGAGTTAAATTTTGTAGACTTACGCGAGAAAGCACTGGCATATATTCAACGTCATAACGATGGAACTTGGACAAACCTGAATCAGAGTGATCCTGGAGTTACCATTTTAGATCAATTATGTTTTGCACTTACGGAACTCGGTTATTGTAATGATTTTCCAATAAAAGATATTCTAACAGATAGAAAAGGAAATTTAGAAATTAATAACCAATTCTATTTACCTGAAGATATTTTAACAACTACACCAGTAACGATTAATGATTTTAGAAAGTATGTAATAGATCAGGTAAAAGAAGTTGTGAATGTACAGATAACACCTGTTCAGAGTAATCTGTCTATTGTAAATGGCGTGTACGAAGTAGAAGTATTGATAGACCCGAAGATTGATACTGCTAGAGAAGTACCAATTGTTACCTATAAGAACAATGAAGAAATTATTGTTTATAAAACCGTTTTAGAACTCATTTTAAACAATACATTTTTTGTACTTAATACCTGTAGAAACTTAGGCGAGCTATTTCTGTACCCAACGCAATTAGTTTCTGAACCTCATTCTGTCTATGGGAAATTAGAAATAGCTTATGAGCAGGATATAGATGCCGTTGTTGTAAACATAGAGTATGCTATAAATAATTATGTTTTTCCTGAAGTAAAACAAGAAGGTTACGATAAATTAAAGCTGGCAGGAAAAACTTCCAATGAAATTTTTAATGGGCCAAAACTTCAAAATGGATGGATTTTAGATCACAATTTGAGAGAAAAAAAGAATACGATTCAAGCTTTTGAATTGGCAGAAGTCATACAAAATGTTTCAGGTGTTATATCAGTATCCAATGTAGCTTTTAATAAGGAGGGAACTTTGTTAGAAGTTAATTGTAAAGAAAAACAACTATTAGTTTTCGATTTTATAGAAGCAATAAAAGATCAAAAAAAGGAAATTGAATTTTTTAGAAAAGGTAGAGAGGTTAATAGAAGTATTACTAGAGACATTATTCAAGAGCTTTCTAATTTGACTCAACCAGAAGAGCAAATATGTAAAGTATCTACTGTAAAAATGTATCCAACTATTCCTAAAGGAAATTATAGAGACATAGCAAGTTATTATTCAATTCAAAATACATTTCCTGAAGTATATGCAGTAGGCGTAGAAGGAGTAAGTTCTAATGCAACTGCTTTTCAAAGAGCACAATCGAGACAATTAAAAGGATATTTAACATTATTTGATCAAGTGCTAACCAACCAGTTTATGCAATTGGCAAACTTAGGAACTTTGTTTTCGTTTGAAAATGCCATTACTGGTGATCCAGTAGATAGAGATCAATTCTATAGACTGCAAAACTGTTACGAGAAAAAACATCAACAATATCCAGCACCTTATCTCTCGTTTTCTCCAACTTACTTCTACCAATCTTTATATGAAACGGTACCACATATTCGTCCACTATTACGAAATTTTAGAAAACACGAATATAGTTACGAACCAACTCCTGCAGAGCAACTTATTTATAACGGCTGGAGTGATTATAAAGATGATCCATACAATTCATACATCTGGGGATTGATGTATTTTATGGAAGATGAAAACATAAATATTGAAAGAAGAAACAAAATTCTAAATCACTTATTAGCCAGACACGGACAATCTCCTGAAGTTATCGATAGAACTATTGAAGGAAGTATTTATTCAGGAAATACAAAAAAAGATCAAGTAATTATAAAAAGTCTGTATTTACAAAACTTAGGGTTCTTATCTTATTATAGAACTAAAGCTTATAACTTTATTGGAGCAGGAAAGTTAAGAATGAAATATGTAGAGGAATCTCCAGAATTGCCAACAGTTTTTTATAACAAATTAAAGCATAAACTAGTACAAGGACATCAGAAAGATTTTATTTTTAAAACTGTAGAAATTAACAAAGCAATGCAGTTAAATGCATCTGATTTTATTGATTTCTCTGCCGTTGAGTTAAAGTTGAATTTGCTTTTTTCCTTAAATGCCTATTATCAAGATTATCTAATTACTACCAATAGTTCGTATGCATACTGGCTGTTAAAACGCAGAAAAGGATTGTTATGTATTGAAATGGACTTATTAATAGAATCGGCAGATTTTGAGATTACGCTTACAGAAGATGGAATTGATATATTCTGGATTATTACAGAAAAACTATCTTATAGCGATGTATTAAAAATAGAAGGCTTACTTAAAAAAGGAGCCACTATTGATGAGCTAAGGGACAATTATACATTTGAAAAACTTGAAACATTTGATATAGATGCGCAAGAGTTTAAAAGTATAATCAGTTCATCTTGCAGCTGGCATATTAAGTTAAAATGGGGAGCAAACTTACAATTACCAATAGATAGTCCATTGTTAATCAATACATTGTTGTTTATTTTTCCATCATTTTTTATAGCCAAAGAAGGTGTTAAAATTCCTGATTTTAAAAAAAGGCTCAATTATTTTTTACAAGGAGATTTACCTATACAAGTATGTTATGAAAGCTATTTTCTAGAGGATGACAAGCTGAAAGAAGTAATAATAGCATATACCAATTGGTACAATAACTTACGATTCGATCAGGAAACAGGAAATCTACATAGCCCAGACTTAGTAACCAATGCAATCACTTTAATTGAAGTATTGTTAACCTTAAATCCAACTTCGAATGATTAGCCTGAACCATCATATTGTATCGCGTTGTTTTTGGCAAACCTCTTTTGATAATAAGGAAGGAGGAGAAATGATACAGAACGAGATTAGTAACTGGAGTGAGCATTATATGCCAAGAGAAATGAATGCTGTTTTTAATTCGATGTGCTCTCAATATCACAGTTTGCAAATCAAATCTCTAACCATTGATTTGGGAGAAATTCCTATTGAAAATTTAAAAGAAGAACTTACATATAAATTCAGAATAAAGCTACAAGAACAGCTTAGAGAACTCATTTTAAACCCAAATAGATTTGAAAAAGAGGTTGCCATTTTAAAAGGAGAAGAAACGTGGATGTTTGTATTGCATCACTTTTTAATGCAGGGTATCGTACCATGGAATTATTCAGAAAGTAGCGGCAATATCAATCAAATAGTTAGTACGCAATTACAGGAAAATAGAGAAGCTGTGATTGAAATGATTCGAAATGTTGCTACGGAAGAACTAGTAAGAAAGAGAATTGCATGGCAATTAAGAGAAACACATATTAAACAAATAATAACACATATTGAAAAAGGAAATTACAACTACATTATTGAGTTTTCTAAAGAATTTACCAAACTACAAGAACGACAAACCTTAGTAAAAACGGGAATTCAAGATTTTAAAAAGAATCTTTGGTTTTGGATTTTAAATTACTTGTTTGTAGAGCGAGGTAGCATGTTTAATAAGGTTGAATTTGTGAGAAGTAATATTCAGCAAATGGCAAATCATTTTAACATGGAATACAACGAGTTATTTGCCTTAATAGAAAATGCTGTTGATAAACTGCATCAGCAATCGTATATTAAGAGTAATTTTATCACCATACTTACTATTTTGGCTCACAAGCAGTCCAAAATTATTTCTAATACATATGCTAGTAAAAAACAACTAGAAAGAAATTGGCGTTTGCTACATTACTATTTTTCTTCTGCTAAAAATAGAGAAACAACCTATCACAAAGAACAATTTAGAGTATTGGTACAAACCTTGTCTATACTCAATCCTTCACAATTCAATCGAATTATCAATTCGGTCACAAATACCACTATCAATTGGCAAATGATAAGTAAAGATTTACAAGCGGATAATTTTAAAATTCTATTAGAAAATCAATCTGAAGAAGCTACTAAAAAGATCATAGAATTAGTATCACAATTGAAATTTCTGGAATTACAAAAACACTTTGGCTTTGATGAAAATTGGTTGATGAGTATTGGTTTTCAGTTTTTAAAACAGTATAGAGGACAGACATTTTCTACTAAAAAATTCTTTAATTATTTTATAGAAAAACTAAGCAAAACCAAAAGTAATAGCAGACAAGAAGTTCTAGAAAAAATTATAAACTTAAATCTATCGAGTTCTAAAAAAAGTACAGAAGCAATTACGGTGTTTAAAGAGTTTAAACAAATTTATACCACTACAGTTTTACAAACTGTTCCAAAATTCTCAAAGAAAAAACTAGTAATTATTCTTAAAGATTTACAAGAAGTATTACAAACTACTAATCAAAACTTACTAGCAGAAAAATACTATAAAATTATTCGTATTTGGATTCAGGAACATGCACAAGAAGTTTGGAATGCTCTAAAAACATATAAAGACAAAGGATTTGTAATAAAAATAGTGTCTGTACTTTTCAAAACAGCAACGGTTAAGGAAT
This sequence comes from Tenacibaculum agarivorans, assembly GCF_001936575.1. GTDB lineage: Bacteria > Bacteroidota > Bacteroidia > Flavobacteriales > Flavobacteriaceae > Polaribacter > Polaribacter agarivorans. The sequence continues at coordinate 39,173 of NZ_MSMP01000005.1, forward strand.
CAATATTGAAAAAAGTAGTTTCAAAAGAATTACAATTTCTAAAAAAACTAGAAACAAGTATTGACAAAGTACTGGAGCAAAAAAAAGAAGTTTCACAAGCATTGCACGAATTCAAAAATCAATTATTTGTAGAAGGAGCAAGTATGTTAATTTTTAAAGATGCTAAAAGTACTTCAACACTAGTGAAAAAACTATTTGCGCAATTGTTAGCAAAATACGATGCGAATTACGCTATAGTTATCAAAGAAACTTTACAAGATATTATAAGCCATTTTCAAGTAACGCACCACGGATTTTCAAGTACACAGCAAAAAGAATTAAATGTATTTATACAGACGTTTTCAGAAAATACTTCACTTGATTTTTTAATGGAGTACATAGAGAAAGATCCGTATAAACAAGAAGAAGTTGCAGCTATTTTACAAGAGTTGGTGTACAGTAAAAATATTGTATCTCCATCCTTTAAAAAGCATGAATATAAAATAGCGAACTATTTACTAAAAAATGCGCCTACTGTTTTTGAAGTATTTCAACAGGAATTTATAAAAACATATCAGTTTATACTTCAAGGAGATTTAGTATCACAAATAAAAAAGAAGTTAGATATTTTTTACTGGCAGTGTCTAGCTGATTACACAAGTTATAGAGGAGATAAAAGTAAGTTTTTAGTACAGCTTTTAGAAGCCATTAGCTATGAGTTTGATCTAAAAATACCAGAATCAATAGCTGAAAAGGATGTCAATTTTTATGTAAAAGAAAAAGTTGTTACTAAGCACTATAAAACTTCAATGTTGTACAATTTATCTTCTGAAGAAATAATTAATAGTATAAAAAAAGCGATTCAAGAAGGAAAAACAAATCTACAGATACAAGAAAGAACAATAGAGTTACAAAAATTAATACAGATTGTTTTAAGGCAATATCCTCAAGAAATTCGTGAACTATTTCAAAAAACTTCATTTACACGCTCTGAAAAAATATGTATACAAACAATATTTTCTTTTGAAGAGTTGGTAACGCGTATAGCTAAAGATAAAATGAGCAGCAGCTTTAATAGTACCACTAAAGCAATCCATATACTATACAATCTAGTTACTGAAATAGGAGGTAAGCAAACAGAAGAAAAATTAAAAGAATTGTTTTGGAGTAGTTTATGGGAAGTCATAAAAAATGAGCAAACTAAACAAGAAGAAGTAAAACGATTAACAATTTATGTTTTAGAAAAATTGTATCAGCAAGAAGGAATTACTACACAGTACATTTTTGAGAAGCTGGAAGATAAAAATTCTAGTATTCCTTTAATATTAAAACAAGTTTTAGTGGAACAAAGTACCATTTTTCAATTATTAAAAACACCAAAAAAAGTGGAACCTAAGGAAGTATTAAATATTTGTGAATCAAAAGGACACTTAACAGAATTAGCGCACGATCTTTTAATATCTAATAAAATACCTTCTTGGTATACACAAGAGAAACCAACATCTGTAAAACAATTACTTCATGATGTATTACAAGTGTATCCCTTAACGATTGTAACGGTATTAAGAAAAGAATCCGCAGGAGCAAAAACAATACAAAAGCTTATTGCTTTTACAGATATAGCTGAAATAGTAAAGCAAGTGCATCCAGAGAAACAATTAGTGTTAGATGGGATACAAAAATTATACAAAGCTATTTCTAAGAGTTTTAATCGGAAAATTTCTAGCAAAGAAATACAACAAATTCTTTATGAAAAACTTTTGCAATGTTGGCAAAAAGACCAATGGAGGCCTCTTGAGGTAATTCATTTTTGGAAAGAATTATTATGGGAGCTATCTGCTAAAAGGTCACTTGAAGAAGCACATTTTTTTGAAGTATTTGATGACATAAAAATACAGTTACCAAATGCAATGCAATTAGCATTTAACGCTTTAAAAAAAGAAAGGAATCAATATAAAAAGAGAGAAATAGAAACTCAATACCAAAAAATACAACAACTAACTATGAATGAAAATAAAATAATATCAGAAGGAATTAAAGTCCCCAATGCAGGAATGGTACTTTTAGATAGTTACTATCCCATACTATTTGAGCGATTAGGGCTCACATCCAATACTAAATTTGTATCAAAAGAAGCACAACTAGATGCAGTTCATTACTTACAATATGTAGTAACCGGACAAACACAAACAGAAGAACAATTATTAGCATTAAACAAGTTATACTGTGGTTTATCTTTTGAAGAACCTGTAAAAGAAGGAATTCAACTTAGTAATGAAAATCGTCAATTGATAGATGGAATGATTCAATCCGCTATTTCTTATTGGGACGCTATCGGAAAAACAACCGTTGGAGGGTTTAGAGGAAATTGGTTAGTACGAGAAGGAATGTTAACTGAAGAAGAAGATCGTTGGAATTTAACAGTAGAAAAAAGACCCTACGATGTTCTATTAGAAAAATCGCCTTTTACATTTTCCATTATCAAATACCCATGGATGTCTAAGCCATTACATGTAACATGGCCTTATTAAACGAATTAAAATGAAATATTAACTAAAATAATTTTTTTATGAACTCTTATAATGAAAATTTGCAAGCTAGCGTACTTTCATCGTTAAGTGAGCAAGAATTAAGTATACTAAAAAACAAAGCAAATTTTGATGCTTCTATGTTTACGTTATACTACGCAGAGGGAGCTCGAATTACAGCTGCTGAGGAACTACAAATTGCCAATCAAAATCAAGCATTGCAACAATTAATTTTAGAGCAAATGACTATAGATAGTGATGTGTCTACCAATACATTGTCTTCTGTAAATTTATCAAATCAATTCATTACGCAAACTGTTAGCAATACTGCCGTAGCAGCAGCTAATGTACAGATTGCAGCCAACGCTATTTTAAAATTGGCAAGTGATGTAGGAAGTATTTTTAGTATGGTTAGTGCTGCCGATTTTGATACAGAAATTTATGATCAAAGTAAGTATGCAAATACATTGATGAATGGTAAAAACCCAGAATCAAGAGGAACAGCTTATTTAGCAGAAAAATCATCACAACTAGGTATGGAAGCTTCAGCAACTGTGGCAGAAATCCCATCAGCAAGTTTAACCTCTAAAGCAGAAAGTACTGACGCTTCCATTAAAAGTTTATTAGAAGTAGTAACTAAGGATTACATTGCCATTTCAGAGGTAGTAACTGCAGATACAGAAGCATTAGCAGCTGCAAATACTACAGAAAAAGCGGCAGAAGGCGATTTAGAAAGCAAAGGAAGTGTTTTAAAATCTTCTGTGGAAGCATACAGATTAAGTAATCGAGAATTAAATCATAATTTAAGAGTTAAAATTCCAGATCAGCCAGGAGATGCAACGAATTATACGGTAACTTTTAACCGATATAGAAGTCCGTTTAAATATCAAAAAACTATTCCGGGAGTTGCAGATGAAAATAGAGAAACAGGGTATCCAGTACAAGATTACTATCTGTTTTTAGTAAAGAACAGTAGTAAAGAAATCTTCTCTACATCGGATGCCGAAGGTTTAATTGTTGAGCCAGAAGATGCTAAAAAGTACATTAAAATTAAAGGCACAGATGCTAAGAAGTATTCAGAACAAATTTACTTATCTGATTTAAAGGATACTGACGGGGATGATATGAAATTAGGAGAACGTTATGTGATTTTTCTATTTGCTGTATTTGATAATTCATACAAAAAAATAATAAACACGTTTGATGATTATCTTTCTGCACCATCGGCATATTTTGAATTAAAAAATAGGTTATCTGCTCCAAAACCACATGATGGTACCAATATTACTGTTAAAGATAATACGTTGACGTTTTCAGTAAAAGAAGTATCAACATATAAAGTATCGTATCGATGTATATTCTTACCCAACAATCCAGATTTAGTTAAAGGACTACTAACTGTAGAAGGCTTACAAACAGTGGAAGATCAAACAGAAGCCTTAGATGAAATTTTCTCAAAATACAATCCAGAAATAGAAAGGTTAGAAGCGGAAATCAATACGGTTTCATCTAAAGAGTCAGGAATGGAACCACAAAAGTCAGATAATTTAGCCAAACAAGAAGAGGAAGGAATCTCTGATAAAGAGGTAAAAGCATTACAAAAAGAATACAAAGAATTAGAGAAAGTTCATATAACCATACAAGAAGAATTAGCGCTTTTAGAGGCAGCTTTAGCTGTGGTTAAAAAAGAAAAAGCAGATGCAATGAGTGAAATAGAAAATCCAAAGCATATTAAACCAGGGTTCTTCTTCAACAAAACGATTGCAGATGGTTTAGAGTTAGATAGTTATGCTGTAGCAACTATAGATTCAGAAAAAAAAGGTGAAAGTGAAACAAAGTATGAGTGTTCTTTAGAGATTGATCTAACAACTACCGATAACTTCGGAAATAGTTTAATTAAAGGAAATTCATATATACCTGTTGTATTAGCAGTTCCTCACGAAGAAGCAGCAAAACAGTTTATTAGTGATTTGTCTGATTTCCAAAAAACAGAAGATTTTAAGTATGAACCAGAGTTAAAAGAATAATTAACCTCAATTAAAAAATATCATGATACAAAATATAACAACAACATATCCGAAGAAATACGGAATCACCGAAAAGAAAAAAGCAGAAATAGATCAACTAACCAATGAGGTTATTGATGCACAAAACGAAGTTGAACAGTTACAAGCTATTGTTAATTCGTTAACAGACAAGTCAAGTAAATTACAAATATTATTGACTGCTGATGAGGCAAATAAAGCGAGTACATTGGCAAATAAAGAGGCTATTGATGCAATTATTGATAATGTTATTGATTTATTAATCAACTCAAAAACTACATTTCAAGGAACTGTCAATGGAGATAAACAGATAAAAAAGTTAGCTGTAAGTATTGATGACGTTATTAATAAGCTAATTTATTCAGCAGAAGTAGTTAATAAATTATCCAATTTAATCACGCGTAAAAAAGCACAAAACCCATTAATTTCAGATGAATTGGTAACTATGGCAACCAATGCAGGAACAGATGCTAATAATGCGGTTGCTTTAACCTTAACAGCATTAAATTCTGTTTTTGCAGCACAAACTACAGCAATTGAAGCAGAAGGAGTGATGTCTTTAGAATTATTACAAGCCATTCGTTTGTATGAGTTTATAACAGGAGAAGATTTAAGTGATGTTGTCAATGAAGAGGTTACTGTTTTTGTTGCCAAGTTATACGAATTCAAAAAGAAAAAAATCATTATTGTCGACATTACTCAGGAAGAGATAGAAGTTGATGTGCAAAAAGCAAACATAAAAGAGCTAATTTACAAAGCATACCAAACAGCAGCACTTAGATATCAAATCACATTAAAAGCATGTAAGAATGCAGCAGAGCAATTAAGTGAAGCAGAAGGAAGATTAAGCAAAGCTACTATTAAATTGAATTCTTTAGAAGCAGGTTTAGCAGCAGCAAATGCAGCGGCATTGGCGTCGTAAAAGAATTAAATGATTTAAGAATTTAAAGATTGAATGATGCTATTTATATTTTTTATTATGCATGAATAATGTCACTTCGAGTGATTTTACAACATGAAAATGGAGTGAAGTTGTACTGAATCAAGTTCAGTAGAGTTATCGGGAAGTCTTCGTTTATTATAGTGTTTTCGATATATTTTTTATTACGTTATCACTTCATAAAAAACACTCGAACTGACATATGGATAATAATTATTTATAAACTGTGTGATTTGAAAGTTCAATCATTCAATCTTTGAATTTCAATTAGGTATAGCAATAATGATACAAACGTTTTTCCGAGGAAATATGACGAAGGAATCTGTAATTTATTGATCTAAATATTTTTAAGAAACCACAACGCTCATAATTAAAAGATTGCTTCGCTACGTAAACTTCATTCGCAAAGACGAATGAGAATCCAGGTTGTCAGTTCGAGTGAAATTATTCGAAAAGCAATGGAGAATAGTTTTGTACAGAGAACATTTTAGAAACTTGAAACTTCTCGATAGTTATATGCTGAGTCTTTCGAAGGCCAGTCAAGATAAATTCGACCAGGTAAGAAGTAACTTAATTTTCAATCGTTAAATCTTTAAATACCAATAATCATGAAAAACATCACAAAACAATTTTATGTAGATTTTTACAACAAAACCAATGGCTTTATTCCAGGAAGTCCATTACAGCAGCATTTATTTCCAGGTGATTTTTTTCAAATTCAGAAAGGAGAAATAGTGGTATTGGGAAACATCTTTAGAAAAAATATTGTGGATGTCGATGAAGTAGTTATTGAATATGGAATTAAACAAAATGCTTATAATTGGAATTTTAGCAATGGTGTTACTAAAAGTTATACAGGAAGAGATACAGGTCAAAACCCAATAGAAGGAAATTTTGGTTATGCACGACAAGTATTGTCGTTTAAAGAATATGGTAGTTATTTTTTTACAAGTAATGATCCAACTTCAGTTAAGATTGCCAACTGGAATCAAATAGCATCAGAACTTATTATTAAGCTTACACAAGTTATATATTCTTTCAGAGAGGTATACGTAGTTACTGAAAGTGCAGCTACTAATGATTGGACATTGGTTATTGCAAGTTCAGAAAAAGGAGAACTAGAAATCGCATCTGAAACGGAAAGTAACGGATTAATTGAATTATTTGGAAGAGCAAATTCAAAAACAATACAAGCAAGAGATATTGAAGTGTATTTACGAGAAGAAAAAAAGCGACCTTGTTTCTTTAGAGCGAAAAAGTTAGTTGTTCAGCCAGAAAAATTAGAAGTTTTTATCAATAATCTAATTACAGAAAGAACAGGAATGTTGGATTGGGTAACCAACTTTTACAACTACGATTTTTATTACGAACCAAGTCCAAATACCAATGTAACTCCAATAAATCCACAAGCATGCGTATTGGATATGTTACAAGCAAATCAACTGAATCCAAATACTGCTTTACAATACTTTAAATGGGCAGATGCCAATTTAGACGATATCGAATTATTCTATGTGAATTATGGATTTTGATACGAACATACAAGTTTTATTAGAAGAGCTAAATTGGTTACAAGAAGTTATTCATAATGTTATCAGCACCTATTTGGAACATGAAGGAGAACGTCCTTTTTGGACGGATATTCCGCAATCAAAGATTTCTGAAGATACCGCATATGGAGCTTTTGTAGAAAAATACCAACTTACTATTTATGATCGATTGGCAATCGCATTAGGATTAGCTCCACAACTTAAGCCAGAAATGTTAGATGTATTCTTTGGAAGAAACAAAATCTACGATCGTGGTTTTACAGAGTTTGGTGGTGTTATTGATAAAAATCACAGTGGTTTTTTACCAACAGGGCAAACACTATTGTTTTTAATATCAGCTACAAAACCTTTATTAAGGAAAGAAGCTGTACGAGTTTTTAATAAGGAAAGTATTTTGATTAAAGAGCAGATTCTTTCGTTGGAAACTACAGAAGATTTTATTCCAAAGTTCAATGGAGTTATCAGTTTTAATAAACGTTGGTTTCAGTATTTTCTTTCTGGAGAAATGCCAAAAATAGAGCAAAGTAGTACGTTTCCCGCACAGAAAATCACTACACATTTAGAATGGGAAGATGTAGTGTTGAACGATTTGGTAATGGACGAAGTATTGGAGTTAAGAGCTTGGTTACAACACGGACCTGCATTAATGAATGATTGGGGATTATTTAAAAAGATAAAACCTGGATACAGAGCTTTGTTTTATGGTCCGCCCGGAACAGGAAAAACCTTAACAGTTTCCTTATTGGGAAAAGTATCAAACAGAGATGTGTATCGTGTAGATTTATCTATGATTGTTTCCAAATATATTGGAGAAACGGAGAAAAACCTTTCCAAAATATTTGATATAGCACAATACAAAGATTGGATTCTATTCTTTGACGAGGCAGATGCTTTATTCGGAAAACGAACCGAAGCAAATAGCTCAAATGATAGACATGCGAATCAGCAGACTTCCTATTTGTTACAACGTATAGAAGATTTTCCTGGAGTAGTTATTCTAGCGTCTAATTTAAAAGGAAATATGGATGCTGCTTTTACTAGAAGGTTTCAAGCCATGATTCACTTTAATATGCCAGCTACAGAAGAACGTTATGAATTATGGAAAAAAGCATTTTCTGGTACTTGTACGTTACATGAAGATATTGATGTTTGGAAGATTGCTGAAACTTATGAATTGGCTGGTGGGGCTATTATTAATGTGCTTCGATTTTGTGCGTTAGCTGTAATTAGTAGAAACGATACTGTAGTTACTAAAGAGGAATTATTAGAAGGAATTCGAAAAGAATTAAAGAAAGAAAATAAAACAATGGTGTTAGTATAATAGTGAGAAGCACGAAGTTTTTGTAGCACCATTTTCTAAGAAAGTTTCTCAGTTCGAGTGATTTTTCTGGTGATTGAGCAGAGTCGAAATCAAAAGAAAAATTATATCGAGAACAGATTAGGAACCTTTCAATCATTGAATATAAAAATCATGAGTCCAAAATCAAATGCACAACTCAAAAATTTAATACAAACCTATCAATTTGTATTGGTTTTAAAATCTTGGCAAAGAGCTATTCCAAGAAAATGGACAGATCTTATTTTGGCTGAAGCTTTGAATTATTGTGTGTATCATGAAAACTTATGTATTAGAGGTTATTTAATAGAAGAAATACGATTGTTTTTAATCATAGAAGACAAACCAAAACAATTACAGCACATGCTAAATGTTTTCGCAAGACAAGTAGCAAGAGGAATTTATAAATACGAAAGAAGCACCGAAAAAATGTTAGACATTTTAGAGGACGAAGATCTATTTGATAATTTATTTTTCAAATATCCACTGTACGATCCATTTATGAAAGAATTACTAACTGGAAAAAATGTGTATCTCTATTATTATAGTCCGTATCTCGCTAAACTGAAAGATACAATCAACCATAGTAGGTACTGTTCTGCTATTGATTATAGCGGCGCCATTGGGCCTGTAGTGGTATTAACTAAATAAAAACTTTAAAATGAAATATACAAATAAGAATGCAGTCCAGCAAACATCAGTTAGTTCAGATGAAGCGGGTAAAAATGCAATTCAGTTAAAAGATAATAGAGCTATAAATTGTAATACAGTACAATTAAAGGTAGCAAAATATAAAGCAGGAGCATGGTATTCTTCGTTTGATCCTTACAAAACTTTTTGGACCAAAAGAGAAGCTATTGTATATGATAGACAATTAAAATCTCAAGGGAGAGATGAATTAAGAGCACGAGTACCAACATTATATACTTACACACATACAAAACCAACTAATAAGCTTGGGTTTACGTTACAAGGTCCACATACTGTTTCGCACAGAGTTATTCTTCAATCTCTAATTAACGCTACAACAGTAGAAGAAGTCTTTAAAATATTTGATGAGCAAGTTTTAGAACCAGAAGACGTAGAAGAAGTGGTATTTACAGATGAATCACCACCTTCGGGAAGTTTTATAAAACAAATTCATGATAGATTAGAAAGATTTGTTACCGATTATGAGGAAATATATGATGAGGTATTACCGATGTTTAATGCTAAAAATCCAGATCTTATAACTATTAAGCATTTAACTAACAGACTACTTAACATGGACCCTTATGCAGTTTATGCATGGAAAACAACAGCTAAAGCATCGAAAAAGAGCTTAAGTGGTAAAGGAGAGTCTGTAGCAAATCCAACTTGGGATGATATGTATGACAAACCTTCGAGTAATAGTTTCCGTAATGATGACAATTTAGAATCGTTTGTAGATGCAAGAAAAGATTTATTTAATACAAATTTTTAATCATGGAATATAAAAAAACAACAAGTATTCAGCGAAAAGAAGCTAATTCCAACAAGGTTGGAAAAAATGCAATTCAATTAAAGGATAATCGATCAGTAACTTCAAAAACAGCGCAATTAATGGGTTTAGATGAAGAGGAAGAAGATATGCAATTAAAAGCAGATACCGCTCAGAAAATGGGGTTAGATGAAGAAGATGAATTTGCTTCTTAAAAATCTCTAGTTCACTGTTAAAAGCAAGTTTATGAGTAACCTTATCAATAAAAATAACGAATCTAAAAATGAAACAGTAGCTAGCGCTAATGTGCAATTGCAAGAGAATAATGATACTACCTTTCAATTAGTAGATAATAGAAAGGAAGCAGTTGTTCAGCAGCAATTAGTAGATAAACCTATTCAAAAAAAGCCTAACAATACAGGGTTGCCAGACAATTTAAAATCGGGAATAGAAAATATGTCGGGCTATTCCATGGACGATGTAAAAGTACATTACAATTCCAATAAACCTGCTCAATTAAATGCACATGCCTATGCACAAGGAACGGATATTCACGTGGCATCAGGGCAAGAACAACATGTACCACATGAAGCTTGGCATGTAGTACAACAAAAACAAGGAAGAGTACAACCTACAACTGCTGTAAATGGAGCACAAGTGAATGATAATGTTGGTTTAGAAACAGAAGCAGATGTTATGGGAGCAAAGGCGTTGCAGATGAGGAGTAAAAATAGTAGTACAACAATTACAAGTTCTGATGGACAAAAGAAACAGCAAAGTCTACAGATGAAAAAAGGGGTAAATACTTCAGTTACTCAAAGAAAAATATTTATTTCAGATAATACATCTACAGGAAAAAGTTTGCTATCAAAAGCACAATCAAGATCAAATCCAGAAGAAGTAATGGAAACAATAAAAAATGCAATGGAAGATGACAGTACTAATTTTACTTTCCAATCAGAAATTGATGTTATTCATGCAGCAGAACGATCGCCAAATTACAAAAATTGGGAAAATGGACCTGTAAAAAGGTTATTACTTACCGATTATGAAGGAGCATCAAAAGAACTCTTATTTCCAAAAATGATAACCACTCCAGGTGAAGGAGCAATTAAAGTATATCGAGTACAAAGTGATGGAAGTAAAAGGGTAACCTATAAAGATCAAAATGTTGTTCTTGGATCACCTCCAATGAATATAAGCTTTGGCGAGCCAGATCATGCATTGTACTATAGCAATGATATAGTAATCACTTTTGATGTTAGTGCAGCCGGATTTTCAAAACTAGAAGAGTCAATGAAATCTCAAAAAGAAAAAGGTGCAGATATTACTTTTAATGATATCACGAAACCAGGCGATAAAATGGAGATAACTACATCAGAAGGTGTTGAAGAGCTACAGAAAGCAATTATCCCAGGAACAGCAAGGAAATACGATAAAAATTGGTTTGATGAAAAAGTTAGTGGAGAAGTTCTGGATAAAAAGAGAGTTTTGGAACTCAGACAAAAATTTATTGATGAGGCTTATGATGAAAAAGTACTAAAAAATCAGTTAGATAAATTGTTTGATAAAGAAGGAATCACAAGTGAAACTTTAGCAAAAATGTGGGAATATAGAAATTCAGATGTAGATAAAAGGCTAAGAAAAATAACGGTTAAAGAATAATAGTTACAAATTATCATCTGAAATTAATATATATAATGGAATTTAAGAAAGAAATAGAACAAAACAAGGAATAATACAATCTACAATTTCTCTAAAAGGCACATAAATAAATGGAATATTAATTTAGAAACTAAAGTTGATATTATAAAGGCAACAGTGACTGAAAATCCTTTAAATACAAGTTATTATAAAAAACTAAAAAAATATGTTTCAGCAAGTAAATAAAAAAGAAATAGTTGAAAGATCAGGCGTTGCAAATAATGTCGCACAAAATAAAAACAGCGATACTATTTTTCAATTTGTAGATAATAGACCAGAAAATGTTTTACAATCAAACTTTAGAGAGAAAACTACACAACTAAAGATACAATCAGAACAACCTGTAGTTCAATTAGCAAATGAATGGGGATTAAATGATTACAAACAGATTCATGCTTTTAATGATAATCTTTATGAGAATTTACCTAGAAGTAATGATGTACCCAACATGAGTAAAATAAGTGCAATGATGCTTAGCATTAATAAAAATCTTACGAGTCTGAATTTACCTGAGATGAAAGTTGTAGAAGCAAAGGATTTGGAAAACACAGGATCAGCAAATTTTGATTTTAAAACATGGAAAATGCAGATAGACCCAGAAAAACTAAATGAAATTGATGCAGGTTTAGCCAATACATTGTATCATGAAGCAAGACATTCAGAACAGTGGTTTAAAATGATTGCTAAAAGATTAATGGAAGGGCAAAAGAAGGAGCAAATAGTCTCAACTATGGGAGTGCCAGAGGAAATTGTACAAAAAGCTATAGAAATAGGACCAGAAAATATTTTACCAGTTGAGCAAAAAGAAGCGGTTACGAGTTTTTATGAAAGTGTTTACGGAAAAGGGAGTGCACATAGAACTAAAGTGCTATTGAATTTAAATAAGGATGGGAATTATGAAGCTTATAAAAAATTACCAGAAGAAGTAGACGCTTGGGAAGTTGGCGGAAATGTAGAAGAGATAATGGATGTAGATTTAATAAGCCTAAAAGGAAAAATTATGGATACCAATGACTTAAATGAAATTAGGAACTACCTTTCAAAGGTAGAATTCTTATCAGAAATGCTTCCTAAACCAACTTTTACAGTGGAAAGTATTCTGAAAGAAAAATTAAATACATGGAATAATAAATTGAAAGAAATTGAAGCAACTTCTGTAGAAGATAATGTTCATAAATTTGGAGATTATATAACACTTGTAGATAAGTATAATAATTTGGCTACTAGAGCAAAAGTGCCCAATTTTTCTAGTGATTTTGAATTAGAGTATAGAATAATGTCAAAAAATTTAGAAGAGGCTGAAAAATTAGATGAGCAAAATCCTAATATTTGGGCAGTTGGTAAATTGATTGGTTATATAAAGGATTGTATGATACAATATGAAGATGAAACTTCTAAACCTCAACCAAGTGTAAGTACATTATTTTGGTGTTTAAGTACTACGGGTGAGTTTGTAAAGCAAATTAAACAAGCTATTGTAGAGGAAAAAGAACAAGAACTAGACTCAGATTCAAAAGATTAATGGTATTTCAAATATAAAAATTGAAAAAGAATGAAAATACATGTAGATAATCATAAAGGTAAGAGTAGTCAATCAGTTGCAAATGCAATTACTCAAAGGCATGTAAACAATAATGAAGTTTTTCAATTTAAAGACAATCGAAAACAATATCCTGTTCAAACCAAATTACAAAGTAACGGATCAGACGTTTTTCAACTTAAAAAATTGGTTCCAGGTACATTAAATGTTGTAGGAGAGCATCATTCGGAAAGTACAGCTAGAAGAGATCAAGAAATTGAATTGGCACAAAGAGAGGTAGGAGGAGGATATTGGACAGAAGATAATTTTAGAATTAGAAGAACTAAACCATTTGAAACATATAAAGAAGATTCTGAAGATGATCCAAGAGTATTTGGCGATGCATTGTATTTAAGAATTGCAGAAAGTATTCAATATACAGAAGAAGCAAAGACTGATTTTATTAGAGAATGGAAAAAATGGACAGTTGTTAAATTGACTACTAAAAATTTAAAAGATCTTAAAGAAGAATTACAAGGGATATTAGTTACATGTAAAACACATATAAAGGAAGCAGAAAGACTAGCTAATTTATATTTAAAAAATGAAGAAGTAAGAACACTTCCTGTTGAAGTTACTACTATCATAGAAAAAATGAATGAATTATTGCCTAAAACGGTGGCAACTTTTCTATCGCTAGCTGAAGTTTGGAAAAGCCTTCCACTTGAAGAGCTTATAGCATTTAGATTTCTATATATTTTTGAACCATTTAGTTATAATGTTAATGAACTTTCAATATATGCAAGACAATTAGCAGGAGCTAGTTTAGATGAAACGAGTAAACTAAGATCCTATGAAATGGATAATGCGGCTACTTTTGCTCATAATAGAGTAGGTGTTTGGAAAATAGGATATCATCATGTGGCAGATATAAAAGCAGCACTAGCAGAAGAAGGAATTACAAATTATGAGCTAATAGACAGAGATGAATTTAATAGTGAATATAAAGAGTTACCTATTTGGGTAGATGGAGAGTTAAAAAATCAGGAGTAAAACAGCTGCTTCTTACGAATAGTATAAAATAAAAGGAATAAAGAAAGATGAAATTTAAAACTAATGATAAACTAGATAAATCCAATAGCATTTCTTCAGTACAAAATATAGGACAGAAAAAGGAAATTTTTAAAGGAAGTTATTTATCAGATAATAGGACAAAGGATAGTATTCAAAAAAAGCCCAATAATACTGGATTGCCTGATAATTTAAAATCGGGAATAGAAAATATGTCGGGCTATTCCATGGACGATGTAAAAGTACATTACAATTCCAATAAACCTGCTCAATTAAATGCACATGCCTATGCACAAGGAACGGATATTCACGTGGCATCAGGGCAAGAACAACATGTACCACATGAAGCTTGGCATGTAGTACAACAAAAACAAGGAAGAGTACAACCTACAACTTCTGTAAACGGATCACAAGTTAATGACAATGCAGGATTAGAAACAGAAGCAGATGTTATGGGAGCAAAGGCATTGCAGATGAAAGTTAAACAAGTTCCCCTTCAAAATCAAAACATAATAACAAATAAAGTAGCGCAATTGTCTCCTGACAGTGCACGTTTAGAAATGAAAAAATGGTTTAATAAAGCAATGAAATTTAAGAGCAGTAAATTGGAAGAATTTAAAGGTGATAAAGAAGCATATACAAGTAAATATGGTAATAAGCTTGTGGAAATAGCAGAAGGATTGATGAAATATTTAAATTATTCAAAAGAGCGCTATGCTTTGGGAGACCAAAGAGAGGTGTTAAAATTTGTGGACACGAAAGCCGATGAATTTTTACACGTAGAAGGAAATGAGGAGGAGGATAATGAGTTTAAACAGTTAATAGAAGAGATAAAAACCATAGCAATAACAGAATTGGAAGGAACGTCAGGTGATGAAATAATGGCAGGAAATTTAGAAATACCAGAGGATGCACCAATAGAGTCGTTTAAGGATACTGATTTATTAAGTAAAGGAGAAGATAAAGAAGTGTCCTTGGCTCATTTAGATTTAGAAGGAGAACGACTTTTAGAAGGAACAGGAGCTTTAGAGTATAAAGGAATTGCTACAAGATCTCCCTTATTTGTGGGGACACCTACTATAGCAGATGTACGTCAGGGGAATTTAGGCGATTGTTATTTACTAGCTGCGTTAATTAGCATTGTAAAAACAAACCCAGACTTTATTAAAGATATGATGAGAGACAATGGAAATGGAACAGTAACAGTAAAATTATTTGATATAGATACTAAAGTAACTCCTGCTGAATCAGGAAAAGGAAGTACAGTTGATTATTCATTCATACCACGATATATAAATGTGCGTAAATCTGTAATAGTAGATAAAGGTGTTTATGAAAAAAATGAAAATGATCATAAAGAAAATGTAAAAGCTAAGCAAGAGAAATATAGCGAAGAAGTAGGGGATGATGATTTTAAAGAACCTAGAAAACCTGAAGTAATGCCAAAATATGCTAGAGGAGGTGTTTGGGTTCAGATGATAGAAAAAGCATATGCAGCTGCAGGGTATGGGTTTAATAATGACGACGAATCTAAAACTTCTTACGAAAAGATATCAGGAGGATTTGGAGAAGCAACATTACAATATCTTCTAGGAAAAGAATCAGATGAAGTAATTTTACCTAATAAGAAGACGGCAGACGATACTGTTAAAGGATTAATGGAGGATTTAAATATGGGAAATATAGTGTTAGATGTTGAATTTGAACTGGAAGATATAATTGAAGAGATGAAAGATGGTAGTTCTATAGAAGATGAGGGAGAAAGTGAAGCTACAGATATGTCAAAAAGCCAAACTTTAATAGATTTAGAAAATACTTTAGAAAAATTTCTTAAGATTTTTAAATCTAAAGAAAAACTAGAAGTAGAACCAACTGTAGGTGTTATTAATGATTTGAAAAACAGTGTTTTAAGTAGATTTGGTGATAATCAAGATATGACTGAAAAAGTAAACAAATTATTTGATACTACTGTTAAAGAGCTAAACCTTCAAGGATATGGAGTTGAACAGGGAGTGTATACTCCTAAACAAATAGAATTCTATAAAAAAATAACAAAAGATCTAGGAGAAGGAAAGAATATCATTTTACAAACAAAAAGTGATTTCATCGGTGAGCGTACAGAAGATAAAGATAAAGAAGGAGAAGGAGGGGAAGGGGTTCCTATTAAGGGTATGTATAAAAAACATGCTTATGCTGTTATAGCCACTGCATCAACTATTAGTGAAGATTTTGCTAATAATGAAAGATTGTATTTAATGTTAGCAAATCCACATGCTAAAGATACTCCAATTTATTCAGGGAAAGTAGATGAAAAGGGAATACCAGAAAGACGAATGAGTACAAAAGAGGAAGACGATATTAATGAAGGTATTTTTAAATATGATTTAGCTGATATTCAAGGAGAGGTAAATTCTATTGTAATAGCGTGAAAGAATTAAAGAAAAATTATTATTTCTAGTTTAATATTTTGATTAAATAAATAGTTTGTAAAGTGGGTTGAAGATGATGAAAGGTAAAGTGATAAAAAGGTACAAATTTAGAGGATAATATGATATCAGCAGAGTAAAATAAATTCAGAGAAAAGTAATAAGATGGAAAATAGGCTACATTTAAGCAAAAATGTATACAGAAAAGAAGATGGAGTTTCTTTAACACAAAGAAAAGAAGACTCATATTCTGGAGTTTATTTAGAAGATAATCGTTTAGATACACAACAAAATCCAATTCAAAAAAAGCCAAACAATACAGGATTACCTGATAATTTAAAATCAGGAATAGAAAACATGTCGGGCTATTCAATGGACGATGTAAAAGTACATTACAATTCTAATAAACCTACTCAGTTGAATGCACATGCATACGCACAAGGAACCGATATTCATGTCGCTTCTGGACAAGAACAGCACGTACCACATGAAGCTTGGCATGTAGTCCAACAAAAACAAGGAAGAGTACAACCAACAACTTCTGTAAATGGAGCACAAGTGAATGATAATGTTGGTTTAGAAATAGAAGCAGATGTTATGGGAGCAAAGGCGTTGCAGATGAAGACAAAAGTTAGTGAACCTTTAGAAGAACCAATGCAGTTGAAAAGTAATGATACAGTACAAAGAAATAGTATAGAAGAAGCAATTCAATACGGTGCTGTTGGGGCAACAATTGGAGCACGATTAGGTTTATTTGGGGCTTTAGCTGGAGGTTTGTTAGGTGGTGGTTATGGGTATTTTTTCGGAGAAAGAAATGATAACATTGCTGATACTCCAGAACTTGAAGAATTTTCTACAGATGAATCAGAAGGAAGCGAGACTGAAACGATAGAAGATTTGCAAGAAATGTCAGAAGGAAGTAATACTGAAGAGTTAGAAAACTTAAAAGAAATCATAAAAGAAGAGGAGGAACAAAAAGATGATAAGCTTCCTTTAGATGAAGAAAAGGAAGTTCCAAAGGAACCAACCTATTCAGGAAAAGTAAACTTTACTACTTCGGGTCGACCATATGTTATGCATAAAGGTGAACAAATTTATATAAAAATGGATAATGCTCCTTTTTTTAATAATGGGACAACAGTTAGTTATCAATTAGAAGAACATCCTCTTCTAAAAGGATTATATTCAGCCAAAGTTACTTCAGTGGGCGAGCTCCAACCAGAATCTACATGGCAGCAAGACAATAAAGAGGCTTTAAGTAAAAGAACAGACGAGGTAAAAGAACTTAATTTGAATAAACCAATAAATTTAATAGGTCAGTTTGGACCAGAACCAACAGGAGCTAGAAAACATTATGATGATGATGACGCAATAGCTACTTCTGATAAAGATTTAAGAGATTTAATTGCAAATAAACTTAATTCGAAAGCATTTGAAATACAAAAAATAGAAGATAAATCTGATGAATTTAAAATTCCTTTGGGAGGATTAATGTCTATTGTGGGATCTATAGAGTACACGAATGAATCAAAACAAAATATACAAAGAATTAAAGTGTGGCATGCAGGGCCTTCTATGTAAAATAATAAACAATAGATAAAAATCAAAAAAAGAGATATTCAATAGAAGTAAAAAAAGGTAATTGTAAATACAATTATTCAAGATTTATTAAAGAATACTTATTTTAAATAATACTGATACAGTGTGCAATTATTACCATAACTTTCTTACGAGTTACGATTTTTTATTCTGAAAAAAAGTGCTTTTATACCTGTTTTTATGTGTTTTAAGGTAAATAGTTTATTAGTAGGAGGTTTGCTTAGTAATTTTAATACAAGAAATCAAAATGTTCATCTAAAAACTACATACCATGAGTAATCCAATTTTTAACTCAATTATAGGCGTTAACTTCAGTAATACATTTCAAAGTTCAGGACAACAAGTAAGTGCCGCAACAGCAGCTTCACAAATCAGTGAAGCAGGAATAAAAACTGTAAAAATGTTTACCTACAACCAATCTGATTGTATTACAGCATTTGCCAATACAGGTTTACAAATTTTAGTAGATGTACCAAATGACGATTTACAAGCTTGTGCAGGTAATGATAAAACTACGATAGATGCAATTGTACAAGTACTATCAGATAATTCAAATGCTATTCCTACACTTTGTGTTGGAAATGAGCCTTTAGGAAGTTGGTGGAACAATGCATATGCGCCTTATTTAGTAGATGCATTAACTAATATTAAAGCAGCAATTACAAAGGCAGGACTTTCTACAAAAGTTACGGTTCCTTTTAATTATGCAATTATGGGTGTTTCTTATCCGCCTTCAGCAGGAGCGTTTAATAAGAGTAAAATCAGTAGTAGTTCCAAAAAAACTATCAAGTCAATTGTATTAGAGGTATGTAAAATTTTAGCATCAGATAATTCTGCATTCATGATTAATGTATATCCATTCATTACTCAAAACAATCAAAGAAGTATTTCCTTAAAATATTGTTTATTTACTGCGGAAAACGATAAAAGTGTTTGGGTAATAGACGGAAGCTATACTTATAAAAATATTTTTGATGCAATGTACGATGCGTTGTATGTAGCATTAGAAAACAATGGTTACGGAAGTTTACCAATTGTTATTGGAGAAGCTGGATGGCCAACTGGACCTAATACTACATATCCATCAGCAACAACGGCTAATGCACAAACATTTAACCAGAATTTAATTAACCATTGTACTAGTGGAAATGGTACACCACGTAATTCAGGAATAAACATTCCATGTTTTATTTTTGAAATGTATGATGAAGATACTAAACCAACAGGAGCTGGTACTTTTGAACACGATTGGGGAGTTTATGGTTACAATTCAACAAAAAAGGATTACGAAGTAAAATATCCTTTGACTTGGTAGTATTTTTAAGGTAAAGTCATTTAGATATAAGAAATAGCTTTTGTATCATATTTCATCACTACATGAATGACTTATATCACAACTAAATAAAGCTTTTAAAACTAAAAAATTATGAATGTACAAATTATAGATACTCCATTAAATGTTACAGATTCAATAGATTGTTTAATAAAAGAAGGAGTAGAAACCGTTTTTCGTTATTATGCGTATGATATAGGATTGTCAAAAGTAATTTCAAGAAAAGAAGCCACAGCAATTGTTAGTGCAGGTTTGAAATTGGGAATTGTATATGAAAATTACAATGGAAACCAATTAAATTCATTTAATTACAATTCAGGTTATAAAGATGCATGTGCTGCTTATGTATATGGCTCAGAAACTATAGGACAGCCTTTTGGTACAGCTATTTACTTTGCCGTAGATGTAGATGTAACGGATGATCAAATTAATACGTTAATTATTCCTTATTTTGAAGGTATCAGAAAAGGTTTAGCTGATAATGCAAAAAATGGAGAAACCTATATTGTAGGAGTATATGGATGTGGAGCTGTTTTGCAGGCCTTAAAAGCAAAAGCACTCTGTGAATACAGATGGTTGTCTGAATCTACAGCATATAATGGAACATCTGTGGCAATAGAGAATGATGCATATGATTTTAGGCAGGTATATGTGTGTGGTTTTTCAATTTGTGGAATTACTGAAGCAGATGAAGATGTATTGGCTCCGGAAATAGGAATGAATGCTATAGGAACAATAACATCTTTAGATAATGTTAATGAGTAATTTTTTTAATGCTAAACAAAGTTCTTTCACCAATTTAAATTTACGTATGGAAATTATATAAAAGTCCATAGTTTGAAAACCAAAAAGAAAAAATTATACTTAGGAAGTATAACTAAATAATGTAATAAAACTAAAAACGAAGTTGAAAACAGTTTTCAACTTCGTTTTTTAATTGTATAGAATATAGTGTTTACACCATTGTTTTATTACAATAGGTTGCTTTTTCAAAATCTCTAATGTTGATTGAGATGATAGGAACATCTGGAAACATTACTTTTAATGTTGATACAACACTATCAGAAAGCTTTTTCTTTTGATCTACAGTGCGTCCTTCCATGATGTTAGCAAAAACATGAATGAAATCATCAGATGTATTTCCAACAGTGTAGTATTGAAAAGGGTTTATTCTAACTTTAATATCACCCTTAGCAAATAAACCAGAAGCATCTGCTGTATCATAAACTTTCTGAATAATCTCTTTAGGAGATTTTAGTTGAATGATATTTTCTGAACAATCAATTACAAAATGTGGCATAATAATATATTTGGATATAATTTTAGTTCTCTTTTTCGTATCCTTTAGGTCTTTTAGATCGAATTGGAGCTTTAGGTTCTGGTTTTAATTGGAATTCATTTCCTTTTAATAACCGTAAAGCTTCTTCAACAGCTTTTTCTAACTGAGGATCGTTTCCTTGTATTACTTTTTTAGGATCTTGTATAACTTCAATATCAGGAGCAATTCCTTCACCTTCAACAGCCCATTTTCCATCTAAATCGAAGAAACCACCACGAGGGGCAACCATACGGCCACCGTCTATAAAACGAGGAGTATCCCAAGTACCAACTAATCCTCCCCAAGTTCTAGTTCCTACTAAAGGGCCTATTTTTTTCAATTTGAACATGTAAGGCAATAAATCTCCACCAGATCCAGCACGTTCATTAATAATCATCACTTTTGGTCCCCAAATTCCTGCCATCGGTGTAGTCCAAGGTCTACGATCATTAGCTTTACTATTAAAATAGCCCATTAAATCTCTAGACATGATATCAATCATATAATCTGCAGCAGAACCACCACCGTTGTTTCTTTCATCAATTACAGCACCTTTTTTATCTTGTTGAGAAAAATAATAACGATTGAAAGATGTAAATCCTCTACCAGATGTATTCGGTACATAAACATAAGCTAGTTTACCATTAGATAATTCATCAACTTTTCTTCTATTCCCTTCAACCCAATCAATAGATCGTAATTGACGTTCGCTAGGTACAGGCTTTACTAAAATAGTTTTAGCCCCATCTTTAGAAGGTTTAGTATTTACAGTAATATAGATTTCTCTACCAGCAGTTTGCTCTAGTAATTGATACGGATTCATATCTGCTGTTAATGAAATTCCGTTAATCTCTAGTAAATAATCACCTTTATTTACATTAATACCAGGTAACGCTAAAGGTGCTTTTACGTTCGGATTCCAACGTTCTCCCGTATAAATTTTAGCAAAATGGTATAATCCCTTATCAATTTCAAAGTCACAACCCAACAAACCTACAGGAACTCTATTTAATTTTGGTGTATCTCCACCGTAAACATATGAATGACCAACAGCTACTTCACCGCTCATGATATCTACTACATAGTTTAAATCCGTTCTATGTCTTACGTGATCTATCCATGGAGCATACCACTTGTACACATCATTCCAAGGCGCACCATGTACATTATCTACATACAAGAAATCACGCATGTATCTCCAACCTTCCTTAAAAATTTGATGTGCTTCGGCTTTTGGATCTACTTTTATTTTTAGATTAGTTTTTAAAGCTCCTTTTGGTCCCTTAGTAGGTGTTTTGCTACTTACTAAGCTCCATTTACCATTTATAGATAATAGTACTGAATTTCTATCTTCAGAAGTAACCATTCTAGTTACTCCTTTATTAAATAGAGTAGCCTTTTCTTTGGTAATATCATAACTGTGAATTGTTAATCCACGACGTATATTAGGAATAGATTCAGCTATAAACACTATATTTTTTGGACCTTTAATCAAAGAAAGATAATTTCTAGGAGGTAATTTTAAAGCAACAGCTCTATTGAATAAACCTTCTTCATCTATAGTAACTTTAATCTTAGGAGTCTTCTTTTTATCTTTTCCTTTCTTACCTTTTTCATCTTTTTTATCTTTTGAAGAGTCCTTTTTTTCTGCTTTTATTTCTTCTTCGTCAGTTTTAGGTAAGTTTGGCGCTTTGTCTTTTGAATTTAAAACAACAGCATATAAGCTTCTAGTTACATTAGGATCATAAGAACTCATATCTAACCATCCTGATTGTAATCCATAATCAGTGCTAGCAAGTGTGTAGATATATTTACCCGAGGCATCCCAAACAGGAGAAATAGCATCTGCAATAGGATCTGTAATTTGGATCGTTTTTTTAGTACTAATTTGGTAAGCATAAATAGATTTAAAATGGCTATCATTTTGCTTAGCATAAGCAATCCAGTCACTATCAGGAGACCATTGTGGATTCATTGATCTATTTGGGTGTGCATACCTATCAGTAGCGACTTTAATTGTTTTTTTAGTGGCTAAGTTTAGTATCCAAATATTAAAATCGGTATCTGTATAAGCAATATGTTTACCATCTGGAGACCAATCTGGTCTGAAGTAAAAAGTTGGATTAGGTATTGCAATAAAGGTTTGATTTTTTCCGTTTTGATCGGCAATAACTAATTGGTATTCTCCACTTTTATCTGAAAACCAAGCAACTTTATCTCCTTTTGGAGACCAAATAGGTGAACGATCTGCTACACCAGGTGTATTGGTAATATTTCTCCAAGTTCCATTTTCTTTTGGAATGGTGAAAATTTCACCACGATATTCAAAGATGGCCCTTTTTCCTTTAGGAGATACATTTGGATTGGTTAGATTTCGACCAGTGACATTCATCCATCTTGTTCTGGCATAGTTTAAATCTCCTTTTACGTTGATTACAATTTGTCGAGTAGCTTTCGTTTCAGGATTTACAAAATGAATATATCCACCTTGTTCATATACAATCCCGTTTTGATTAGCATCTAAACTCTTTACATCAAACTTTTTATGAAATGTAATTTGTTGTTCCTGTTTGGTCTTTATATCATAAGACCAGATATTACTGGTATAATCTCTTTCTGAGATGTAGTATACTTTCCCTTTATACCAAACAGGATCTAAATGCCTTTCTTTATCTTTTTGTGGCGTTGTAGTTAATTGTTTTGTTTTTAAGTTCACAATCCATATTGGCATGGCTTGTCCACCTCTGTAGTTTCTCCATTCAGCATCCCACCCAGTAATAGGAGTGTAGGCGATGTATTTTCCATTTTTAGATATTTCACCATAAGCAGCTCTAGGAATGCCAACAGCGACTGGCATGCCACCATCTACAGAAACCTTGAAAAATTTGTTAGTTTGTGTTGGTCTGCCTTCTCTAGAAGAACGAAAAATAATTTTATTATCTGGAGTCCAACCTTGTACAATATCTGGTGAAGGATGGTATGTTAATCGTTTAGGTTCACCACCTTCAACTGGAATTACAAAAACATCAGTGTTACCATCGTATTCGGCAGTAAAGGCAATCATTTTACCATCGTTAGAAAAATGCGGGTTTGATTCATAGCCATTATCGCTGGTTAATCGCACTGCATTTCCTCCATTTATGGGAGCCTTCCATAAATCATTAGCATATACAAAAACAATATTGTTATTTGAAATTGTGGGTTGTCGTAGTAGTCTTGTTCCCTGTGAATTTCCCGAAATTATTACAAATAATAATCCAAGAATGAGTAGTCCTTTTTTCATTAAAAATTATTTGATTATGAAGAGTAACAAAGCTACTTAAAAGAACTAGGTGAAAAAGTGAAGAATATGTTAAAGCTCAATACTATAAGCTATTTCGCAAACAATTGACTCATATCTTTAAAAGCTTTAAATTCTAATGCGTTATTTTCAGGGTCTTTAAAAAACATAGTAGCTTGTTCACCAACTTTTCCTTTAAAACGAATGGTAGGTTCAATCACAAATTGAGTATTTAATTCTTTTAATCGTTCTGAAAGTTTTGTCCAGTCTTCCCATGAAAGTACTACACCAAAGTGAGGAACAGGTACATCATGTCCATCCACAGGATTTGTGATAGCTTTGGTAGGTACAAAACCATCTTTTTGATGTATCACCAATTGATGCCCAAAGAAATTAAAATCTACCCAATGATCAGCACTTCTTCCTTCTACACACTGTAATATGTCTCGGTAAAAAGTTCTACATTTTTCTAAATTTTGAACAGGTATTGCTAAATGGAAAGGTTGTGTCATATTTTAAATCAAATGGTGCTAAAAACCCAAAGATAATATACTTCAAAGTATTTGTAGGTTTTCTGATTCTTAAAATCTGTAAAAATTAAATTATTTATATACTAGATTTAGCCTATCTTATGGTAGTAATGTAAAGCCTTGTTACATTTTTTTTATTCTGTTGAACTGATCTTTTGAAATTTGGTAAAGAATTTAATAATCAGCTGCTACTGCAGCATAATACTTCTAACTATGTCAAATCTTACTATTCCATCTGTTCAAACTACAAGCAAATCTGCAGAACAAACTACTGAATTACATAATTATTTACTAAAGATAGCAAAGAGTGATGCTCCATATGTAAATCCAATTGGTGAAGCGGAACCTTTACTCTCATTTAATGGGTATTATGCACTTAATAGCACAGGAGCATTTCTAACTATTGATACTAACCTAGTGGTTAAAAATGGTGAGGTAACTCCTCACGTAGCATTAATCTATTCACCAGATGGTGTTACTTCTAGCTTATATCATCTTACTGGTCCAGATAAGGCTTTCAAGACCATAACATGGGCAGGAACTACTCTTATAGCTCAAACGGATCTAAATAGTGATGTCCCAAGTTTTACCCTTGAGTTTACACGTAAAGACAGTAGCCAATTAATTACTTCATCTTTTGAGGGTAAAATAACTCACGGTGTCAGTCAAGAGATTATAGAAATTAATGGGGAAACGTATAACAATCCAATTCCTATGGCTATGTACGCAGGTACTTACCATGAAAACAAAGGAAAAGGAGATGAAATCCTTAAAATAGGAACGGACAATACACTTCAGTACAACTATACCAATGTAGGTGGTAGTGGAGGTAGCCTTCAGAATGTGGATGTTTTCGTATATAATCTTAATATGTATGTATTCTCTTTCAGTTCTTTAGATGGTCTATTTAATTATAGTATTATCATGGGAACTTCAGCTGAAGGAGGAATGGTGTGTAATGATCTTTTTTCATTGAAAAATACACAATTATCTATTCCTCGCTCGTTACAAACGGTAACAGCAACTCCAGTTAAGAAACCTGTAAAGGGAACAAATGCAGCAAGCGAAGAATTAGCAAAGTTTGCTGGATTCTATCATATCAATTCAAGTTCTCAGGTATTTAATAATGCATTTATATCAATAGAAGGAGAATATAAAACTGTCGAAAACGGTTCAACTGCATACACAGTTACTCTTGGAGTTTCTTTAGACGGTACTTCATCAACAATTTATACCTTTGATGAAACTATGACCTTTGTACAAAATGGAAATAGCTGGGAACTTACAATTCCAATTACTGATCCTGTGGGTAGTACGCTAAAAATAAACTTCACACGTCAATATGAAAGCGCGTATCCAAATTCAGGAAGTTACTATGGTTCGGTAGTGAGTATTTCAGGAAGTTATAATGTGGCTCAGTTCACAGGAGAAAGCTTATTGAATGTAGTGCCATTGATGGGATTCTCTGGAGCTTCAATGAAAGTTACTGCGTCGTCTACTGAAACGATTGTAATTAATAGTAACTCTGAAATTGAATATCATGGTACAACGTATACAACTTTAACCGTTGTTCCTTTAATGTATATTGTAGGGTTTATTGATGAAAATGAGGATGAGGTGATTCTTTCTTTGGGAACTGACGGAGGAAAAGGAAATACTTGCTTAACTACGGTAAGAAGTACTACAATGGTTAATGGACAACGAGAGGCTGGACCTATTAAAAGTGTTGAACTATACACGGCTATTCCTGATGGAAATGCTGGTATACCACAACACTAATAGCTATATGTTTATTAAGATGAAAAAGCCTGGTAACAGGCTTTTTTTATTTTATAATTAAATATTTTAATTTATTGAATTGTTTTTTATCTTTAAAATAAGAGATTTATGAAAAAAGATTTATGATGGGTTAAGTTTAATTGACTGTAAAATAGTTTTTTATTTAAGTATAGAAGGAAGTGCAGATCAAATTTTTAGTCAAAAACAGCTAATATATCTGTAATCTTATTGATTAAATGATCAAACGAAAGTTTGTTGTATTTTTGGTGCAAGTAATGCTTACTGAAATAAAAAGTAATAATACATAAAATAAACATTTTCAGATTGAAAAAGAGAAAAGAATATTCATCAGAAGATATTTTAGAACAACTCGACAAATGTGCAGAGGATTTTACATTTCCAATGTTAGATAATGGATATATTTATCCTGTTCATTCTAAATTAAGTGCATACCGTGATGAAAAAAGATGGGCCTTAATAATAGAAGTAATTGGATTTAATTATAGAGGTGGTGGACATAATGGAATCTCAAATTGTTTACACATTTTTGGTAATTGTATTTCTACTAAACCAGGAACGGATAACGATAATTTCTTGTTTATAACAGATAATGCGCCTGAACATCTGACTTTTGATGAGGAATATCTAGAAAGTTTGAATCCTGAAACGAAAACAATGATTTTGAGAGATAAAGAAATTATTGTTAACCATGATCCTGAATTTTATTTAAAAAAAGGAATTGAACTTGAAGAAAATGACAAAATTTTCGTTTGGGAATTTTTGAGAGGCTTAGAACCTGAATATAATAATGAATTTGAGGCCACAGAAAATGAAATACGTGCACGAATTCCTTTAGACTTACCAAAAATTATGGAATTAACAGAATGGAATCATCCTGATTGTGCGAATTCTGAAATTCCAAGTAATAATGAAACTTTTAAACAAATAGCAAGAGTTTTGGAAACTGGACTAGATGAATTTTATAAACCGACAAAACAGCCAAATAATCATTGGAAAAATTGGCCTGAAGGTGGAGCTTTATAATAAATAAAAAGACACTAATCCTGTATGGATCTATTCAAAACATCTTATATTAAATATAGAAAGACATTTAAAATTGGAATTAGATTCTTAATTATTGGAGTTTTATTTTGGCAATTCGGATTTTTTACTCGATTTAACTACTTAACAGCTAAGATTGATATATGGAGAGATTCACCAAGGATTGTGTCATGTGGAAGGTCACTTTACCCTTGTGGAGTACCCTGTATTTCACTTAAAGAGAAATATGGGTTTCATGAATCGAATATTAGTTGTGTTGTTACGACACCTCAGATTCGTGGTATAAAATTATATAATGCTCAAATTATAAAATATCTGAATAAAAAGAATGGAGAGGATTGGCAAAAAGAGTATCATGCTGAAATGGAATTACTGATTAAAAATAATATGTTAGAATGATTATATCTAATTTAATCGTATTCAAAAACAAATTTCGATTCCACTAGTTCTTAATCTATTTTTCATGAGTAATAATTAATTTTTATGATTTCCCCAATCTACCAAAAGAATGGAATCTTACCAATAGTGTTGAAGCGCTTAATTATATAATTTCTAATTTACAACCCCAACATTGAACCAGAATATACATAGAACGTAACTAATACTAACTCTCCTAAAAAAACACCTGTAAACATATATTTAAATGGCATTTTTATGATGCCAGCAACATAGCATATAATATCTGTTGGAACTAGTGGGAAGAATGACCATCCCAATACTAAAAATGTAGCTTTAGAGCTTTGTAACTTACGTTCCCATTTTTTTACCTTTTTTGGATATTTTTTTTCTAGGTATTCACTAAATCCTAAAATATCAGCAAAGTAATATAGTGAGGTAGCAGATAACATGATGCCAACCATAGAAATAATCAATACAAGAAATAATTTATCAGGAAAGAGTAGTGCGCCAGCAATAACAAAAGGAGTACTTGGTATCAAGAAAAAACCTCTAACAAATGAAATAATAACATAAACCAGCATTATTTGTCCTTTATAAGAGCTTATAAAGTTTTTAATGTAGTGTACAGAGAATATTTCAGGGTTTTTTACATAACGATATAAGAGGTAGATAAGTAATACTCCCCAGAGTATATAAAAGATTTTTTTTCCGGTCTTTAACATAGTTTTTCTACTAAATGGTTAATTGCGCAATTGTATTCTATTGCTAGAGTTTAATAGATAAGACGATTAGTGAAAAAAAATGTTACTTCACTCTGAAAAATTAAAGCGTCAATGATGATTAGTAAAATATTAGAAGAGGAGGGAAGAATAGTAATAAAGCAGAAAGTAATACTAAATAAAAGCTATATAAAACGATTTTACTTTTGATTTCGATAAACTCAATCACCAGTAAAATCACTTGAACTGATAAGAATTTCGTGTCTAAAATTTACGTTAAATAAGAAAAAGAGGCTACCTGAAAATTAGTCATTCCGAACCTTTCGACTCGCTCAAGACAGGTGAAATGAAGGAATCTTTTTAAGCTGAATTGCTAATAATAAGATTACTTCAAAATTAAAATTTTTCGTAAAGACACTTGAAAATTACTTTTCAGATAGCCTCTTTTGTTTCTCATATTCAGTATACAATTATTTAAGAATTAATTAGGTGAAATACGTACCGCAGTTCCTGTTACAGAAACAACAAGTACTGATGAATTGGATACAGTTTCAATATCTACTTTAATACCTACTACAGCATCTGCATATAATGCTTTAGCATTATCTCTTAATTTTTGAAAAGCCTCTTCTTTTATATTGGCTAATCCTAATTCATAAGCTTCATAGTACTTTTTCATACTAAACATATCTTTAAAAGACATTTTAGTTCCTTTATAGGTGTAAGAAGAGTTGTAAGAAATACCAGTAACTATTCCTTTATATTCCGTTATTTTATGTCCTTCTATAGAGTTAGTTGTTGTTAAAATCATAGGTGTTGTTTTTACTATTAGTATTTAAAAATAATATTTTGTTACATTTTCAAATTTAGAAACCAACAGCAGTATCATCACCTCTATGATCTGCACCAGCCTCCAATCTTCCATCAGGTAATACCAAAATAGCATCAACTTTACCAATTACGGGTGAATTTGTTTCGTCTAGAATATATCCCAATGCTTTGAGTTCATTTTTAATATTTTCAGAAAAACCATTAGGCTCCATTTTAATATCATCAGGTAGCCATTGGTGATGAAAGCGTGGTTGATTCACCGCTTCTTGCATTCCCATATTGTATTCGTGGACATTTAGAATAGTCTGTAAAACTGAAGTAATAATCGTTGAACCTCCTGGGGTACCTACAACCATAAATAGATTTCCATTCTTCTCAATAATAGTTGGTGTCATAGAACTTAACATTCTTTTTTTAGGTTCAATTTTATTTGCTTCAGCACCAACTAATCCAAACATATTTGGAGTACCCGGTTTACTGCTAAAATCGTCCATTTCATTATTCAAGAAGAAACCTAATTCGCTGCAATATAGTTTTGAACCAAAAGCGGCATTAATTGTTGTAGTTACCGAAACAGCATTCCCAAATTGATCAACAATAGAGTAGTGGGTAGTTTCATTGCTTTCTGAAAATGTAATGCTACCATGAGAAATGGTATTAGAAGAGGTAGCTTTGTCAAAAGAAAAACTTTCCATTCTTGAACTACTATAGGTTTTACTAATTAAAGTTTCCTTAGGAATATTTACAAAATCAGGATCCCCAAGAAAATGACTTCTATCTGCATAGGCTCTTCGTTCTGCTTCAGTAATTACTTGAATTGATTTTGTTGAATTATGCCCATATGCAGCTAAATCATAAGGTTCTATAGCGTTCATGATTTGCGCTAAACAAATTCCTCCGCTAGAAGGAGGAGACATTGAAATAATTTTTAAATCATCGTATGTAAACACTATTGGCGTTCTCCATTTTGCTTCATAGGTAGCTAAGTCCTCTTCGGTAATTATTCCACCATTCTCTTGCATGAATTTAGCTAAGGTTTTTGCAGTTTCACCTTTATAAAACTCATCACGACCATTTTGTTGAATTCGTGTTAATGTTTCAGCTAAAGATATGTACTTTATAGTATCACCTTTTTTCCAGTTATTATCTAATAGTATTTTTTTGGAGTTTGCTTTTCTAAAACCTGGTGTATGTTTTATTAAACGCTTTTCTTGTTTTTGAGTCACTACAACTCCTTTTTTGGCTAAGTCAATAACAGGTTGTATAATTTCTTTCATAGGTAGTGTCCCAAATTTTTGATGAGTAGCAAAAACACCTGCAACTGTACCTGGAATTCCAACAGCCATAGCTCCTAATGTACTTTTATCGGGAATTACATTTCCTAAAGAATCCAAATACATATCTTTAGTAGCGGCAAGAGGAGCTTTTTCTCTATAGTCTAAAGCACCAATTTCTCCATTATTTTTTCGATAGACCATAAATCCACCACCACCAATGTTTCCTGCATATGGAAAAGCAACAGCTAACGCCAATTCAGTAGCAACCATAGCATCAAAAGCATTTCCTCCTTTTTTTAGAATATCAGCTCCTATTTTAGAAGCTTCTTTTCTAGCAGAAACTACTATAGCTTTTTCTGTAATTAGACCAATTTCAGGTTGTTTTTTACAATTGGTGAGTAATAAAATAAATAAAAGAATTGTAAAACTTTGTTTCATAAGGTTGAAGTTATTAGGTAGTGTTTGGTTGAAATGTATTATTTTTTATCGATTTCTGTAGTTACGAAGTCGATTAATTCTATCATAAAAGTTTGAAAATCATTTTCAAGATCTGAATAACGTAATTTTAAATCTTCAATAGCTAAATTCATTTTAGACCTCCCTTTCGTACGTCGGTTCATTCCGTTTAGAACATCTTGAATACCATCAATAAACTGATAATTATATAACCAGTTGTATTGAATCATATAGGGTAGTAATTCTTGTGTTTTTTCTGGTAATATTTCTTTATTCTTTTCTAAAAGTTGATAAATACTATCGGTATAAATATCTAATGGAATTTGAGAATAATCTCCCCAGTTCTTAGCTAAAAAATGATCGTAAAAAATATCGATAATAACGCCGCTATACAAGCCATATCGCTCATGTAAACGTCGTTTACTTTTACGTACAATTGTATTGGCATCTGTGAATGTATCTATAGCTCTATGTAGGTAAATTCCTTTTTGTATGTCTTCTGGATAGTGCTTAAACTTATTTCCTTTTACATGATCAGCTATAAAATTGCCAATCATTATTTGCACATTATTTGGAGATAAATAGAGATGAGCTAGAAAATTCATTGCATAAATGTAAGCAAAAAAAGATAATGGTTTTCCTATTACTTAACACTAAAATATTCTTTAAATGAAAGAGGATCTCCTTTTGGTGTAAATCCTTTAATTTCTATTTGAAATTCACCTGTAACATCTGAAGTATAAAAAACAATTTCATTTTTAGTGGAGTCTACATTAGGATCCCAATATAATTGTGTTCTATAATCAGGAACTTGCATGTTGATCTTGTTATGCTCTTGAAAGAAGTACTTCTTTTTAGGTTGAATATTCATTATTTTAAATTCTTGAATGGAATTTGAAACTGGAACGTAATCTTTTTTAAAAGTGTTGATAAAAGTAATACCTTGATAAATAGAATTGCCGTAGCAGTATTTCTGATTAATTACAGAGATTGAGCTGATTTTACTACAATCATAATTCAAAAAACTATCATGATCATATACAATATGACCATCAACAATCAGTAGTGAAGGAATATTACCTACTGCACCTGTAGCTTTAGTATCTCCAGAAGGGACTATAATCTCTTGTTTTTGATCGATACGCCTAATTTTTGCACTACTAATTATTTCAACAAAAGTTTCTTGCAATGTTTTAAATCGTTTATAATCATCTAATCGATATGTTGTTTTTTTATGGTTAAGTAGCGAGTCATTATATACCAAGGGTAAAATGATATCTTCTTTTACGGTATAATACGCGTTTTCTATTTGAGCATAAATACTACGTTCTTTTATTGTATTTATGTTGTTTTGAGTTAGTTTGATTGGTGAGGAGTTATCATTTTCTTTTTTAATTCCTTGGTCTTCTTTTAGTTTGATACTAAAATCCGAAGCATTAGTATCAAGGATTTGGATGTAAACTTTTTGACTATTCACATTAGGAATATTGAAATAAAATTCTCCAATAGTATTTGTTGTGGCAATTAAAGGTAAATGACTATGATCTATTGATAAGGAAATTAATTTGTTAGCTACATTTTTGTTGTTGTTGCTTTCTATTTTTCCTTTGATTAGATTTCCTCTTAGTTCTGGTAGAAACATAGTGTTTTGATATGTTATTTTGTCAAAATCGGCGTTCTTTTGGTTTTTTAAATTAAGATGAAAATTATCTTTTTTTCTTACGGATATTGAGAATTTATCAATTTGTAACGTTTTGATTTTTTCTAAATTCAAAAGTACTTTCTCTCTTTTTTGATATATTGTTTTATCAGTAGAAATTTGTTCACTTGTAGTTAAAATAGTGTTCTTTTTTGATATGATTTCTTGATCTGACTGCGCAACTATTCTATCTGAAAAGGGATTGATAATAACAATGGAATTTTCGAAGTAATTTGTGTAGTTTTTCATCCATTGGGTATAGCAAATTAATGTATAGGTATCTGTTTTTAGAGAAGGATTGATAAAAAAATCACCATAACCTATTCCTTTTTCTAACGCTATTTTTTGTTTTAAAACAGAAGTGTTTTCTGAAGATAATAACTCTATATAGGCTATTTTACTGTAATTTGAGAGTTTATGATTTTGATTAAAGCAATAAATCTTATAATACAGTTTTTCCCCAGTAACAAGAAATTCATTATTGTAATGAACTGATATCTGTTCTTTAGGAAATTTGGATAAATCGATTGTAGAAATAGACTCCGATTGTGAATATGAAATCGAAACGATAGCGAGGAGTAAAAATGTAATTATTTTCATTAGTAATAATGTTTAATCTATCCAAAAACTTGGAGCTACAGGTTGACCAACTCGAGTACAATCGCCACATGATTTTCCGATTAAAATATAAGGTTGATTACTGTCAAGAGGATCATTAGAAGGGTTATTGGTAAAATGAATATATCCATTTTCTAGTAGGTTTAATAGCGGAGAGCGTCCAAACTGATCTTCTATAAGTGGGTTAGGCCTATCTAAACAAGCAGAAGTTGTTACGTAGTTTGTGAAATCTGTTGTAGTAATATCTTTTCTATTGATATAGAAACGTTTGGAATATACTGAGGAAACTTCAAAAAATCCAGAGACTTTAGCATTAGATATATTTGTTTCTGCACTAATATTACTAGGAATATTTCCTAATTGTACTTGAGAAAAAATCTGATCAGGATCTGAAAATGTACTTAATAATTCATAATAATCGTAGGTATTTTTATTCAAGACATATTGATCTACTTTAATACTGTATCGTAAACCAATAATATAACTATCTAAAGGAATTGTTCTAATAGGAAAAGCAGCAACACGATCTTCGGCCAATGTTTTAGTTTCAGTAACCATAATTTTTTTAATTTTTTGATTACCATAGCAGAAACCTACACCGTCTATATCGGGATCTTTATCTTCAGTAGTAAAGGAATATGGATTTTCGGAAAGAAGTTTAATTCTTCTAGGACTCCAATGAATAGCCCTTACTTTATAAGTTTCGTCATAAGTATATCTATAATAATTAGCATTTTGATTTGTGAGAATACTATTTACCTTAATCACTACTACTCGTTGATTATTATCGTCTGATTCAACATCAAAATCAAGATGATTAATTTCTGAAGTTGTAGGCAATTGTTCTGAAGAGGATTTGTACTTTATTCCTTTCGGAGTTTCTATGTGTAATGTATATGATTTGGAAGATTCAGCAGCAAATTGAGTGATAGAAGTATACTCGCCATTTTCATTTTCTTGAAAATTATATACTGTACCAGTATCATCAGTAATAAATACTGTAGCATTTTCCAAAGGATTAGGTTCAGTAGCATCAATTTGTATAGTATTTGAAAGTACTACCGTATGATTTTTAACTTCATTAGTTAAAATTGCTTTAACTACGATGTTTTCTTCCAGTGTTATATTATCAATTTCTAAAAGCTGTGTACAATTCGTAATTAGAAAGATAACTAATAAAAAGTAAAAGTAGTGTTGACGCTTTTTCATTTTTTAGAATTTAAAATTATAGGTAATAGTTGGAATGGGAACAGAAAAGATAGAGTTTTGATAGCTTTGTACATTTCCATTAACAGATTCAAAAAAGACAGAGTAAGGGTTATTTCTACCCAAAACATTGTATACAGAGATGTTCCAAAAACTATGAGCGAATTTTTTTATTTTATGATTTCCTTCAATATTTATTCCGACATCCATTCTATAGTAATCAGGTATTCTAAACTGATTTCTATTACTGTAGGTTAAAAACTCTATATCGTTAATTATAAATTTTCCTGTAGGATAGGTAATAGGTTTACCTGTTTGATAGGTGAAGTTTACAGATAAACTATATCGCTTAGTAAATTTATAATTTAAAACAGCATTAACATCATGCGGTATATCGTAATTAGTTGGAAAAAAGTTACCATTATTCACCCTTTCTTCATCAAACATACTATTTAACTGAATTAGAGATCTAGAATAACTGTATCCCAACCAACCGTTTAAGCGACCATTATTTTTTCTGAATAAAAATTCTACACCATAAGATTTTCCTTTTCCTTGAATTACTTCAGTTTCAATATTTTCATTTAATAACAAATTAGCACCTATTTTATAGTCTAGTAGATTGTTATATTCTTTAAAATACCCTTCTAAACTAAATTCGTAATTATTGTCTTCAATATTTTTAAAAAGACCTAGAGATAACTGAGATCCTTCTTGAGGTTTTATATTAGAATCAGAAAGCCTCCAAGTATCTACAGGTGTAGCAGTTGTATTGTTATTTAATCGATGTATATATTGAAATGATTTATTATATCCAGCTTTAACAGAAAAACTATTGGTAAAAGAATATCTTCCAGAAATTCTGTAGCTTAGATTATGATATGTTTTATAAATAGAATTGTTATCGTGATTAATTGTGTTTACTAATGTTGATTCATTTTTAGGAAGATCACTTTCGTAAATTCTTTCTGAAGAAGGTCCTAAAGCTAAAAACTGATTCAATCTTAGCCCAAGATTAAAGTTTAGTTTTTTATTGATCTTAATTTCATCTAATACAAACAAACTATTCTCTAATGCTTTTTCTTGTGATATATTAAGTGGTATAGTTTCAGAATTTTCTCCATTAGGAAGTATAGACCCTGGATTTATTGTATATAGTTTAAATTCTAACCCATATTTAAAATCATGCTTTGCGGAATATTTATATTTCATTAAGAGTTTTAAATCTGTTTCATTGATACGATATTTCAAATTAAACCCTTTATTAGTATCGTCACCTTCATAATCTATATTAAAAGTATAATTACTATTAGAAAGCGTTAAGTCTCCTGTGTTTTTAGCATTAAATTTATGTTTCCAGTTTAAAGAGACTAAAGTATTTCCGTATTCATTTATGGTATCTGATGCAATTTGATATTGATCTCTGCTGTGGTATCCTGTTACTTGTAAAGAATTTTTTTCATTTATAGTATGCTTGTACTTGGCAATCACATCAAAAAAAGAAACACTACTATTTTTAATATCTTCATTATCTATAAGGTCTAATATCCAATCAGAATATGTACTTCTTGCACCTAATACTAAACCAGATGTATTATTAATAATTGGTATATCTATGTTGACATTTCCAGTAACTGGACCTACAGAAGCTTCACCAGAAAGCTTTTTTGTGTTAGGGTCATTTGTTTGTATGTCAAAAACAGAAGACAGTCTTCCTCCATATTCTGCTGGAATATTTCCAGTATATACTTTTAAATTATTTGTAGTAAATGGATTAATAGCTGAAAATAATCCTAAAAAGTGTGTAGGGTTATAAATTACGCCATTATCTAATAAAAATAAGTTCTGGTCTACTTTTCCACCTCTTACATTTACGCCTTCAGATCCTTCTCCTGCTGATTTAATTGCGGGCAAAGTAATAGCAACTTTTAAAATATCTCTTTCTCCTAAAATAGTCGGAATAGTTTTAATGTCTTTAGCTTTAATACTACTAATTCCAGCTATAGTCTGCCTTATATTTTTAGTTTTATTAGCGTTAATAACAACTTCATCCAATTGTTCGGATATTTCGTTAATAGAGAAATTAAGTATACCATTATTGTAAATAATTAATTTTTTGGTTTCATTTTTGAATCCACTAAAAATGGTTTCTATTTGATTCTCACCGTAGGAGAGGTTTAATTTAAACTGTCCGTTTTTATCAGTAGTTGTATAATTACTTTTTTGACTACCAATTATGGTTACGCCCTCAAGGGGTACACCTGTTTTATCATTAGTGATAATACCTGTTAAAATGTACTTTTCTTTTTTATTATCAGTTTCTTTTCCAATTTTTATATACTCATTTTTTATGTCAACAGAAGAATTTACAAAAATAGGTGAGTCTATTTGTGTAGTATTATCACTGTTTTCATAGACACTTTTTTTAATTAAATTTCCTTTAGTTAAAATGATTTTAAATTCTTCTAAAATGTAATAATTAATATTGCTTGTTTGTAAAAGATCATCTAAGACTTTTTCAATTTTTGAGTTGTTATAAGATATTGAGTATGTTTTTTTTGTAAACCATTCGTCTAAGAAATAAAAATGATAATTAGTGTTTTTTTGAATCAATTTAAAGATTTCTATAGCTGTTACATTTTCAGCTTCTAGTGTAATTCTTTTTTCTTTTTCTTGCGATTGAGCTATGGAAAATAATAGACTAGTTAATATGAAGAGTAGCTTTTTTTTCATTATTCATATATTACTTTCATGAGTTCTATACTAAATTCTTTGAAGTCGTTTTTGAGTTGTTTTTTGTGTTTTTGGAAGAATTTTGAAATTACTTTTTTCTTTTCTGGAAAGATTTTTATAAAATCTCTTTTAGACTTTACAATCGTATATTGTTCATCTTTTTGAAGAATATATAGATCTTTTTCCTTTTTGAATGTGTGATGTACAAAGTTTTTATCTTGATTATCTTTACTCACTTTGCGATGCTTTCTGAAAAGAGAATAATGTTTATTTGAAGCTATTTTTTCTATAAATCCATATGGCTTGGTTTTAATGAAAGAAGTTGCTCCAATTTTAAAATTTTCCACAAATTCCTTTTCAGGTATAATTGATATATGTTGATTTAAATTTGAGATTTTTAGAACAACATAATCGTCTACGATATCATATTTTATAAAAACGTTATAGAAAATTTCATTTCTATATGTTATACTTCCTTTTTGGAATACGTTTGTTTTAAAAAAATTATGAGTTTCCTTACTTCTTTTTATATATTTTTCCTTATAAACAGTACCATAACTTAATTTTGTGTTTACATTATTTATAGTATTATCTAAAAGAGAATAAAGTAATTCGTGTTGCTTTGTGTCCTGACTTAATAAGTTTTGGAGAAAAAGCACACTGAGAAAGAAGATGGTTAACTTCTTCATATCAGATTTTTAGCTTGGTTAATTACTATGCAATTTAAAAATTAACACGTAGTAAAAAACGATAAGTACTTATTTTGCTATTTTGTTTTCATAAAATGAGAATTAATATGAAGTATCGTTAGTTTTGTTGTGTCGAAAGTGAAAGAATAAAATAAAAAAACACAGTTATTAAAAAATAACTGTGTTTTACGTAGCTCTTATGGGGATTATAGCTAGATAAAATTCTTATTATTTTACACTAAAATATTCTTTATAAGAAATAGGTTCGCCATTTTGTGTAAAACCTTCAATTTCTATCTCAAAATCACCTATAACATCTGAGGTATAAAAAACAACCTGATTTTTTGATACATCTATATTGGGATTCCAATATAATTGTGTTCTATAATCTGGAATACGTTGCTTTTTACTAGTGTTTTGATATGTCTCAAAATAGTATTTTTTAGGTAGTTGAGCTTTAACGATATCAAAACTTTTAATGTAATCTGATTGAGGGATGAATTCTTGTTTAAATGTTTTTACATCAATTAATCCTTGACAAATTTGTCCTCCAAATACATATTTATCTCTAACCACAGCTATGCTTTCTATTTTTTTTGGATCAATATCAAATAATTGATTATGATCATAAACAATATATCCATCTACAATTAACAGTGTTGGTAGAAATTTTTGCGTTTTAGCATTAGGTTCTCTAACATGCAAAGAATATGTTTCACCTTCTTTAGTATAAAAAACGCTTTCTAAAACTTCAATAATTGTTTTTTTAACAGTTTTAAATCGTTTATAATCATCTAATAAAAAAGTTTCTTTTCTTTCGTCGAAGCTAGATTTTGATTTTGATAATGCTATTAATGTGTCCTGTTTAATTTGTTTGTAAGCGTTTTCTACTTGTAAGTAGAAAGCTCTGTCTTTTATAGCTTCAATTAAGTTGTTGTCTAGATCGATTTTAGTAAAATTATCAAACTTCTTATCTATGGTATTATTTGTGATCAACTTGATTTCGTATTTATCCCTAGTTTCATCAAAAACTTGAAGAAGGATTTTTGAAGCACTAATGTCTTTTAGATTAAAATAAAATTCACCTTTTTCATTAGTAACACCACTTCTAGAAAAAGTATCATCATTAACTACAGATAAGCCTATTTTTACATCTGAAACACTGTATAATGAATCTTTAGATTTTATTTTACCATGAATTAAATTACCTCTTACTTCGGGTAAGTAAAAACTATTGTTTTTGATTTTTTGGTATTGGTTTTTAGAAAAGTTAACACTTGTTGTTTTATTGGGTATTTTGTTATTTGTTTGTTTTATAGAAATAGAGTATTTACCATCTTTAAGCTTATCTTTTAAAGATAGATTCACTTTTTCTCTTTTTGTGTATGTTTTTAAGGTATTGTTTCTTTTTAAACCTTCCGCGGAAGTTGACGTTTTACTAATTAGATCATTACTTTTAAAAGGATTAATAATAAAAATATTCTCTTCAAAGAAGATGTTTTCATTTTTCATCCATTGTGTGTAAGCGATTAACTTGTAGGTTTCAGAGTTTAAATTTGGGTCAATAAAAAAATCACCAGAGCCTAAACCATCTTTCAGATTTATCTGTTGTTTAATAACACTTTTATTCTCAGAATTAAGTAATTCTACATAAGCGATTTTACTAATTTTAGAAAGCTCATCTTTTCCTTCCAAAAAATTATATAATGTATAATAGAGTTTTTCTCCGGTTAATAAAAAGTTCGAATTTGCGTGGACATAAATTTTTTCTTGGGGTAATGCTTTTAAATTGTCAACGAAATTTTCAGATTGCCCAATTAATAATGCATTTATAAAAATAAATAGTGTTGATAAAAGTTTCTTATTCATGAGTTAATTTTTAGTCGATCCAAAAATCGGGTTTTACATTAGAGCCAAAAACAGTACAATCTCCACAAGGTCTTTTTACCATAACAAATGGTAAGTCATTCATATCATCAACATCAGTAAGTCCAGAATCTCCAAAATTATAAAATATATATCCTTCTTGTATAGCTTCTTCTAAAGGTCTACTTCCAAAATTCCCAAATTTTGGAATTACTCTTGGCTCACAGGTTTCAGGAAAGTCGCTAAATTGATTTTGTAGAACATCTTCTTTATTAAAGAAAAGGCGCTTAGTAGCTACTGAATTCACTTCGAAGAAACCAATTACTTTTTCTTCTGGATCAGTATCCGAAAAAATGTTTCCTTGAATAAAGCTAACCTGACTTTGAGCAAATACATTTTCTGAAGTAGAAAACTTATCTAAAATTTCAAAATAGCTGTAAGCATTTAATGTTTGAACATATTGCTTTACAAGGATACTATAGCGATCTCTTAATATAAAATCTGTAGGAGGAATAGAACGTATTTTAAAATCGACAACTCTGTTTTCAGATAAATTGGAAGTTTCTGCTTGTAAAATTTCACTAGAAACATTAGTTCCATAGCACACTCTTCCAAATTCAGGATCAGCTCTCTTTACTGCTAATGGAGGGTAAACAGATGTATCCAATGTAAAAGAACTCCAAAAACGTGAAACAATTTGGTAGGTTTCCTCATATTCATAGAAAAAATATTTAGCATCAGCATTATTACTAAATGAATTGACAGTTATTTCTACTTCATCTTCATCTTCAAACTGTTTTTTAGTTACTTTAAAATTTATAGCTTCTACTTCAGCAGTTTCAGTAAGATTTTGATCTGTAGAGCTATATGTTTTCCCATTTTGAGTTTCAATTTTTAATTGGTAAATGGTATTTGCTTTAGCTGAAAAACTATTATCTGTTGTATAGACTCCCGCTTCTTGTTCTGTAAAATTATGTACAATAGTGCCATCTTCTATAACAGAGACTTTAGCATTTCTTTCAGGGCTAGGATCAGTAGAGTCTATTTGAAAAGTTCTTGATAATTTAATGGTATGAAATTTATTTTCATTGGTTAATCTACCTTCAATAACTAAAACATCTTCAAAAGTTAAATTAGTAGTTTCAAAAGGTTCTATACAACCTATTATAGAGATCAACATGAAACTGAATACTGAAACGATTTGTATTTTATAATTTTTCATAGGTTAAAATCTGAAATTATAGGTTATAGTAGGTATTGGAGTAGAAAAAATAGAGCTTTTAAAGCCTGTAACATTACCATTAACGGTTTCAAAAAAGATAGAATATGGATTGTTTCTACCCAGAACATTATATACAGATATATTCCAAAAACTGTGGGCAAACTTTTTAATTTTATGATTTCCTTCAATATTTATTCCAATATCAAGTCTATAATAATCAGGAATTCTAAATGCATTTCGATTGCTATAATTCAAAAACTCTGATCCTTGGAAGATAAATTTACCTGTAGGGTAGGTAATAGGCCTTCCTGTTTGATAACTGAAATTACTAGAAATACTATATCTTTCCGTTAGTTTATAATTCATAATGATATCTAAACTATGTGGCTTATCATAGTTTGTAGGAAAGAATTTCCCATTGTTTACAATTTCTTCATTGAAATTACCATCTAGTTGTATTAATGATCTGGCATATGTATAGCCTAACCATCCGTTTAATCTTCCTGCTTTTTTACGGATTAGAAATTCTACACCATACGATTTTCCTGGACCTTGTAACACTTCTGTTTCGATAGTTTCATTAAGAAGTAAATTGGCACCAGTTTTAAAATCAAGTAAATTTTCATATTTTTTATAGTAACCTTCCACACTAAGTTCATAATTGGAATTATCAAAGTTTTGGAATACTCCTAAAGAAAATTGTGTACCTTCTTGAGGTTTGATGTTGTGATCCGATAATCTCCACGTGTCCAATGGAGAGGCAGTTGTATTATTACTTAATCTGTGGATGTATTGAAATAGTTTATTCACTCCAGCTTTAACAGATAAGTCATCATTTAGTAAATATCTCGCCGATAATCGATAACTTAATCCTTGATATGTATTAAAAATTTCGAAATTATCTCTTTCAACTGTATTTAATAAAGACGATTGATTTCTTGGTAAATTATCTTGATATATTCTTTGAGAGGTAGGTCCTAAGGATACATATTGAGAAAAGCGTAGTCCTAAATCTATGGCTAATTTATCATTCACCTTGAAAGCATCTGAAATGAAGATCCCATTTTCTATACCCTTTTCTTTTGGGATATTTAAAGGTGTTACTACAGAGTTTTGCCCTTTAGGATTTATACTTCCTGGAGAAACATTATATAACTTAGATTCAAGACCATAAACAAACTGATGTTTTTTAGAATGTAAATATTGTAACTTGAGTTTTAAACCGGTTTCGTTGATGTTATAATTTAAATCAAAATTCCTGTTTTGATTTCCTTCAAAATCAATTCCAAACTCATAGTTACTATTAGATAAGATGAGATTTCCTTTATTCTTATCATTAAATTTATGAAACCAATTAGCAGTCACTATAGTGTTGTTATATGAGTTTAAGGAGTCTGAAGCAATTTGAAACTCGTCATTACTATAATATCCCGTAATTTTTAAGGTATTATTTTTATCAAATTCATGGTTGTATTTTAGTATTGCATCTTGAAAACTAGCACTACTATTAGCCAATTTTTTATCATCTAATATGTTAAGAATCCAATCAGAATATGTGCTTCTTGCTCCAACTAAAAGACCTGATTTATCTTTAATAATAGGCACTTCTAAACTTAAATTTCCTGTTACTGGACCTATAGAAGCCTCTCCTTTAAACTTTTCAGTACTTGCATCTTTAGTATTAATATCAAAAACAGATGATATTCTACCACCATATTCAGCGGGGGTATTTCCTTTATAAACATTTAAGTCTTCAGTAGTAAAAGGATTAATAGCAGAAAATAGCCCTAAAAAGTGAGTGGGATTGTACATTACTCCTTCATCTAATAAAAATAAATTCTGATCTACTTTTCCACCTCTTACATTAACTCCTTCAGAACCTTCACCAGCAGACTTAATACCGGGTAAAGTAACTACGGCTTTAAGAATATCTCTTTCTCCAAGGACTTGAGGAATGGTTTTAATATCTTTAGCTTTTATTTGAGTAATTCCAGCTACTGTTTGCTTTACATTAAAGTTTCTTTTTGCATCAATAACAACTTCATCAAGTTCTTCATTTTTTTCTTTTAAAGAAAAGTTAAGATTTCCATCGCTATGTACTACTAAAGCTCTAGAATCTCTAGAAAAACCTGAGGCAGATACTTCAATATAATTTTTACCATAAGGTAACTCTAAGCTGTAAAAACCATTTTTAGTAGTAGTTGTAAAGATGTTTTTTTCTCGTTCAAAAATTGTTACTCCTTCAAGCGGTTGATTGTTTTTTTTACTTTTTATTCTACCTGATAGTTTATAAAAATCTTGTCTTTCTTGTTTTTCTTTACCCACTACATAAGAATCTTCGTCAGTAATTATAGGTGCATGGTAATTATTTTTTTGATCTTCTTCAAAAACGGTTTTTCTAATCAAACTTCCGTTTGTAAGTATAACTTGATTGTTTTTGGTGATATGAAAATTAATATTTGTGGTACCAAAAATATGATCTAGGATTTCAGTAATATCTTTATTATTGAAAGTACCGTTGATTTTTTCAGTATCTAACCAATCTTTAATAAAGAAAAAACGATAATTAGTTTTTTTCTCAATTAACTCAATAGCTTCAAGTTTACTTAAATTATTGAATTCAATATCTATTTTAGTATTCTGGCTAGATAACTTTAGGAAAGTTACTAGAAAGATAAGTGATAATAATGCTCTTTTCATAGGTGTTCTTACAAGTTGTTTTCTATTTTACTACATAACGCAATCATAAATTTTTCGAAATAACTTTTTCTTAGTTTGCGTTGTTCGTTAAAAAATTGTTTTATTTCCTTTTTTTGCTCAGGAAATATCTCATAAAAATCATTTTTACTTTCTACAGTATAATATTCATTTTTGAATTTTAGAATATAACTTTCACGTTGCTTGAAAGAGTAGTAGTTGTAACTTTTATCTAATTTCTTTGTTTTGGTTTTTTGAAATTTTTTGAAAAGTGAAATTTGACCAAAGTCTTTTAGAATTTGAGCGTAACCATGTTTTTTGGTATTAACAAATTTAGTGGTATTAATAGTGAAATAATCCACTAAGTTATTTTCTAAGTGAATAGATAGACCTGTAGTTACAGATAAATCTGTAATGTAGTCTAGAATTCTAGCAATAACCTGATCATCAACCAAATCATATTTAATTTCTACATTGGGATAATATTCTCCATTATAAAAAACACTTCCTTTTGTATATTGATAGGTTTCGTAATAGTTGTGAGTTTCTTTAGATCTAGCGTACTTTTCAGCAAATAAGGGTCCATAACTTAAAGTAGAATTTTTTAGGTTAACAATTTTATCAAAATTGGTATAAAAAGACTCTAAGTTACTATCTTGAGAAATTACTGTAGCACAA
This sequence comes from Tenacibaculum agarivorans, assembly GCF_001936575.1. Lineage (GTDB taxonomy): Bacteria > Bacteroidota > Bacteroidia > Flavobacteriales > Flavobacteriaceae > Polaribacter > Polaribacter agarivorans. Next base: position 83,721 of record NZ_MSMP01000005.1, read on the forward strand.
TAAGATATTAGAAAAAGGGATAGCACACTTCTTCTCATAGTAATTAATTGTTTGGTTGATTAAATTTAGTTTTTGGAGGCTAAATCTGGAACTAAAATAAAAAAAAACAGCTTTCAAAGCTGTTTTTTAACATTTAATTCTTGGTCTTAGGTATATTTTTAAGGATTTCTAATAAAAACTCCCAAAATTTTAACGTAGATGAAATTTGTGCTCGCTCATCTGGAGAATGTGCACCTCTAATATTAGGGCCAAAGGAAATCATATCCATATTAGGATAATTTTGTCCTAAAATTCCACACTCTAATCCAGCATGACATGCAGCCACGTGAGGTTCAGAATCATTTAGTTCAATATATAGCTTTTTCATGACCTTTAATATATCAGAACTCATATTAGGGAGCCAACCTGGATAAGATCCTGAGAACTCAACATCAAAACCTGCCAATTCGAAAATAGATCGTAATGAGTTGGCTAAATCCCATTTATTAGTTTCAGATGATGATCTGGTTAAGCATCCTATTTTGATATTTCCATCCTTAACAATAACTCGAGCAATATTATTAGACGTTTCTACCAAATCGGTTATATCTGGACTCATACGATATACACCATTTAAAGCACCATAAATAGATTTTATCAAGCCTATTTGAACTCCTAAATCCATAACATAATTAGGTAATTCTACTTCTTTAAGTTCTATGGTTAGATTAGGTTCTAAGGATTCAAACTCTGCTTTTATTTCATTAATTAACTCATGTAATTCAAGAAAAAAAGATTCTTTAGATACTGTATCAACAACTATAATAGCAAAACTTTCTCTTGGAATTGCATTACGTAGGCTTCCACCATTGATTTCTGAGATGCGAAGTCCGTGATTAGTAAAACCATCAAATAATAAACGGTTCATAATCTTATTAGCATTTCCTAATCCTTTATGAATATCCATTCCAGAATGCCCACCATTTAAGCCAGTAACGGAAAGCTCAAAAGCTAACGTATGTTCAGGAGTTTCTTCTTGCTTATATGTACCAGTAGCAGTAATATCAACACCTCCAGCGCAACCAATGCCAATTTCATCATCTTCTTCAGTATCAAGGTTCAATAAGATTTCTCCGGTTAATAATCCTCCTTCAAGTCCCATTGCACCAGTCATTCCTGTCTCCTCATCAATAGTAAATAAGGCTTCAATTGCTGGGTGTGCAATATCTTCAGAAGATAAAATAGCCATTATAGAAGCTACACCTAAACCATTATCAGCTCCTAAAGTAGTTCCTTTTGCTTTAACCCAATCTCCATCAACAAACATCTTGATACCTTCTGTATCAAAATCAAAAACAGTATCTGAGTTTTTTTGATGTACCATATCTAAATGACTTTGCATTACTATGGTTTTTCTATCTTCCATTCCGGAAGACGCAGGTTTTCTTATAATTACATTTCCTACTTTATCTACACTAGTTTCTAAATTCAATTTTTTTCCAAAATCTACCATAAATTGAATTACTCGTTCTTCCTTTTTAGAAGGACGTGGAACAGCATTTAAATCAGCAAAATGATTCCAAACCGCTTTGGGTTCTAAATTTCTTATTTCTGTACTCATTGTAAGTATTTGTTTTAAAGGAAAAAGTATGTAAATTTTAACGTCACATAAGAATCGGTACCATTTGGTACCACTGGAGGTATTGAAGCTGGAGAGTTTCGATGTGGATTAGTTAATCCATGGTGATAACGAACACTAGCCATAAACTTATCTAAATATTGAGCGTTTAACCCGATAGTTAAAAATAGATTTATAGGAATATTAGTATTTCCAGCATTAAAGTTTAAATTTCTAGTATTAATATTGAAAGGAGTTAAGAGGTATGATTCTTTCTCACTATCAACAATGTTATATTTATAACCAAAATCTGTAGTGGGGCCAATACTGATACCAAAGTCAGAATTTCTAGTCACATAATAATTGTAATTTATTAATACAGGTACACTAAAGTTTTCTAAATTATATCCAATTTCTTCAATTGTAGTTGCAACGCTATTTTCACGCCCCAGAAGTTTTAGATTGTGTCTATTATAGTTTAAACCAATAAATAAATCAAAACTATCACTTAATTCTAGAGCATATATCAATCCTAAAGAAAAACCTACAGACGATTTTGTTTCAAGATAATTTGGATCCGACATAAAATAAGTTGCTCCACCAGTAACTCCGATTCTACCAGAAAAGATTCCGTTATTGTATCTTCCATATCTTTGACCAAAGACATTAATAAATGCTAAGAAAATAAGCGAAAATGTAAGAGATTTATACATGCCACTAAATTAATAAAAAATAAAGATATCCTTATATTTGCATCAAATACTTTTGAATGGATTTTTCCTCTAAATTATTAGAAAATGCGGTTAATGAGGTAAGTAGATTACCAGGTATAGGTAAAAGAACTGCTTTACGTTTGGTATTACACTTATTAAAACAGCCTGCTGATCATACGAAGTACTTAGCCAATGCATTAACACAGCTAAGAAATGAGGTGAAAACATGTAAAAAATGTCATAATATTTCCGATACAATACTTTGTGATATTTGTAGTAATCCGAATAGAAATTCTGAAATTGTATGTGTTGTTGAAGACATAAGAGATGTAATGGCGATTGAAAATACAGGTCAATTTAGAGGTTTATATCATGTTTTAGGAGGTAAAATTTCACCTATAGAAGGAGTTGGACCTCAAAATTTGAATATTGAATCTCTAGTAGAAAAAGTAAAAAGTGGAGAAGTAAAAGAACTGATATTTGCTTTAAGTTCTACTATGGAAGGGGATACAACTAATTTTTACATATACAAGCAAATAGAAAAGTATGCTATTATTACTTCTACTATAGCAAGGGGGATATCAGTAGGGGATGAATTGGAATATGCAGATGAAGTAACATTAGGACGAAGTTTATTAAATCGAATACCTTTTGAAAATAGTTTAAAACAATAAAAAGCACCTCTAAGGTGCTTTTTTATTATTCATTATAATTTGTTGTACGTTTAAAAATACTATTGTTTTTTATAAACAGTATTTCCATTTAGAATTTTCATGGTAGTATTATCATCTGAAAATTCTATTTGTGATTCAATATTATTAAATGTGTATAAACTTTCACCTTTATTTTCCCAAGTATTAGTACCTTCTATTTTTATACAGTCAGTATTTACTGTTTGAAAAGTTTCAGATACCGTTGAGTTATTGGTTTTAAATTCTATGGTAGACATTTTCTCACAATCAGGTTGTTCTACATTGTCTATTGAAAATAAATTCCACTTTCCTAAAATAGGATCGTTAACGTTACTTGAGTTCTCATCATCACTAGAACATGAAAGTAAAGCAACGATAGCGCAAATGGTTAATACATATTTATACATAATAATTAGATTATTTTCTTTTATAGGTAAACCCTCCGATATTCATATTGGTATTATTCTCACTAAATTTTATTTCACCAACTGCTCCTGAAGTATAACCATGTCTTTTTATTTCGTACATACTGTTACCTTTGTTGGTCCATTGACCTCTTTGGTTGTTATCTGTTATTTCTGTACAATTGTTATTTACTACATTAAACTCAGTGTAGGTATATGAATTGTCTTCTTTGAATTCGTAAGTAGTTTTCTTTTGGCAGTCACTATCAATGTCTACATTATTATTATTTTTAATTAAGGTCCACGTTCCAATAAGAAGATCCTTATCAGAAGTGTTGTCGTCAATTATATCTTCTGCACCATCAATAGCTTCTTCAGCAGTATCGGAACAAGAAAAAAGACACAAAAAGGCAAATGAAAGAATTAAGATTTTTTTCATAATTAAGGGGATAATTTAATATTCAACAACGCAATGTACTTATTTTTTATGAAAGCTTATCTTCATTCTGAGTATTATTTTTTATAAGCTCTTCTTCGTATTTATCCCAACTTTTTTTAGCTCGGATTTTTTTATACAATCGAACACTCATCATTAATAAAACAGAAACCAATACAATACCAATAACTCCCCAAATCCAATTGATAGCATTTTTAAGGACTACTAAAAATACTACTGCGAACAATATTATAGTGGCAACCTCATTCCATATACGAAGTTTTAAAGAAGAATATTTAACTTCATCTCGTTGTAATTGTTTAAAAATAGAATGACAAGCTCCGTGATAAAAGTATAATGCTAAAACAAATGCCAATTTTACATGCATCCATGGCATTTCTAGATAAATAGGATTCTTAACCAACATCCAAAAAGCAAAAAAGCTGGCTAAAACAGCGGAAGGCCAAGCAATGATATACCACAACCTCTTTTGCATTAATTTATATTGTGTTTGTAAAATTTCTTTAGCAGGTGTTTCTTTTTTTTCGGCTTCTGTATGATATATAAATAAACGAACCATGTAAAAAAGACCAGCAAACCAAGTAACAACAAAAATTATGTGTAATGATTTAATGTATAGGAAATCCATAACTATCTCTTTTCAAATTCATTAATCCATTTAGTTAAAGCATCAACCCATTCTTCATTATCATTCAAACAAGGTACAGTATAGAATTCATCTCCACCAGCTTCGATAAATTCTTCTTTACCTTCCATAGCAATCTCCTCTAAAGTTTCTAAACAATCAGAAACAAAGGCAGGAGTAACAATCGCTAGTTTTTTAATACCGTCTTTTTCTGCTTTCTTAATGATGGTTCTATCAGTGTATGGTTGTAACCAAGGATCAACACCTAAACGAGATTGAAAAGTAGTAGTGACATCATTTTCATCTAAACCTAATTCAGCAATAACGTTTTTAGTGGTTTGAAAACATTGATGACGGTAACAATAGTTATGTGCAGCAGATTGTGTATTGCAACAACTACCATCTATTTTACAATGAGATTTTGTAATATCAGATTTTCGAATATGTCTTTCTGGTACTCCGTGATATGAGAAAAGAATGTGATCATATTCCTTATCTGATAAATATTCCTTTATGCTATTAGATAAAGCACTGATGTATTCCTTTTTATTATAGAAAGCAGGAAGATCAGTCAATTTCATGTCTGGAAAATGTTCTTTTCTTAATTTTTCAGCTAAAACTAAAATAGTTTCCGTAGTTGCCATAGCAAATTGTGGATACAAAGGAACGATAAACACATCTTTTACACCTTTATCATATAACTCTTGCATTCCTTGTTGTATAGAAGGATTACCATAACGCATAGCTAATGCAACAGGAAGATCTGTTTTTGCTTGAACTCTCTCTTGTAATCGTTCTGAAAGTACGATGAGGGGAGAACCTTCTTCCCACCAAATCTTTTTGTATGCTGCGGCAGATTTTTTAGGGCGCGTATTTAAAATGATTCCTTTAACTAAAAAAGAACGAAACCAATATGGAAAATCAATTACACGTTCATCCATTAAAAATTCACCTAAATATCTTTTTACATCTTTTGGATCAGTGCTGTCAGGTGATCCTAAGTTTACTAATAATACTCCTTTCATTATTTAGTGTTTATCTTACATAAGCCCATTAGGAAATAGAACTTATTTATATCTGTTTTTTTATTTAATAATTATTCTGATAATAGAAATTTCTAACTTCTAACTCGATTTCGACAAGCTTAATCTTCATTTTTATATCATCAGTATATAGTAAAACATGTATTTCATTATTTTACTTCTAACTTGCTTAATTGGTTAGTTACTTCATATAAAGTAATAGCTAAACTATGGATAACGTTCATGCTAGAATTTCTCCCGTACATTGGAATGGATATAGTTGCATCTACTAAATCGATATGTTCAATCCCATGTCGTTCGCTACCCAAAAGTAACACCAATTTTTCATGATTTTTAAAATTAAAATCTTGAATATTTATGCTTTTATCAGTTATTTCAATACCGATAATTGTGTTTCCTTCTTTTTTTAATTGTTGAATTAACTCAGAAAAATCAGAATACATACCATTTTGTATTTGTTGAATGGTGTTTCTTGCTGTTTTTTTTACAATTCGATTGCCTAGTGAAGGAGAATTTTCATGTAAGTAAATATGTTGCACCCCAAAACTCTCTGCTATTCTGAAACACATACCAATATTTTCAGGTGTTCGAATAGCATCACATACTATAGTGATTGGAAAATTTTGATTTTGATTTTCTATTTCGTAATGTGTCAGTTGTTTCATTTATGTTTCTAAATCTAATAAGAATTCATTCCATAGGTTGTCTCTAAATTTTGATTTAAAGAACCCGAAATGTCCAATGTTATCCGCATTATATTCTTTAGGAATTAAATGCTTGCGAATTATGTGTGCGTTAACATATTTTTTTGTCATCCAATCAATTGCTTTTTTGGGTGCAAAATGATCATTGTTTGTGCTATAAGAAGTAATTTTTCCTCTAATTTGATGATGATATAATTCATCATCTTTCTTATAATGGAATAAATATTTCTTTTTTCTTCCCCAACTGGCAAATTCACGAGCCATAGATTTTGGCAAATTCTCCATACCTGTAATTTTTTTGCTAGGTAGATAGCCAAATAGAAAAGTAAATAAAGGAAATATTACATGCCAATTGAAGAACATTTGTATTCTTTCGAATCCTTTCCAAAATTTAAAATACCCAGATTGGCTAGCAACTAAAATTATATTGTTTATGTACTTATTAGCTGGAGTCAAACCTAAGATTTGTCCACCAATACTATGACAAATACAATCTATTTTCGAATTTGGATGTTTATTTTTAATATATTCTAGAACACTATTAATATCATTTGTGGCCCAATTTGTCAGAGAAACATCAAAGTTCTTTAAATTCTTTTTTTTGGAAGCGCCTATCCCAGCATAGTCGAAAGTATAAGTAGTTATGTTTTTAGAGCTTAAAAAAGAAGCAAACTTTTCATAATATCCTTGGAGTACTCCAGTAGCGGAGCAAATAAGTACAACTTTACTTTTAGGTGTATTTGCACTGAATTTTGTTAAACTTAATGAATATCCTAATGGAGTGGCTATTTCAAAAACTTCCATTATTAAGAATTTAAAGATAATACGTACTGTTTTGGTGTGGTACCAAACTTCTTTTTAAAAGCTGCAATAAAGTGACTTGATGTACTATAGCCAACTTGTACACCAACTTCATTTACATTATATGTATTACTTTCTAATAACTTTCTGGCATGTTCCATTTTGTAATCAAATAAGAAACTATATACTGTATCGCCATAAACTTGTTTAAACCCTTCTTTTAGTTTTTTTAAATTTAGTCCAATTTCATTAGAAAGTTCCTGTAATGTTGGAGGTTCAGCCATTCTCGATATGATAATATCTTTAGCTTTTCTAATCTTGGATACATCTCTTTCATCAACTAAAAACGGACAGTATTCACCTTCTATTGATTCGTCTTTTTGAAAATGTAGACTTAAAAGCTCATATATTTTTCCTTTTATATATAAGTTTCTAATAGAACTATTTACATTGGCATTGATTAATTGTTTTAAAACAATTAACACGGTCGGTTTAATGATTGAATCATCGTAATACTTCCTGTTTTTATTTTCTTCACTTAAAAAAGGAATATAGCCTGCCTCACTAGAAAATAAAGAATGAAATTTTTCTATGGATACTAACAAAGAAACTAATGCGCTTTTAGGCTTTATTTCTAAATTTAAAGGTAATCGTTGTTGCGGGTTATATAGTAAAATGGAATGTTCCTCTAAAACATCCAATGTATAACTACCGTTATTAAAATGAAATTTTGAATTGCCATGTATGGAAAAATGCAATTGAATAAAAGAGTTATCTATGTCTCTTTCAAATTGTTGTGTTTCCATAGAATCATTAATGAATTCTAAAAGAAGGAAACCGTTCTCGAGGTTTGTTTCGTTAAAAGTACTTCCAGCGATATTTTTCAAAATATATTAAGTTTATATATGAAACATTTTTATTTAGAATGATTCTATATAAAAAATCATACAAACATTGATTTTTACTACAAAAGTAAAGAAAATCAATAGTTTTTAGAAAAAAATAACGATAAAGACAAAAATCGACATTTTAAGTTCTTTTAGCGATGTTTTTATCTAAAGTAAGTTTATACTTTTGTCGGGATTTTAGATTAATATTGAATGTTGACTGATACTAAGCACAAGAATTTTTATAATATTGGTGTAAACTATGTTAAGGCTGATGCTAAAACCAGAGGGAAGTTTTCTCTATCTAAAGACGATCAAATTTCGTTACTGGAAGAAGCAAAAAAAATGGGGTTTGATGGTATTTTTGTATTATCTACTTGCAATAGAACCGAAATATCAGGGTTTGCTTCTAGACCTTGCTTATTAATAGAACTTTTATGTAAGTATTCTAAGGGAACAGTAGATGAGTTCAGAAGTATTTCAACAATATTACAAAATCAAGATGCAGTAAATCATTTGTTTCGAATGGGAACTGGTTTAGAGAGTCAGATCTTGGGAGACTATGAAATTGTAGGCCAACTAAAATTAGCGGTTAAGCAAGCTAAAAAAATAGGAACCGTAAATGCATACATAGAACGCTTGATTAATTTAGTATTACAATCAAGTAAACGCGTTAAAAATGAAACAAAACTAAGTTCAGGAACAACATCTGTCTCTTATGCAGCAGTTCAATACTTAATAAAAAACCTTTCCGATTACAATACAAAAAACATCCTAGTTTACGGTTTAGGTAAAATGGGTAAGCATACATGTAAAAATCTAGCTCAGTATACTCAAAATCAACAGGTAACTTTAGTAAATAGAACTGAGTTTAAAGTGGATGAGTTTATTAAGGACCATGGTTTTATAAAAAAAGCTAAATTACAAGATTTAACATCTGAAATAGCTAAAACAGATGTGTTGATAGTATCTACGGGAGCAACGAAAGCCACAGTAGTAAAAGAAAATATTTCTCAAAATAGAGAGTTACTAGTTCTAGATTTGTCAGTACCAGCTAATGTAAGCGATGAAGTTAAAGAGTTGGAAAACGTTACTTTAGTTAATGTTGATGAATTATCTAAAGTTACGGATGAAACTTTAGCCGTTAGAAAGAAAGAAATCCCATTAGCAGAAAGTATTATAAAAGAACATAAAGAAGAGTTTAATGAGTGGTTAAATCATCGTCGATTTACACCAGCAATCAATGCGTTAAAACAATCATTAGAATCTATCCAAAAAAATGAAATTAACTTTCATAAGAAAAAACTTTCAAATTTTGATGTAGATCAAGCTGAAGCAATTACGTCAAGATTTATACAAAAGATTACTACACAATTTGTAAAACACTTAAAAGAAGAAAATACTTCAGTAAATCAAAGTATAGAAGTTATGGCAAAAGTGTTTGGCACAAATTTAGAAACAATAGATGCAGAAAATCATTAGAATTGGAACTCGCGATAGTGAATTGGCATTATGGCAAGCTAAAAAAGTTCAGAAATTACTTCACCAAGAAGGTTATCAATCAGAAATTGTCCCTATAAAATCTACGGGGGATATTATTTTAGATAAACCATTATACGAATTAGGAATTACAGGAATCTTTACTAAAAACTTAGATATCGCAATGTTAAATTATGAAATTGACATTGCTGTACATTCTATGAAAGATGTACCTACTGTTTTGCCTGAAGGTATTGTACAAGCTGCAGTACTTAAAAGAGCAAATCATAACGATATTTTAGTTTTAAAAGATAATGAAGAGTTTTTAGCTCAACCTAAAGGAGTTATTGCCACAAGTAGTTTACGAAGAAAAGCACAATGGCTTAATAGGTATCCATCACATAGTGTAGAAGACTTAAGAGGTAATGTGAATACACGTTTACAAAAAGTGAAAGACAACAATTGGAACGGAGCTATTTTTGCAGCGGCGGGTCTAGAACGTATTGGTAAACGTCCAAAAGGAGCAGTTAATTTATCTTGGATGATTCCGGCTCCAGCTCAAGGAGCGATTATGATAACTGCTTTAGAGGAAAATGAAGATATTAGAGAAGCTTGTTCTTATTTGAATCATAAAGACACAGAAATATGTACTTCCATTGAACGTGAATTTTTAAATAAGTTAGAAGGAGGCTGTACTGCGCCAATTGGAGGTTTTGCAAGAATAAATGAAGTAGAGAAAGAAATAGAATTTAAAGGAATTCTATTAAGTAGAGACGGAAAGAAAAAAATAGAAGTACAGAGGACAGTTCCAATTATCAAGAAAAAATATTTAGCACAAGATTGTGCAAACTATATCTTAGATAGAGGAGGAAAGGAACTAATGAATGAAGATGTTACTGTAGATAAAGAGTTTTCAATTTATTCAACAAAAGCACTTTCTGAACCTCAAAAAAATCTTTTACCACAGTCTATGAAAGTAGAGGATAGTGATTTTATTAAAATTAGATTTAATAGAATTGCTCCTAAATTAGTAAAGGAAGAGATTGAACATGTAATTATCACAAGTAAAAATGGAGTAGAAGCCTTACTGCATAATTTTACAGTTGAACAATTACAATTTAAAAATATTTATTGCGTAGGAAGAAGAACAAAAAAGTTAATTGAACAAAAAATAGGCAAAGTAACTAACTCTGAAAGAAATGCAAAAAAACTTGCTGAGTATTTATCTAAAGAAATTTCGGGAGAATCAGCAACTTATTTTTGTAGTGATTTACGTTTAGATACCTTACCTACAGTTTTATCAAGCTATAAAATAACCGTGAACGAGGTGGAAGCATATAAAACAATGTACAGCCCAGTTAAAGTTGACGAGACTGTACAAGGAGTTTTATTTTATAGCCCTTCTACAGTAGAGAGTTATATGCAAGAAAACGAGGGAGATAAAATTGCTTTTTGTATTGGAGAAACTACAGCCAAAGAAGCATCTAAGTATTTTGAACAAGTTCAAGTGGCAAAAATGCCAACAGTAGAAAGTATTTTAGAATTAGTGAATTTACACTTTGTAAAGAGTTAGTATATGTTGAATACACAAAGACCAAGAAGAAATCGTAAATCTGCAGCAATTCGCGCTATGGTAGAAGAAACTACCTTGTCTGTAAATGATTTTATTTATCCTGTATTTCTTATTGAAGGAGAACACAAAAAGGAAGAAATTGTTTCCATGCCAGGTATTTACCGTTATTCACTTGATTTATTATTGAAAGAGATTCAAGAATGTGTAGATCTTGGGATTAAAGGGTTTTGTGTATTTCCTTCATTAGGAGATGATAAAAAAGATAAATATGCTACTGAAGGTCACAATACAAACAGCTTATATAATACAGCACTAAAAGAAATAAAAATGCAATTCCCAGAGATTGCGCTGATGACTGATATTGCTATGGATCCTTACTCTAGTGATGGCCATGATGGAATTGTAGAAAATGGAGAAATTCTTAATGATGAAACTTTAGAGATTCTCGGTAAAATGGCTTTAGCCCAAGCTGAAGCAGGTGCTGATATTTTAGGACCATCTGATATGATGGATGGTCGTGTGGGGTATATTAGAAAAGTATTAGATGAAGCAGGATTTACTCACGTGTCAATAATGTCTTACACAGCAAAATATGCAAGTGCTTTTTATGGACCATTCAGAGATGCGTTAGACTCAGCTCCAAAGTTTGGTGATAAAAAGACGTACCAAATGAATCCAGCAAATAGTAACGAAGCCTTAATTGAAGCGGATTTAGATATTGCAGAAGGAGCTGATATGATTATGGTAAAACCAGCTTTAGCATATCTTGATATTATTAAATTACTGAAGGACAACTATAATGTGCCTATTACAGCCTATAATGTAAGTGGCGAGTATGCGATGTTAAAAGCAGCCGCAGAAAAAGGATGGTTAGATGGAGAAAAGGTAATGATGGAGAGTTTATTAAGTATAAAAAGAGCAGGAGCAGACATCATTTTAACTTATTTTGCTAAAGAAGCTGCTAGAATATTACAACAGTAGGAGGTATGAATAAAGTTAAAGTACTATTCTTATTTTTTGTTCTACAGGTCGTTTTAGTTTTATCACAGAATAACACAAAACAGAAATTTATATCTCATAAAATTTATGGGAAAGCTATAGAGGAAAAGACATTAGATAAGGAAGGTACTTTACTGTTTAAAAAAATATTTACACTAAATAAAAAACTCACGAAAGAAAAATATGAAATAGGAACTTACTTCTACTATCACAAAAATGGTACCTTAAAGGCTAAAGGAGATTATTATAAAGTTAATGAAGCTAATGTTTTTGGTCAAAGAAAAGAATATAAAGAAGGGGAATGGTTTTTTTATACAGATAGAGGAACTATTTCTTCTATCATATCTTTAAAAGATAATAAAGAACATGGAGATTTTAAGAGTTATCATCCCAACGGAAAAATAGCTTCACAAGGCTCATATACTAACGGACGATTAGATGGAGTTGTATCTTCTTTTTTTATGAACAACCAGTTACACAGGAAAATAGCATATAAAAGTGGTAAGGTATTTAATGTTGTTGAGTTTTTTAATAGTGAAGGAGAAAAAATCAATCATGGAACTTTAAAAAATGGATATGGAACATTTAAGGCTTATGACTTAAAAACAGGTGAATTAGAAAAAATATTTACATATGAAAACGGTATTCCAGAGAATGTTTCTATTGAGGAACAAACAACTGCAAAAGGAAAATTAAAAGTTCTTACCTATAAAAATAATGATGGAAGCATAAAAAAAGTTAAACGGTTAGTTAATGATGTTTTAGAAGGAAAACAAGAATTTTATAATTTCCAAGGAAAATTAGATAGTACGGTAAGTTATAAAAATGGAAAGAAACATGGTTTATTCATTACTTATATGAGTGATGGAGAAACCAAAGCCAATGAAATAAACTTTGTGAATGGAAAAAAGAAAGGGAAATATATCAAAAGAAGATATACAGAAGATGAAGGAAATCCTGTTTTAATTCAATATGGAAGTTATAATGATGAAGGAGAGTTATCAGGTACTTATAATGCTTACCTAGGAGAAGAAAAACAACTTGTAGAAACAGGGAAATATAGAGCAGGAAAGCAAGTTGGAGTTTGGAAAAATTATAACAGGAAAGGCCAATTATACAAAGAAATCCATTTTAAAAAATCTAATCAACAAGAAACTAAAGAGTATTACCCTGAAAAATCAGCATTAAAAAGTAGTACCAATTATAAAGATGGTCATATAAATGGTGAATTTAAAGTGTTTTTTAACAATAGTCAATTAAAGAAAATAGGGAAATATAAGGATCTAAAAAAAGAAGGGCAGTGGATGGTATATAATGAGGCTGGAAAACTTTTAGAAGACAAATTATACAAAAATGGAGAGTTGTTAGAAAAAAAGGAATATATCTATTTTACCAATGGTAAAATAAAAAAAGAATACTTCAAAACTTATAAAGATAGTACAAGTACAACCAGACAATACACAATTACAGGTAATTTATATAAAATAGAATCTCATAAGGATTTTAAAACAGGAGTAAGATCTGTTTATGTAAAAAAACATGGAGTTTTTAAATTGTATAATGAAAATGGGACACAAATACTAAAAGAAGGGAGTTATAAGGGAGGCGAAAAAGAAGGAGTTTGGAAAACTTATGAGAAGGGTAGATTGAAAAGTGTGATAACTTATGTTGACGGTGAAAAAATGGGGGCCTTTGAAAATTATGATTATTATGAAAATGGTCAAAAAGAAAGTGTTGTAAAAGGAATAAGATTTGAAGACAATAGAAAGAACACTACAACATATTATTATGAGAACGGAAAGGTAAAAGAAGTAGGAAATTATTTGTTTTTTTATAATGATAGACAGAATAGTGGTAAAAATGGAGAATGGAAAAGCTTTTATGATAACGGAAAAAAGAAATCTCAAGAGAGTTATGTAAAAGGAAAGAGAGAAGGAAAATTTGTCCATTATTATAATGATGGTAAGATAAAGTCTAAAGAAACTTATGCTAAAGGAAAAAAATCTGGCGAGTGTATTTATTATTACGATAATGGTAAAGTAGAATCCCAAGGAAATTACATAAAAGCAAACAAAGAAACACTTCCCTTAGTAAGATCATTATATTACAAGGTAAAAATAGGTTTATGGCAGCATTTTTATAGAAATGGAGATATTAAAGAAGAAGCGAACTATACAATATCACAAGACCATAAGTTTGTAATTAAAAAAGTGAAAGAGTTTTATGAGGAAGGAAAAATAAAGTCAGAAAAATTATTTCATGGTAGTAAACAAGAAGGGGTTCATAGAACTTTTTACAAAAATGGGAATATAGATTCTGAAAAAATGTATCACGAAGGATATGAGACAGGAGTACATAAAGAGTTTTTTGAGAATGGAAACTTAGCTTTGATAACATTGTACAATGAAGATGGATATAGATCTAATGTTAAGGAATATTACAACTTACCAGAATTGAAAAAGCAATTAAAAATTGAAATGCAGTTCGATGAAGATGGATATATTTTAAATATACCTCAATATTTTGATATAAAAGGGGGGAAGTTAGATGTTGGAACTTTAAAAGATGGTACAGGTACCTTAAAGTATTACGATAAAAACAATAAAGTAATTAAAGTAGAGAAATTTATAGAAGGAGAATTAGACGAGTAATTCAACCTTTTTAAAACTAGTATAAACAAATGAACTTTAAAAAATCACAAAAACTATATAATAAAGGGCTAGTAAATCTAGTTGGAGCTGTTAATTCACCTGTAAGAGCATTTGCTTCTGTAGGTGGTAATCCATTATTTATTGAAAAGGCGAAGGGAAGTAAAATAAAAGATGTAGACGGAAATTCATATGTAGATTTTGTTTTGTCATATGGTCCAATGATTTTGGGACATCGTCATAAAAAAGTTCAAAAAGCAATTGAAAAAGCATTAAAAAATGGATATTCATTTGGAGCCTCAACTGCTAATGAAATTAAATTGGCTAAGATAGTTTGTGATGCTTTTCCAGGTATGGATAAAGTTCGTTTTGTAAACTCTGGTACTGAAGCCGTACTTAGTGGAATTCGTTTAGCAAGAGCTTATACAGGGAAAGATAAAATTATCAAGTTTGCAGGATGTTACCATGGTCATCAAGATTCTTTATTAGTTGCTGCAGGCTCAGGTTTAGCTACTTTGAGTTTACCTGGAAGTAAAGGTGTACCAGAAGGAGCAGTACAAAATACGTTAATAGCGAATTACAATGATCTTGATAGTGTTAAAGCTCATTTTGATAAGCATGATGATATCGCTGGTGTAATCATTGAACCAGTAGGTGGTAATATGGGAGTAGTTGTACCTCAAAATGATTTCTTAAAAGAGTTAAAGGATTTAGCGCATAAGAATGGTGCTGTTTTAATTGCTGATGAAGTAATGACTGGATTCCGTTCTAAATTTGGAGGAGCTCAGGAATTATTGGAAGTAGAAGCAGATATTACCTGTTTAGGAAAAGTTATCGGAGGAGGTTTTCCTGTAGGAGCTTACGGAGCAAGAAATGAAATCATGGAGAACGTAGCACCTTTAGGAGGAATGTATCAAGCAGGTACATTAAGTGGAAACCCAATAGCAATGGCTGCTGGAATTTCTACATTAACAGAATTAAAGAAACAAAACCCGTACGAAAAATTTAATAAGATAGCGGAAGAAATAGAAGAGTACTTACTATCTACTGCTAAAAAGTATGCTATTGAATTATCGGTTAATAGATTTGGTTCTATGATCAATCCATTTTTTACGAGCAAAAAAGTTACTAATTTTGAAGAAGCACAAACATCTGATACCAAAAAGTTTGCAACTTTCTTTTGGGAAATGATTAAAAATGGTGTGTTTTTACCACCATCTCAATTTGAAGCTTGGTTTTTATCAAGTGCATTAAGTGATAAAGATTTGAAGAAAACGAAACAAGCTATAGACAAAGCATTGAAAGCAGTTTCAGAAATGTAAAAAAATGAATCATGAAATTACTAAGCTTAGCCTTAACACTTCTTTTTTATGTATCATGTGCACAAAAAGTGGTAAATAATACGACAAATGAACAACTAGTGGTTCAGAATGTATACCAAGGAGTAATGGCAGGTATGGAAGATGGAGGAGAGAAGGAAAATTTTGTTATTCAGTCTGTTAAAGAGTGGAAAGTTTTCTTAGCTAAGCTAGATGTAATGTATAAAATTTCAGAAGAGTTTGAAACAACCATAGATTTTTCAAAAAAAAGTGTAATTGTTGCCATAGATAGTGTAAGGAATACTACAGGTTATACGATTAAGATAAACGAAGTTTTATCGAAAAATAAAACTTTGGATATTGTAATTAAAAGAACCGGTCCTAAACCAACAGATATGGTTGGTATGGCAATTACACAACCAATACATATAATTACAATTAATAAAACAGACAAAAAGATAATTTTTGTCGAGGAATAATATGATAAAAAACGATTTATTTTTAAGAGCTTTAAAAGGAGAAACAGTAGATAGGCCACCAGTTTGGATGATGCGCCAAGCAGGGAGATATTTACCTGAATTCATGGAGATAAGAAAGAAATACGATTTCTTTACACGTTGTCGAACTCCAGAATTAGCTTCTGAAATAACAGTGCAACCTATTCGTAGGTATGGAATGGATGCAGCAATTTTATTTTCTGATATTTTAGTGGTACCACAAGCTATGAATGTTGAGGTAGAAATGAAACCAAATTTTGGACCGTATTTGCCAAATCCAATTCGTGATAGAAAAAGTTTAGACAATGTAATTATACCTGATGTTAATGAAGAACTTGGGTATGTTATGGAGGCTATTAAGGCTACTAAAGAAAAGCTAAGTAATGAAATTCCATTAATAGGTTTTGCAGGTTCTCCATGGACTATTTTATGCTATATGGTACAAGGACAAGGGTCTAAAAACTTTGATAAAGCAAAAGAATTTTGTTTTACACAACCAGTTTTGGCACACGAATTGCTTAAGAAGATAACGGATACCACAATTGCCTATTTAAAGGCAAAAGTAAAAGCAGGTGTAGATGCTGTACAAATTTTTGATTCTTGGGGAGGAATGTTATCTCCAGTAGATTATCAAGAGTTTTCGTGGCAATACATTAATGACATAATTGAAGCGTTAAAAGATGAAGTTCCAGTTATAGCATTTGGTAAAGGGTGTTGGTTCGCCTTAAATGAAATGTCTAAGTCAGGAGCCTCAGCACTAGGAATAGATTGGACATGCTCTGCAAGAAACGCAAGATATTTAACAGGAGGAAATATTACTTTACAAGGTAATTTTGACCCTTCAAGATTGCTTTCTCCACCAGCTGAGATTAAAAAAATGGTGACAGAAATGATCAACAATTTTGGAAAGGATAAATATATTGTTAACTTAGGGCACGGGATTTTACCTAATATTCCTTTAGAAAACGCAAAAGCATTTGTTGATGCGGTAAAAGAATATAAACCTGAATAAAAATTAAAATGATAATTCCCATGAAAAGAATAGTTACTTTACTATTAGTTATAGTATCATCAAGTAGTATGTTAGCACAAAGAACATATTACAATCAAGCAGTAAATAGTTGTGCAGGTAAATCGTCTGAAGAATTAATTAGTTGTATTAAAAATAGTTATTTATTAGACTACGATTTTAAAACAGACCAAGACAAATTAGTCAGTACTAAAGAAATTAAAAAACCGATAGTATTAATTACAGCAGCAACATGGTCAGCGCCTTGTTTTGGACAGGTACCTGCTCTAAATAGGATGGTGAAAAAATATCACGAACAAGTAGAGTTTATTATGATTTTTTGGGATTCTAAAGATAAAATCAAAAGATTTCAAGACAAGTTAGATTCAAGAATTACGTTAATTCCTGCTGGGGCTGATGATAAAGTTGAGAAAGGAAACTTAGATATCAGTGGATTCGTTCACAAATTAGATTATCCTACAGCATATTTAATAGACAAAAATAAGAAGTTTTTAGATGTTAAAAGAGGTGCAGCCACTCCTTCTAAAACTATGAATTGGGATCAAGTTACAGATACAAATACTAAAGAATTAGAAACTTTTATTAGTCAAGTTATAAATTAAAGTTCTAATTATTACAATATGTAAAACCTCTTTCTTAATTTTGAAAGAGGTTTTTTATTTTAATTAAGCTATGATACAATCAGCCATAAACGCTATTAAAGCATATTTTGATGCATTAGCCATCATTAAAAAATTGAATTTGTGGAAATATTTTTTTATTCCAGTAATTATAAGTGCAATAACAGCAATTGTTATTGGAACATTTTCCTACTTTTTATCAGATGATTTAGGATATTACTTAGCTAAACTTTGGCCATGGGAATTTGGAAAAGAAACTTTTACAGCTATTGGTAATGTACTTAGTGGAATAGCCATTTTTGCCTTAGGTTTAATGTTATACAAGCATATAGTTTTAGCTTTAGCTTCTCCGTTTATGAGTCCTGTTTCTTTAAAAATAGAAGAACATTTGTATGGCAAGCAACATCAACACAAGCCGAGTACCTTTTCAGAATCTTTGGCAAGAGGTATCAGAATTAGTGTCAGAAACATAGGTAAAGAATTACTATTAACTATACCTATTTTACTACTAAGTTTTATTCCTGTAATAGGTCTTTTTTCATCGATCCTATTATTTTTAATACAAGCATATTATGCAGGATTTGGAAATATGGACTATACCTTAGAACGTCATTATAATTATAAAGATACAGTAGCATTTGTGCAAAAAAATAGAGGTACAGCAATAGGAAACGGA
Organism: Tenacibaculum agarivorans; assembly: GCF_001936575.1. Lineage (GTDB taxonomy): Bacteria > Bacteroidota > Bacteroidia > Flavobacteriales > Flavobacteriaceae > Polaribacter > Polaribacter agarivorans. The sequence continues at coordinate 102,485 of NZ_MSMP01000005.1, forward strand.
ATCGTATTTATTCTTTTCTTATTAATTCCATTTGTTGGCGTACTGCTAGTTTTACCTTTTTCAGTAACAGCTGCTACTACACAAACACTTCGTAAAATAAGATAAGTTTTAACTCAACAGTAATGTGTTAATTTGAAATTAATAACTAAAATTTTATGAAACGTTTGTAATGAGGTTTTATTAAAGGGAATTAGATCTATTGATAAGAATTTTTAAAAATCAAGGTAGCAGCATTGGAATTAAGATGAAAAGTTGTTTGAGCAACAGCGAGTTCTTTTCATCTGTGGCTGGAGTTACCGTAGTATTTTTTTATTCTTATCATAAATCTTGATTTTTGCTCCTTTGTATCAAGACAAAGGAGGGGGGGATTGATTTTTTTAAATAGCTTTTTTTAGCAAATTATTAAAGATTTTACTGGTAAGAATTTCTTTTTCAATATTTACGTTAAAATAGAAAAATAGAAAGTACGGTTCAAAAATTTTAGATCGTACTTTCTATACTTTTATATATTACTTTATTTTAGATAGAAATGAAATAATATTATCAACAGGAGTAATCTCTAACCAAGTTTCCTGCGTTTTATCATCTTTCCAACCAGAGGTTACTAAACCGACTACTTTTCCTTTTTGATCAACTACGGGAGATCCACTTAAACCTCCTAAGCTTTTCGGTCCTTTTATTTGTAACAAAGAATGATAATTATTTTCGGTTTTATCAAATGTATATTCATATACACGTTGATTTCCTATACTATCTTTATACGTCCAACCGATAGCATATAAAGGTTCACCTTTTTGTAATGTAGAAGCTCTAAATTTAAGAGGCTTATGATTTGTGGTATTCTCTTTAACAGAAAAGACTAACCAATCATTATATGTATTCCAATTAGTATTCATATAATTCCATGTTAAAGAATCTTTCCTATTTGTATTTAATAGTTTATCAGTTATAATATATTGTGTACTATCGTTTTTAGGATGCATTTTCCATTCCTTTAAACTACCTTCAAAATCAATAAATTTCATTTTATCATTTTTTGCAATAATTAAAATATGTTTAGCAGTTATGGCATATGTGGTATTGTTATAATCAACTAGAAAAGCGTTTGAAGCATTAGGATTATTGAACTTAGCATCCTTATAAGAAACATTATTGATTAATCCTATTGGTGTTTTTTGTAACCTTTGTGTTGTTGAACAATTACTAATTAACGTAAGTGTAAATATGATTGCTATAGCTTTAAATAATTTCATATGTTATTATTATAATACGATTTGTTTCAACTAATTTATAAAGTTAGCAAGCATCAATAATTTTAAAAAGATAAACAACTATTAAAAGAATACGTATGCTATGTTGTAGTATACTTTTACATTCTTATATAGTTAATACTGTTTTATCGATGCATTTTGGGTGTTTATCAATTTCTGAAATATACCGTATGTAAATTTAGTATATTTCCAAAATGAACTTTATGAAGAAAAAAATAGTACAGCATATTCTTTTTTGGATAGGAATTTTCTTGTTCTATATTTTCTCCTCTACAGATCCAGAATTATTTGAGCAAACAGTAATAACTACATTAGTGAAATTTCCGTTACTAATACTAGCCGCATATGCATTTAACTATTGGCAAGTTCCTTCGTATCTAAAACAAAAGAAATATATCAGTTTTGCAGTATCAATGCTAGGTGTAATTATCGTACTAGTCATTTTATTTCGCTTTATAGGGTATTTTTATCTAGACCGTTTTTGTGCAGATGGACCATATCCTTTATTAAGTTTGGTCGATTTTCCTTTTTATATGCTATCCTTTCATTTTCCTGCGCTATTAATGTACTTCTATAAAGTCAATAAAGAACAAGAAATTAAGAAAGAGAAAATTTTTCAATTACAAAAAGAAAAAATCACAACAGAGCTTAAGTATTTAAAAGCGCAATTAAATCCTCATTTCTTATTTAATACCTTAAATAATTTATATTCTTATGTGCTTATAAAATCTCCCAAAGCTCCTGATATGGTGCTACAACTTTCAGAAATTTTAGACTATATTTTATATAAAAGTCAACATGATTTTGTGGCATTAAGAGAAGAAATACAGATTATTGAAAATTATTTAGCATTAGAACAAATTAAGTATGGAAATAGGATAACGATTAGTTTTGAAAAAGAAATTCAACATAAAGAATTAAAAATAACTCCATTATTACTTTTGTCTATAGTAGAAAATGCATTTAAGCATGGAGCTAGTGGTAGTATTGAAAAACCTACGATTAACATAAGTCTTAAAGAGTTAGATTCTACCATTGAATTTGTAGTATGGAATACTATAAGTGCTACTAAAAAAGATAATAAAACAGATAGTTATAAAAATGGAATTGGTCTTTCTAATATTCAGAGGCAATTGGATTTAATTTATCCAGAAAAACATGAGTTGATCACAGAAGAAACAGATTCATTTTTTAACCTTAGACTAACTTTAAAAATAGATTGATATGTTACGTTGTTTATTAGTAGATGATGAATCTCCTGCAATAGAATTGCTGCAAAATCATATAAACAAACTTAATGATATAACAATTGTAGCAAGTTGTTATAGTGCAATAGAAGCATTTGAAGTACTAAAAAAAGAACATATCGATCTGATATTCTTAGACATCGAAATGCCTGTATTAACAGGACTAGATTTTTTAAAAACAATTAAATCTCCTCCTAAAGTAATTATTACCACTGCATATAGAGAATATGCGATTGAAGGTTACGATTTAGATATCGTAGACTATTTGTTAAAACCTATTTCATTTGATCGTTTTATAAAAGCGATAGACCGTTATCATGAAAGAAGTAGTTTCATAAATAAACAAGTGGAGCCATCACAAATCAATGATAATTCGTTCTTTTATGTCAACATAAATAAGAAACACATAAAAATTATTTTTGAAGATATCCTATATATAGAAAGCCTAAAAGACTATGTTAGAATTCATACTAAAAACCAAAGGCTCATAGTAAAAAGTAACATAGGAAAAATAGCTACACAGTTGCCGAAACATCTCTTTTTGAGAACACATCGTTCTTACATTATATCCTTAGATAAAATAACAGCATTTACACAAAGAGATGTAGAAATAGGAAATATAGAAATTCCTATAGGTTCTAGTTATTTTAAGGAAGTGCAACAAGTGTTAACAAGAACTTAGTCATATTAAAGGTATTCATATACTCTTACACTATCATGGTCTATTAAAGAAAAAATAGAGTTATATCTTCTATAATTTAGAGGTATGAATCTTAAAAAATAGATGATATGAATACCATTAACATTATAAGTATAGTATTAATTTTTACTAATATTATTTCTTGTTCAATTGACAAAACAGAAAGAGAAAAAGAAGATGAATTTGTAAAAAAATATGCTCCAAAAGATTTAAATACTCATGGATTTACCTTAGCTGTTGATTCTAAAGTTCCTGAGGTACATCAATTACTTAACGATTTAGAAAAAAGTTTCTATTTCTATGGAGATAAAGAAGAATATGAAAAAAAAGCAGCCAGAATTAAAATGTTAGATCCTGATTATCCAAGTGGAGTTTTAATGGGCTCTTTTTATGAAACCGACGAAAATGAGTATAAGAAAAAAGTAACCAAGGCCTATGAACTATCAAAGAAATCTAGATTGCAATCAGAACGAGATCTAATACAAGCAGAATATTCACTTTTAGTTGAAGAAGATTATCCAAAGGCACAAAAATACTTTCAAAAAGTGGTTGATATGTACCCAGATAGTGCAGCTGCTATATGGTCTTTAGGTATGGCTTATTATTACAGTAAAGAACACGATAAGGCTCTTGAGTGTTATAAAAAGAGTACTGAAATTATTCCAAATTTGCCAAAAGGTTATGAGTTTATGGCGGCCGTATATTACGATAAAAAAGAATATACTAAGGCATTAGAATATCTAAATAAAGCAATAGAGTATGGTGCAATTGCAAAAAACGATGTTTATTTTTCAGAGTTTGAGAATTACGTGTATTATAGAAATAAGCAATATGCTAAAGTTTTACAATCTGTTGAAAAAGCATTTACCTATGGAGAAATGTATAGGAATAGTGAAAATTTAAAAGAAGTGTATCGTTTGTCTAAAATAAAGCTAGATAGTTTAGGAAAATTATAGTTTATATTTTATGGCGTAAGATTGAAATTACGTTCTTGATAATAATTACTTTTGCGGTACAATAGAAATGAAAGAATGAAAGATCAATTTTACGCCTATATTCAAAAATTACAAGATACCATTACTACTACGCTAGAAACCATAGATGGTAAAGCTCAATTTCAAGAAGACATATGGAAAAGAGAACAAGGTGGAGGAGGTAGAACTCGTGTAATTGAAAATGGAAATGTATTTGAAAAAGGAGGCGTAAATATATCAGCTGTTCATGGAGAGTTACCTGAAGTACTAAGAAAACAATTTAAAGTAGAAACGGGTGATTTTTTTGCTTGTGGATTAAGTTTGGTATTGCATCCAAAAAATCCTTTTATACCAACAGTACATGCAAATTGGCGTTATTTTGAAATGTATAATGAGAAAGGAGAGATTGTTACACAATGGTTTGGAGGTGGACAAGATTTAACTCCTTATTATTTGTTTGAAGAAGACGCCAAACATTTCCATACAGTTTGTAAAGAAGCTTGTGATGCACATCACTCAGAATTTTATCCTAAATTCAAAGAAACCTGTGATAATTATTTTTGGAATTCACATAGAAATGAGGCTAGAGGAGTAGGAGGGTTATTTTTTGACTATTTAAAGGAAACAGAAGAATTTTCTATGCAAGATCGTTATGATTTTGTAACGGAAGTAGGTAATAGTTTTCTAAACAGTTATGTTCCAATAGTTGAAAAAAGAAAAGATACTTCATATACGCCAGCACATAAAGATTGGCAAGAAGTTCGACGTGGACGCTATGTTGAATTTAACTTAGTTCACGATAGAGGAACACTTTTTGGCTTAAAAACAAACGGTCGCATAGAAAGTATTTTAATGAGTTTACCACCTACGGTACAATGGAAATATAATCATATACCAGAAGATGGAACACCAGAAGCTGAGTTATTGAAAGTTTTAGCTAAACCAATAACTTGGGTTAAGTAGTTTATGAATAGGGGAAGTTTACTTACGATGTTGCTTCATTCATTGATAGTCATAGGATTTGGTCACGGTATCGGTTTTATAATATTTTTCGATGTGTTTGCTATTCCTCATCTTTTTACAAATGGAATTGAGATTAATTTTAACTCCAACTATGAAGATAGAGTTATGGATGTTGCTGTCTTTTCTGCGGTAGGAAAAATACTATTAATTTTGGGGCTACTTTTTAAGCAGAAAAATTATAAAATAGTATTGAATTTAATAGGGTTAAGTTTACTATTATTTTCTGTATGTTATCTTACCTATGGAAATTGGAGTTATAGTAGTTTATTCGGAATTTCTTTTAGTTTTAGTATCCCTTTTCTAATATATTCATTACTATTTTTAGCTACAATTTTAGTAGAAATAAAAAAATAACTTTGCTTACTGCCTACTGGTCTCAACTCCAAATCACATGTTTCTTTGTTGTTTTTGTATTGATCTTTTTAGCAGCCTGTAATTTAGCTTTCAATAAATATTTTCTACCTTTTATGTTTCGAGTGTAAATTAAATCTGATTTTTTGATATGTTTTTCCCAGTACTTCTTAAAGACAGATGCACTCTTTTTGTTTATTCCAAAAATATCTGGAACTGTAAAAAAATGTTCTTTTTTGAGTTTTTTACTAATCCAAGTAGATTCGCAAATTAAATACTTTGGATTATTTACGGGCAGTAAAACTTCATTTAAAGCATCAATAAATAATTTACATTCTAATCGGTTTAGACCATCAGCAGTGCAAGATATATTACCATCTTCTTTTATGCTAGTTTTAATCTGAACTTTATTTTTAGGAGTAGTAATCATCTTTAAATCATAGAGTGTATGTAAAATAACTAAAGCCCTATTGTATATTTTTTTATCGATGATTCCATATTTCAAATAATATTTGACAAAAACATTTACTTTAAAACCAAACCATATAATCAAGAAGAGTAAAAGTATAACCAAAATGGAAACTACAATTGTATTGTTAATCAAAAAGAGTATAAAAGCATAAACCATGAGTAGAAAAAGTATATACCATGTCTCTTTCAAACCAAAAATAACAGCATTAGTATAGTTTTCCTTTTGTGGGATAGTTTGTTTTTTAGGTGTTAAGTATGTAAGCTGTTGACGTACTTTTTTACCTTTAAAAATAGCAGATTTCCATTTTTCAGATATTGAGTTTCTATTTGAAGAGAATTCTAATGTTTTATGATTTAAACTTTCTACATCATTAGCAAAAATAGTACTTGGTAAATTTAATCGTGTCATTCCGGTTTGAATACTATTTTCTTCTGTGTTTGAAATTCCTAAGAATGAATTGAAACGTCTTTCTAACACAGTAAAATCTTTTCCTCCGTTTTCATTTGTAGTATCCAAACACGCCAAATGCCATATTAAACCAACTTTTCTAGGTTCGTTTTCATCAATTCGAATTGCTCGCCCTCGCATTTGATTCGACGTTACAAAAGAACCTACAACCGAAGCTAAAATAAGACTATTGATACTAGGAGCATCCCAACCTTCACCTAAAAGTGATTTGGTTCCTATAAGTACTTTAATATGTCCTAATTGAAAAAGAGCGGTAATGACTTCAACAATGCTTTTTTGAGAAGATGATTTAGATGAAATTAGTAGAAAATTATCATCTGATTTTAAATACGAGATTGAATAATTTTCCAAAGCATCAATCTTTTCCAATTCAGGAATAATATCTTGATGAATAATAACAATAGAACCTGTTAAAACAGCAAGAGATTTGGTATAAAAGATGACATTTCTAATTCTATGAAAAATAGGAATGACCCCAATCTTTTGAATATTTTCATACTCGTGATTGGGAAGATTTAAATACTCTTTCCTGATGTAATCCGTAAGAATAACACAGCGTAAACTATCTTTTAAGTTTTTTTGTTCTTGACGTACAATATCAATTATACTTTTCAGTTTACTTGGGCTATTGCTTAATGATTTATACACTAATTCATCACCAGTAAAATTCACTTTGTTCTTACTAAAAATGGAAAGTAATCGAAGTTGTTTTTCAATTGTATTCAAGTAAGTTTCGTGATCTATTAATATTTCTCTATCGGTGACTAATAAAAACTGAAATAAAATTTCAACCCAGTGGTTAGACAGTTTTGGAAATTCAATAGCCTCTTCTCTATTAAAACCTAAAATGACCAATTTCTCGTTAGCAATATTTTTTTGACATGCGCTTAAGAAAATGAGAACAGCAGAGAAAAATTCGGTATGTTGGTAAATTTCCTCTAAGTACCCCTGTGTGTTTTTATAAAAACGATGGTTCTCTATAAAATCAATAAAAGTAGCATCAGTAATAAGATTACTTACAAACTCATCCACTTTTTGTTTGAATTGTGTTATGAATTTGGCTTCTTCATCATCAGGTTTGGAGAGGTAAATAAGATCTTGATGAGGCGCTAAGTTTTTTTCTTTAACTAGGTCTGGTACTACAATTTCATCATCGACTTCACCACAGAGTTGAAAATATTTTTGAATTTCAGAATTTACACTATCATAAGGAGGAGTAGCTGTTAAAGCGACAACAGTTTGTAAATGTTCTTCTTTTAAATCGTATAAGCATTTCCACCAAGCATTTTTTAAATGATGGGCTTCATCTAATAATAAAACCTCTATCTTTTCTTTCTTAAAAAAATCGAAATAAGCTTCAGTGGAATCAAAAGTTTTAAAAAAACTATGTAATGCTTGGTAAGTAGAAAAAGTTAAGGTAGAAGGAGTTTTTATATCAAAAGAAACTTCATCAAATTTTCCATCTACAGTAAAAAAGTTTTGTAATCTATCATTCCATTGATTTCTAATAGTAAGTGTAGGAGCTAATACTAATGCTTTTTTACCAATGCGCCTTAGGATTTCCAAACCAAGAATTGTTTTTCCTGATCCTGGAGGTGCTACAATATGAAAATGATTATCTTCAATATGTGCGCTAAAATTTTGTAGAATAGTGCTTTGGTAAGATCTCCAATGAAATTTAAATTGCAATTTTTGTAAGTCTATGCTCATGATTGCAATTTACAATTTCAATTTATAAAAAGTACATTGTATATTATTTCATATACAATGTACCCTTGTTTATAATTTCAGCTTGGACACTTTTAGATTTTCCGTTAGCTGTATAATTTATATGGATAGCGTTTTTTAAGTCGTTTAATTTTTCAGAAGAAGAAACCCTAACTTGATATTCACCTGTAGTCAATACTTGTTTTGGGTTTAAAATAGTTCCATCACTAAGCTTGTAGACTTGAAACGTTGAAAAGTTTTTAGAATTAGAAGCATCACCAATAGACACTGAATCTATTTGAATGTCTTCATTAACTTTTAAAATTGCTGAGAAATTAGCACCAAAAGTACCGTTCGGTCTTCCAGGAACGGTACTTTGTTTATTGGCACTTTTTATTTCCATTTCTGTTGATTTACAACCCAATAATATTGCAAAAGAAAATAAGGCTGTTAAGAAACGTTGGATCATTATTTAATTATTATTTTTTTGTTGATACTACTTTTACCGTTTGTTATTCGAATCAAATATATACCACTAGCAATACTTTCGGTAGTTATTTTTTGAATATTTTCAGTAATATTTCCTTCTTTCACAATCCCACCAACATAATTATAGATAGTATACGAAAGGTTTTCTCTATTAAAGCTATCAGATATTTTGATATTGAACTCATTATCTACAACAGGGTTAGGGAATAAAGAAAGATTAACTGCATTTTTGAATTCCTCATCTTCAGTACCTAATGTAGAATCGCTAATATTATGTCTCCACATTCCTCTTCCGAATGTACCTATATATAAAAGTTGATCTGTATAATTGATTTCTAAATCATCAATAATTACATTAGGTAAACCAGTACCTAATTTTTCCCAATCTGTCATGGTATCATTTTTCCAATATACTCCTAATTCAGTACCTAAAAATAAAGTTTCATTAGTTGAGTCTATTTTAAAAATTACTTTTTTCACTACAATATTTGGTAGTCCATCACTCATATTAGTCCAAGTCACTCCATTATCAGTAGATCTGTACACTTTACTTCCAGCTGTATATCCTGAAACAGTTGCAAATACTGTAGTAGAATTAGGTACAGCAGCAAAACTATTAAAAGTAGCTCCTGTAGGCGCAGTTACAGCGTTCCAAGTAGCTCCGTTATCATCACTACGTCTAGCAGTAGTTCCTATACCATAGATTCTAATAGAACTACCATTAGTGGTTACATCTAAGAAGTCTGTACGGACTAATCCACTATTAAGCGCTGTAAAATTATCACCTCTGTCTGTAGACATTTTAATATCACTATCAGCTGCATAAATAGTGGTAGGAACTGTAGGGTGGATAGCCATAGGCGAAACAAAAGCAGCACTACCGTCACCAGCTAAAATTTGAGTGGCAGAAAACGCACTTGAAGCATATCCATCACTAGTTCTGTATAAAACACCACCTACACCACCTAAATATCTTGTACTAGGTGTATTGTAATCAATCCCTACACCTGTACCATCTCCGGCAGCTGCAGATACCCATTGTCTAACACCATTTTTTAATACTTTAGAAAAACCATCATTATCTTGATTTCCCATCATAAAATCATCACCACTTGAATCCTGTGTAACAGCAATATGATATGATTGTGTAATATTTAAACCTGGCGATAAATCTACCCAAGTGTTAGCTGCTCCAGAAAAAGAACCTCTATGAATACCTCCATCATGACCACTAAGAACCGTATCTCCATCAGGGAAGAAAGAAAAGTGGTGGAAATCAGGGTGTACATAAAAACCAACACCAGGAGGATCATTATAAGGATTTAAGCGTACAGCAAAAGTAGCTCCTCCATCAGTAGATCGATATCCTCTAACGCCACCAACTATGATGTTATTTGCATTTGTAGGAGAAAGTGCCAAACAAAGATTATAACCTCCTTGAGAATTAAAATCAGCAATGGTAGTTGTACTTACTAAATCATTAGCAGTATTATCCATATTAAAACGATACTTTTTAAATTCTCCTATTTGATTGATACCATAGAAATGATCTGGATCATTAGGTGTTGTAGCTATCTTTAAAATTCTCTGACTATTTTCGCCGATATATACAGAGTGAAGTGCGAAATTATCTCCAGAATCAGTGGAAAGGTAAATTCCATCCCAAACATCTGAAACAACTACTCTAGTAGGATCATTAGGATCAAAAACGATATTTTGGAAAAATTCTCCAAAAGTAGTTCCAGTTGGAGATGTAGACCATGAAGATCCAGCATTGTTAGATACTCTAATTTCTCTATTAGTTAATGCAAAAATTCGAGAAGAATTTCCAGGAGCAAAAGCTAAATCTCTAATAAATTCGTTATCATTAAGTGAAAATCGTAAACCTGTAGGCGCCCAAGTATCACCACCATCTGTCGATTTAAAAAGCCCGATAGAAGAAATGTGTTGAGCATTTTCATCTCCAGTGGCCATGTAAATAATGTTTGTATTGTTTGGATCAACTAATATGTCAGTTACACCTAAACCAGCTAACTCATCAGATTTTGGAGTCCAATTTTGTCCACCATCTGTAGACTTCCATATACCACCAGCCGCAGCACCAGCATATAATATTTGATTATTATTTGGATCTTCTACTACTACATTCACTCTTCCTTTTCCTGGATAAGCAGAATAATTATTTCGGTGCGGATTATCAACAGGACCAATATGTGTCCAAGTAGAAGTTAAAGATCTATTAGAAGTCAAAGCATTTAAAACTTCACTCTGATACTCTCCATTGTCTTTTTTAGTAGGGAAAGCTCCATTTGAATTTACTCTGTCTTTCCAAACATATGCCCATCTTTCTACTTGTTTTACTGCTTTTTCATTCGCTTTTACCTCAGATTTAGAAAGTGCTTTCTGAGATTTGGTAATTACTTTATATTTAACTCTTCTTTTGCTAAGAATTTCATTAAAATTTTCAGAGTAAATATCTGAAGATTCGCTTTTTGTTATTTGTGCAGCACAATTGAAAGTTAAAAAAATTGAAGCTACAACTAGTAAAAATCTACGAGGGATAATTCTAATTTGCATATATCTTAATTTATTTGATAAAATTAACAATTATTCTTCAAGTAGTCTAAAATTTTAACAACTAGGGAGGTATTTCCCGTTTAGTGTTAAAATAGTTAGTGACTTAAACTAGATTTAAGTTTTAATTGACATATATACAGCGATTTAAAAAATGAAATAAAATCGTCTCCCACTGTTAAAAAAAAATACTCGATTTAATTGACAGTTAGCTGTTTATAGATACCTATGAAAATGTTTTTTTCTTAAAGAAAATATAAAATAAACAAGAAGCTTATTTGATTTTTTACAGTATTGATAAAAATTTATCAGTTTTACATTTAATTTGATAATAATTAAGTCGTAATTATTTACTATTTTTGCATCGCAAAAAACAGATTAATACTATGGCTAGATTTGAATTAAAGCTTCCTAAAATGGGAGAAAGTGTTGCAGAAGCAACTATTACTTCTTGGTTAAAAGAAGTAGGAGATACCATTGAAATCGATGACACTATTGTTGAAGTTGCTACTGATAAAGTAGATAGTGAAATACCAAGTGAAGTTGATGGAAAGCTTGTTGAAATCTTATTCGATAAAGATACTGTTGTTCAAGTAGGACAAACTATAGCTATTATTGAAACAGAAGGAGAGGGAGAAATAGAAGCTCAAACTTCTAACGGTACGAATGTTGCGAATAATGGTACGTCTGTAGCTACCTCAGTTGCGGAAGTAGAAAAAACTGTAGAAGTTGCAAAAGAAATAGTGAATGATCCAATCGATACTTCCTCAAGTAGTAGATTTTATTCTCCTTTAGTTAAAAGTATTGCACAAACTGAAGGGATTTCTATAACTGAGCTTGAAGAAATAAAAGGTACAGGAAAAGAAGGAAGAGTAACTAAAAATGACATATTTGCTTATCTTGAGAATAGAAAAAATCCTAAAGTAAGTAATGACGCTATACAGTTTGATATTGAAAAGCCTAAAAAAATAGAAAGTGCACCTGTTTCTATAAGTGGAGAGGATGAAGTTATAGAAATGAGTAGAATGGGCAAGCTGATAGCTAAGCACATGGTAGACTCTGTACAGACTTCTGCTCATGTACAATCATTTATTGAAATTGATGTAACAAATATTGTAAATTGGAGAAATAAAGTTAAGGATGCCTTTTTGAAAAGAGAAGGAGAGAAGTTGACTTTTACGCCAATTTTTATGCAAGCTGTTGCGCAAACCATCAAAAAACATCCATTAATCAATATAGTTGTTGATGGAGATAAAATTATCAAGAAAGGTAATATTAACTTAGGAATGGCAGCTGCATTACCAGATGGAAATTTAATAGTACCAGTAATTAAAAATGCTGATGAGTTAAGTTTAGTTGGAATGACAAAAAAGGTTAATGATTTAGCTACTCGTTCTAGAGCAAATAAATTAAAACCAGACGAAATCCAAGGAGGAACGTATACGGTAACTAACATTGGTAGTTTTGGAAGTATAACAGGGACGCCAATAATAAATCAACCACAAGTTGCAATTTTAGCGTTAGGTGCTATTGTTAAGAAGCCAGCTGTTATAGAAACTCCAGAAGGAGATTTAATAGGTATCCGTCATAAAATGATAGTTTCACATTCTTACGATCATAGAGTAGTAAATGGAGCATTAGGAGGAATGTTTATAAAAACTTTTAAAGATATCATAGAAGCTTGGAATCCAAACCAAGACTTTTAAATAAATTTTCATAAAGCATAGTAGTAGAAGAGATCCAAATTTTGGATCTCTTTTTTGTTATATTCATATCTTAAAATAAAATTTAAAATTATGAAGAATTTAGAGAAATTTAAGGACTTTGAAATTTCTAGAGAAAAGTCTAAAGACATTAAAGCAGGCTATTTTTCAAATTTGTGTTTGTCGACCAGAGCAGCAGCAGGATATTTAAGAACCGTTTTTAAAAGATGTCCTTTTGGTTGTGTTCAAGAAAGAGTAATATGGATTGCAAACTTATGTGAAGGTAGAGAACCATGGGATGATGGTTATCAGGTAATTTCAGATGAATTAAAAGATAATACTAATATTTCAATTACGATTTGATGATAATAAAGTCTAGAGAAATCTAGACTTTTTTATTTATAGATATCATATAAAGCATCAGTTAATTTGGAAAAATTAAATTGATATACACTTTCTATTTTCTCAGTGGATATTCTACTTCCAGCTAAAACAATAATAGCCAATTCCCCTAAAACTAGTTTTAAAATAAAACTAGGTACATTAAAAGGAGTAACAGTTTTTTTTAATGTAGTACCTAAAATTTTGGTGAAAGAGGTATTGGTTTGATGTTCGGGAGCAACAGCATTATAAATACCAGTAAAAGTAGTATCTTCTATAGCTTTTACGTATAAATTGCATAAATCTTCAATATGAATCCATGGGACATACTGATTTCCGTTTCCTAAAGAAGATAAAAATAAAGGTGTATTCATTTTTTTTAAAGCTCCTCCTTTTTTACTTAATACAACACCAGTCCTTAAAATAGTTACAGGAATATCTGAATTTGAAAATAAAAGTGCTGCTTTTTCCCATTCAATACATATTTTTGAAATAAAATCGTTGGCTGGCTCATCAGTTTCCTTATAAATATTTTCAGAGGTGATTGCTCCATAGTATCCAATTCCTGATGAGGAAATGAATCCTTTTAAGGGGATAGATAACTCTTTCACTTTATTGTATAATAATTCTGCAGAAGCAACTCTACTATCAATAAGTTCTTTCTTTCGTTTAGGTGTCCATTTTTTATCAGCTATTCCAGCTCCAGCTAAATGAATAATATAATCTACGCGTAGTGCTTTTTCATCAATGAAATTTGAACTAACATCCCATTTAAAATGATTTTTTGCTTTTGGGCTTCTAGTTAATATAAAAACCTCGTGTTGTTTTTCTATTAGTATTTTTTCTAATAAGGAACCTACTAATCCAGTTCCACCAGTTAATAAGATTTTAGCCATACTGTAAAAATAAAAAACGATAATCAATTGATCATCCTTCTAACCATTTTTATGATTATTATTTACTTCCTCTTAAAGTAACTCTTCTGACTAATTTTAGCGTTGCTTTTTGTTGGCTTCACAAAGTTTTATAATTTCTTGTATTCTTTTATGACGAGTAGCTTCTCTTTTAGCTTGAAATAACCAGTACAAATAGTTTTTTCTGTAGGAAGGAGAGAAATTTTCATAGTTTTTATATGCGATTGGGTTAGCATGAAAAGCTAATTTTAAATCATCAGGAATAATTAAATCTTCTACACTATCTAAAGAGGTCCAACTTCCATTTTGTTTGGCAATTTCTATAGATTTTAAACCACTTTTTTGTAGTAATCCTTTTTTTGAAAGTTCTTCTATATAAGTTTTGTTTAATCTACTCCATACACTTTTTGGTTTTCTAGGAGAAAAATACTGTCTTCTTTTACCATTTCCTAAGCTTTTTACTGTAGAATCAATCCAACCAAAACACAAAGCTACTTTAACAGCTTCTTCCCATCTCATGGATGGAATTTTAGTCTCTACTTTATAAAAAATGAGATATATACCATCATACTTGTCATGATTTAGTGCTAGCCAGTTGTACCATTCTACATCCTTTTCAAAATAGAGTTCTAGTCTTGTTTTTTCCAAAAGATATCCTTTTAACTAATTTATTTAGCTAATTAAAATAAGGAAATCTTGTTAAAAATTACATTTTAAGAATCATTAAATCAGCTAAGTTTAAATATAATTCATTTATGGATAGAATTTGTTCTTCTAAAAAATCACCAAATTGTAATGTAATTTGATTATCAAAATCTAAAGACATAAAAATGGTAGCAGGATATTCTATGGTAAAAGCATTATCAACTCTATTTTCAGAAGGTAATTTATTAACATTACTTTTTCTCTTTAAAAATTTATTGTTATGATGAATTATAGATAGACCACGTAATGTATTTTCACTTTTAAAAATAGATTCATTAAAAAGCTTAATATCAAATTCTTTAGTAATAAAAAGGAACTTATCTTCAGAGATATTACGAATTAAAAAAGAGGTATCATCAATAAAATTGAAAAAGGAAGAAGAAGTATTTTGATTTTCATCGAAGTTGTCATAGTACAGATCTTTATTTTCTGATTCGTAATCTATACCAAAAGCTGTTTTTTCAACCTGAGAATAACTGTTGAATGTAAAAAGTAATGTTAAGAGTAAGACTGTAGTTTTCATGATAATAAGTGTTTATCTAAAGATAGTGATAAATCGTTTTATATCAATGAATTGAGGTGTTTTTTGTTGATTGAAAATATTGATTATAACTATAAAATAAGTTTATCATATCGTGTCAATACATAAAAACCACTTCTAAACTGAAGTGGTTTTAACATATATTTTAATAAGAATATTGTTGATTATTCTTTATCTAATTTCTTTGTTAAGTTAAATCCTGTAAATAAACCTAAACCTCCCATAAAGAATATCATAGCAGGATACATAGCTTCTTCTTCTAACATTGTATAGGTTGTAACTAATAAAGCTAAAAATACTCCTAAGCCTATCCCCATTAATAATAAAGAAAGGTTTAAAACGATAACTCTACCAGTAAGTGTAGATCTTTTTCTTTCTCCTAACATAAAGATTTTTGCATCAGCTCCTTTTTCAATTAAAGCCAAACGTTCTTTATTTCTGGTAGAATAAAAAAGGTAAAAAATTCCAAATATTACAGCGAATAAGAACATAAATACAATTGCTACTTCCATATTATTGTTTTTTTAAATATTATTTTTAATGTGTTTACAGGTATGACATTTCAATTTAAAAAAAGGTTACATAATTTTTTAAAAAAGTTTTTTGTTTTTTCTGTAACCTTTTTTAGAAGGTGTATGTCATAGTTAAAGTGGCTATTATCAACAACGATCAAACATATATAGAAAAGATATTACAAGGTAATACAAATGCTTTTGCTTTTTTAGTAGAAAAATACAAAGTGATGGTATTTAGTTTAGCCTTGAAAATGTTGAAGAATAAAGAAGAAGCTGAAGAAGTTTCTCAAGATACTTTTATTAAGGCTTATAAAAATTTGTCTAAATTTAAAGGTGATTCTAAATTTTCTACTTGGTTATATAAAATAGCCTATAGAAATTGTTTAGATAATTTAAAAAAGAATAAAGAACGATATGTAGTAGATACTATAGATGAAGTTACAATTCATAAAATTAGTAGTACAGAAGATATTTTGGAATCGATTTCAAGAAAAGAAAGAGCAATAGTAATTAAAAAATGTTTAAATGATTTACCAGAAGAAGAACGTACTTTACTTTGGATGTTTTATTTTGATGAACTAAACCTTAAAGAAATCATGGAAATTACTGGTCTATCATCATCGAATCTTAAAGTAAAATTACATAGAGCTAGAAAAAGATTAGTAAGTGTTGTAGAAAAAAATGTTGAACCTGAATTGATTAATCATTATGGAAGAAAATAAACATATCGAGGAATTAGATGCTTTTGCAAAAAAATATATAACGGATATAGAACCAGATACCCCATCCATAGATTTTACTTCAAATCTAATGGAAGCTATACATGAAACTGAAAATGCATCAGTTTTTAAACCTACACCTTTAATTTCATCTAAAGTTTGGATAGTTTTATTTGTAATTCTAATTACTAGTATTATTTATGTTTCTAATGGGGAATCCATAGCCAAATTATGGCAGTTTAAATTCAATTACAGTTTAAATAATATTGTTCCTGATTTTTTGAATACACTATCTATATCTAATATAATGCTATATGCTTGCTTTTTCTTTACGGTATTAATATTTGTACAGATTTATTTGTTGAAAGCCAGATTTGAAAACTATATAAATAGCTGATAATTTAATTGTTAGTTGGTTTGTTTCGTTTTTTGTTTTCAAAAAAATAGTATCTTACAGTGTTAACTATTAAAATATTTTCCCTTATGAAAAACAATCTTTTAATATTTCTGGTATTCTCATTAATTTCTCTTGCTTGTGTTGATAAGAAAGCAGAAGAAGAGAAGAAAAAAGCAGCTGAAATAGAGCAAAAAATAGAAGAAATTGGTAAAGAAACAAATCAAGATTTAGAATCTTTACAAAAGGAAGCTGATGAAATAGATAATGAATTAAAAGAACTAGATAACCTTTAAAAACTAGAAACATGAAACTTTTAAAATACATACTGGTTTTATCTTGTTTTGCTGTAGTAGGAACTATAAATGCACAACAAACCAAAGAGGAAAAAAAAGCTAAAAGAGAGTTAGTGAAGCAAAAGAAAAAAGAGCTTAAGCAGAAAGGAAAAGAAATGAAAGAGAAAAAGGCAGAACTTAAGGCAGAAAAAGCTGAACTTAAAGAGGCTAAAAAAGAATTAAAGGCTAAAAGAGATGAAGTTTTAGGTGAACACAAGGAAAAAATGAAGGGAATGTCTAAAGAAGAAAAAAAAGCATATTTAGAAGACAATCCTGAACTAAAAGAAAAACTAGAGAAACATAAAGAAGCTACTAAAGAAAAAAGAAAAGAACTTAAAGCTAAAAGAAAAGCATACAAGAACAAAAAAGCTGAGGCAGTTCAACAAAGGATAGACAACAAAAAAGAAAAAATATCTTTTTATGAAGATAAGAATGTAAAAGCTACAGCTAAAATTCAAGCGACAAAAGAAAGAATTGAAGAAATGAAAGCTTCAGGAAAAATCACTGAAGAAGAATATGCTAAAAAAATGGAAAAAATAGCTAAAGTTGAAGAGCGTATAAAAAAACACGATGAAAAGATTATTAAAATGAAATCTAATCTTAAAAATAGTGAAGACAAATTGCTTAAGTTAAACTCAGACAAAAAAGAAGAATAGAAATAATTTAAAATAAGTCAAGCTATTGAAGTTACAATCCAATAGCTTGATTTTTTATTAGCACTGCCAAAGGGTATAATACCCCGAGACTTGTCACGAAATAAAAATGGATAGTCAATTATAAATGCCTCGCATGCTTGCCTCGAGGAAGTTTACTTACGCAAAAAACGAATCGCACTAATTCTTCCATTGGTAACTTCATAAATAGCAACAGTTCTAAATTTTTTACCGTCTATAGTGATAGACTCTTCATCTATAACTTTATTATCTTTTACAATTCTTGTAATAATTTTGCAATGGAGATTTTTAACAGTATTAAACATAGGTTCATATATATTTCGCATTTTATCCTTTCCTTGGTATTTGAGTTGATCTAAATGCGTAAAAACCTTTACATCTTTACTAAAAGTAGCCATAAATGCTTCGATATCTCTATTATTATAAGCTTCTAGTTGTTTTTGAACAATATGTCTTGGAGATTCTTCAGCAGCAAAAGCTAATTTTGTTCCGTTTTTATTTACCGTAATTCTTGATATATTATTTATTTCTTCATTAGAAAAAATATAAAATATCGAAGGACTCTCTTTAGTTTCAGGATTATATCTATAAATGCGATTTTTATGAGGAAATAGTAGTTCTCCATTAGGTAACCAGCACACATCTTGATTTTCTTGTACATTAACAATAAACTTGGTGGCTCTAGTTTTGGGATGTAAAGACCAAACCTCCCATTCTTGCCCATTCTTTTTCATAAAACTAATTAAATTAGAATTTGGAATCTTATGAAAAGATCTTCCTACGTTTTTAATTAAGCCAATATTTTTTTGAGGAGTAATGCTACTTATATTGAGTTGTAGAGAATCGTTTACTATGGCTGAAGAAATTAAAGTATTTTGGTCATGCCAAAGTGGATAAGCTACTACTAAATCTTGAATTAATTCTTTATATTTTCCAGTATTAAAATTATAAGCATAAAATCCTTGTTTACCATCTTTATCTAGACGTACAGCAGATAAATGTCTAGAGTTAGGTATTCGTTGTGGTGAATATTCTCCTCCATTAGGAGTGTTACTTATATAGGTAAGTTTATCCAAAGAAATGTCATATTTTACAATATCAGTTTGTTTATTTCGGGTTGAAGAAAACAGTACAGTATTGTCATCATAAAAATGAGGTTGATTGTCATAACCTTTATTATTTGAAATATTTTTTCCATTAGAAATTACCCATTCATTATTTTTTAAATTAATATCAAAAAGATGAATTTCAGTATTTGCTTGTGCGAATGTAAAAACCGGTATAAATAATAGTAATAACTTTTTCATAAAGTAGAATTTTGAGTTTTAAAAATAAGAAAACTAATTTTACACACAAATTTGAATTTATATATATGAAGTTATTTAGGTCGATAGTGCTTCTATCATTTGTGTTATTGTTATTCTCTAATTGCAGATCGAATACCATTAAAAAAACATCTAAACAAGAAGTTATAGATACGCAAGAAACTGTTCCACATGCAGAAAAAAAGGAGTTGGTTACTTCTTTTAACTATTGGAAAAAAAATCCAGTTCCATTGGTTAGTGCACACAGGGGAGGACCTTATAAAGGGTATCCTGAAAATGCGATAGAAACCTTTCAAAATATCGTAAATCATACATCTACGGTTATAGAATGTGATATTTCAATGACAAGAGATAGTATACTTGTACTAATGCATGATAAAACTTTGGATAGAACAACTACAGGTAAAGGAGATATCAATGATGCAACATTTGAGGAGCTTAAACAATTAAAATTAGTAGATAATTTAGGGAATACAACTACGTATACCATTCCTACTTTGGATGAAGTATTATCTTGGGGAAAAGATAAAGTTTTATTCACCCTGGATGTTAAAAGAGGAGTGCCTTTTCAAAAAGTGTTAGCCGCTGTAGAAAAGTATAATGCTCAAGATTACGCAGCAATTATTACCTATAGAATTCAAGATGCTATAAAAGTTCATGAGTTAAATAAAGATGTGATGATTTCTGTATCTGCAAGAGATGATGGTGCTTTAGCACAAATTGAAAAAGCAAAATTACCAACAGATAAATTATTAGGGTTTGTAGGGACAAGACTACCTTCAGAAACACATTATACAAAATTGAAAAGTTTAGGTATTAAAACTATTCTAGGTACCTT
The DNA here is from genome assembly GCF_001936575.1 of Tenacibaculum agarivorans. Lineage (GTDB taxonomy): Bacteria > Bacteroidota > Bacteroidia > Flavobacteriales > Flavobacteriaceae > Polaribacter > Polaribacter agarivorans. The sequence continues at coordinate 122,805 of NZ_MSMP01000005.1, forward strand.
AGGAAACTTAGATAAAAGTGCTGTTGCTAAAGGTAATGATGAAGTTTATTTGAAGTACATTGAAAATGGAGCTAATATTATTGCTACAGATAGACCTTTAGAAGTGGCTGAAGTTTTACAGAAGGATAAAAATTAATTTTTAATTATCTTATAAAAAAAACACTTTATAATACTTGTTTATAAAGTGTTTTTTATTTGAATTATTTACTGTTGAGATTCAATCCAATCATCAATCTTGTTTTCTAAAAGTGCTAAAGGAATACATCCTGTTTCTAACACTTGATTATGAAATTCTCTAATATCAAATTTATCACCTAAGCTATTTTTTGCTTTTTCTCTAAGTTCTCTAATCTTTAATTGGCCAATTTTATAAGACAAAGCTTGTCCTGGATTAGCCATGTAACGTTCAATTTCAGATATGATACTAGCTTCACTTTCTGCTTCATTATCTAAAGAATATTGAATAGCTTTCTCTCTAGTCCAACCCTTTGCATGCAATCCAGTATCTACTACTAAACGAATAGCTCTGTGCATTTCCATACCCAACATTCCGAAATATTGATAAGGATCTGTATATAAACCTAATTCTTTACCTAAGTTTTCAGTATACAAAGCCCAACCTTCACCATAAGCACTATACCAAAGTGTTTTTCTAAAATCTGGAAGCTCTTCATTTTCTTGTGTTAAAGAGATTTGATAATGATGTCCAGGAATAGCTTCATGTAAAAATAAGGCTTCATCTGAAAATACATTGTATTTAGATGCATCTGGAATAGGAGTATAGAATACACCAGGGCGTGTACCATCTAATGAACCAGGATTATACTCAGCACTTGCTGAAGCTTCTCTAAACTTTTCAGTTTGTTTTACAATAAATGCTGTTTTTGGTTTTTTACCGAATAGTTTTTCTAATTGCGGTTTCATTCTTTCATGAATCGCATTAAAATTTTCGATAATTTGTTTTGGTTCAGTATATGGCATTAATTCTTTATTGTTTCTTACAAAGTCAAAAAATGCTTTTAAGTCCCCTTTAAATCCAACTTGTTCTTTTACCTTTTCCATTTCTGCTAAAATTCTAGCTACTTCTTTTAACCCTAGTTCATGGATTTCATCAGCAGTCATGGTAGTAGTTGTATAGTTTTTTATAGCATGTTGATAATATTCTTTTCCTTGTGGAAGAGCATCAATACCGCTTGCAGCTAAACCTGCTTCTGAGTAATCTTTCTGTAAGAACTCATATAAAGCTGTAAAAGAAGGTACCAGCTTGTTTTTAAGAATCGTTGTGTATTTTTCAGTTAAAACTTTCTTGTCTTCTTCGGAAAAATCACTAGGGAAGTTTTTTACAGGAGAGAAGAATAAATGGTCTTCTAATTTAGTTTCAGCTAAACCTTTAAATTGAGGAATTACTTTTTTAATTAACGATTTAGGCAGTACATATCCTTCTTTAATACCTTGCTGCATTCTTGTTTTTGCTGATTGTAACCAAGTATTGAATTGATCTAATCTACTTAACCAATTCTCGTAATCTTTAACAGTTGTAAAAGGCTGAGCGCTACTTCCACTAGCCAATTGCCCCATAGTTAGATTTACTGTCCACATTTGATTAATAGGCAGTAATTGATCATTTTTGAAACTATTTTGTGCTAAGGCCATATCACAATCCCAAGCTAAAACCGCCTTACTTAGTTGTTCACTAGTAGTTAGCTTTTCAAAAGGGAATTCTTCTAACTTTGCTTTGTAAGTGGTATAAAAGTCCTTAGCCTTTAACGCATATTCGTCAGATAAAAAATTAGGAAACTGGTCATTAAATCTGTTGTCACCAGCATAAGTAGCATTGATAGGATTCAATTCTAATTTTCCTTCGTTATATTTTTTTAATAATTCATTAAATTCTTGGTTGGGAGTAACCACTGCTGTTGCTTCTTTTTTAGTTTCTTGTTTACAAGAAATAAGTATTGCAGTAGTTGCTACAATAGTTAAAAAGATTTTTTTCATAATATATGTATTGAGTATAGGCAAATATACCAAAAAAGAAAACCTCTCTGTTTTCACAAAGAGGCCAAACATTTAATTCAAAAATTAATCTAAAATAAATTTAATTCCAGTAGTTACTATGTTAGAATTAAAATTGATGTTTCTATCATATTTATAAAAACGAATATCGATTTGTTTAAATCCAAATTTCCAGATATGTCTTTTAGTAAATATGTCTGTATAAGTTAATCCTAGACCGTATTGATTTGCGTTATAATCTGATAGATCAAAATCAGAAGTATAAAAACGATTAGTTGATAAATGCTGATTATAAGGTTTAAAATATTCTGCAGCAGTTTGATTGTAGAATCGATATGAAGGGTATATAGTGAATTTATCACTCAGTTTTATAGGCACTTCTAATCTAATGGTGTGAGATTTTATACTCCAATCATCAAAATAATAACGATAAAAACTTCTTACAGAAACTCGTTCATTTATATAATAATTAAATTGTGTTCCTATTGCAGTTTTAAAACGAGAATTAGGAAGTCTTTCAATATCATCAGCTAAATGAAAATCTTCAAAATAACTATCACCAATATCACTAAAATATACACGTTGAAATGGCGTTGAAAGGAGACCGTTTTGTAAAACAAAGTCTGTAACCAAAGACATTTGTAAATTCTTAGATAAGATTTGAGAAAAACTAAAACCTAAACTGTACGAATTTCTATTCTTTTTATCAAAAGGAGTAAAGTTAGGATTGTAAGGGGTTCCAGTAATACCTCCTATATTAAATCTTGATTCTTCTTCGCTATTGCCAGTAAGAACTCTTAGTTCGTATGGGTAAATCGTATTCCAAGTATCTAAGAATATACTTGTATTTACACTAAGTTCAGTGTTTTTTTGATTGAAAGCATAAGAATATCCAGCACTGAAACCGAGTGAAGAATAATCATATTCTGTAGATAGTGAAATGTTTGTGTTCCATGTTTTTTTACGATCGTCAGAACTATGGCTATATGATGCAGTTACATTTCCCCATGTGTCGGATTGAGATTCACCTGAACTAGCTACAAAAGGATTTCCTCTATTCCTTCCATCAAAAGGGTCAACATTACTCGACGAAGCAGAACTATATGCAGAAATTCCTGCATCAATCGTTAGTATATCGTCTTCATTTAAAGGAATAGAAACCACAATTGTTGCAGTGGCGTCTTCCAATTTCTCTGTTCCAATTCCACCACTCACAGCTGCATTATTCCCATCTTGATCATAATAACTATTTAAAATGTCTAGTTCAATATTTTCTAATACTCGCTTTTTATAAGTGGTTTGATTTTCAGATTCACTTTCATTTTCTTGAGTAAACGAAATATAAGAATTACAAAAAAAGATTAGTAATAAAAATAATTTAATTTCTTTCATATATGTTTGTTTAATTACAGCCACAGCCTCCTCCAGTTTTTCCACCATTTGCACCTGAAGCAGCTTCTCTGTATGAATGTGATGTAATTAAATTTTTGTCACATTTTTTCATTTTTAAAGCCATATCAGGATCGTTTAAGTTAATTTTTTCATATTCTTTAACTACTACACATGAATTCATAGTAATCATAAGTAATGTGGATAATGCTATTCCTTTTACCATGTTTTATTTTTATTTATTTGAATATTTTCTGAATAATGTATACCTCCTTCGTCATCGATAATTATGCATTCAACATTTTTTAACTGATTAATTCTATCTAAGCCTATTTCTTTTCCTATAACAAATATTGATGTCGCTAAAGCATCAGCTAGTTCTGCTTTAGGTGCAATAACGCTAACACTTAAAATACCAGTAGTGGGATAACCAGTTCTAGGATCAATGATATGTGAATAACGTTTGCCTTGCATCAGAAGAAATTTTTCGTAATTGCCAGATGTCACAATAGACTGGTTTGAAATAGGAAGAGTTCCAAAAGATTTACTTTTATCCATAGGATTAGTAATAGCAACTTTCCAAGGATCACCGTTAGGTTGTTCTCCCCAAGTATTCATATCACCTGAGGCATTAATAATTCCAGCAACTACACCTTCAGATTGTAGTAACTTTTTAGCTTTATCGGCAACATATCCCTTACCAATGGCTCCAAATGCAATTTTCATCCCTTTTTCTTTTAAGAAAACAGTTTGTTTTTCTTCGTTAAGTAGAATATTTTTAAAATTAATTTTAGAGACAGATAGCTGTATTGATTCCTTAGTTGGAGGATTAATAGTAGTACCATCAAATTTCCATAATTTATGAATTGAAGCGAAGCTTATGTCAAAAGCACCATCTGTAAGTTGTGATATTTTTTTAGATCTTTTAATTAATTGAAAGAGTTCTGAATCTACTTTTACAGGTGTAATACCTGCATTTAGGTTAATTTTTGAGGTTTGTGAGCTGGGGTTCCATGAAGAAATTAAATTTTCAATTCGTTTGATTTCTTGAATGGCAGTATATATATGTTTGTCTGCTATGTTTTCAGAGTCAGCAACAACTACAATGTCAAAGCGACACCCCATCAATTTTACAGTTTTATTAAAAACTTGTTGGGCGTTAATTGTAATACAGTATAAGAAAAAAATAACTATAAACTTCTTCAAAATATCTAAGATTTAAATGATTGTAAATGCTCGATATATTTTTTAGCAGAAAGTTTTTTATAACCCGTTTTTCCCAATACTTTTCCTTCTGAATTCATAATAACTACTAAAGGGAAAAAACCTTCTTGATTATATCTTTCGAAAAGTTTAGCGTTAGCTTCCTGTTGTTGTGCACTTAATTTATTTTTGTTTTTTCGAGGGAAATTAGCTAATAACATTACAAAATCTTCTTTTGCAGATGTTTTAAATGTTTCAGTGTTCCAAACTTCCTTATCTAGTTTCATGCATGGAATACACCAATCACCTCCTTGAAATACAAGTACTATGTTCTTGTTTTCTGATTTAGCTATTTTTTTAGCTTGGTTTATGTCAGTATGCCATTCTTGTGCGTTTGAAACAAGCGAAAAAAGAATACATATAATACTTAAAAAATGTTTCATGATATAGGATATTTAAACATGGAGTTATATAATTTGTACAGTTAAAAGTTTGAATACCCTATTTTTAAATAAAAGCCTCTTTGCTTTCACAAAGAGGCTTTTATTATTTTTTAATTGAAAACTTAAAAATAAAACTAGTAATTAATTGATTTTTTTTGTCTTTCAACATAAACAGTATAGCTTGAAATAATTTCACTATTCATTTTAACATGAAAATCATAAATCCCTTTTTTAGAAAGAATATGATTAAAACTTATAAAACCATTATTGTTTTGTAAATCATTGATTTTTAGTTTTATTTCTGATCCATTATTAGTGTAGTAAATTAAAAAAACTGTATTCAAATGAATAGTTTTTAAAGTTTTAAACTTAAAATATAATTTTTCATTGTTATAAGTTTCAATATGTAAAGTATTAGGAATTAATGGAATAATTTTTTGCTCAAAAGTAGCGTCATAAATTATAGGAGCCGATATAAACTCCTGATTAGTTTGGTTAGTATCTAATAACCATTTTTTAAGTAAAGGTTGATGACTTTTAGCAAAAAGTGTTGGATCAGTTAAGAAATATCCGTCATTATAATCATTAAGAAACGTAAATTTCTCATTAGTATAACCACTAGACCAAGTAGCATCACATAAATACCATTTTTCATTCAGTTTTACAGCATTCCAAGAATGATTGGGAAGACCTAAAGTATCAATGTTTGAAGTTATGTTTCTTCCATAGCCGTCTACAATTACACATTCTATACCAGCAATAAAAGCCATTTCTTTGATCAAGTATGCATAACCTGTGCAAACTGTTTTTTTATGTTTTAACAATCGATTGAATAACTTTTTTTTGTATTCATTGTGCCAATTTAAAAAAGCAATACTATCATTTTTTAGCTTTTTTCTTTTCTGATTAATTTTTAAAAATGCGGTATAATCATTTCTAATATTATGACATACCCAGTAATAAATAGCTCTAAACTTTTCTACCTCTGTAGTAAGTTTATACGTTAATTTATGTGTTAGTAAAGGAAGATTATTTATATCTTCATTTTCATATAATTTAGCAGTATTTTCAGCTATTGTGAAATCAATATGATTAAAGTCAGTTACTTGAGAACTGACGCTGAACCCTATGAATAAAATTAGAATTAAAGTAGTTTTTTTAATCATAGTAATACTACTTCTTTGTGAACTTTCTTTTTGATTTATATATTTTTTTAACATTCACTTCTCCTAAAAAAATAAGGTCGCAACTAGTAATTAAATTTTTCAAAGTGACGTTTGAAGCTGATTTTTCGTCGTTAATAACTATCTTTTTAGATTCAAAACCTACAAAACTGAATACAAGTACGTCTCCTTTTTTTAAAGGTTTAGGAAATTCAAAGTTTCCATCAAAATCAGTTTCAGTTCCAATGGTACTTCCTTGTAATACAACTGATGCTCCTGGTAAAACTTCTAATTGATCAGAAACAGTTCCCTTAATAATGATACGATTGTTTTTGGTAGTTATCGTATCATTTTTTTGATTTTCTAATATTTCTGTTTTTGGTTTTGTTTCTTGAGCTTCTACAGTGTTGAAAGCAAATAAAGACAAACAGGCTAAACCAACACTTTTGAGAAAATTTTTTTTTTTGGGGTTTGAGTTTTCTGTGTACGTGGTTAATTGATAATCAGTAAATCGTCCACAGGTTTTTTCATTAGTTTGCTTCTTAAAGTACTCAATAATTTCTTGAGGACTCTTACCTGTAAAGTCAATTACTTCTTTAGAGCAAGATTTGCAAAAACCTCCCGCTTTTGTTGCAGTAAAATTATTAAAGTTTTCAGAACAAGGATTTTTAACTTCTAGAGTAAATTGATTTTTCATAGTTATGCTTTTATATAGTTTAATAATAATGAAACCTATAAAAGCTAGTTCTCACTCAAAAATGAGAATGAGTGAAATGTAACTCTGAATGAGTAAACTAAGAAAGTTCTATATAAAAAAGTATTTTAATCTTTATAGTACCAAAAGGGAATGTCAATTACTTTCTCGGTAATTTCTTTTTTATCCTTTTCAGTATAGTTAATCCTACTTACTTTTAATAAATGTTTTCCTTCAGGAATACTTTTTAAAGGGAGAATAGTCTCAAAACCTAATTGCTTATTTACTTTAGAAATGATAAAATCAGAAGGAATCTCAATACTATCAATTTTGAGGGAATATATTTTATTAAATGTTTTTAAGTAAGGCCTATATAAACTATCTGCACGATCCAGTTTTTTCAAATCTCTTCTGCTAGCGGTAAACACGGTTTGTTTATATCCTCTACTATCTTTTTTAGGTTTTAAACTAGCATTCTTTTGTGTAATAATGTCTTCGATTTCACTTTTATAAACAATGAAAACTTTTAAGTAAGAATCCGTTATTACTTTGTGTTGAATAGCAATATCCTTAACAAAACTTTTTTCATCTATAGTATTTAGATAATTGCTTTTTTCTATGTAGTTAGCAGAAGAAAAGGAGTCGTCTAATAAATAGTTTGAACTTGTATTTTTAAAAGAACTTAGTACACCTACAACTATATAAATAGGCATTAAGAGTAGTAGAACTCTCTTTCCGAATTTGTTATCTAGAAAATTGTAAATCAAAGCTCTATATAAAAAAGATAGCGTAATAGTACTGAAGAATACGTAAATAGGGAAGTAAATTTTAGAAATCCATTTTTTCTTTTTCAAATATCCCTGTGTAAGAAAATCTATAAAAAATAAAAGGGCAGAGACATAGAATACAAGAAGAACAAATCCACTTATAATTTTAAAAAGTAATTTAGGTAATATTTCAGTTCCTTGTAATTGTTTTAAAATGAGTATGGGTAATGTTGAGCAAATAAAAAAAGCAAGAAAATAGAAAAGTACAATAAATGACATGGCAAAAACAATACTACATAAGTCTTCTAAATTAGAAATGTATTTATCGAACGGACCTACTTTTTTCTTTAAGTATTTGGTAAACTTATCTGTATAATTTAATTTCTCATAATCGATATCACCAGATACGTAACGTAAACCTACAGACCCTATCCATAAGCCTCTAAAAATTACATGTACTACAAGATTGATTGCTAGAATAGCACTGTATGAGTATACTAATCCATATAAAATTTCATATGGACTTTCCATGGCATTAGCTTCCGTAATTTTATTTCTTAAAGGTTCAAAAACATTGGCTAAACCAAAAATAGCAAATCCAGAAATCAGCAATTCTAATTGCCAACTTTCTTGTTGAAGTTTATCCAGCCACTGTTTAAACTTTATACTATTATAGTTACTTTTCATAGTGAATTTACGTAGTTAATTGAATTGTGATAAAGCAATGTTACAAAAAAAACCTCTTTGTGTAAAACAAAGAGGTTTTTAAGATAATTTTTATGGATGAATTATTTAATCAAATCATAAGAACGTTTGATAAAATTTGTTAATTCTTCACCATGTAATAAATTTTGAGAAAGCTTAGCTAAATCAAAAGCTTGAGATACTAATGCTTTTTGCTTTTCTTCATCAGCATTTAAAATATCAGATACTAATTCGTGGTTTGTATTTACTACTAAATTATACATTTCAGGCATATTACCCATACCCATCATACCACCACCTCCAGAAGCACTCATTTCTTTCATTCTACGCATAAATTCTGGAACAGTGATTAAGAAAGGAGAAGCAGAAGAATCCATAGCCTCTAACTGAACTGTATAACTTGAGTTGTTTACAGCTCCTTCAATAACAGGCTTAAGTTTTTCTTTTTCTTCGTCAGAAAGTTTAGAAATTACCGTGTCATCTTTCTTGATTAAGTTGTCAACATGATCAGCATCTACACGCTTAAATTGAATTTTAGCATCACCAGCTGAAGTCTCTAATTTTTGCATTAAATGCGAAACAATCGGAGAGTCTAATAATAATACTTTATATCCTTTAGCTCTTGCATCTTGAATGTAACTGTGTTGTGCATCTTTATTAGCTGCATATAAAATTACATGATTACCATCCTTATCTGTTTGTGCATCTTTTGTTTTTTCTACAAGCTCTTCATAAGTAAAGAAAGTATCGTCAACAGTAGGGTATAAGGCAAACTTCTTTGCTTTATCGAAGAATTTATCTTCTGATAACATTCCGTATTCAATGATCACTTTAATATCGTTCCATTTTTTCTCAAAATCTTCACGATCTTTTTTGAATAAAGAAGCAAGTTTATCCGCTACTTTTTTAGTGATGTAACCAGAAATCTTTTTAACTGCACCATCAGCTTGTAAGTATGAACGAGATACATTTAAAGGAATATCTGGAGAATCAATCACACCTTTTAACATTTGTAAGAAATCTGGAACAATTCCTTCTACGTTATCAGTTACAAATACTTGATTTTGGTATAGTTGAATTTTATCCTTTTGAATATCCATGTTTTGAGATAAACGTGGGAAATATAGAATACCTGTTAAGTTAAAAGGATAATCTACATTCAAATGGATATTGAATAAAGGCTCTTCAAATTGCATTGGATACAATTCTCTGTAGAAATTCTTATAATCTTCTTCCTCTAAATCAGCAGGCTTTTTAGTCCATGCAGGATTGGTATTATTGATGATATTATCTACATCGATTTGCTTATGAGGCTCAGTAGTTTCCTTACCATCTTCATCCTTAGTTGTTTTAGGTGTGAAATCTGGATCATTTACTTTTTTAGTACCGAATTTTATAGGAATTTGATTGAAACGGTTGTATTTAGTTAATAAACCAGAAATTTTTTGATCTTCTAAAAAGTCTTTTTCATCTTCAGAAATATGAAGAATAATTTCTGTACCTCTTTCTGTCTTATCATGTGCCTCTAAAGTGTATTCAGGAGAACCATCACAAATCCAATGCGCAGCAGACTCTTCTTTATATGATTTGGTAATGATCTCTACTTTATCTGCTACCATAAAAGCAGAATAGAAACCTAATCCAAAATGTCCGATAACACCAGTTTCGTTGTTAGAATCTTTATACTTTTCTAAAAATTCTTCAGCACCAGAAAAAGCGATTTGATTGATATACTTTTCTACTTCTTCAGCAGTCATCCCAAGTCCTTGGTCTATAATGTGAAGTGTATTATTGTCTTTATCTATTTTAATTTCTATTTGAGGAGTCCCATAGTCAACTTTAGCTTCTCCAATAGAAATTAAGTGTTTCAATTTAGTCGTTGCATCTGTCGCATTTGAAATTAACTCTCTTAAGAAAATTTCATGATCTGAATACAAGAATTTTTTAATTAGTGGGAAAATATTTTCCACTGATACATTAATATTTCCTTTACCCATTGTTTGTTGATTTTTTTTAATTTAAATACAACACCTCAGTGTCAAAAAAAATACCAAATAAAAAAAAGTGTCAGGTTGACAGAAATTGTTGTTTTGATTTTACTGATTTGTAAAAAAGAACAGAAGCGATTAAGCCAATTATAGAGCTTACCAAAAAGAAAATAAATAAATATTGATAACCATGTATACCTCCAACTTCATCTAAATAATAGCCTTCTATTGGGCCTAAAAAAATATCTGGAGAAAACCCTACTACAGATAGTACTCCAACAACGGTTCCTGTGATGGTCAATGATATTTTAGCCTCTTCTAAAACAGTAAAATATAGTGCCCTTAAAGTATAAACTCCCACTAAAGAACTTGTTAATAATAAGAAAGATGAATTAAACATTGTACCATTAAAGACTAATAAAAAGCCTCCTAAAGACATTACAGAAAAACCAATGATCAACCATTTTGATGGATTGGAGTTTTTAGCAAAGAAAATAACAAGTAAACAAACTATGGGTCTTAAATAGGAAAAGAAAGTACCTAGTTGTGCAGATTCTTTGGCATTGTAACCATGTATTTCATTGGCATATTGAGTGAAAATATCAGCGACTCTAAAACCTATATATGAAGTTAAAACAATAACCATTAAAATCCATATTACAGGATACTGAAGAGCTTTTAAAATATTAGTTCTGTTTTTATTTGTAGTTGTAATTTTTGAAGGGTCTCCGAAGCTGGGAGAAAATAGCATTAAACCAGCAACAAGAACTATTAATACTGAAGTGATTAAATACACTTTATTCATTGCATTTTGTAACAGTAATGGAGAAGAATATTGATCTATTGAAATTGAAGAAATAATGACAACTCCAATAGTGCCTACTACAGCAGCTACTATTCCTCTACCACCTTCTAATAATCCAAAAGCTAAAATTTGTTGTTGTTTACCACCCCATAAGCGAGTAGCCTTAATTAAAGGAGACCAGAATAACATAATAGTTGTTATTCCCCAATAAATGTACAATAAATATAGTGTGGATAACGTAGGATATAAAATCCAAACGAAACCTCCAAGGCCTGTTAAAAACAAAGCAATACTCATTAAATATTTTAATTGAAATCTATCAGCAATAAGACCACCTAAGAAATAAGATATCATTGCAGAAATTCCATATAAAGTGAAGCAAATCCCTATGCTTTTATTATCAATATTAAATGCTGTTAAAAAAGTAGGTCTAAAAATTCGAATTAACATAAAAGGCAATGCATAAATGATTTCTGAGGCCAGAATCAATAAGCTAATTTGAAATACCTTTTTATAGTTCATTTTGGAAATTTAAGAAAATGTTTTCATAAATAATAATGCTTTACTTGTGTTTGTGAAGTTTTGATAATAAAAAATTGAATAATAGTCACTGTTTTTGAGTCTGATATGTAGAAGTGAAAATTATCATAATTTATGATGTTTTTTTATAAGTTCTTCTTTTAATTTTAAAGTATTGTTATGACAACTTGACATTTGTATTAACTTTATGTGAAGTCATTTTGTTGGTAGATTATAAAATTCATACTTTTACAGGCTTTTAAGGCACAAACAAAGACAACTAAAATTTTTTAACCAATTCGTATGTATAGTTCAAAAATTACGGGGTTAGGTTATTATGTACCTGAAAATGTGGTAACTAATAACGATTTAACACAATGGATGGAAACTAGCGATGAATGGATTCAGGAAAGAACTGGAATCAAAGAGCGTCGTTGGATAGACCCAAAAACCGAAGACACCACAGCTGTTATGGGAGCTAAAGCTGCTAGAATAGCTATTGAAAGAGCTGGATTAACAAAAGATGATATAGATTTTATCGTTTTTGCAACGTTAAGTCCTGATATGTATTTCCCAGGTGGTGGAGTGCAGATACAAGATATGTTAGATATGCCTACTATAGGAGCTTTAGATGTACGTAATCAATGTTCAGGTTTTATCTATTCTTTATCTGTAGCTGATCAGTTTATCAAAACTGGTATGTACAAAAACATTCTAGTTATAGGTTCTGAAAATCACTCAGGAGGATTGGAAAGATCTACTAGAGGTAGGGGAGTAACCGTTATTTTTGGAGATGGAGCAGGAGCAGCTGTACTATCGAGATGTGAAGAAGAAGGAAAAGGAATTTTATCTTCTCACTTACATTCTGAAGGTAAACATGCTGAAGAGTTAGCGCTGATGGGGCCTTCAACTAACCGTTGGGTACCAGAAATCATAGAAGCTAATGATCCTGATGATACTTCGTATTTTCCACATATGAACGGACAATTTGTATTTAAGCACGCAGTAGTTCGTTTTTCTGAAGCAATCATTGAAGGTTTACAGGCTAATGGATTGCAAAAAGATGATATAGATATGTTAATTCCACACCAAGCAAATTTAAGAATAGCTCAGTTTATTCAGAAAAAGTTTGAGTTGGCTAATGATAAAGTATATAATAATATCATGCGTTATGGGAATACTACTGCAGCCTCTATTATTATTGCATTAACAGAAGCTTGGGAAGAAGGAAAGATTAAAGACAATGATTTAGTTGTTTTAGCAGCCTTTGGTAGTGGATTTACTTGGGGGTCAGTAGTGATTCGTTGGTAATAAATTTACGACAATAAAATATTTAAAAAGCCTTGCAATTTATCATTGCAAGGCTTTTTAATTTTTTAGTATTAATCATCACATATAATGACACGAGGTGGTCTACCATTATTTTTGTCGACACAGTTACTCTTATCATCAAGGGGATAAGCTTTTTCACCTATTATTTTTTTTAACTCTGACTTGTTTAAGATTTTGCCTAGATTTTTCATTATAATTTATTTTAAGGTTAATAATTAATTTTAAATATAGTTAGAAGTCTTAAGGTGCAGTGTGTAATTTCAATAAAGAAATCGATTGAATAATGTGAGTTTCATATAATACTTAAAGACTTTCTTTAACTCCTAAACTTAATATATTAAAGAGGTGATTTTTGCTTCATTTCGATATAGTTTTCCCGACTTTAGAAGCATAAATAAAACTTTTATCCAAGTAATTTATAATAATCCTTTTTGTTTTTCATTATTGTCTCTATATTTTCGCTCTCTTTCTCTATTTTTTCCACTTCCAAAATTATAGGTAAACCCTACGTAGATTAAATCTAACTCAAGGTCATAATGAACATTTTGAGGAAAAGGATTGTTAGAAATGATATTGAAATCTCGATTGTTAAAAATATCATTACCTCGTATATTTAAACTTCCATTTCCATCAAATAAAGAAAATCTGGCACTAGCATTAAAGTAAGTATAAGGCTCTAAAGTTTGTTGAATAGTTGCATTTCTTCCTCTATAAATTGCATCAAATTGAAGCTTTATTTTCTTTGAAACACGTAAAGAATTTCTAATTCGTCCTTTAATATTAGTATTGGTTATATTTTCTAAACGATTATTAAGAAAACCCTGAGATTGTTGAATATAAGTTTCTAAAGAAGGAGAGATGCTCCACCATTGTATAGCTTTGTATTTAGCAGACATCTCCATACCAAAATCATCCGCGTAGTCATAGTTTATAAATGTTCGTAACTGACGATCTGGGTTTACTGGATCTGTTTGAATTAGAGCGCCAATATAATCATTAGATCTTCTATAAAATGCACCTAAAGATAAAAAGCCTTTTTTAAAATTTTTAGTATAATTAAACTCTACAGAATTAGTGAACTGCTGACGTAAATTAGGATTACCTACAGAAACAGTTAAGGGAGAATACCATTCTAAAATAGAGTATACATGATAAATAGAAGGTCTATTAACTCTTCTACTATAGCTGATTTGAAAAGAATCATCATCTGTAAGTTGGTATAACAAAAATGCAGAAGGATATAATGAAAATACGTCTTGTTTTATTGCTGAGTCTCCCTGCGTAGGATTAGTAAAAAAAGCGTCTAATTTTAGTTGTTCTGCTCGTAAACCGCTCTGAAAAGAAAATTTTCCAAACTCTTTATTGAAATTAATATAACCAGAGAATATATCTCTATCATACGTTAGTTTAGTATTACCAAAAGGTTGTATGGTTGGTGGGGTTATTTGAATTTGTTGATTTGTAATAATGTTATTTGCAACATTTCGTTTTCTATATTCCAAACCAATTTCTATGTTTCCTTTTTCTATAGGTTTGGTATAATCAATATTTGCAAGCCATAATTTTCTAGTATGCTCAATAGTGGAGTTAAAATTTAAAATTGAACTGCCATCTAAAGCATCTGTATTATTAGCAACTTCAGGTTCTTCAAATATACTATAGTTCAATTCTAATTCTAATTGCTGGCCTTTTTTATCAAAATTATGAAGATATCCTATATTATAAGTTTCATCTCTTAAATTATAATCAGAAAAATATGTGGTATTAGAAGTTTGAATATTATTTTCTAAAATAGTAGTTTGAGTACGTAAAGAATTAGGATTAAAACCTTGGGAAGTATATATAGAAAGTATATTTTGTTCATATAGTGTGATATCTGCACCAATCCTAAAATTATGTCCTTGTGAGTCATTTAAAAAATCTAAGTTTTGGAATAAATCAATGTCAGTTCTATCATAAGAAAAAATAGTAGCATAATCTCCAAAATTATAGCTATAATTTCCGTAAAAATTAACTTTACCAGTTTTATAATTGGATTCGAAATAAAAATCTGGTCTAGTATTTTTACTATGTTCAACTCCCGCAGAAATACTTCCATTGAAACCAATTTGAGCATTCTTTTTTAAAACTAAATTTATGAGTCCACTCATACCTTCAGGACTATATTTAGCAGAAGGATTGGTAATTATTTCTACTTGTTTTATTGAATTAGATCGTATTTGCCGCAATAATTGATCATTATCTAAATTAGAAGGTTTTCCATCAACAAGAATTCTCACATTATCATTACCTCGTAAACTAACGGTTCCATTTACAGGATCAACATCTAAAGTAGGTAGGTTTTGTAATAGTTGTAAAGCATTAGCTCCAGAGGCAGATAAATCCTTGCCTACATTAATAATTTTTCGATCTATTTTTTGAACTAGAGAAGCGGTCTCACCTTTAATTTCTACATTTTCTAAAGTGTTGTTACTTTCTTCTAGGAGCAGCGTACCCAAATCTACTTTTGGATTATCTTTATTAAGGTAAATAGTTTTTTGAATAGTTCTATAACCTATAGATTGAATTTCTACAAACAATTGTTGAAAAGGTAGTTTTTTTATAATAAACAACCCATTTTCATTGGAAATACCCCCCGAAACAATTTCCTTTTTATTGTTTTTACATACTACAGAAACATATGGAACCGCTTTTTTAGAGACCTGATCAATCACTTTTCCAGATAGCTCACCTTTTTGTGCATAAGATCCAGCTATAGACAATAGGAGTGTAAAGAAAAATAGGTAACAATTTTTCAATTTTAGAAGGATTTTGTTTGGTTAATTAATGTTGCCTAAATTATGAAAACAAATTAGAATTTTGTTAGTTTTTATAAAAAAATATAAAATAACTTTACTTATTTAAGAATAGTAGTGGTTTCTATATAATAATCAATTTCTTCTATTACTTCAAAAGCAAAGTAATAGCATGAAAACTTGTTATGATTGACTAATTTATGAAAGCTATCTATGATTTTAATGATGAGAGCTTAAATTACTATGTATCTACTATAAATTGTCTATTTGGTGTTTTTTAAGTATGTATACTCTATTTCTAAAAATTTTAACTCAGATTAACTATTTGAATCGTCGAGTTCAATCTTAACATTATGTTTCTCTAAATCTTTTAAATAATTTTCAGGTATAAAATGTTCGGCATCAAACTCTTCCCTACGTTTTCTTTTCATTTCAACTCGTTTTACAGCTTTTAGAAAACGTCTTAACTCTAAAGGATCGTTTACAATTAATCCAGGAACAGCTACATTTTTCCCCTCATCATTTTTAGCCACCATAGTAAAATAAGATGAATTACAATGATTTATAGTTCCTGTTTGTATGTTTTGCGATTCTACACGTATTCCAACAACCATAGAAGTTCTACCAACATAATTAATAGAAGCTTTCATAGTAACCAATTCACCAACTTCTATAGAATTTAAAAAATCTACAGTATCTACAGATGCAGTAACACAGTACGTTCCAGAGTGTTTAGAAGCACAAGCGAATGCAATCTGATCCATTAAATTTAAAATATATCCACCATGAATTTTACCACTAAAATTAGCATGTGAAGGCAACATTAATTCTGATATAGTAATTCTAGTATCTTCTACTTGTTTATAATTATTCTTCATCCTTTTTTGATCTTAATCCACTAAAATGAGGTGAGTTTTCTTGTTCAACTTTAGTAATAAAGTATTTAGTATCACCCAACCAAAAGAACTTTCCAAAACGTTCTTTATAGCTAAGTTTTACATAACGTCCTTGGTATTTTTGTAAATCTTTAATAACCTTAGTTTCTTTATCCTCTACACTAAATTTAAAAATTTGAGCTCCAGATATTCCTTGACTGATTTCTCCTTCCCAAGTTTTTACAGCAATTCCCTTTCTACTAAATTTTATCAATTCTCCAGTTCGTACACCTTCACTATACGGAACATAATAAATAAAAGCATAATAGGCAGCAGCTAATAGAAAAATTGACAATAAAATAAGCGCTAAAATTTTTTTCATTCTTCAGATATATAAATTTAAATGATTTTAAAGTCTTGCATTCAAAAATACAACTAAAGTTAGTAAATACAATTGCTAGTTCTTATAATTCATAGTATTATTTATTAAAAATAGATGCTTTAAAATTCCATAAAAAGTGAATTAAGTTTTCTTGTATAAAAGTTAATTATTGTAAGTTTGTTTAGCTTCAAACAAAGCAATACAAAATGAACTATATTTTATTTGATGGAGATGTAAGAACATCTCTTCTACCTTTTACATATACAAGACCTGTAGCAGATATTAGAGTTGGAATTTTAACCATTAGAGAAAAATGGGAAAGATATTTAGGTCTGACAACTACTACAGTAACTGAAGAATATTTGGAAGAGAAATACCCAATGGTAGAAATGGATGAAAACATTATGCTGAATGCTTCTTTTATACCTACACAATCTTTAGTGGATAAAGTACTCGATTTAAAAAAGAACGAAGCTATTTTTAAAGGTGAAGATGTTATTGCTTTTTATACATCTATAGATCAAGAAGAAGTAGATTTTGATACATATACTCAGGTTGAATTTGAAGAAGATATTATTCAAATTAATAATACTTGGGATATTTTTTCAAATAATGATAAAGCTATTAGGCAAGATTTTGAATTAATTACTGAGGGAAGAGAATCACAACCTATTCCTGATACCGTTCAATGTATAGGAGAAGAAAATATTTTTATAGAGAAAGGAGCAAAGTTAACATTTGCAACTTTGAATGCTACAACAGGACCAATTTACATAGGAAAAGATGCTAAAATTATGGAAGGCGTTGTTGTGCGTGGAGCATTAGCAATGTGTGAAAAATCAGTATTAAAATTAGGAGCTAAAATTTACGGAGCTACAACTTTAGGCCCTTATTGTAAAGTAGGAGGAGAGGTAAATAATTCTGTATTATTCGGATATTCGAACAAAGGGCATGATGGATTTTTAGGAAATTCTGTTTTAGGTGAGTGGTGTAATTTAGGTGCAGATACCAATAACTCTAATTTAAAAAATAATTATGCAGAAGTACGTTTATGGAGTTATGATACAGGAAGGTTTGCTAAAACAGGATTACAATTTTGTGGTTTAATTATGGGAGACCATTCTAAATGTGGAATTAATACCATGTTTAATACAGGAACTGTAGTCGGAGTATCTGCAAATATATTTGGTAGTGGATTCCCTAGAAATTTTGTTCCATCATTTAGTTGGGGTGGAGGATCAGGTTTTACCGAGTATAAAATGAATAAGGTTAATGAAGTAGCAAAAGTAGTAATGAAAAGGCGTAATATAGATTATGATGAAATAGAAGAACGAATTTTGAATGCTGTTTTTGAAGAATCGAAAAAATATAGAAATTATTAGATCCTTAAAAAAGTTTAATTTAAATTTCTAGCTTCTAGCTTCTAGCTTCTAGCTTCTAGCTTCTAGCTTCTAGCTTCTAGCTTCTAGCTTCTAGCTTCTAGCTTCTAGCTTCTAGCTTCTAGCTTCTAGCTTATTAAACCTCAGAATATCAAAATTTTGTTACTTGTTTCAAAAAAAATACTACATTTGCACCACTAAAAAACGGGTTAAAATTGTAATATGAAAAAATACTTATACGCTATATTAGTATGTTTGTCAATTACCTCTTGTCATGTATTACCTAAAAAAGAGAAATTATATACCTCTTATACTACCTTAGATTTAGGAGTTGTTGGTATTCAAAAAAAGAGTCTTAGAAAATCAGAATATCAAGTTGTTGGAGTTCCTGAATTTAAAAAAAGGATAAGATTAAATGCAACTATTAAAAAGTTTACTGCTTCTAATTTTAAAAGTTATACAGCATATATAGATCACACTTCAAAAGAGCAACAAATTCAATTTAATGATTCGATACAACCAGTTCCTAATTTTATAGAGTTTGAAATTACAGATAAAGTTCAGGTTATAGAGGCGTTGAATAGCGATAATATTGAAGTACAGCGCTATTTGGTTAAAAACCCAGATGTAACTATAGTTTCCAAATTAAAAGGGGTAACAAATCCAGCTATTTTGGAACAAGTCAAAAAGAGTGATACATTTTATTTACAAACATCACCTAATAGACAACAATTCATACATATGTATAAGGGAGATAAATTGATAGGTAAAATTAATACATCTGCCATGGATACTTTTGAATATGATGTGTCATCTTTTTGTTGGCAAGTATCAGATAGAGATTCGATGAAAATAATAGGTATGGTTGAAGAAGGAGAATTATGTAGAAATGATTCATATAGAAACCCGAATAAAGCCATAAAAGATAAAATAAAGAAATATGACTTTTAGTATCAAAAATATAATTCTAACACTAGTTTTTGTTATTACACTAATTGGTTGTGAATCTTTTTTTGAAGAAGATATTTCTGATGAAAAAGTACTTGTTTTAGCTCCAGTTGATGGGGTAACTGTAGATGCGGGAACAATAAAATTCTCTTGGGAAGCGATAAGCGGAACAGATGAATATAAATTTCAGGTTGCTACTCCGACTTTTTCTACAGCCACTCAAATTGTAGAAGATACAAATATCACTGAAACATCAATTTCAATAAAATTAGAAAAAGGCGAATACGAATGGCGTGTTAAGGCTATGAATACTGAACACGAAACACCATTTACAACATATAAAATTACCATAAATTAAAAATCAATATGAAAAAGTTTTTATCGATTACGTTATTACTATCTACAATAGTTGTTTTTTCACAGACAATAACAAAAAATACTCATGCTGTAGGTTTAGAGCATAATATGTTATTTAATGCAACGAGTAGGTATACAGTTACACAAACGGGTAATGCCACTTTGAATTTAAGTTATTTATTTGACGGTAGATTTGAACCATCATATACATCTAATGCGCCGTCTATCAGTTCACCAACAGTGGTTACTATCGAAGGGTTACCAAATTACCATGTTCAAACAGGAGCTTGGGTAGGTTGGTCTACGAGGTATTGGCATGCAAAACGTTTTAAAATAGAAGCCTATAATATGTGGGCAAGTACTTATACTACAGCCAATACTTGGGTAACTGTAGCAGATTATACGGACAAAGATTATACAGAAGGAACCTCTTTTTCGATAAAACTACCTTCTGGATCGTATACTAAACTACGTTTTACATTTTATTCAACATATGGTTCTAACGGAAGGTTAGGAGTTTCTGAGTTATTTTATTTACATCCTGAAGCAACATCACCTTATCAAGGCTTAACAACGTCTTTTCAAAGCTTAAATATTCACAATAAGAAGCCTTTTGATACAAATGATGTAGATCAAAATCAAGATCATATTACATTTAGTTCTGATGATCCAGGAAATGGAAATTATTTTGGAGGTTTAACGTGGAAATCTGGAGGAAGAAGAAGAGCTGCTATTGCTGCAACGAGAGAGCATAGTGATGCTGATTTTGTAGGTTTATCTTTTTTAACTCAAGGGACTGATGGCCCTGGTCCATTTAAAGAAAGTATGAGGATTACGAGAAATGGTGAAGTAGGAATAGGAACATCTACTCCTGTTTCTGGTTATAAATTAACAGTTCAAGGTAATGTTAATGTTGGAGGTACTACTAATTCAAGATTAAGAGTTAGACATGTAGATGGTAAAGCTCCAACAAGTACAAGTTATGATAATTTGTATTTAAATTATAGTAATGGTAAAGATGTATATGTAGGAGGTTCATCTTCAGTATCAGGTACAGATTTATTTATACCAAAAGGAGATGTCGGTATTGGTACAAATTCTACAACATCAAAATTAGATTTAAGATCTGTTGAAAGAAAAGCATTTAGGATTTACAAAGAGAATACAACAGATAAGTATCTTAGTTTTTGGCATGGCACAGTAGGTGCAGTTATTGAACCTATTAGGACCAATGGAAGCACTTCTCAAATGTTTTTAGGAGGTTATGATAATCCAACTGATGTATATCTTTCAAATAAAGAAGGAGGAACAGTTGGTATTGGAACAACAAATACTAAAGGTTTTAAATTAGGAGTAAACGGTAAAATTGCAGCTACAGAGGTTAAAGTAGCTACATATACGAATTGGGCAGATTTTGTTTTTAATAAGGATTATAAGTTACCAACTCTAGAAGAAGTAGAAAATTATATTCAAGAAAAAGGTCATTTGGAAAATATTCCTTCTGCAGAAGAAGTAAAAAAAGATGGTTTTTTCTTAGGTGAAATGGATGCAAAATTATTACAAAAGATAGAGGAATTAACGCTATATACAATTCAACAAGAAAAAAGAATTAAAGAGTTAGAAGAAAAAAATAGTCAATTGGTAAAAGATGGGGAGCGTATTAATGAGTTGGAAAAGAAACTTAACCAATTACTAGATTCTAAGAAATAGATAACGTGAAGAGAATAGAAGTTTTTATCATATTTTTTATTGTCTTTTTGGGGTTTTCTGAAGCTCAAGAAGATCAACGTATTCAACAAATTCAGGAAAGATTAACAGTTTTTTCAGAAACTACACCAGGTTTACTTGAAAAAGTAAATTTAGACGTAAACAATACACAACTTCCAGTTTTCATTGCTTCATTAGGTAGAGAAACAGGAGTAAATATTGTTGTAGATAATCGAGTAGAAAATAAAATGTTAACCTATAATTTACCAGATGCTAGATTAATTGATTTTATTGTGTATTTGTGTAAAGAGTTTAATCTTACAGTAGATATTACAGGGAATATTATTGCTTTAAAAAATGAACCCATAAAAAAGCAAGAGAAAGTACAGTATGTTTCTAGAGATATCTTTACAGAATATGATCCAAATAGTAATTTATTTTCTATTGATTTGCAACAAGACACACTATCAGTTGCTTTTAAAAAAATTACAGATGTTACAGGTAAGAACTTAGTGTATTCGCCAAATTTAGCCAATAAAAGAATATCAGTTTATATAAAGAATAAGCCGTTTGAAAGTGCTATGGAAAAACTAGCGTTCTCAAATAATTTGGAGGTCATAAAAACTAAGGATGATTATTATTTATTCCAAGGTGATTATGCTAATACTGTTGCAGCTAACAATTCAGGCAGACGAGGAAATGTAAGTGCAACCCCATCACAAGTACAGCGACCAAAACGCTATAGAAAATCAAACTTCTATTTTAAAGTTTTAGATTCTATCAATAAAACATTAGAGGTAGATTTTGATAATGTAGCTATTGAAGATGTGATACGTGATATAGGAAACGATTTAAATATCAATTCGTTTACAAGTATTCCATTAACCAATATGGGAACGGTATCAATGAAAACGTCTGAAATAACCTATGATGATTTGCTAGCTAAAATCTTAGAAGACTCAAATTTCACTTTCAAAAAAGATGATAATATCTATTATTTTGGAAATGATAAAAATACATCAGCAAGAAGTTCAGTTGTGATTCCACTAATGCATCGTTCTATTGAAATTATGAATCAACCTGTTTCTTCTAATAGAAACAGAGGATTTAATTCAGGTTCTGGTTTTGGCTTTCAAGGAAACGGAGGTGGATTTAATAACAATACTTTTGGAAACCAAGGAAATGTAGGTTTCAATCAAAATGGTCAAAACTTTGGAAATAATACTTCCAACTCATTTCAGCAACAAAGAAGGGTCAACGTAAGTGCTAACCAATCATTTGATACCCATCAGAACAAGTCTGATGCTTTGATCAATATGTTGCCAAAAGAGGTGATTTCTGATTTAGAAATTAAAACAGATATTGAATTAAATGCTTTTATAGTTAGTGGAGATCAACAAAAAATTAATAAACTTAAAAAGTTTTTAAAGAAAATAGATAAGCCAGTTCCAGTAGTATTAATCGAAGTAATGATTCTAGAAGTTAATAAATCAAACACTTTAGATACGGGTGTGGAATTTGGTGTTGGAGATAGTCCAACAAAAAGTACTGGAGATTTATTTCCATCAGCAAATGTTACTTTAGGCGCAAGTGCAATCAATAGGCTTATTGGAGGATTTAACGGGTTTGGATCTTTAAATGCAGGTCGAGTAGTTCCGAATTTCTTTGCTAAAATTAAAGCTTTAGAAACCAATGGTAATGTGAGAGTACGTTCTACACCTAAGTTAGCTACTTTAAATGGACACAGTGCAATGCTTTCTAGTGGTGAAAGATCTTATTACGCAGTAGTTCGAAGAGATGTTATAGGAACACAAAATCCTCAGACAAGTACAATACGAAATTATGTGCCAATTGATGCAGATTTATCTATTTCTATAAAACCATTGGTTGCCGGAGATGATCAAATTACATTAAGTATTAATGTGGTTCAGTCTAGCTTCAATGGAGAACGAATAGATGAAGAAGCACCTCCGGGATTAAACTCAAGAGAATTTACATCGGCTTTACGTGTAAAAGATCAAGATGTTGTTATTTTAGGAGGTTTAGAAGAAAATGTAAAGAATGATTCAGGTTCTGGCGTTCCATTTTTAGCAAGAATTCCAGTTATCAAATGGTTATTTAGTAAAAGAGTAAGAACAGCTTCAAAATCAAAACTATCGGTATTGATTCGCCCTACGATTTTAAGATAAAAATATTAAAAAATAATAATTAATGATTGACTTTATGTTTGCCTCAAAAATAGAAAGCGAAAAAACGGAATTGCCAATTGAAGCTTAATGCATGAAGTTTTGAAAGTGAGCGATACGAAGTAATTTCCTAAGACTAAATTGATTTTTTTGTTTCGTTTTTTCATCAAGGAAAAAATGAAAATCGATCGTAATCAAATAATTTCTTATACCATTATTAATATTTTTAAACTTAAGGCTAGAACAAGTGTAGTTGTAAAGTTATATAATGAATAGTAATTAATAATATTTTAACCGATGTGAATCCCGATAGCGCGGATTTGTAATTCGTGCCAAATATGAGTAAGCTGTTAAACTGAGTAATCAATAATTATAATAACCTGATAAGGAGAAACTTTTCCGCACCGATCAACAATAAACATATATAAATAGAGGTAATATGACTAAACTAAGTCGAAGTAGGTGACTGAGTTTATCGAAGTCAACGATAAAATAATATTACATAAATGATAAAATCAGTATACGATTCGTGAAAATAATACAAAAAGACAGCCTTAATTTTAATTTATTTTGTGTTTTACAAATAATCTAAGATCAACCAAAACACGTTTGTACATGTCTTCAAACCAAAAATCGTATAGAACAGCTTTTATCTTTTTAACTTCATTATTCTTTTTATGGGGATTTATCACCGTACTGGTAGACTCTCTAATTCCTAGATTAAAAGAAGTATTTACATTAACTTATTTCCAAGCTGGATTAGTTCAATTTGCTTTTTTCGGGGCGTATTTTTTATTATCTATCCCAGCAGGATTTATTCTTTCTAAAATCGGATATAAAAAAGGAATTGTATTAGGTTTATCTACCATGGCCATTGGTTGTTTATTGTTTTACCCAGCAGCATCATTTCGTGTTTTTGGAATATTCATGTTAGCCTATTTTGTATTAGCAGGCGGTATGACAATTTTACAAGTAGCAGCAAACCCTTATGTAGCAGTTTTAGGTCCAGAAGAAGAGGCAAGTAGTCGATTAAATTTATCGCAAGCATTTAATTCATTAGGAACAGCTATTGCACCAGCTATAGGTGCTATGTTTATCCTAAGTGATAAAGTAAAAACGAAAGAAGAAATAACAGCACTTTCAGGTGCAGATAAAGAAGCTTATTTTATCTCTGAAGCTTCAGCAGTGCAATCACCTTTTTTAGGTATTGCTAGCTTTGTAATACTATTAGCTATCATTTTTGTCTTTGTAAAGTTGCCAAAATTGATGGAAAAAGTACCAGAAGGTGGGTATAAAAAATTAATGAAGAAAAAATCTTTAGTCATGGGGGCTATTGGAATTTTTGTTTATGTAGGAGCAGAAGTAGCTATCGGTAGCTATTTGGTAAGCTACTTTTTAGACATGAATTTGTTTGAAGTAATTAAAAACAATGAATTCATGCGAAGTATTTCAGAAGGGATTTTGGGTAGCGACCTAACTAATATAGATAATAAGGCAATTGTAGGCGCTTTTGTAACTTTTTATTGGTCTGGAGCCATGGTTGGACGATTTATAGGAGCTTATTTAACTAAAATCATTTCTCCATCTAAAGTATTAAGTGCTTTTGCTATTGGGGCTGTAACATTAATTGTAATTTCGATGAATACTTCTGGATTAGTAGCGATGTGGAGTATTTTAGCGGTAGGATTATTCAATTCAATTATGTTCCCGACTATTTTTACGTTAGCTATTGATGGTTTAGACGATTTAAAACCACAAGCATCTGGATTATTATGTACAATGATAGTAGGAGGGGCTGTAATTCCTCCATTATATGGGTTATTAACAGATAATATCGGATTCAAATTTGCATTTATTCTAGTATTATTATGTTACGGTTACATTTGGTATTATGGGTATTCAAAAAGGAAGTTAAATATTGGATAAACTATTATCAATACAATTTCCTTGAATTTTTAGTTCATTTTGTTGACAACAAGAAGAATACAATATAATTAAAAGTCCTAAGATAAAAACTTAGGACTTTTTTAATTTTTAAAACTATTTTTGAAATAATTAAAATAGAGAATACCTTACATATGGAACAAATTCTAAATTCATTATCGATTTCTCCTATCCAAGTTGTAGATGCTGATATTCCTTTAGAACAATACACTGCTATTTCTATTTCGAGTGAAAATAAAGCTTTAAAAGAGTTTGATGTTGCTTCATCAATTGAATGGTCAAGTTATTTGGACCAGTATTTAGAAGAAAAACAAGCAAAAGTAGCTTATGGTGGGTATTTAGAGAAAAGAGATATTTATAAAAGAAGTAACTATTTTAATACTACAGAAGCTACCGAAGAACGAAATATTCATTTAGGTATAGATTTATGGTGTAATGAAGGAACTAAGGTTTTGGCTGCTTTAGATGGTACCATACATAGTTTTCAGAATAATAAGAATCATGGTGATTACGGCCCTACTATTATACTCGAGCATCATTTAGAGAATATTACATTTTACACATTGTATGGACATCTTTCTTTAAATTCATTAGATAATATAGCAGTAGGACAAGAAGTTAAAAAAAGTGAAGTCATAGGCTTTTTAGGAGATAATTCAGTAAATGGAGATTATGCTCCTCATTTACATTTTCAACTCATATTAGATCTACAAGGTAATTCAGGGGATTATCCTGGAGTTTGTTCAGAAAAAAATATAAATCTTTATAAAAAGAATTGCCCAAACCCGAATTTACTATTAAAATTGCCTCATGAAAT
The DNA here is from genome assembly GCF_001936575.1 of Tenacibaculum agarivorans. GTDB lineage: Bacteria > Bacteroidota > Bacteroidia > Flavobacteriales > Flavobacteriaceae > Polaribacter > Polaribacter agarivorans. Next base: position 149,216 of record NZ_MSMP01000005.1, read on the forward strand.
ATAGACAGTTGACCACGGAGCAATTTAAAAGTTTGCATGAAGAGTTTGCTCAATTTTTAGCGACACAAGGAATTGATGCTAATGAGTGGAAAAAGATTAAAGAAGAAAAAGCAGCATTAGCAGAAAATGAATTAAATGTTTTTAGCGATATTGTTTGGAATAATGTATTAAACAAAACAGAATATTTAGAACATTTTTCAAAAAATACAATTAATCTTTTTAACTGTAAAGCTGAAAAAATCAGTAGAATCGTAATTAAAGTAGAAAAAGAAGTTGATTTATTAACACAAAATGGTTATACTTGGTTACTAGAAAATTATAATTCAAAGGAAGTTGATATCTTTGAAGGCTCAAAGAAGTATACTTCTGAGCGAAATGTTGAAATATTTGATTTAATAGAAAAAGGGAGTGCCATAAGCAAAGGTGAGTTATATAGTTTTTTTAAAAAAATTATAAGTTAGTTATTAACAATCACCATTTTGGTCCAACTTTTGTTTATTTTTGAGTAAAAACACAATCTATCAAAATGAAGAAATTTATTGTAGCATTATTTTTAGGTTTAATGGCTTTCACGGCGGAAGCTCAAGACGTTAAAAGCATTTTAACTTCAGGAAAATGGTTTATTGAGTCAATTCAAGAAAAAGGCGAAGAACCAGAAATGTCAATTAATAAAACTGACGAGTGGTTAGCTTTTTCTGAAGATGGTAAAGTAGAAGAAAATCATTTCGGTGATTCTAAAATGTTCTCTTGGACTTATGATAACGATAAGAAAATGATTAAGCTTTCTGGATCTGAAACTATTTTCCATAGAGTAATAGAAGTATCTGACGATAAACTTATCGTTGAATTAATAGAAGACCTAGAAAATGCAGATGATAACTTAATGATTACTTTCATTAAGTAACACTAAAAGTTCATCTGTACCAGAAGACGCAACGTCTTTGATAATTGTTAAGTTATCAAAGGCGTTTTTATTTATATTAGGATTAGGGTCGATAAAATAAATAGGGGTATCAGGTTGAATAAAATTCACTAAACTAGCCGCTGGGTATACTTGCATGGAAGTACCAATAATAACTAAAATATCTGCCTTTTCAGTAATAGAAACTGCTAGATCAAGCATAGGTACTTGTTCTCCAAACCAAACAATATGAGGACGTAATTGAGAACCATCTTCCGCTTTATCACCCAATATAATATCGTTTCTCCACTCACAAATTAAATTTTCATTCACAGAACTTCTAGCTTTTACTAATTCACCATGTAAATGAGTGATATCACTACTACCAGCTCTTTCATGTAAATCATCGACGTTTTGAGTTACTATAGATACCTTAAACTTTTCTTCTAATTTTTTTAAATTATAATGCGCTTTATTAGGTTGCACATCAGATAATTGTCTTCTACGCTGATTATAAAAATCCAAAACCAACTCAGGATTGTTTTCAAAACCCTGTGGAGAAGCAACTTCCATAATATCATGACCTTCCCATAGACCATCAGCATCTCTAAATGTATTAATTCCGCTTTCGGCACTTATTCCAGCACCAGTAAGTACAACCAAATTTTTCATGGAATTAAAAGTAATAATTTTTATAAGTTTGTGCTATGATTGATGAAGATTTATTGGCTTATCTTGAGCAATACGTAACAGAGAATAGAAAAAATACATTTAAAGAGGTATTATCTCAAAGAACGCGTCATTTTACTGTAGTTTTAGAAAATGTTTTTCAACCTCACAATGCTAGTGCTGTTATGAGAAGTTGTGATGTATTTGGACTTCAAGATGTATATACCATAGAAAATAGTTATGTCAATAAGGTTTCTCGAAAAATAGCTAAAGGAAGCCAGAAATGGCTCGATTTTCATCGATTTAAATCGGAAACGAATAATACTAAAGAATGTTTTGATACACTGAAACAAAAAGGATATCAAATAATAGCAACGACACCTCATAATGATTCATGTTACCTATCAGATTTTGATATTACTAAAAAATCAGCATTTGTGTTTGGAGTTGAGCGAGAAGGGGTATCAGATTTTATGTTAGAAAATGCGGATGGGTATTTAAAAGTGCCTATGGTTGGTTTTACAGAAAGTTTAAATATTTCTGTAGCCGCAGCTATAATTTTACAAGATATTACTACACGATTACGAAAATCTGATATTGCTTGGCAGTTAACAGATCAGGAGAAATTAGAAATCTATGCTCTTTGGATAGAAAAGTCTATTAAAAATGTAGAGAAATTCAAAAATACTTACTTTCAGTAGAAGTAATTCTACATAAAATAATTAGATAATTAATTTTATACAAAAGGCTTATTCCTTATTGTTTAAAATCAATAAGATTTATTGAATAAATTTTATTTTTTGAAAAAAAATTAGCTTAATTTTTGTTGAATCGTAAATTATCCATATGTTTGGTAAACCAAATTGGTAAACCAGTTTTAAAAACTAAAATCTAAAAACTTATACAGGTACTTTTTAACTTATTTTGTTTTTATAATTAAATCTTGAAATGAAAAAATTTTTAATATCTCTTTTTACTGTAATCACTTTTTATTGTTGTAAAACAGCTACTTCTTATAATAATATACAAGTTGAAACTAAAGAAGCATTAGTAAAAGCGATTAAAAGTGCAAAACCAGGAGATGTTATTGTTATGGCTAATGGTGAATGGAAAAATTTAGAGCTTAAATTTTATGGTTTAGGTACCAAAGAAGCACCAATAACATTAAGAGCAGAAACTGATGGCGAAGTAATAATAACGGGGAAATCATTTTTAAAACTAGGTGGGGAGTATTTAAAAGTTGAAGGATTGTATTTTACCGATGGTTATACTACAGATAAAGCGGTTATTAGGTATAAAATTGATAATAATAAAATTGCTAAGCACTGCATTGTTACCAATTGTGTAATTAAAAACTTTACACAACCTAATAGAGATAAAAAAGACCATTGGATAGAATTTTGGGGGCAACATAATCAATTAGATCATTGTTATATCTCAGGTAAATCTAATCAAGGACCTACACTTAGAGTTTTCTTAAAAGGAAACGAAAATGTAAATACATATCATAAAATTTTTGCCAATCATTTTGGACCACGTCCAAGAAAAGGAGGACCAAGGGCAGAAACCATGCAAATTGGAGATAGTTATACTTCTATGACTCCTGCTTATGTTAAAGTAGAGAAAAACTACTTTGAAAAGTGCAATGGAGAAGTAGAAATCATCTCAAGCAAATCTAACTTTAATGAATTTAATTATAACATTTTTGATCAATGTGAAGGTTCTTTGGTATTAAGACATGGAAATTATAACAAAATAAACGGTAATATTTTTATTGGTAGTGATGATTCTAATTTCATAGGCGGAATTAGAGTAATTAATACAGGGCATTGGATCACAAATAATTATTTCTATAACTTAAGAGGTAATGAGTTTCGTGCTCCATTAGCGGTTATGAATGGTATTCCTAAATCCCCATTAAATAGATACAATCAAGTAACTGATGTGGTGGTGGCTAATAATACTTGGATGAATTGTAAGTCACCATTCCACTTTAGTGTAGGAGCAAATCTAGAGCAAAAAGATGTTTTGCCTGCTTCTGAAATCAGGTCAGCAAGACCGGAGCGTATTATTATAGCTAACAATATTATGTATAGTGAAAATACTTCAGATAGTTTAATTGTTGCTTATGATGATGTAGATGGGATAAATTTTTACAAAAATATATCAAGTCATCCTTTTAATACTGTAATTACAAAAGAAGGGGTGATTAGTGAAAAAATTGAAATGGAAAGGTATAGTGATTGGCTTTTATTCCCAAATTCTCAACTAAAAGAAGGATATACAGGCTTCGATTTTGATAAGAATATTAGAACTGATTTATTTGGACGCTCTAGAGAGAATATTACGATTGGAGCTATCAGTCAGTTCAATAATATCAAAGGAGAAATAGATTATAAAATATATGGTACAAACTGGTTTAATCCTAATGTAAAAAGAAAACAACCAAAGCAAACAGAAGCAAATAATTCAGAAGAGTTTTTAAAAGCAATTGAGAATTCTGACATTGGAGATACTATACTATTAACGGCTAAAAATTATACAATTACTACTCCTGTATCAATAAAAACTGAAATAGTAATTACTTCAAAAAATAAAGAAGAGAGAGCACAACTACATTTTACAGGAGAAGCTTCAGGATTTAAATTATATCCTAACTCAAATTTAAAACTTACGAATGTTGAATTATTAGGTGATGGAACGCAAAAAGCATTTTCGACACTAGATGAAAATATGTACACAACCTATAACTTGTTTGTAGATAATACTCAAGTATCTAATTTTAAAACCATATTTGAAGCAACTAAAGGATCTTTTGCTGATGAAATTAGTATAACAAATTCTGAGCTTACGAATTGTAAGTATGGTATTTTATTAAATAAAGAAATAGATGATAAAGGAGATTATAATGCAGAATTTTTAACTATCGAAAATTCTAAATTTTCCAATATAGCTAAAGATGTGATCAATTACTACAGAGGAGGATATGACGAATCGACAATTGGAGGTAATTTAATAGTAAAGAAAAATACCTTTACTAATTGCGGGAAAAGCGAACTCAATGGAATATTAATAAAAAATAGAGGGATTGTTAATTTAGAATTTGAGAATAACTCGTTTATCAATAATTCACCCAAATTTACAGCTATTCTTTGGGGAGCAAAAGGACAAAAGTCTGTTAACAATACGATACAAAACTCAGGAAAAATTAAAGTAGAAGAAAATTTATCTCAAAAATTAATTTACTAACCTCTATGTTATACAATTATAAAACATTGATTATCATTTTCATGTTGTCTCTCATTTCTTGTAATGAAAGTCAACATAAAAAAGATAATAATAGAGAAAATAAGGTCAATACATTTAAACATCCAAATGTAGCACTAACTGTAAAAGGTGTACAAGAGATTAGAAAGCAATTAGGAAAAGCACCGCTTTTTGATGAAACTTTAGCAAAAACAAAAGAAGAAGTAGATAAAGCAATTATCAAAGGAATAAATGTTCCTATACCAAAGGATATGGCAGGAGGATATACGCATACTCAACATAAAAAAAACTATGTGATGATGCATAAAGCCGGAATGTTATTTCAAATTTTAAATGATGATACATATGCTATCTATATCAAGGATATGCTGATGAAGTATGCGGAATTATATCCAAACTTACAAAGACATCCACAAGAAAGATCATATGCAAGAGGGAAAATTTTTTGGCAGTGTTTGAATGATGCCAATTGGTTGGTATATACAAGCCAAGCTTATGACTGTATTTATGGTTGGTTATCAAAAGAGGATAGGGATTTTTTAGAGAAAAATTTATTTAAACCATTTGCAGATTTTCTGTCTGTGGAAACACCTCAGTTTTTTAATCGTATTCACAATCATAGTACTTGGGGTTGTGTTGCTGTGGGAATGATAGGTTTGGTAATGGATGATGAAGTATTAGTAAATCGCGCACTTTATGGAATTGAAAACGATGGTATTGCTACTGATGCTAAGGATAATGACGGAGGATTCATTAAAAATAAAGAAGGTAAATCAGGTTTTTTAGCAAATTTAGATAGTCCTTTTTCTCCAGATGGTTACTATACTGAAGGTCCTTATTATCAGAGATACGCAATGTATCCTTTTTTGATATTTGCGCAAGCACTTCAAAATAAAAAGCCAGAACTAGATATTTTTAAATATAAAGATGGTGTTTTAATAAAATCGGTTGATGCTATTATAAACTTATCGGATGAAGACGGAGAATTTTTTCCTTTAAACGACGGTCAAAAGGGGATGTCTTACCATACAGAATCTTTGGTTTCTGCTGTTGATATTGCTTATTTCTACGGAGATCAAGATCGAAAATTACTTTCTATAGCAAAAGCACAAAATAAAGTACAATTAGATGAAGCAGGGATGGCAGTTGCTACTGCTATTTATAATGATCAAGAGTTACCTTTTGAAAAAAAATCTATTGAACTACGTGATGGAGCAAAAGGAGATAAAGGTGGAGTAGGAATTTTAAGAACAAGTATTAATGATCAAAAATTAACTTTAGTCATGAAATACTCGGCTCATGGTTTGAGTCATGGACATTTTGATAAACTTTCTTTTTCATTCTATGAAAATGGTGAAGAAGTAATTCAAGATTACGGTCTAGTACGTTATGTAAATGTAGAACAGAAAAATGGGGGAGGATATTTAAAAGAAAATAAAACTTGGGCCAAACAGACTATTGCTCATAATACTATTGCGATAAATGAAGAATCTCAATACAAAGGAAAATATAAGGAAAGTAGTAAACATCATTCAGATAAGTATTTTTTTAATGTTTCTAATCCAAAATTTCAAATCGTAAGTGCGAAAGAAAATAATGCATATAAAGGAACTAAAATGCATAGAACAATGGCTTTAGTTTCCGATGAAGATTTAGCAAAACCATTTATAATAGATGTATATAGAGTAAACTCAGATCAAAAACATAAATACGACTTACCCTATTACTATTTTGGTCAATATATTTCATCAACTATCGATTTTAAAAAGTTCACAAGTTTATCGCCTTTAGGTGACAGCAATGGATATCAACACCTATGGAAAGAAGCCCAAGGAAAATCGAAAGAACAATTTTCCCAATTCACATGGTTACACCATAAAACATTCTATTCATTATCCTCTGCAAACACATCAAACGATACTTTTATTTTGGGAAGTATTGGAGCAAATGATCCTAGTTTTAATTTACGAAATGATCCCGTAATAATCCAACGTAAAGAAAATACTTCAACTGTTTTGTATGTAAATATCTTAGAATCCCATGGTATTTATAATCCAGTTACTGAAGCTGCTTTAAATTCATATAGTGAAATAAAAAACATTGAAGTATTGTTGGATACGGAAGAGTATACTAGTGTAGAAATTCATTTCAAAAATGGAACAAAGAAAGTTTTCATTGTTTCAAATCAAAATGCATCAGACATAGCAAATCATAAATTAAATATCAATAATACGGACTATCAATGGTCAGGTCCTTATTATTTTAATAATTAAATCATAAACCAATGAAAACATTTGAAGCAAGTAAGGAGTTTCTATTCGGAGATGAAATAGAATGGGAAACAGTAGGTGAAGGCGTTAAACGTAAAATAATGGGATATAATAATGAAATTATGCTTGTTAAAGTACATTTCGAAGTTGGTGGAGTTGGGCCAATGCATGAGCATTATCATTCACAAGTAACTTATGTAGAAAGTGGATCTTTTCAACTTACGATTGGTAAAGAAACTAAAATACTAAAAGGGGGTGATTGCTTTTATATACCACCGCACGTAATGCATGGAGCTATATGTAGAGAGGCAGGAGTGTTAATTGATGTATTTAGTCCTATTAGAGAGGATTTTATGACAAAATAATATAGGTTTTCTTTTGAATTAAGAAAAATTACATTTATATTTGGTTAACCAAATTGGTAAACCAATTTAAAAACATAAAAAATAAGGATAGATGGTCGGCTATCCTTATAGTTAACTTCCTTTCGGCGGGAAGAAATTACAAATGCAAAAACGCAATTGCAATACAAAAATAATGAATTTATATTATTTGCAATTATTGAACTGCAATTTTGTGTTTGTGTAAGATCAAATTATTACAAACAAACATTAAATTATGAACTTACGAACAAAATTAACTTTTATGGCTATGCTACTTTATTGTATGGCTATTGTCGCTCAAGAGAGCTTTGATGTTAGTGGTACTGTCTTAGGGGATGAAGATGGATTGCCTATACCAGGGGTGAATGTCATCATTTTCGGAACAGAAAAAGGTACATCTACAGATTTTGATGGTAATTTTTCTTTAAAAGCTAAAGAAGGAGATGTGCTACAATTTTCAAATTTAGGATATGTAACTAGGCTAATTACAGTAAAAAGTAACGTTAGACTAGAAGTAAAGTTAAAACAAGATGCGAATTTACTAGATGAAGTAGTAGTTGTAGGTTATGGTACACAAAAAAAATCAAACATAACTGGAGCAGTATCCAAATTAGTAAATAAAAACTTAGAACAGGTTGGGGTTTCCCGTGTTGATGATGCATTAGTTGGTCAAGTGTCTGGGGTAAATATACAAGCTACTGAGGGGGAAGCTGGTTCGGCACCCACAATACGTATTAGAGGTACAGGTTCTATTTCAGGAAATTCAGATCCTTTAATTGTTGTTGATGGATTAGTAGTAGCTAATGATTTTATGGCAACTTTAGATATGAATGATGTAGAATCTTTTGATGTATTAAAAGATGCAGCTTCTACCGCAATTTATGGTTCAAGAGGTTCGAATGGTGTAATACAAATCACAACAAAATCAGGAAAAGAAGGGAAAACAAAATTTTCATATAGCACATTTACTGGATTTAAAGAGGCTAGACGTTCAGATGCTTATGATTTTTCATTGGCTCAAACAGCGGCTGCAGAACAAGCTTTTAGTGGTGGATTATCAGATAGAACACGATATAAATTACTTATAGGTACAGATAGAAGTTGGCAAGATGTCATCTTCGATGGAGGTACTATTACTAGTCATTCATTTAGCGCAAGAGGGGGGAACGATAAAACAAAATTTAGTACAAATCTTGGATACTTAAAAGATGAAGGGGTTTTACTAACAGATAATTTTGAGAGATATAATTTGAAATTGAAAGTTGATACAAAACTTTCTAAAAAAATAAAAGTAGGTTTTAGTGTTACACCAACATTCACGAAAAGAAGACGTTTCGATGGTTCTGTGCATGATATTTTAAGACAACCTTCTTGGTTACCTTTATATATTGATGAAAATAATATACAATTTGTTAACCGATTAAGAGATAATGGTAAATGGGCTAATGTTCAAATAGGAGATTACGCAGTTCAACGTATGTTTGATGATTATGATTTAGTAACAGGACAGCCTATAGTATCAGGAGGTACAGATATTAGTAACTCATCAAATACAAATCCGGCAGCTAAAGTACTGGAAAGAAACCGTACCCAAGATCGATTTCGTTTATTTGGTTCTGTATATTTAAACTATAAAATTATTGATGGATTAGAGTTTAAAACATCTTTTTCTGGTGATTACGAACAAAGTAATGGATTTCGTTATTCAGGAGTAGAAGCCAATAGAAATGGTGCTGATGCAGCGTTTTTAACGCTAACTGGTTTTAACAGAATACATTTAGTAAATGATAATTACTTTACGTATAAAAAGGTATTTGGAGAAGCCCATAACTTTAATGCAGTAGCAGGTTTTTCTACTGAGAATTTTGATTTTGATTTTCAATCTGTTACAGGTACAGGTTTTGCTTCAGATATTTCACAAACTTTAGGGGCTGCAGAAAATATTTCAGCTAGACTTTCTGAACAATATAAAACAGGTTTTGTGTCTTTATTTGGAAGGATAAATTACGCATATGATGATAGATATTTACTATCCTTAAGTTATAGAAGAGACGGTAGCTCTGTTTTTGGTCCAAATAATAAATTTGGTGATTTCCCAGCTGCTTCAATAGGTTGGATTGCTAGTAATGAAAGTTTCTTAGAAGATAGCGAAGTAATTTCCAATTTAAAATTAAGAGCTAGTTATGGTTTAAGTGGTAACAATAGAACAAGTACTGGTAGTAACATAACTAATTCTTATCCTTTTGCAGCTTTGTTACAGTCTAGTCAGGCAATTTTAGACGGTAATGGTACTATAGCCCCAGGTTTTAATCCAAGTAATTTAGCAAATCCTGATTTAAAATGGGAGCGCTCGCAAGAAATCAACTTAGGATTAGATTTTGGTATTCTTAACAATAGAATTTCAGGATCGATAGATGTATATCAGAAAACAAATGATCAACAGTTGTTATTCAACCCAGTGTCAAGTACAACAGGTTTTTCTAATGGTTTAGTTAACCTTGGTAAATCAGAAAATAGAGGTTTTGAAGCTGAATTGAGAACGCGTAATATTTCAAATGAAGATTTTACATGGTCGTCAACAATTTTAGCATCGGTGAATGAAAATGAACTTTTAGATTTCGGAGATTCTAATGGTCAAATATTAAATGTAGATTCAAAAAGAGCTGCAGAATGGATCAATTTAGTAGGAAATCCAGTAGCTTCATTTTATGGTTGGGTAGTAGATGAAGAAATTCCTTTAGAATTTATTAATAATCCTTTTCATCCAGTAGGTGGTGAGGCTCAAGATGTGTATGTAAAAGATCTTAATGGAGATGGTTTAATAGACGATGATGATAAAACGATTTTAGGTAATCCATACCCAGATTTAGTTTGGAGTTTTACTAATAATGTTCGTTATAAGAATTTTGATTTAAGTTTTATGTGGCAAGGTAGTCATGGAGCAGAAGTTAGAAATATGGGAGATCAATATTTATTCAATCATTTTAATAGCTCTCAAGATTTTAACACAGCTACAACTCCAAATCAAGAATTTATCAGACAAAAAATATTCACAAATTCAATAATCCAAGATGCATCTTACATAACATTAAGAAATGTGAATATGGGATATAATTTCTCAAATAGTTTACCAGATTCTTTCGAATTTATTTCAAAAGCAAGAATTTATGTTACGGGTCAAAATTTATTGTATTTCACCGCAGATAACTATACAGGATTTAATCCAGAGTTTGTAGAAAATACAGGGCCATTAACTTACGGTTATCAGAGAGCAGGTTCTCCAATATTTAGAACAGTATCATTAGGTGTTAATCTAGAATTTTAAACCAACAGCAATGAAAAAACTAAAATATATATTCTCAATACTAATCATTACTGTAATAGTGTCTTGTAATGATGATTTTCTTGACCTTAAACCCATTAATGTTCCTAATGGCGAAACTTTCTATGCTAATGATGATGAAATAGAACTTGGAGTAGTAAATATGTATGATGGTATTCAAGGTATTAACTCTACTAGATCTAATGACAATCATGGAATTCAAGTTGAATTTTATGTGACTGAAATGCGTAGTGATAATACTGAAACTAAGAGTAGTGAAGGAGAAGCAGCACAATTTGAAGATTTTGCAATTGAAGCTACAAATGGAATAGTAGATGATTACTATCGTAGTTTTTATAATATCATTTTTAGAGCAAATGTGATTTTAGAAAACTTAGGAAATGCTTCAGATGCAAAAAGAGGTCAATTTGAAGGAGAAGCTAAATTTGTTAGAGCTTATGCTTATTTCAATTTAGTACGTTTGTTCGGAAACATTCCATTAGTGGATAGAGTAATTTCTCCTGAAGATAAAGAAATACAATTTACACAAAAGCCTCAAAGTGAAGTGTATGCTTTAATAGAATCAGATTTAGAATTTGCAATCAATAGCTTAACTAATGATAGTCAGTATCGCGCTTCTAAAGCAGCAGCTCAAGCTTTATTAGCTAAGGTATATATGACTACAGAAAATAAACGTTACTTACAAGCGCAACAATTGTGTGAAGATATTATCAATTCATCTCAATTTAGCTTAGAAACTAACTTTAAAGATATCTTTTTTAATGAAGGGAATAGTGAAGTACTATTTGTTATAGGGTATAATGGAGATGATGCATTAAACAGTCAAAATTTTTCAGCAGAATGGTTAAATGCTGTAGGAAGAACAAGTGGTGTAAATTATGCGACTCCAGACTCTAAAGAAGCATTAGATAATTTTGGAGGAAATAGAGCACAATTTTCATACAGAGTAGATGTTACACAACCTACAAAATTTCAAGTTGTAAAATATATACCAGACGGAGATTCAAGTTTAGGAATAGATCCTACCTCAAGTAATCCAACTCAAGCAGGTAACGATTGGATTGTATTACGATATGCAGATGTACTTCTGATGCATGTTGAGGCTATTATGGCAACTAATAACGATACATCAGTACCAGCTGCTTTAGAATCATTTCAAAAGGTAAGAGATCGTGCTGGTCTTACTACGCCTGTTACTTCAATTACTAAAGATGAATTATTATTAGAAAGACGCGTTGAATTAGCTTACGAAAATCACCGTTTATTCGACTTGTTACGATTCAATAAAGCACAAGAGGTTCTATCAAACTTTGCAACCAATACAGGTAGAAGTTTTAGTGCAACAGATCTGTTATTACCTATTCCTCAAAGAGAAGTGAATTTAGGTAAAGGAGTTTTAAATCAAAACCCTGGTTATTAATCAAAAAAATAATTTTAAAATGAAAACTAAAGATAAATTATTTAAAAAATATCACTTCTTAGTAATCTTCTTGAGTATAGCTTTATTCTCATTCAGCGCTTGTGAATCTTTTGAATTTGAACTTCCTGAAGAAGGTTCTATTGAAGATAAAACACCTCCTTCAGCTGAATTTGAAGCTTCACAAAGCACTGTAGATTTTAAGAGATATAATTTTGCAAATCTATCTGTAAGTGCTACAACGTACCAATGGGATTTTGGAGATGGAAACACATCTACTGATGTTGATGGAGTTAATGATTATCCTGGTGAAGGTAAGTACACAGTAACATTAACAGCTTCTGATGCTTTAGGTGTTGAAAGTACCATTTCAAAAGAAATAGAAGTTGTAGAACCTGAACAACCCGATACTCCTGATCCTGTAATTGTGAATGCAGATTTTACAAAATTACCAAAATCATCAGGTTCTGATTGTGCATGCTCTGCATGGATTAATAAAAGTTTAGGAGATCAAGGTGAATCTAGCTCTGGTAATGGAGGATCTGATAATGTGTTGAAATTAGATAATATTGAACCAGATCATGCTTACCAAGAATTTGAGGTGGTTCCTAATGCTGATTATACAATAACAGTACTAGCTTCTTTTAAGGAGCCGTCAGGAGGTGCAGCTCCAACTAGTGTTTTAGAAGTGAGAGTATTATCAGGATCAGGTTATGTAGGTGGATATACTCCAGTATATTATACAGATACAGCTGAATTTCCGCAAGATAATTGGGGGTATACATCTATAGCTCAGGTAGAAACAGCAGCTAATAACCTATTAAATGAAAGTATTGCTAATCCAGTAGATGATAGTTATGTAACCTACACATTTACTTTTAATTCAGGAGCTAATGATAGTGTTGCATTATTCTTAAGAGGTATTGGAGGACCTGCTACTGGAGGTAATGGAGGAGACTTTGGTTACAACAGTGGAGATGAAGAAATACGAATAGATACTGTTACGATTACCGCGATTAACAAATAATTCTTTTGATAGTTAACATGAAAAACATTCTTAAAAATATAGTGTCCATTGTTATAATTATATTTATGTCTGCAAATGCTATTGGCCAAAATAATAGCATTTCAGACTTGAATGTTGAAGAAAAACGTACAAGAAAAAAGAAACGAAATAAAAAAATAAAGCTTCCTAAAATAGACCTTTCACATTGGAAAGTTACCATACCTGAAGGAAAATCAAATGGAAGGCCTTACGAATTTCAACCACCTGAAATCTTTGATTATGCAAATAATACATTACTTAAAAAGTATATGTATAATGATTCAATAAAAGGAGCTTTAGTGTTTTATGCAACTCCTCAAGTAACTACGAGTAATACTAAATATTCTCGTTCAGAGCTAAGAGAACAAATGAAACCAGGAGACAATACTGTAAACTGGACATTCAAAGAAGGAGGAAGAATGAAAGGTAAACTTTCAATAGGGGAAATATCAAAGAATAAAAAAGGAGAATATCATAAAACTATTGTGATGCAAATTCATGGTAGATTAACTAACGAACAAAAGGAATTGATAGGACAGAAAGATAATAATGCTCCCCCAATTCTAAAAATCTACTGGAAAAATGGAAAAATCAGAGTGAAAACAAAAGTGCTAAAAAACCTGAATGCAACAGACAAAGAGTTATTGCATAAAGACGCTTGGGGAGATGATAAAGGATTTACATTTAAGGAAAAAGTAGGGTTTAAAAAATTCACATTGGAGGTAAAAGTAACCGACGGTAAAATGGTAGTAAGTTTGAATAATAACGAATTTAAAGTGTACGATAATGTTCACATGAAAAGATGGCGAATATTTGAAAATTACTTTAAGGCAGGTAATTACTTTCAAACCAGAGATAAAGAGGCTTATGCTAAGGTTAATTATTACGAGTTAAAAATTTCACATTAATTTTTTAACTTTAACTTTAGAGAAAAATAGCAAGTGTAATTAAAATTTAATAAGCGTAATTTGTTAAATTTGTGAGTTAAGAGCTGGTTAACCAATTTTAAAGACAAAGAAAATGAAATTAGATATACTGACAAGTAATGAAAATCAAAAGGTTCAAAAAACAATTATTTCTCAAATCAGAGATTTAATAAATTTTAAAAATCTTGAACCTGGAGATAAGTTACCTTCAGAGAGAATGTTGTCTGAAAAATTTGGAGTTTCAAGAGGAAATATCAGAGAAGCAATTCAAAAACTAGAATTTTATGAGTTACTAACTTCAATTCCTCAAAGTGGCACTTTTGTAGCTAATATCGGAATAACAGCCTTAAATGGTATGATCGATGATATTTTGAGGTTAGAAGAGCCTAGTTTTAAATCTTTAGTAGAAACTAGGATTTTATTAGAACTCAAAACTGTTAGATTGGCTGCTTTACGAAGAACCGAAGAGGATTTAGAAGCCATGGAAAAAATGTTAGAAGCTTATACTGATAAAGTTCATAGAGGTGAAGAAGCTGTTCAAGAAGATTTACTTTTTCATTTGGCTATTGCCAAAGCAAGCGGAAACAGTACTATTAATACCTTTATGTTGATGATTACTCCTGGTATCATTACAAATTTTGAGAAATATCATGTCTGTGATAAAGATATGTCCTTTAAAGGTATACAAGAGCATTATGATATTTATGAAGCTATAAAAAATCAAGACCCTCAGCTGGCTAAACAAAAAATGAAAGAACACTTTAAACTACTATATCAATACTGTTATAATGTTTAGAAACAAGGTTAGTAGTTCTAAAAAATATAGCAGAGTCTGTAAGTAATTTAGCAAAAAAGACATTCTAAAATAACATAAAGAAACATATATAAAATATGCTTTCCTAGGATATTTATGTCAAAAATTACGCAAAAAGTTAAACACTCAACCAAACATATCATATTAAAATTTTAAACTAAAATGAAAATTAAAGGACTTAGATGGTGGATTATTGGATTAGTTTGTCTTGCAACAATAATCAATTATATAGATAGATCAGCATTAGGTATAATGTGGCCAGCTATGCGAGATGACTTAGGAATGACGGAAGAAGATTATGCTTGGATTATCAATATTTTCACATTTACCTATGCCTTAGGAAAGTTAATTTCTGGAAAAATTTATGATAAAGTAGGTACCAAAATCGGTTTTGTACTATCTATATTCTTTTGGTCATTAGCTTCGTTATTACATTTTTTTGCTAA
The DNA here is from genome assembly GCF_001936575.1 of Tenacibaculum agarivorans. Classification (GTDB taxonomy): domain Bacteria; phylum Bacteroidota; class Bacteroidia; order Flavobacteriales; family Flavobacteriaceae; genus Polaribacter; species Polaribacter agarivorans. The sequence goes on from NZ_MSMP01000005.1 coordinate 164,697, forward strand.
AGGAGTTACATCATTAAGCATTTTTAGAGGTTTATTAGGGGTATCAGAAGCTGGTAATTGGCCTGGAGCAGTAAAGAATAATGCAGAATGGTTTCCGATTAAAGAAAGAGCCGTTGCCCAAGGAATATTTAATGCAGGAGCAGCTATTGGATCTATAGTTGCTGCACCAACAATAGCTAGTTTATTTGAAGGGTATGGTTGGAAAGTTACGTTCGTTATTATTGGTATTCTAGGTTTTTTATGGATCATCCCGTGGCTCATTTTTAATAAAAAACTACCTAAAGAACATCCTTGGATTACAGAGGAAGAAAAGCATCATATTTTTTCAGATGAACAAGAAATGGTGAGTAGTGATACTAAAGATACCACATGGAGTATCTCAAAAATATTAAGCTATAAAGAGGCTTGGGGAGTATTACTGTCTCGTTTTTTTATAGAACCTATTTGGTGGCTGTTTGTTTTTTGGATGCCAATATATCTAAATAAAGAATATGGTTTTAACGTTAAAGAAATAGGTTTATATGCATGGTTTCCATATGTAGGTGCTGCTATTGGTAGTATTGCAGGAGGTTGGTATGTAAAATACCTTTTAGAAAGAAAAACATTAGATACTGCACGAAAAAAAGTAATTACCATTGGTACTTTAATAATATTGGTAGGGATTTTAAGCGCAATTCTTTTTGCTGATACTCCTGAAAAATTTGTGGTATTCGTTTTTATTGTTCTTTTCGGATTCCAATTTTCAATAAGTAATATACAAACTATTTCTAGTGATTTATTAAAAGGCAAATCTGTAGGAACTTTAGCTGGTTTAGCTGGTGGTATTGGAGCTATATCTGTAATAATCATGAATAGGCTTATACCAGAAATAACAAAAACAAGTTACACACCCGCATTTATAATATTAGCATGTTTAGCACCATTATCACTACTTGCTATTTATGCTTTGTGTAAAGAGATTAAACCCTTAAAAGAGTAAATAATAAAAATTAAAACAAATAATCAAAATTTCAATTAAAATGAGTAAAATAGCTGTTATTACTGGAGCTACTGGAGGAATTGGATTTGCTGTAGCAAAGAGATTAGGAAAAGATGGATATACTGTAATATTAAACGGTATTGAAGATGATATGGGAGCAAAGAGAGTAGAAGAACTTACCTCTGAGGGAATTACTGCCGAATATTATGGTTTCGATGTAACTAAAGAAGAAGCTGTAACCGAAAACATCACTAAGATTGGTGAAAAGTATGGTAAAATAGACACACTTGTTAATAATGCAGGAGGTTTAGGTGGTCGCCAACGTTTTGAAGAAATGACTACTGATTTTTACCGTTTTGTTATGGCATTAAATTTAGATTCTGCATTTTTTGCTTCTAGAGCGGCAATACCATTCTTAAAGAAAAGTGACAATCCATCAATCATTAATTATACATCAAATGCTGGTTGGAATGCTGGTGGACCGGGAGCAGGGATTTATGGAACATCAAAAGCAGCGGTTCATACATTAACTAGAGCGTTGGCTAAAGATTTAGCTGAGTATGGAATTAGAGCAAATGCTGTTTCTCCTGGTACAATCGATACAGATTTTCACAAGCAAATTAAATCAACAAAGCCAGAAGTATTTGCTTCTTGGGCGAAGAATATTATGTTAGGAAGATTAGGACAACCAGAAGATGTAGCTGGAGTGGTTTCTTTCCTAGCAAGTAAAGATGCTGGTTTTATTACTGCTGAAACTATTCAAATAGGAGGAGGCCAAGCATTAGGAATCTAAATAAGTAGTTATAATTTCATAAGCATATAACCAATAAAAGATGAGTAAAGTAGTAGCATTTGGAGAAGTTTTAATGCGTTTGGCAACAGAGAGACATTTACGCTTTTCACAAGCTAATTTTTTTGATGTAACTTATGGTGGAGGTGAGTTTAATGTAGCTGTTTCTCTTGCTAATTATGGCATAGAATCCGATTTTGTTACTTGTCTCCCTGATAATGATATTGGTCATTGTGCTATAGAAAGAATACGACAACGTAATGTTGGAACCCATAATATTTCATTCGGAGGTCAAAGAATGGGAATATATTTTCTTGAAACTGGTGCAGGAACTAGAGGCAGTAAAGTCATCTATGATAGAGCTAATAGTTCCATTGCAACAGTACAAGATGGTATGATTGATTGGGAAAAGGTATTTGAAAATGCAACTCATTTTCATTGGAGCGGTGTAACACCTGCAATTTCTCAAAATGCCGCTGATGAATGTTTAAAAGCAATTAAAATTGCGCATAAGAAAGGAATTACGATTTCTTCAGATTTAAATTACAGATCTAAATTATGGAAGTACGATAAAGCTCCTTCAGATATAATGCCAGAATTACTAAGTTATAGTACCATTATTCTAGGAGATATAGATACTGCACTTTTCATGTTAGGTAAAGAAAAAGTATACCCTAATTATGAAGACATAAACTCACTACCTAATCTATATGATATGGTATTGGAATTTTGTCCAAATTTAAAGATTATGGCTACCACATTACGATATTCTGTGAGTGCTTCACATCAAAAAATAGGCGGTATTCTTTATGATAAATCAAAAATATTAAAAGCGCAAACCAGAGATGTTACTCCTGTAGTAGATAGAGTGGGTAGTGGAGATGCATTTATGGGAGGCTTACTGTATGGATTAATTGACCCTGATTTTGATTTGCAACAAACGCTTAATTTTGCAGTTGCTGCATGTTGTTTGAAGCATACAATTTCAGGGGATTTTAATTTAGCAACCAAAGAAGAAATATTAACAATGGTAGAAGGGAATACATCAGGAAAAGTTTCTAGATAAACCATTAACACAAAAAATATATGGCAAAGTTTTCACGTATTCAAGTGGTAAATACTATGCAAAGCACGGGGCTAGTACCTCTTTTTTATCATGATGATGTTGAAATTAGTAAAGAAATAATAAATGCTTTATATAAAGGAGGAGCTAGATTGTTAGAGTTTACGGCTAGAGGAGATTTTGCGCACAAAGTTTTTGAAGAACTATCTAAATATTGTAGTCAGAATTTTGATGATATGATTATTGGAGTAGGATCTGTAACTAGCGCTGCCGAAGCTTCTTTTTATATGCAACTAGGAGCTAATTTTATAGTAACCCCAGTATTTAGAGAAGATATAGCTATAGTATGTAATAGAAGAAAAATATTGTGGTCTCCAGGCTGTGGATCGTTAACTGAAATAGCTAAAGCAGAGGAATTAGGTTGTGAAGTTGTTAAATTATTTCCTGGTAGCATTTATGGACCAGAGTTTATAAAAGCAATAAAAGGACCTTGCCCTTGGACTAGCATTATGCCAACCGGCGGAGTTTCACCAACGAAGGAAAGTATAGCATCTTGGATAAATGCTGGTGCAATATGTTTAGGAATGGGATCTAAATTGATAAAAAAAGATGGAAAAGGAAGATTTGATTATGATAACATAACAAACTTAACGGCTAATTCCTTACGCTATATAGAAATGTGTAAAGCATAAAAATCATTCACTTCAAATTAGAAATTTAGTTAACCTTAGTGCGTAAAATATATTCACTAAGGTTTTTTGTTTTTTTTATGAATTTGGTGCAGAATAGTAAGAAATTATGTACGCATACTTTAGTTGTACTTATAATAAAAAGAAGAGTTTAATTTTAAAGAATTACTTTTGAGTTGATAAAAAGATCAATAAATGAGAAAAATGACGGCTTTTTATTTCGTCATCTTGTGTTTGTTTTCATGTAATCAACCCACTTCTATTAAAACTATCCAAGAAGCAACGAATAAAGTAGTTAATTTACAAGAGTTGGCAAGGAATAGTCAAGCTGATAATGTTATTTTTGATCATCTTAAAAAATCAGAAAAAATCCTTCGTAAATATCCTGAGATATCCGATACTTTACATGTAGAGCATCTCTTTCTGAAAGGGAATTACTTCAAAAGAAAAAATAATTTAGATTCTGCTCGACATTATTTTTATAAAGTCATTACTACTATAAAAGGACCAAATGAAAGAGCTAAACATCTAGCTTATTTTAAAAATGCTTGGGAAATGGAGGAACGTGAAGATAATATTGCGAATGCAATTAGCATAGCAGAAAAGTTTATAGACATTACGGATGATGAAAAATTAATTGATGATGTTTTGTACGCTTACAATTATTTAGGAAGAGCATATTTGGATTTAGGGAATTATAAAGAGGCCATAAAATATAATAATAAAACACTACAAGCAGCTAGAGAAACAAATAATCTAGATATGTTTGTAATTACCGCAAACTTTAAAGCACAATCATATTACTTTTCAAATCAAAAGGAAAAGGCTTTCACTCTTTTAGATAGTCTTCAAACCATAAATTCTGGATTAGAGTCTAAAAGGCAACTAAATACCATGATTGGCATATTGTGGTTTTTTGAAAATGATATTGAAAAATCAGTAAAATACTACAATAAAGCGATACAATTAGTTAAAGAAATAGCGAAATCCCCAAAATCAAATAAAAGCAATTCTAATTATCGCTTATTAGAATCTTATAACAATATTACTGAAGCTTATCTGGAGCTTAAAAATTATGCTATAGCGGAAAAATATCTAGATTCTACAAAGGCAATTATACATGCAAATTCCTATCAACCTTATGTAGATCTTTATCATAAATATCGTTTTTTATTTAATTATAGAACCAATAAAAAAGAAAGTAAAGTATTAGAAGAATACGAGAATTTACTTAAGGAGTCAAAAATTGTTCAGCAACAAAAGATTGAAGAGAAACTGTATGCATTACAATTGGCAAATGAAAAAGAGAAAAAAGTATTGGCAGAAAAAAATGAATTAGCACTAAGAAACGTTAAACTTTTTGCATTTAGTGGTATATCAATTTTATTACTTATAGTTGGTTTCTTGTTTTACAGACAACGAAGCTATACATTTCAAAAACATGAAATTCAAATGCAACAACGATTATTACGATCGCAGATGAATTCTCATTTTTCATTCAATACATTATCCGTAATACAAAACCAGATCAAGGAAGACCAAGAACTAGCAGCTAGTTATTTGACTAAGTTTTCAAGATTGTTACGATTATTATTAACGAATTCATTGAGTAATTATGTACTTATTGAAAATGAATTAGAGCTACTTAAAAAATATCTTGATTTACAATTGTATAGATTTCCTAATGAATTTGAATATAATATACAATTAGAAAATTTTGAGGAAGATGAACCGTTATACATTCCTCCAATGCTAATTCAACCTTTTATAGAAAATAGTATTGAACATGGTTTTTCTCATATAGATTACAAAGGAAAATTAACATTACAGTTAAAGCTTATAGATGATACCTATTTACGATGTAGCATTAATGATAATGGAATTGGTTTAAAAGCTAACGATAGCAAATATAAAATGTCTATTTCTACAGATTTGATCGCCAAATTCATAGAAAAAGTTACTAAACGTAAAATTGTTATTTTAGACAACAATGAACTCAATCCTGAAGAAAAAGGAGTTTATGTAGAGTTTTTAATCCCTTATAAATTTACAAATCATGATTAAAGCTATTTTAGTTGATGATGAAACATACATTCGTGAAAAAATTAAAAATAAATTAAACCATTTCTTTGATAAAGAGGTAGTAGTAGTAGGAGAAGCAGCTAATGTTACTGAAGCTATAGACTGTATTGAGAATAATGAGGTGGATTTATTGCTCTTGGATGTTCATTTAAAGAATGGAACAAGTTTCGATATACTTTCAGAGATAGATCATAGCAATTTAAACATAATTTTTATTACCGGTTTTGATGAGCATGCAATCAAAGCCATTAAAATAGGTGCTTTAGACTATATGATAAAGCCTATAGATGATGATGAGTTTAAAGAAGCTATTCAAAAAGCAATTCAGAATAAAGTTAAAGATAATGATCTAAAAAAATCAATAGAAGTTACTAAAGAACATTTTTCTAAAAATGAGAAAAATAAACGTATTATTTTAAAAACATTAGAAAATATATATGCAGTTAATGAGGAAGATATTTTTTATTGTAAATCAGAAAGTAATTACACTACATTTTATACTAAGAAGATAGATAAAATAGTAGTCTCAAAACCTATAAAATTGTTTGAAGAATTGTTATCTAAAGATGTTTTTATTAGATGTCACAAATCTTATTTAGTCAATAAAAATCATGTAATTCAATATAACAAACAGGGAAATTTAATTCTTAATGAAGAAATTCAAGTTCCTGTATCGAGTAGACGAAAAGATTATATTATAAAGGAAATTTTTAAATAACATTCACACAATTTCAAATTACGTTTACGAATTAGAACAATACGTTAATGAATCGATATGTAAAATATAAGTGAATTGATATATTTTGTAATTATAAACTATAACTAATGAAGAAAGAATATATTAAACTTTTACTAACTGTATTCGTTTTTGCTTCCTGTAGTGGAGGTGAAAGTAGTGTAGAAGAACTAATTCAAGATGAATCTACAGCATTAAAAATTCAAGACAAAAGCAACCAATTTAATGCTAATATTGCGGTTGCATATATAGATCCTTTTGAGACTAAATTGCATTGGGTTTCTTTTTTAATAGCTCAGACTTTATTAAATCATGAATCTAGTAGAGCGGTTTTCATGAATGTCTATATAAATAGTTTTGAAACTACTCATACAATTAAACTAGAAGAGTTGTTAGATTTAAATAATCCTGATTTAGACTTATTTACCAATGCTTTTTATCAAGAATTTGACTTTTATAACAATTTAAGTGATGAAGAATTAAATCAAGTTTGTGGTAGACCGAATTTAAGACCCATACCACCAGATGGAGATCCTGGATTAGCACCAATAGATCCAATGGCATTATTTCAGGCATATATAAACTCTTTATTACATGATGATTGTATTGAAATTTATATACCAAATGAATTAGATATTGAAATCGAAAATACTGTACAATATACTCCAGTGATAATTTCTTCTGCTCATCCATTAACCAATGCAAGCATTAATGAAGCTTATATAAATAGAGGTAGATGTAGTACAGAAATAGACGAGATCAACAGTACTACTCGAGAAAATATAATTATTGCTAGACCTTATAGAGGCTTGAGAAGGTGTGTATACACTCAGTATTCATCAATTAAATTTGAAGACTTTTTAGGAAACTAAATAAAAACCAATATGTAAATAATGAATCCTCTTGCTTTTGTTGGAGGATTTTTTTTATGAAAATAATATAGTCTAACGATAACGAATTTATCAGTTGCGTTAATGAGTTTTGTGTTGTTTTGAAGTATAATAGATCTGATATTTATGATTGTAAACTCATTATAATAAGAGAAGTAAGCCAAAAACTCAATGTCTTTATGAGTTTACCAAGTTTAATCTTAAAACAGAACTTATGAAAAAATTATTAAATCTAAAAACTACCCAAATATTGGGTAAAGAGCAACAAAAAAGTATCATTGGAGGTAAACTGGCCGCTTCTTCAATGTGTAGTAATAGTATTTGTTCTAACCTACCTGGTAGATGTTGCGGCTTTGATAGTGCAGGAAACTATGGTTGTGTAGTAGCCCTACCTGGTAATAGAAATTGTAGGTAATTATAATTAACTTTTAAATAAACATAACAAATGAAAAATTTATTAACGCTAGGAAGATCACTAACTAAAACAGAACAACAAAAGGTAAGTGGAGGAGGAAGGCCAGGAGCAATTGAATGTGAGTTTAGTGCAGATACATCTACAGATTGGTGTTGTCATTTCCCACAAGGTTGTCCTTCATATGCTTAATTTATAAAATAAAAAACAATGAAAAATATAGTAAACTTAAAAGGCGCTTCTCTATTAAGTAATGAAGAGCAAAAAAACATTAATGGAGGAGGAAAAGGGATTCCTCTTCTAAATGGATGCGCAGTGAGTAAAAAATGTTTTACAGCATCAGACTGTCTTAGTTTTGCTTCAAATTGTGTAGTGGAATGCTTTTCTTCACCTAATGGTGGAGGAGGTATTTGTGTAGGATACTAACTAAGTAAAATAGAAGAACAAAATGTGAAAGAAAACCAATAAATCATTTAACTACATTGATTTATTGGTTTTAATAGTAGTTTATTTTTTACAACTATTCATATTTAATTTTTTATAAATCTGAAGACATTACTATTTTCTAATTTTATAAAGTAAATACCACTAGATAACATTTGAGTAGTAATTTTTTCATCTTCAGATATCGTACCGTTCTTTACTACACTACCATCTATTTTATATAGTATATAATCTAGTGGTTTTTTGATGTTTGAAATTTGAATAAATTCTCGCGATGGATTTGGATATAGTTTAAAATTAGTCCCGATTTTATCATAATCAGTAGTAGATAAAACAGAAGTGTCAAGTTTTGCAACTTTACCTTTTAATGTATCCGTAATATCTATAGTTACTCCATTTTTAAATGTTTTTTTTGTGATGTCATAGTATAAAATATGAATGCCACTTTTATGAGGTATAATAGCATTAATTTCTCTAAATGTTCCTCTATTTATATCGGTTGCTATTACAGTTTTTGTTGTAATATCTGCTTTAGCTATTCTTTCATATTTATCTGAGGCGTCGTCTGTATCAAAACCAATGTATAATTCATTACCCTGAAATGCTAAAGCATTTGGATGTTTTATTCCAGTTAAGACATCAGTTATACTTGGAGTTGCTGCTTTAATATCTACTTTAACTATTCTATTAGATCTAAAAAGTGATACATATACATATGTCCCATCAGATACCATACTTCTTCCTTGATCTCTACTATTTTTAGCTAATTCAATTACATCAGTCAAAACAGGCTTTGTATCAGTAACATTAATTTTAGAAATTACGGTATTTCCTTGTGGATTTCTTAACACGTAAAGTTCATTACCAAAAAACGTAAGTGAATTAGGTCGATTTACGTTCTTTACAACATTTATGAACTGAGGTGTTTTTGCTGTAACATCTATTTTAACTATTTCACTTTTTATATCAAATCTACCATCTGACAAAGACATGTAAAGTTCGTTGCCTTTAAAAGCAAGGGCACTGACTCCGAATTTTATACCAGAAATAACTGTTTTGGGTGGTTGATCTTTTTGTAAAAGATCTATTTTAATAAGGCTATAGGGACTATTAATACTATATACCCCGTTTTTATGCTCTTGTTTTACTAAGTAAAGTTCATTATCCTTTAAAGCACTAACTTCTTGTAGATATTCTATACTATTTATTAATTGGGTATTTTGTGCTGCTATAGCATTAAAAAAGAAACTAAATATTACTATGAGTAGTAAATGCTTCATAATGGAATTTTAATTGTTAGATGTATAGTTAATACAACTCACAATTAAAATTCCCTACTCTCAACAAGTAACTATAGGTAAATGTAACTGACGGTAAAATGTTAGCAAGCTCTAATAATTATGCGGAAATAGTATTATATAAAAAGGTTGAGAATAATTTAAAAAACTATTTAGATGTATATTTTATTACAATACCGTTAAAATATCTTCTGGAGGTCTTCCTATAACTGCTTTTTTACCATTAACTACAATTGGTCTTTCTATCAATTTAGGATTTTCTACCATAGCAGTAATAATTTCAGAATCATTTAAATCTTTTCCTTTATACTGCTCTTTCCAAATTTTTTCATTCTTTCGTACTAAATCTATAGGAGAAATCTGTAATAATGAAATAATTTCAGAAAGCTCAATTTCATTTAAATTTTCATCTAAATATTTAATTACGGTGAACTCTTTTTTACTTTCTTCTAAAATTGCCAATCCTTGTCTAGATTTAGAACATCTTGGATTGTGATATATTTTTATCATATTTTTTAGTCAATTATGAATTGAGAATTACGATTTTTAACTTCGATTTCGACAAGCTCAATCTCCATTTTATTTTTTAAATAAATTAAGAACGTTGTATAGCTTTCGAGTTTTTAATTTTACTTCTAACTTCTAACTTCTAACTTCTAACTCTCTTTCTGTCCCATCATCATTAAATAGGCCTTTAAAAAAGGACTAATATTTCCATCCATTACAGCATCAACATTACCAGTTTCATGAGCAGTTCGTACATCCTTAACTAACTTATACGGATGCATTACATAATTACGAATCTGACTTCCCCATTCATTTTTGAGTTTATTAGCTTCGATATCAGCTCTTGCAGCTTGTCTTTTCTGTAATTCAATTTCATATAACTGAGATTTCAACATTTGCATAGCTGTAGCTCTGTTGTCATGTTGAGAACGTGAATTAGAACACTGAATCTGAATTCCTGTAGGTTTATGGTGTAATTGTACTTTGGTCTCTACTTTATTCACATTTTGCCCACCCGCACCACTAGAACGTGCTGTGGTGATTTCAATATCAGCAGGGTTAATTTCTATTTCAATAGAGTCATCAGCTACAGGATATACATAAACAGATGAAAATGAAGTATGTCGTTTAGCATTACTATCAAAAGGAGAAATACGAACCAGTCTATGTACACCATTTTCACCTTTTAACCAACCAAAAGCATAATCACCATCTACCTCAATAGTAACCGTTTTTACACCTGCTGTATCACCACTTTGATAGTTTAAAGTTTTGAGTTTAAAACCTTGTTTTTCCGCCCACATGGTGTACATGCGTAGTAGCATTTCAGTCCAATCGCAACTTTCAGTACCACCGGCACCAGCAGTAATTTGTATTACAGCACTTAAACTATCTCCTTCCTCAGAAAGCATATTTTTAAATTCAATGTCTTCTAAAAAAGTATTTGTTTTTTCAAACTGTTCGTTAATTTCATTTTCCTCTACATCACCTTCCTTATAAAAATCGTATAGTACATGTAAATCATCACTTAAAGACACGATTTCATTGTAATCATTAACCCATTTCTTCTTTAATCGTAACGATTTCATCAATGTTTCAGCTTCTTTTGGATTGTTCCAAAAATTTGGATCAGCTGTTTTTTCTTCTTCATTAGAAATTTCAATCAATTTCTTATCAATATCCAAATAGCCTTTTAATTTGGTTACGCGTTCTGCAATATCTTTTAGCTGTTCGTATGTAATCATAAGGGCAAAAATAAGGTAAAAAAAAGATTTAGTATTTTTAACAGCCTTTTAAATCTAAACCAAATAATTACATGAAAAAGATCGTATTTTTCCTATGCTATTTTTTTACTATTTCTTCTTTTTCTCAATTCTTTGAAGGAAAAAAAAATATAACAAAATATGAGGGTTTTATTCCTTTTTATTATGATGTAAATTCTGATGAAATTTTTCTTGAAGTCTCAAAATTAAATACAGAATTTTTATACGTAAACGCTTTGTCAGAGGGTATTGGATCTAATGATATTGGTTTAGATAGAGGACAGTTAGGTAATGGAGTAGTAGTTAAGTTTGTAAGAGCAGGAAATAAATTGTTACTGATACAACCGAATCAAAATTACAGAGCGGTAACTGATAATTTTGAAGAACAACAATCTGTAAAAGAGGCTTTTGCAAAATCAGTATTACATGGTTTTAAAATTGAGAAAGAAAATAATAATAAGTTCTTAGTGAATGCGACTAGTTTTTTCATTAGAGACGCGCATGGAGTATCGGAAAGATTAGTCAACAACAAACAAGGAAATTATAAATTAGATAAGACCAAAAGTGCTTTTTATTTAGAAAGAACTAAGGCTTTTCCTAAAAATGTAGAGTTTGATGTAATGCTCACTTTTTCAGGAAAACCTAAAGGTAATACTATTAAAAGTGTAACACCCAATCCTTCTTTAGTTACTGTACATCAACATCATTCTTTTGTTGAATTGCCAGATGATCAATATAAACCCAGAGTTTATGATCCTCGTTGTGGTTCTTGGCAAATGACGTATTTAGATTATGCGACACCTGTAGATCAACCAATTAAAAAACGTTTTATTTATAGACATCGATTGGAAAAGAAGAATCCTATTGCAAAAATTAGTGAAGCCATTGAACCTATTATTTATTATTTGGATAGAGGCACACCAGAACCTATACGTTCTGCATTATTAGAAGGAGGAAGATGGTGGAATCAAGCTTTTGAAGCTATTGGATATAAAAATGCATTTCAATTAAAAATATTGCCTAAAGATGCTGATCCTTTAGATATAAGATATAACGTAATACAATGGGTACACCGTTCAACTCGTGGATGGAGTTATGGAGGTAATATTTCTGACCCAAGAACTGGAGAAATTTTAAAAGGTCATGTAAGTTTAGGATCATTACGAATACGTCAAGATTTTTTGATCGCTCAGGCTTTGCAAGCTCCATATGCAATTGGAAATTCAAATGACAAGTTTGCGTTAGATATGGCTTTAGCTAGAATCAGGCAACTGTCAGCTCATGAAATAGGACATACTTTAGGGTTTGCGCATAATTTTGCAGCTAGTACAAATGATAGATCGTCAGTAATGGATTATCCTCATCCTAAATTGACAATTAAAAATGGAAAGATTGATTTTTCCGATGCTTACGATACTAAAATCGGAGTATGGGATAAAGTTACTGTGGCTTATGCCTACCAAGATTTTCCAAACAATGAGAAAGAAGGTTTACTTAAAATTTTAGAAGAGGCATCTAATCAAGGTTTACGATTCATTTCAGATGCAGATGCTAGACCTAAAGGAAGTGCTCATGCTTATGCACATCTTTGGGATAATGGAGAAGATGCTGCTGAAGAGTTAAAGAATGTATTGGATATTAGAAAAAAAGCAATTGATAATTTTTCAATAGATAATATTAAATCGAACCAACCTTATTCGGTTTTGGAAGATGTATTTGTACCCTTATATTTTTTTCACAGATATCAAACTGATGCAGCTTCTAAGTTGATAGGGGGACTTGATTATACCTATGCAATTAAAGGGCAAAAAGATATTATAATGCAAAGAGTTGATGGAAATACTGAACGAAAAGCTTTACAGCAATTGTTAAGAACTATTGATGTAAAGGAAATAGCGATTCCAAAACGATTATTACGAATTTTTCCGCCTAGAGCATATGGCTATAGTAGAACACGAGAGAGTTTTAAAAGTAAACTAGGAGTAGTTTTTGATTCGTACGGAGCGGTACAAACAAATGTAGAATTTACCTTAAGTTATATATTACATCCTGAACGAGTGAATCGTTTACTACAACAGCATAGCATTGATAATACCCAACTTAGTTTGGTAGAAATGTTAGAGGCAATTATAGCTAAATCATTCAAAAAAGAATTTAAAGATTCTTATTACAGAGGATTACATACAGTAGTAAAAAAAGAAATTTTATCTAATTTATTTTATTTGTATAATAGCCCAATTTATTTTGAAGGAAAGGCGATAGTTAACAAAAAAATAAATAGTATTGCATCGTATTTAAAAAACAGCACGAAGGCAGTTGATGAAGAATTTCTTTTGTTGATTAATGATTTCAAAAAAAATCCTTCAAAGTATAGTAAAAAAACAAAAGCGTTAAAAATTCCTGATGGATCTCCTATAGGAACTAAATAAGGATAATACAATATAAAAAGAATATCTCGGCATGGAAATAAACTTAATAAGTGATACAGTTACAAAACCTACGGAAGGAATGTTAAAAGCTATGATGACAACAAATGTGGGAGATGATGTTTTTAAAGGTGACCCAACTGTAAATTTATTACAAGAAAAAGTAGCAGATATGTTTGGTATGGAGGATGCTTTATTTTTTCCTTCTGGAACTATGGCAAATCAAACTGCTATTAAATTACATACGCAACCTGGAGATAAATTGTTTTGTGATAAGTGGGCTCACGTATATAATTACGAAGGAGGAGGTGCAGCTTTTAATGCGGGAGTATCTTGTAAATTAATAGACGGAGATAGAGGAATGTTTACTGCGGAACAATTACAATATGCTGCTGAGGGGAGATCAGACATTCATGTACCGTATTCTAGATTAGTATGTGTTGAAAATACTACAAATAAAGGAGGTGGAGCATGTTGGGATTTTAGTGAATTAGAAGAAATAAAAAAAGTAGCAGATACGTTTAACTTATCGTATCATTTAGATGGGGCTAGATTGTTTAATGCTTTAGTAGCTAAAGGAGAAACTCCAAAACAATATGGAGCATTATTTGATACAATCTCTATTTGTTTATCTAAAGGATTGGGAGCACCAATCGGTTCAGTTTTAGTTGGAAGTAAAGAACATATTGCTAAAGCACTTCGTATTAGAAAATTATTTGGAGGAGCAATGCGACAAGTTGGATATTTAGCAGCAGCTGGAATTTATGCTTTAGATCATCATATAGAAAGATTAGAAGAGGATCATCAAAAAGCTAAAGAAATAGGAGCAATTTTAGAGAAAGCAAACTATGTGAAAAGAGTAGAGCCTATAGAAACTAATATCATTATTTTTTACGTAACAAATGATTTGAATCCTGCTGATTTTATAGATACGATGAAAGATAAAGGAATCCTGTTAACGCCTATGGGAGAAGGAAAAATTAGAATTGTTACGCATTTAGATTATACAGATAAAATGCATAAAACATTACTAAAAGAATTACAAGCATATCAAATGCTTAAATTTTAAAAGAATACTCGTACAATAGGTGAAATAGCTGATGTGTAAATACTTTGTTCATTATCAAATAAAACATCATATCTAAAACCTAAAGAAACATAGCTACTTACCCTGTATGCAGCACCTAAATATAATGCAGGGTAACTAAAGCTATCTGAAAAGTCATCCAACCTTTGATTTACAAATAATTGTTCAAATTCAGTGGAAATTTGTACTCCTTCGAAAGGATTATAAAGTGATAAAACTCCTGTGCTAAAAACATTAGAAACAAAATCGTTAGCACTGGCATATTGATATCCTAAGCTAACACCTGCCGAAAACTTATCATTGAAATCATAAATAGCAGTAGGGGTAATAGCAAAGTTAGTAGAACTTCCTAAAGCTAGTCCTATTCCGCCTCCAAAACGAACATTATCCCAAAAGTTAGATTCTACAGACTGTTGAGTATGGATTAAAATTGATGAAAGAATAAAGAATAAGAATGAAATTTTTCTCATGCTAAAATTGAAATTATTCATCATCTAATTTAGCTAAATCCTTATAATTTCTATATAATTTTCTTAATAAAATACCATAAATCAATTGATAAAACAACCAAGTTAATCCCAGAATAACAGCAAGAAAAAATACCATTCCAATTATGGCTCCAATAGTTTGCATGTTGCTGAAGTCATCGAATTTTTTAAAAGACATAGTTGTAATCACTGAGAACATGATTGCTAAATAACCTAAATTAATGAATACATAATTCTTAACTGTTCTACGTGTAGTTACAATTTGATTCATTAAACTCTTGGTGTTTTCTGTTACAGAAATACTTCTATAATTAATGTAAAATTTATACAAATAATATATCACAATTGCTCCTAAAACAACTTGAGAATACACTACAAAATTTTTAATTCCTAAATCATCATAAATTTTATTAGATTCTTCAAAATCTATAAATAGATAAGAACAACCTAATAAAATGAATTCTATCATCCCAATAATAAAAATCCACTTCACAATAGATGAGGATTTAGATTTCATCATTTTATAAATTTCAACTTGACTTACTTTTTTAGTATCATTATCTTGGTTATCCCAAGCTTCTTTATATTTTTCTAATACATCCATATCTTATTCTTATGGGTTTAGTATTTTTTTTAGTTTATCCTTAGCTCTATTCATTTTTACACGTGCATTAACATTACTAATACCTAATGTATCAGAAATTTCGTCGTAAGATTTGTCTTCTAAATACAAAAATACTAGAGCTTTATCTATATCATTTAATTGTTGAATAGCGGTATACAAAGATTTCAATTGTCTTTCTTCTGTATCATCATATTCAACAGCCTTTATTTTATAAGTAACATCTGAAATATCTTGCGTCTTTATATTCTTAGTTGATTTTCGATATAAAGAAATAGCTGTATTTAATGCCACTCTGTATAACCATGTACTAAATTTAGCATCACCTCTAAACTTTCCATAGTTTTTCCAGACTTGTATTGTTATTTCTTGAAACAAATCATTATGATCACTTTGGTTTGTAGTATAAATCCTACAAATTTTATGAACAATATTTTGGTTGGCTTCAAAATCGTCTAAAAAATTCTTTTCTAGGTTTTTACGCACAATTATTGTTGGTTAGTTAATCTATTAGTAGGAGTAATATATGAAATGTTACATCTTTATAATTAAAAAATTCACTTTTACTTTTATTATTTGTATCTTTGTTTAATAAAACAAGAGCAAGGTTGAACAATATAAAGACAGTTTTTACTATTAAAGACTTGGAAAATATTTCAGGTATTAAAGCGCATACTATACGTATATGGGAAAAGCGTTATAATTTGCTGCAGCCTAATAGAACTGAAACAAACATAAGGTATTATTCTGCAGAAAGCTTACTTAAGCTATTGAATGTAGCGTTACTAAATAAGCATAGTTTTAAAATTTCTAAAATTGCTCAAATGTCTGAAGAGCAAATTACTACTAGTGCCAGAGAGTTAGCGTTTAAATATGCAGTTAATGATGAGGCTGTGAATGCTTTCAAGATGTCTATGTTTCAATTCGATAAAGTTTTATTTAACAATACTTACAATAAATTACTTCATAAAAAAACATTCAGACAAATCTTTAAAGAAGTATTTATTCCGTTCTTGAATCATATAGGTTTATTATGGCAAACCAATACGTTGATGCCTGCGCATGAGCACTTTATATCAAATCTGATTATTCAAAAAATTCAGTTGAATACAGAAAAGCTAGAGTATGCAGCTACTAATACAGATTATACTTATGTACTTTTCCTACCAGATGGAGAAATACATGAGATTGGCTTGATGTATTTAAATTTTGAGTTAGTACTTAGAGGTTGTCAAACAATTTATTTAGGACAAAGCTTACCGTTAAATAATTTAGATTATTTCTTTGAAGGTGAACTCAAAGTTTGTTTCATTACCTCAATGACTGTTCAACCATATGATGATAAGGTTCTGGAATATTTTAATGAAATAGAGTCTATTTTAAAAGATACAGATCACAAATTAATAGCTATAGGAAAGAAAACTTCAATTGTATCTGAAGAATCATTCAGTTCAAATATCGAATTTTATCCTACACTTATCGAGGTTCTTGATACATTATAAAATTTTTTGTTTAAAATTTAGTTAATTTAATTAAACAAAATGTTTTTTTCCATATCTTTAGGATGTAAATAAGAATAAAACTTTGAAAAAAAATATATCAATTATTGGTTCAGGATTCTCTTCTTTGTCTGCAGCTTGCTATTTAGCAAAAGCAGGTTATGAAGTAATTGTGTACGAGAAAAATAATACTCTTGGTGGAAGAGCCAGACAATATCTAAATAATGGTTTCACTTTTGATATTGGTCCTACTTGGTATTGGATGCCAGATGTTTTTGAAAAATTCTTCGCAGATTTTGGTAAAAAACCTTCAGACTATTATCAATTAGAAAAATTAGATCCTGCATATCAGGTTTATTTTGGAGAGAATGATAGTATAACAATCCCTGGTAACTTTGATGAGATTTGCGATATTTTTGAAGAGGAAGAGCAGGGGAGTTCTGTACATTTGAAGAAATTTATCTCTGCGGCAAAAGAAAATTATGATATTGCAGTAAAAGATATAGTATACAGACCAGGTGTTTCCCCTTTAGAGTTGGTTACTCCAAAAACAGCAGTAAGAGTTGGTCAATTTTTTTCTACTATACGAAAACAAGTCCGTAAGAATATTAAAAGTGATAGATTAATCCAAATATTGGAATTTCCTGTATTGTTTTTAGGAGCGAAACCTAGCAATACCCCAGCATTTTATAACTTTATGAATTATGCCGACTTTGGTTTAGGAACATGGCACCCAAAAGGAGGTATGTATAAAGTAATTGAAGGAATAGTAACTCTAGCAAAGCAGTTAGGGGTAGAGTTTAGAACTAATGCCAATATAGATGAAATAAAAGTAGATGCCAATAATACAGTTTCTACTATAGTTGTAAATAATGAAGAAATTCCTACCAATTTAGTGTTAAGCGGAGCAGATTATCACCATACAGAAACGTTGTTACCATCACATTTGAAACAGTATTCAGATAATTATTGGAATAACAGAACTTTTGCACCATCTTCACTGTTATTTTATGTTGGTTTTGACAAGAAATTAGAAAACGTTGAACACCATACCTTGTTTTTTGATACAAGTTTTGATGTTCATGCAAAAGATATTTACGATACACCTAGTTGGCCGAAAGATCCTCTTTTTTATGCCAGTTTTCCTAGTATTACTGATGATTCTTTTGCACCTACAGGAAAAGAGGCTGGAACTTTTTTAATTCCTTTGGCTCCTGGAATAGAAGATACTGATGAAATTAGAGAGAAATATTTTACTATTATAATCGAAAGATTAGAAAAATTAACGAATCAAAACGTAAAAGAAAGTATTATATTTAAAGAAAGTTATTGTGTAAACGATTTTATTAAAGATTATAATTCTTACAAAGGAAATGCTTATGGTTTAGCCAATATTTTAACCCAAACAGCGTTTTTAAGACCAAAGATTAAAAGTAAAAAAGTTAAGAATTTATATTTCACAGGACAATTAACTGTTCCAGGGCCAGGAGTGCCGCCATCATTAATTTCAGGCAAAATAGCTTCAGATTTAATCCTTAAAAACTAACCTCTTATGAAAACTATTTTTGATGATGTTTCTTACAAGTGTAGTAAAATTGTAACAAACAAATACAGCACATCTTTTTCTTTAGCAACAAAGATGCTATCAAAAAATATCCGTTCACATATTTATAATATTTATGGCTTTGTACGTTTTGCCGATGAAATAGTTGATACCTTTCATGAATATGATAAGGAGGGGTTATTGAATAGATTTGAGAAGGAATATTATTTGTCTAAGCACCTTGGTATTAGTATGAATCCTATATTAAACTCTTTTATTCATACTGTAAATACCTATGGAATAACTGATGATTTAGTACAGGCTTTTTTAAAGAGTATGAGAGCCGATCTACACAAAGAAGAATATAAAACTCAAAAAGAATATGAAGAGTACATATACGGATCTGCAGACGTTGTAGGTTTAATGTGTTTGAAGGTTTTTGTAAAAGGAGATCAAGAAAAATATGAAGCCCTTAAAGATCCAGCAAAACGATTAGGTTCTGCATTTCAAAAGGTGAATTTTTTACGTGATTTAAAAGATGATATTGAATTATTAAATCGTTCGTATTTCCCCAATGTTGATCTAAAGCAGTTAGATGCAACATCTAAAAAAGAAATAATTAAGGAGATAGAAGCCGATTTCGAATATGCATTTAATAATGGTATTTTACAATTACCTGTAGAAGCTAAGTTTGGAGTGTATATGGCTTATCGTTATTATAGAAAGTTACTTAAAAAATTAAAAGCAACTCCTTCTTCTAAAATAATGGATACTAGAATTAGGATTTCTAATCCGATGAAGATAAATTTGTTGGCTAGAAGTTATGTGAAATATAAATTAAACATGATTTAATTTTAATTAAGCTTAGTTACGCTATTTGATCAATAAAATATAATATGATAGTATTCATTTTAGTTACGTTAGGAACTTTTTTAACCATGGAAGGCATTACTTGGTTAACTCATAAGTATGTGATGCATGGATTTGGGTGGTACTTGCATGAAGATCATCACCAGCCAGGATACCCTCATGTTTTTGAAAAAAATGATGCCTTTTTTGTAGTTTTTGCTATTCCAAGTATGCTGTTATTTTTCTTTGGAATTCGTCCATCATTGAATCCTTTATTTTTTATAGGACTAGGTATTTTATTATATGGAATAGCATACTTTTTGGTACATGATGTATTAATACATCGTAGATTCAAATGGTTTGATAAAACAGATAATTGGTATTTAAAGGCACTACGAAAAGCACATAAAATACATCATAAAAATATGGGCAAAGAAGAAAGCCAATGTTTTGGAATGTTATATGTTCCTATGAAATATTTTAAAGAGTATTTAAAATAATTTTATTTGTTTTTTAACGTATTAATATCCATAGTTACTCTGTAAATCCTACTTTGTCCATTTGCATAATTTTCAATCATTTGAGTAAAATCTTTAAGGGTATTTACTTCTGATTGTGGAATTTCGTCGCGTTTACTAGTAAAGTATAATATCTTATTTTTTTGATCATAATATGGACAGTAATCCATAAATTTTGAATTGACAGATTTTCCTAAATTTTTTCTTTTTTCAAATTGACCAGACTCATTTTTAAAACTAATATATAGATCACCACTTCCTAATCCATCTTTAGCTCTGTAAATTGAGTATAATAAGAAATCTTCCTGAGGAGAGATATAAGCATTAAACTCGTATCCGATACCATTTATATTTTCGTCAAACCTTAGTGGTGTGTCATAGTTTTTACCATTCCATTTAGCAAAAAGAATATCATCTTTACTCGTTTTAGCATGTTGGTCTGAAGTATAATAGATATTGTTATTCGTACTTAGAGAAGGGTAGAACTCATTAAAGTCAGTATTTACAGGGGCTCCAATATTTTTAGGTTCTGACCACTTTGAGTTAGTGTTTTTACGTTCTACATACCAAATATCATAATCATTTGTTTTATCACCTTGGTTTGGTCTATTAGAAGAAAAATATAACTTCAGGTTATTAGGACTTAAAAAAGGTTCGATGTCTCTATATACTCCTGAAAATTTTACAATTTCAAAAGAACCCCATTTTTTACCTTTCCTTAGTGTTTTTACAATGATTGATTTATTTTCATTTAAATTTTGAACAGTAAAATACCCTTCATTTCCGTCAGCTGACATTGTGAAGTCTCTACAATTTAAAAATTGCTTAAAAGAGAGGTCTATAGGCATTACTGATTTTAAATTTTGACTGAAACAAACTATGGAGAATAACAATAAAATTGGAGTAAATATAGTTTTCATTTCTAAAGGTTTTCCAGCAAATTACGTTTTATAATCTTATAGCTAATACATTGAAATTAATTTTAACTATTATTTAGGAGCTTAATGTATTCTTGATATTTTCAAGAGACTCAAAAGATTTAATTTAAACTTTACTTGTTAATGTTCTAGATTTAATTATTAGTTATAATAGACATATTTGCGTTCAATAATAGTTTTTGGAAATATACCTTGATCGAATTCGGTTTTTTTTATCCAGTTTCCTTTATCATCAAATTTATATGTATACACCCATTTACTACTTAGTTTTCCGTTCGGTTCATGTATGTTTTCTTCGATTTTATTTCCCTTAGTATCATAAACAAATTCATAATAACTAGTTAAGTTTTTACCAAAAGGGTCATAGGTGTTTATTCGAATATTTTTTCCTGAGGCATCATACTCAAATGTTCTTTTACTAACAGCTTCCTTAGGATTATATGCATATTTTTCAGTACGTTCAATTTTATTTCCTTTTTCATCGTATTTAAAAAAACGCTCCAGTGTTAGTTTATCAGAAGAGTTATAAATTTCATCTTTAGTTTTATTCCCTTTTTCATCATAAAAATATATCCATTTATAAAGTAAACGATCACTATTATTTACATAACAGTACATTTGAGTTTTCTGACCTTCTTCATTATATTCTGGTATAAATTTGTTCCCGGCCCCATCAAACTTATAAAGAAATTCGTTTATAATTTTTCCTTTTCTATCGTAATTTTTTATTATTTTTTGATAATGATTTTCTTGCTTTTTTTCTTCTATAATTTCATAAGATAACTCTGTGAAAGATTTTACTTGTCCTTTTAAATTTTCTAAATCCCAGTCATTTTTCTCTGTGTTATTAACACAGCTACTGTAAGTAATTATCATAAAAAAAACTAAGGTAAATAATATTAACTTACTCTTAGTTTGTTTGAATTTCTCAAATGTATACATAGTTTTATGTTATAGTTATTGAACTCAAACATATATAACTATTTTTCTAAAATAGAATGCGACTTAATATTCGAAAGGATTGACTATATATTAGTGCTTAGTGTATGAAAATACTATAAATAATTAGCTAATTTTCCTTTTGATTTCTTCTAAAGACAGATTATGTATACTTCCAATGTGACTATGTTTTTTGCTAGTATCAGGAATGTAAGTTCCTTGTTCCACTTCACTACTAATTTTCTGGTAAGCTTCTCTAAAAGGCATTCCATCAGTCACCAAAGTATTAATATTATCAACTGTAAAGAGATATTTATATTTTTCATCGTTAATATCTATATCCTTTACAATAATTTGTTGGATAGCATAGGTGAAAATATCTACAATGGTTTTTGTGTTTTCAATAGCTTTTATACTATTTTCTTTTAATAATTGATAATCTCGGTGGTATCCACTAGGTAGATTATTGGTTAATAATAGCATTTCTGTTTGTATAGCTTGAATTTGATTACATTTCCCTCTAATAAGTTCAAAAACATCAGGGTTCTTCTTATGCGGCATTATACTACTTCCTGTAGTTAATTCATCAGGAAAAGAAATGAACCCAAAGTTTTGACTCATATATAAACAGATGTCCATTGAAAATTTACTCAAAGTATTGGCCAAGTTTCCTAAAGAACTTGAAATGATTCGTTCGTTTTTACCTCTAGCCATTTGCGCTGCAACTACATTATACTTCAAGGTTGAAAAATTCAGTTCTTTGGTAGTAAAATCTCTATCAATAGGAAAAGAACTTCCATACCCAGCGGCAGAACCTAAAGGATTTTGATCTACAATTTTTAACGAAGCAGCTAATACGTCAATATCATCAACTAAACTTTCAGCATAGGCGGAAAACCACAAACCAAAAGATGAAGGCATAGCAACTTGTAAATGTGTATATCCAGGCAATAACTGTTCTTTATATTGTTCTGCAAGTGCCATAAGTGTATGAAAAAGTGCTTTCACTTTTTCAATGATAACTTGTAATTCGTTTTTATAATACAATTGTAAAGCCACTAAAACTTGATCATTTCTAGATCTTGCTGTATGAATCTTTTTTCCTGTATCACCTAATTTTTTAGTAAGCTCATATTCTATTTTAGAATGCACATCTTCAAAATCATTTTCAATTTCAAAGTTTCCGGTTATAACATGTTCTAATAATTCATCTAAAGCAGCTACTAAAGTTTCTGCCTCTTTTGTTGAGATGATACCAACTGAAGCCAGCATTTTTGCATGAGCTTTAGAGGCTAATATATCGTATTTGGCAATATGAAGATCAATTTCTCTATCATTTCCAACAGTGAAATTTTCTATGGTTTTATCTAATGTAAAATCTTTTTTCCAGAGTTTCATAATTTCAATTATCAATTATAAATGTTCATTGATCAGTGTTCACTGATCACAGTAGTTAGTATTTTAATATAAATATCGATTCCTTCTTTAATTTCATCAATATAAATGTATTCGTCTGCTGTATGTGAACGTTTACTATCTCCAGGTCCTAGTTTTACAGATTGACAACTCAATACCGATTGATCTGATAAGGTAGGAGAACCATAGGTTTCTCTTCCTAAAGTAATTCCAGCTTTAACAATTTCATGATTCTTATTTATAGATGAAGAATTTAATCGGAGACTTCTTGGTATCATTTCACAAGGCGCTTCTTTTGCTAGAATAGTTGCTATTTCTTGATTGGTGTATTTATCATTTACTCGAACATCAACCACTAAATCAACGGCAGAAGGTACGGCGTTATGTTGTTTTCCTGCGTTAATTTGTGTGACAGTCATTTTTACATCACCCAAAACTTCTGAAGTTTTATTGAACGTATAATTTTTAAACCATTCTAATACTTCTATAGTGTTATAAATTGGATTATCGTCATTTGGATGTGCAGCATGACTAGGTGTTCCTTTTACTTTACCATCGAAAACAATTAAACCTTTTTCGGCTATAGCTAATTGCATTTGTGTAGGTTCACCAACAATAGCCACATCAATTTTAGGTATTATGGAAAGCATACTATTTAAACCATTAGGCCCGCTACTTTCTTCTTCGGCAGAACCTACAAAGACTAAATTATATTTTAAGTTTTTTTGATGATAGAAGTAACTAAACGTAGCTAGTAAAGAAACTAAACAACCTCCAGCATCATTACTTCCTAAGCCATATAATTTTCCATCTTCAACTATGGCTTTATGTGGATCTTTAGTATACCCATTATTAGGATATACAGTATCATGATGAGAGTTCAATAAAATAGTGGGTTTACTTTCGTCAAAATATTTATTTACTGCCCATACATTATTGTTATTTCTTTTATAATCTATATTATGAATTTCACACCAATATGCTAATAAATCTCCTGTTTTGTCTTCTTCGGAAGAAAAAGAAGGAGTTTCAATCAGTTTTTTGAGTAAATCTATAGCACTATACGTAAGTTCTTGTTGTGTCATTATAGTTGAAATGTTGTACATTTTATATGGTTATTAAAAGGCATTTTGTTGTTTCCTATATGAACACTTGTCACGCCTTTTTGAATAGCTTGTAAACAATTATGTATTTTAGGTAGCATGCCTTCATGAATTATATTTTGTTCTTTAAGGTCTTCATAAATTGAAGTATTTATGGTTTCTATTACAGAGTCATCATCTTCAATATGTTTCAATACTCCATTTTTTTCGAAACAATAATAAAGTGATACATTATAATTTTTAGACAAACCAATAGCTAGTTCAGCAGCAATAGTATCTGCATTGGTATTTAATAATTGCCCATTTTCATCATGTGTAATTGCGCAAAAAATAGGTGTAATTTCATGTTGTAGCAAAACATCTATAGCTCTTGTGTTTACTTGAACAATATCACCAGCAAAACCATAATCAATTTCTTTTACAGGACGCTTAACAGCAACAATACTATTACCATCTGCTCCAGAAAAGCCAATTGAATTACAATTTCTCGCTTGTAATTGTGCGACAATATTTTTATTGATTTTACCACTGTATACCATAGTTACAATATCTAGAGTTTGTGCATCTGTAATTCGCCTTCCATTAATCATTTTAGGGGCTATACCCATTTGTTTGGAAAGTTCAGAAGCAGATCTACCACCACCATGGACTAAAATTTTAGGAACTGCTAATTGTGCAAAATCGTCTAAAAACCCATTCAGAAGTTTTTTGTTATTGATTACGTTTCCGCCAATTTTTATGATTTTTAAATTCGTCATTGAAATATATACTATTTGATTACCTTTCGACTGCGCTCAAGGAGACATTTGTCAGGTCGAGTATAGTCGAGACCTTAAATCATATAAGTTAAGAATCTATTTGCTCTAAAATTTGTTTTAATACTATTTGTGCAGCAAAAGTTCTATTATTAGCTTGATCAATAACTAATGAATTTTCTGAATCTAATACAGCATCTTCTACAACTACGTTTCTTCTTACAGGCAAGCAATGCATAAATTTGGCTGTATTCAATTTATCTTGTGTGATCATCCAATCAGCATCTTGATGTAAAATTTCACCATAGTTAGTATATGAACTCCAATTTTTAACATATACAAAGTCTGCATCTTTACAAGCTTCTTCTTGATTATAATTTATGTGAACATCACCAGTAATATCAGTGTTTAATTCATATCCTTTGGGATGTGTAATCGTAAAATCTACAGGTAATTCTTGCATCATAGTCACAAATGAATTGGCTACGGATTGTGGTAATGCTTTAGGGTGTGGTGCCCAAGATAATACTACTTTAGGTTTTTTAGTAGCTGCAAATTCATTAATAGTTATAGCATCTGCTAAGGCTTGTAATGGATGTGCTGTTGAGCTTTCTAAATTTACTACAGGAACATTAGCATACTTTGTAAAGCTATTCATGATGATTTCTGCATAATCTTTTTCTCTATCTTTTAAAGTAGGAAAAGCTCTTACTGCAATAATATCAGCATATTGTGCAATTACTTTTGCAGCTTCTTTAATGTGTTCTGAAGTGGATAGATTCATAATAGTACCATCTTCAAATTCTAAATTCCAAGAGTTACTAATTTGTAGACAAATAACATCCATACCCAAGTTTTTAGCTGCTTTTTCTGTGCTTAACCTAGTTCTTAGACTTGCATTAAAAAACAGCATGACTAAGGTTTTATTAGTTCCTAAAGTTTTATGTTTAAAAGGAGAAGCTTTTAATGCAATAGCTTCTGTTATAGTTTGAGATAAATTTTTAATATCATGTATATCTGTATATTTTTTCATGGTAATACGTTTTGTCAGGTCGAGCAAAGACCTAATTATTAATTTGCTCTTTTACTTCTCGCTTGTTACACAAGATACTTTCAAACAAAAATTTTTGTTTTCAAGTAGTGCTCGAAGTGACATTCTCTAATACTTTTTTCAATGCATCAATAAAAATAGCTACGTGTTCTTTTTGAACGGTAAGAGAAGGGAGAATCCGTAATAGATTTGGATTTTTAGAGCTTCCAGTGAAAATTTTATGATTGTAAATCAATTCTTTTCGTAATTCAGCTATTGGAAAGTCAAACTCTAATCCAAGCATTAATCCACGACCTTTTATGGTTTTAATTTCAGGGATTTCTGCTACTTTATCTATGAAATAAGCAGAAACGTTTTTAGCATTTGTTAATAAATCTTCTTGTGCTATGGTTTCTAAAACAGCTAATGAGGCTGTACAGGCTAAGTGATTTCCTCCAAAAGTGGTTCCAAGTAAGCCAAAAGAAGCTTTAATATTTGGATGAATTAAAATTCCACCTACAGGAAAACCATTTCCCATACCTTTAGCCATAGAAATAATATCTGGTTCAATTCCATGTTTTTGAAAAGCGAAAAAATCACCTGTTCTACCAAATCCTGATTGTACTTCGTCTGCAATAAATAAAGTATTATATTTTTTACACAAGTCGCTTACCTTTTGGTAGAATTCAGTAGTAGCTTCATCTAATCCACCTACACCTTGAATAATTTCTGTAATTACTGCACAAACATCTCCATTAGCTAAGCTTTTTTCAACACTTACCAAATCACCATATTCAATAAAATCAACATCTTGTTGTGCATTTATTGGAGCTACAATTTTTGCATTATCGGTAGCAACTACTGCGGCAGAAGTTCTCCCATGAAAACTATTTTTAAACGCAATAACCTTTGCTTTTCCAGTATGAAACGAAGCTAATTTTAATGCATTTTCATTAGCTTCAGCACCAGAATTACATAAAAACAATTGGTAGTTATTACAATTTGACATTTCGCATAACTTTTCAGCTAATTGTACTTGTAAAGGATTCTGAATAGAATTACTATAGAATCCTATATTAGTCAATTGTTCCTGTAATTTATTGACATAAGTTGGATGCGAATGTCCAATAGAAATTACTGCATGACCTCCGTATAAATCTAAATATCGAGTATTATTTTCATCATATACATAAACATCTTTAGCTTTTACTGGAGTAATGTCGAATAACGGATATACATTAAATAAACTCATATTTGTTCTTTTTTTATCGTATTAATTTTATTGAATGAAGCTACCATACCTTGAATAAGAGAGGAACTTAATCCTTTATGTTCCATTTCATTCAAACCTTCAATAGTGCAGCCTTTAGGAGTTGTTACTCTATCTATTTCTTCTTCTGGATGATTTCCAGATTCAATTAATAAGTTAGCAGCACCTTCACTAGTATACATGGCTAATTCTTGTGCTTCTTTAGCATCAAATCCTAATTGAATAGCGGCTTGTGTAGTTGCCCTAATCAATCGCATCCAAAACGCAATTCCACTAGCACACACTACGGTTGCAGATTGCATTAAATTTTCAGAAATAGCCATGGAATTTCCTAAACGATTAAAAATGGCTTTGGCAACTTCAATACGTTCGTTTCCTTTTGTATTAGCACATAAACAAGTCATCGATTTACCGACAGCAATAGCAGTATTTGGCATGGCTCTTATGATAAATTGATTGGCACCAACAATAGCTTCAATTTTTTCAATAGAAAAACCAGTGATGGTTGAAATTAATATATGCTTGTCTGTTAGTAAGTGCTTTATTTGTTCTAGAATTTGTTCAAAATGTCTAGGTTGAACAGCAAAAATTAGAATATCAGAATTTTGAACTGCTTCAATATTGTCAGTAGTTAGTGTTACTTTACCATATCCTTCGAATTCTTGTATTTCAGAAAGATTTCTTTTCGTAAGATATAATGTAGTAATGGCATTGTTTATAATGAGTCCTTTAGCGATAGACTTACCTAAATTTCCTGTTCCTATAATGGCTATTTTCATGAGAGTGTTTGTTTTTAAAAATAGTTAGCTTTTAATTGAAGACCTTCTGTTTCTTCAAATCCAAACTGTAAATTCATATTCTGAACAGCTTGTCCTGATGCTCCTTTCAATAAGTTGTCAATACAACTTGTAATTAAGAGTTGATTTTCATGTTTATGGATATGAATTAAGCACTTATTTGTGTTTACAACTTGTTTTAAATGTAAGGGTTGATCACTGATAAAAGTAAAGGCAGTATTTTTATAAAAACTTGTATAAATATCTTTAGCTTCTTTTTCAGTTCCTTCAAACTCTGTATATACGGTAGCAAATATTCCTCTAGAGAAGTTTCCTCTATTTGGTAAAAAATGTACATTATGTTCATTTTTTCCTTGAAGTTTATTAATAGTCTGATGTATTTCACCTAAATGTTGGTGTACAAAAGGTTTATAATAAGAAAAGTTATTATCTCTCCAAGTAAAATGTGTAGTTTTAGATAAACTAGTTCCAGCACCTGTAGCTCCGGTTACTGCATTAACATGAATATCATTTTTGATTAACTTATGCTTAGCCAGAGGAATGATAGCCAATTGAATTGCAGTTGCAAAACAACCAGGATTAGCAATATAGCTAGTATTTTGAATTTGTTTTGTATTGATTTCAGGTAAACCATATACAAATTCCTTTCTTTGGAAAACAGCATCATCAGTTAATCGGAATTCATTGCTTAGATCAATGATTTTGGTATGGTTATAGAATTGATGTTCAGAAAGAAATTTACCTGAGTTTCCATGACCTAAACATAAAAATAATACATCTATATTTGGATTCACTGTACTGGTAAAACTTTGTTCTGTAGCGCCTACTAAATCTTGATGTATTGCACTGATTTTATTTCCAGCATTAGAAGTACTATATACAAAATCTATAGTAACTTCTTTGTGATGAAGTAATAATCTAATTAATTCACCAGCAGTATATCCTGCACCACCTATAATTCCAGCTTTAATCATAACCGTTTGTATTTTGATAGATTTTTGTTTGATTTCCGTATATGTTTATAAAACCTTTAGCGTCTTCAGCTGTCCAAGCATTATTCATCTCTCCATAGCTTCCAAATTTTGATTGCAGCAAATCATGCTCAGATTCAATACCATTTAATATGAAATGATAGGGTTTTAAGGTTATAAATACATCGCCACTCACTTTTTTCTGACTACTACTTAACATGGCTTCAAGGTCTCTCATTACAGGATCCAAATACAATCCTTCATGCAAATGGGTACCATACCAATTAGAGATATAATCTTTATGTTGTAGTTGCCATTTAGTTAATGTGTATTTTTCTAATAAATGGTGTGCTTTAATTAGTATTAAGGCTGCCGCAGCTTCAAAACCAACTCTACCTTTAATGCCTAAAATAGTATCACCTACATGAATATCTCTTCCAATAGCGTATTTAGAAGCCATAGTATTCAATTTCTCTATAACAACTTCAGAAGTATATACTGTATCGTTTAGAGCAATAGGTTCTCCATTTTCAAAAGTAATTTTGAGCGTAGACTCTGAGGTTTCTTCTAACTGTGAAGGATAAGCTTCTTCTGGTAAGGCTAGGTGAGAGGTTAGTGTTTCATCTCCACCAACGCTTGTGCCCCATAAACCTTTATTAATAGAATATTTGGCCTTTTCCCAAGCTAAATCTACACCATAACTTTGTAAATATTCAATTTCCGCTTGTCTGCTTAATTTTTGATCTCTAATAGGTGTAATGATTTTAATCTCAGGCGCAAGTGTGTTAAATATCAAATCAAAACGTACTTGATCATTACCAGCACCCGTACTACCATGGGCAATATATTCTGCATCAATTGACTTGGCGTAATTGATAATTTCTATGGCTTGTACAATTCTTTCTGCACTAACAGATAGAGGATAGGTGTTATTTTTTAATACATTACCGAAAATTAAAAACTTAATTACTTTTTGATAGTAATTACTAACAGCATCAATATTTTTGTAAGTTTTTACTCCTAATTGATATGCCTTTTCTTCAATAGATTTTATTTCGTTAGTTGTAAATCCACCAGTGTTTACACTAACAGCGTGTACTTCAAAATTTTTATCTTTTGTTAAATGTACTGCGCAATATGAGGTATCTAACCCGCCACTGTAGGCTAAGACTAATTTTTTCATCTTTTTGTTTTAATTAACTCTATTATGTCACCCTGAATTCATTTCAGGATCTCATTAAGAGATACTGAAACAAGTTCAGCATGACGAACTGTCATTTTTTCTCTTTTTTTAAGAATAAATGTTGCTTTATGCTTTTTAGCCTAGTAAAGGTTTTTTCCCTTATTTTTTTCTTAGGCTGATTGTTTTTCTCCGTTGTTGGGTCGTATAACATTCCAGTGCATAAACACATTTGTTGACTTGTCCTTTGTAAAACATCATAATTCACACAGGTTTTACATCCATTCCAAAAGGTTTGGTCGGTTGTTAATTCAGAGAAAGTAACAGGTTTATAACCTAAATTACTATTCAATTTCATCACCGCTAATCCAGTAGTAATACTGAATATTTTAGCGTTTGGAAATTTTGTTCTTGAATGATCAAAAATTTTCTGTTTTATTTTTTTTGATAATCCTTTACCTCTATAATCTGGATGTACAATTAAACCTGAATTAGCCACAAATTTTCCGTGACTCCACGATTCGATATAACAAAATCCAGCGAATTTTCCATTTTCCAATGCTATTACTGCATTACCTTCTTTCATTTTAGAAATAACATATTCAGGTTTTCTTTTGGCAATACCAGTACCTCTAATTTTAGCGGCATTTTCTATGGTAGTACAAATTTGTTCTGCGTAAATACTATGTGATATATCAGCAATAATGATGTCCATTATTTCTTAGATGTTTTATTATTTTGTTTGTCTTGTTAGTTTGAAAAGAGAACCGGACTCACCTAAGTTCTGTAAAGTATAATAGCCCCTTACGGGCGCGGGAAAAAGCGGCGTACAAAATCTCTTCTATCAGTTTCGATAGACTTTGTTTTAGATAAGAAAGATGTATTGATAGTTTGCATTATGAGTTAAAATAAGATTCAAATTTCATTTCATTCTTGGGTACGTGGACTAGCGACGTCGAATGGGACGCGGTCGTCGTACAGAAATTTGATTTGTCTTATTGTTATGCATGCTGCTAATGTATAAAAAAAATAAAAACAAAAAACATTTCTTTAAAAAATAACTTAGAATTAATATTTGAATCTTACAATACTGAATGGTTAAGTGTTGATTTTCAATCGAAAATTAAGTTTTGAAATGGATATTTAGCTTGTTGAAATCGAATTAGGAAATTCGTGCTTCACTAAATGGAGTTACCCAATTTATCTATTATTTCTCTATGGTAAGAATAATATAAGTATTACTTAATACATCATTTATTTTATATATATAAACTTAATTCGCTAGTATAAATTAGAACTATTTATGAAGTGATAGTTACAGAAGCGGATTAAAATAACAGTTCGTCATACAAATTTTACAGTTCGGTAATTATTAGTTTAAAAAACGAGAATCTAGTCGCAATTTTGACTTGTAATTAATTTTAAAACAAATAAAATGAAAACTTTAGCCACAATTTTAATCTCGATGTTAATAGTAACGAGCATATCAGCTCAAGAAACAAAACAAACTATAACTGTAACTGTTGTCAATGCCACTTCTGATAAGGGTACCATTAAATTTGCGTTGTTTACTAAAGCTACCTTCTTGGTAAAAGAACCACTACAAGCTAAAGAGGGTAAAATAAAGGATGGTAAAACAACTATTGTATTTGAAAATGTACCTACAGGAGAATACGCAGTAACTTGTTACCATGATAAAAATGGAAATAATAAGATGGATTTTGAACCTAATGGTATGCCAATGGAAGCTTACGGAGCTTCTAATAATGTAATGAATTTTGAGCCTCCAAGATATGATGATGCGAAATTTACTATTTTAGATAAAGACGTATCTTTAGATATTAAGTTATAACTAATAGTTTTACTTAACTAAATATTATATAATTCATATCCACTAAAATGAAGTCAAAAGAAAAGCTTTTCTCAGTAAAATATTTTAAAAAAGAATTAACGCATACTTTAAAACTAACCTTTGTTTTTGGTTTCTTCTTTTGGCTAGTAGGTGGACATTATACAGCTAGATTATTATGGATCTCTATAGGAGTGTCTGCTATGTATTCATTTGTATTAGCACTAATTCAAGGAGTTGTAAACGATTACTTAAGTTATAAATGGGATTGGATTAAAGAAACGAATCAAAGAATATGGTCAGGGATTTTATTTACTGTTTTATATACTGTTCCCACAATACTGGCCATAAATTATATCCTTTTTGTAAAAATACAAGGTATGCCTCCAGAGGATTTTTTTAAAAAGGGAATGATATGGACACATTTATTTTGGATCCAGTTTTCTTTTGGGGTGTCAGCTTTTCTACATGCCCGTGATTTTATGTTGAACTGGAAAAAAGCAGCAACTCAAGAGACTAAACAACAACAAATTGTAGCAAAAACAGAAACGGCAAAGTTTGAAACTTTAAAGAGTCAGATAGATCCACATTTTTTATTCAATAGTTTAAATGTATTAACGTCGTTAATAGGGGAGAATCCAAATCAAGCAGAAAAGTTTACAACAAAACTATCTAAGGTATATAGATATGTTTTAGAGCAAAGAAATAAAGAATTAATACCAATTACTGAAGAACTACAATTTGCTAAAACCTATATGGAATTATTGCAAATGCGTTTTGAAGATGCTTTAGAGTTTGAAATACCAACAGAAGTAAGTAATACAGACTTAAAAATAGTACCATTATCATTACAATTACTTTTGGAGAATGCTGTAAAACACAACGTAGTTTCTAGTTCTAGGCCTTTAAAAATTTCAATTTTTGAAGAGAGAGGATTTTTAAAAATTCAAAATAATGTGAATCCAAAAGAGGCAATTGGTAAAAAAAGTACTAAAGTAGGGCTGCAAAATATTGCAGATAGGTATGGACTCATATCTAATGAGGAAGTACTTGTAGAAAATAATAATAAAACATTTACAGTGAGTTTACCACTGTTATCTAAAACAAAAGACATGATGAAAATAACAGATAATTTTGAAAATAATAGCTACATAAAGGCAGTAGAGAAAGTAGAAAAAATGAAAGAGTTTTATCAAAACTTGGTAACATATTTAATTTTTGTTCCTGTATTTATATTTATAAATCTTCGTTTTTCACCACAATTTCACTGGTTTTACTTTCCAATTATAGGTTGGGGTATAGGCGTATTATTTCACGGGTTAGAAGCATATAACTACAATATTTTCTTAGGAAAAGATTGGGAAGAACGTAAGATTAGAGAATTAATGGATAAAGATAAATTTTAAGAACTATGAGAAACGATAGAGAAGAATTGAGGTATTTAAGAGCTCAAAAAAAAGTAAAACAGATAAAAGAATTTTATGGACATTTATTAGTCTATTGTATTGTAGTACCAACATTAATATTTGTAAATCTAAAATTTACACCACAATTTCATTGGTTTTGGTTTTCAATGTTAGGTTGGGGGATAGGTTTAGCCTCTCATGGACTTCAAACTTTTGGAGGATATAAACTTTTCCTAGGAGAAGATTGGGAAGAACGTAAAATTAAAGAACTAATGGAAAAAGAGTATAGAAATGGAAAATAATTATATAGAGGAACAACGTTATCTAAAAGCAAAGAAAAAAGTAAAAGAAATTAAAGGATTTTACATACATCTTGCACTTTACATATTAAATACACCAATTATAGTAGCTACTAATTTAATATTTGTACCACAGTTTCATTGGTTTTGGTTTTCTGTATTAGGTTGGGGAGTAGCTATCGGAATTCATGCATTTGTTACGTTTAGTGACAGACTTTTTGGTAAAGATTGGGAGGAGCGTAAAATCCAAGAATTAATGAGTAAAAAGTAAGTAAGATGGAAAATAATTTTATAGAAGAACAACGATACATAAAGGCAAAAAAAAGAGTTAAAGACATTAAAGGATTTTATTCACACTTTGTAGCATATATATTAGTAAATATCTTTTTAAGTGCAGTGATTATAGTTGGATTAACAGCTGATGAAGGAGATTCATTGGGTGAAGCATTAAGTAATTTTGGAGTGTACTCTACTTGGTTATTTTGGGGAATTGGTGTTTTCTTTCACTGGTTAGGTGTATTTGGGTTTGGTAACTTAATGTCTAAAAATTGGGAAGAACGCAAGATTCAAGAATTAATGCAAAAGGATAAACAAAGAAGTCAAATAAGATTAAATAAATAAGAATATGTTTACAGAAAATTATAATAAAGAACACGCATACGAATACGCTAGAGCAAAGAAAAAAGTAGATGAGTTAAAGCACTTTTATATACATCTAGTCATGTATTTTGTCATTAATATTTTTATTTCTACCATGAAAATAAGAAGGAATATACTAAATGGAGAGTCTTTTGAAGAAGCTTTTTTTGATTTTGGAACTTTTGCTGTTTGGTTTTTCTGGGGAATTGGTTTAGCAATATTAGCTTTACGAATATTCGGACCTAACTTGTTCCTAGGTAAAGATTGGGAAGAAAGACAAACTAAAAAAATCTTAGAAAGCGAGCAAAAAAGGAAAGAATTATTACAGATTAAATAATTACTATTATGACGTTACATTTAGAAGAAAAAAAGAAAAAAAGAATTCAAAATAAGGTAAGTACATTAAAAAAATTTTATGATCATCTAACTGCTTTTATAATAGTGAATATTGTGTTCGCGTTAACGTCTAACATTTCAGAGATAAATATTCATATTTTCAGAGGATATAAAATTAGTAATTTATGGAGTAACTTTGATCATCCTAAAATTTTTCCATTATGGTTAGTTTGGGGAATTTTCTTATTACTTAATGCTATTCATGTATTTTCAGTTCCATTACTTTTTGGTGAGCGATGGGAAAATAAAAAAATTGAGCGTATAATGAAAGAGGATAAAAAACAAGCGAAAAAATATTTGAGTTAACTAATTTTACCAATACAGTATACAAAATGAATGTACTTATTATAGAGGATGAAAAACCAGCAGCTAGACGACTCAATAGGATGTTAGCAGCACTAGATATTGAAGTAAATACAATGTTACATTCGGTAGAAGAAGCGCTAAATTGGTTTCAAGCTAACGAACATCCTGATTTAATCTTTTTAGATATTCAATTATCGGATGGTTTATCCTTTGAAATATTTGAAGAGATTCCTGTAAAGTCAGCTATTATTTTTACTACGGCTTATGATGAGTACGCGCTAAAGGCATTTAAATTGAATTCAATAGATTATCTTTTAAAACCTATTGATGATGAAGAATTAAAAGTTGCAGTTGACAAATACAAAGAGCAACAACCTGAACAGAGTACTTTACAAGTAAATATTGATGAAATTAGAAAACTATTGATTAATCCAATTGATAGGAAGTACAAAAAACGTTTTACAATAAAGATTGGTCAGCATATTAAGATTATACATACAGATAATATAGAATGTTTGTATTCAGAAAATAAAGCGACATATATCCATACAAATGAAAATAGAAATTATTTAATAGATCACTCTTTAGAGCATTGGTTAGATCATTTAAATCCAGAACAATTCTTCAGAGTAAATAGAACTTATATCGTTCATATCAACGCTATTAAAGATATTATTTCATATACCAATTCAAGATTAAAATTGATATTACATTCATATAATGAACAGGAAATCATTGTAAGTAGAGAACGGGTAAAGGATTTTAAGAACTGGATTGATTAGTAAATTTTTTGTGTAAAGCGAGTAATCCTAATATAGGACCAATTGCTAAAAAAATAAATAAATATTGGTGGCTAGTATAATTAGATAGTAAACTAATAGTTTGAATACTTAAAATTGTTAATGAATAGCCTATGCAATTAACTATCGTTAACGCAGTTCCTTTAATTTGAGGATTTGCATTTTTTGCAACTAGAGTAGAGAAGAGGGGTGAGTCCATAATTACTGTACTACCCCATATTAATAAAAAAAGTAGAAAGGTAATTTCATTTAATTGAAAAGCCATAGGAGAAAGTACACAGCATAATCCAGAAATAGATAAAGCCAGTGTTGCTATTTTTTTTTCTGCCCGTCGTAAAGATAAATATCCACCCAAAATACACGCCAAACCTCCAATGGCTATGATAATGAAAGACCAAAGAGAGATGTTTACATCTGATTGATGTGATTCAGTATATAATTTTAGAATAACTGGTACAAATGCCCAAAATGTGTACAATTCCCACATATGTCCAAAGTATCCAAAAGCAACAGAACGAAATTTGTTATTTTTAAAGACATTGACTACAGCTGAAAGTTGCATAGTAGTACTTTTTTTTCTGTACGGTCCATCTGGTACATAAAATAAAATGATGAAGCCACCTAAAATTGCTAGAGTAGAAGTACTGTAGATAACAGATCTCCAAGGAAAAGAAGCAGTAAATATTGAAAGTAAATGAGGAAAAGCAGTACCAAGAACCAATGCGCCTACTAAATAACCTAAGGATTTACCTAACTTTTGATCAAAATGATCCGCAGCAATTTTCATTCCTACAGGATAAATTCCTGCCAAAAAAACACCTGTAAAAAACCTTAGAATTAACAAACTAAAAAAAGTATTACCACTATGACTAATACCTAAATTGAATAGACTTCCTAAAATAGCACTAATACAGAATACTTTTGATGGAGAGAATCGGTCTGCAATATTTAGTAAAGCAAAAAGTAAAGTACCGACAATAAAACCAAATTGAACAGCAGAAGTTAAGTTAGTTAATGAATTTTTATTAAGATTGAAAACTACAATTAAGTCATCAATAACACTATTACCAGCAAACCATAATGATGTACATAAAAATTGTGCGATAATAATGCTAAATAATAAAAATCTAGAAGTTTTCAATACTTAGAAATTACGTTAGCTGCTCATGTTTCCTGCCATTTATATACACGGAATCTATTAAACTTGGTCCAAAACTGTAGGGTATATAGTCATAAGAAGGTATTTTTTTGGTAATAAAAAAATTAGCCTTTTTACCTTTAGTAATTGAACCAACTTCATCCGCTAAATTCATAGCATACGCACCATTTAATGTAGCTGCATTTATTGCTTCTTCAGGTGTCATCTTCATTTTTA
This sequence comes from Tenacibaculum agarivorans, assembly GCF_001936575.1. GTDB lineage: Bacteria > Bacteroidota > Bacteroidia > Flavobacteriales > Flavobacteriaceae > Polaribacter > Polaribacter agarivorans. The sequence continues at coordinate 202,350 of NZ_MSMP01000005.1, forward strand.
AACAAGCATTTGAAATTACAAAATTCATGTTTCCAGAAGGTGTTGAATCTGCATTATAATTTGTAGCTAAAGCTAAAGGCAAATTATTATCAATTATTTCTCTAGCAGGCGTGTAAGAATGATTTAAGAAATAAGAAAAAGAAGGAAGTGCAACTGGCATGGTATTAGAACCTTGTAAAGCATGAATGTCTTCTTTAGTTAGCGTTTCTAGATGATCAACGGATATAGCATTATGTTTTACACTAGCTTGTATACCGCCAATAGATGTATATTGATTTACATGGACTTTAGTTTGTAATCCATTAATTTTAGCCGCAGTCATAATTTTTTCCGTTTCATCAACAGAAAAATGACCTTCTTCACAAACAACATCTACAAATTCAGCTAAATTTTCTTCCACAACTCTAGGAAGCATTTCATTAATTATTTCATCAACATAAGCTTCTCTATTATTTTTATACTCATTAGGTAGTACATTAGCCCCTAAAAATGTAGCTTTTATAGGAATACAATAATTCTCTCTTAATTTTTTAATGACACGTAATATTTTTAATTCAGCTTGTGCATTTAAACCATATCCTGATTTAATTTCAATAGCTCCAGTTCCTAAACCTATTACTTCATCCAATCTATCCTTAGATTGCTCATACAACATATTTTCACAGCAATCTTGAAGTTCATTAGCACAATTTAAAATAATATCACTACGGTTCATATTTTCATTATAAGAACCATTAATTCTATTTACATATTCTTGTGCTCTATGGCCAGCATAAACAATGTGAGTATGACTATCACACCAAGTTGGAAAAACAAATTTATCTTTACAATCTATCAACATGGCAGCAGAATATGAAGGTATATCATCCATAACTCCATAATTTATAATTTCACCATTATCAATAGCTAAAAAAGCATTTTTTAGTGTAGGCAATTTTTGCATTTCTTTGCCTATAACTTTTTTTACACTTTTTTCTCTGACCTGAATTAATTCTTTGATATTTATCAACAAAGTTATCATAAGGGATCTTTATCTTAGACAAACTTAAACAAAAAGAAGATCAAAATGACAATTTTTCTAGGAATCATCTCAGCTAGCATGTTAATTATTATTTCATTTTTTCATTTTTATTGGGCATATGGAGGAACTTATGGGTTAGATAGTGTTATACCTACTAAGGAAAATACGGATAAAATAATAAGACCTAAACCGTTAATAACTAGTTTTGTTGCCGTAATATTATTATGTGTAGGATTGGTTTATTTAGACGCTTTTTTTCATGGTAATTTAATACCAATAGAAAATAATGTTAAAAAATACCTATTGTTAACTTTTTCAAGTGTATTTATATTAAGGAGTATAGGAGAATTCAATTATGTTGGGTTTTTTAAACGTATAAAGAATACAAAATTTGCGCGTAAAGATTCTCAATATTTTTCTCCTTTATGTTTGTTTTTGGGATTATCAGGAATTTTACTTTTAGTCATAGAAAATTAATTACATTTAGATTTGAAAAATAATATTTAAATAATGATACCTACTACTGAATATGTTCCATATTTTAATCCATTTATTGAATTGATAGATTCTAATAAATCGGTAATTGATAATTTACAAGATGTACAAGATGATTTTGAGTCTACATTAAGACAAGTGCCTAAAGAAAAAGAAAACTTTGCTTATGCATCTGGAAAATGGACAATTAAAGAGTTGATACAGCACTTAATAGATTCTGAACGTGTGTTTTGTTATAGAGCATTATGTTTTGCAAGAAACGATAAAACAGATTTGCCTGGTTTTGATCAAGATTTGTTTGTAGAAAATTCTATAGCCCAACAAAGAGAATATTCTGATTTACTAGATGAAATGAATCTGCTTCGTAAAGGAACAATTCAATTATTCAAAAGTTTTAGTCAAGATGATCTCGTAAAAATAGGAGTTGGATCAGGAAATAAGATATCTGTAAGAGCTTTAGGTACAGTAATAGCTGGACATCAAAAGCACCATTTGCAAGTAATAAGAGATAAATATTTATGCTAAAAACTATTAAAACACCCCTGAAGTGTGAAGTGTTTTAATATTAGTAGTTAGAATTTATATAAATAGAACTAACTACTTTAAGTTTAATAAGTTTTCAATTCAAATTTGGCTAATTTTTTTAAAAAAATATAACACAAAAAAAGTTTTTGTTAACACAAAATACACATTGAAATTAAAGTTTAATTGATAATTTTGAATATGTGACACTTTAATTACTAATCAATATCGTAGTGGCTAATTTTTGATTGAAAAGAAAAAATGTACTTAAATGTTGGCCTGATTGTTTTTACGTTTTTGTTGAAAATAATATAAATTAGATTTTTGATTTGTTTTTCGATAGTGTTTTTGTGTTTTAATACAGTTTTTTTTACTTTTTTAAGAATAAGTTTTTGTTTTTGTTAAAAAAGTGTTTTACATTTGATATGTATCGTAATTACTTAGTTTTCCCCTAATTTCCTACCAAAGTTTTTACATACAGCATATGACAAGACAAATACATAAGTCTAAAGCACTTACTGTTACCATGGAAGATAATATCTTAATACATGACTGGCAGTATATGAGTGACTTTACCGTTAGAGATTACCAAACAGTTTTACCAATAGCTCTTTCTTGTATAAAGAAAGAAAAGCCTAAATCTGTGCTATGGAAGCAAACTAATTTTTCTTATCAAATACCTCCAGCAATTTATGAGTGGTTTGAAGAAATAAAAATTAAAGTACATGAAATAGGAGTAAAAAATATAGCTTTTTATGTTTCTCCTAAGCTGTTGGATCAGCTATGTATTATGTTGAGTATAGAGCAAGAAACTGACCCTACTAATTACTTTACAGACCTTCGTTTAGCTACAGATTTTGTAAAAAAACAACGAGATTGAAATTGTTTAGTATTTGATTTTATCGTCTTTTTCAGACCATTTATTAAAAGGTTCTAAGGCTATATCTCTACCTATTTGTTCAAAAGGAATACTTCTTTTATGATAAGGCAACGGGATTTCTTTGTAAATAAATTCATCATCAAAACCAATATTTGCAGCATCACTCTGACTACTACCATAATACACCTTATCAGGACGAGCCCAATAAATTGCTCCTAAACACATTGGGCAAGGTTCACAAGAAGTATAGATAATACACCCTTCTAATTGGAAAGAACCCAAATTTTTACAAGCATCTCTAATAGCAGTAACTTCAGCATGGGCTGTAGGATCATTAGTTGAGGTAACTTTATTATTGCCGCGTCCAACAATTTCTCCATCTTTAACAATAATACATCCAAACGGACCACCTTCATTGTTTTGCATTCCTCTTAAAGCAGCTTTTACTGCTTCACTCATATATTCTTCGTGTGTGCTCATGTTTTTATTTTAAAGATATAAAAAGGAGAGTAAAAATAATAGATTATTACGATAGTATAGCTTTTTGTTGTCTTCTATTCCAAAATGTAGCCTTTTTCCAACGAGATTCTGCACTATAAAATAAGTTCTTGTGTTTTATATAATGCTCCCAAATAGATTCTATTTGTGAAGTATATATATTGGAGAATTTTTCCATCTTTTCACTATTATATGACTTAGCAATATTAAATTTTCGTAATAGCTCACTTACTTGCATAGCATTAGCCATGGCATTAAACATTCCTTGTGAAGATAAAGGATCAAAACTTAAAGCTGCATCACCCAAAGCAATCCATTGTTTTCCTGAAGCTAAATTTAATTTAGTAGAATTAGCGCTAACTACTCCATGAAATTCAATCTGATTTTCTTTGTTATGTACGTATTTTCTTATAGTTGAATTTGTTTCTAGAAGCTTACAAAAAGAATGGTAATTTTTAAAGGTACTTTTATCAAATATATCAGCATCTGTTTGGTATGATATTACTCGTTTCTTATTTGGAATTACCGCACTATACCACCATCCAAATTCATCACTTATGATGGAGCTCATTGTATTTTTATCGGTATTTGGAAGTGTAATCCAGCATGAAATCAATGCATCATGAGTAGTTCTTTTAATCCCAATACTTTTTGCAAAATGAGCATTTCTTCCCGTAGCATCAATTACAAAATTTGTAGAAAAAACTATAGTTTTACGATTCTTTTTATCGTCATTTTTACAAGTTACTTCCCATGTTTTTTCTAAATACGAATTACTATACAAGCGGAAACCCCAAAAACAAGAAATACCTTTTTCCTCAGCTTTTCTTCTTAAATAACATGCTAACTTCTTACGATCAACACTTTTTGACAGTCCATCAGGGTTTCTTAAATGATCTACAATTTGTACCTGTTCACTTCCCCAATACGATTGCATACCTAGATTATCAAGATATATATTATCATATTCTAGATCTTTTAAAGACAAGCCTAAAACATTAAAAATTCGTTGTGTAGCTGGAGCTAATGATTCTCCCACTTTATCAATAGGATGCTCTAGTTTATCTACTAAAGTAACTTTATAAGTATCTGATAAAGCAATGGCGGCAATGCAACCTGCAATGCCACCACCTAAAATTAATATTTCTGTAGTATGTTTTGATATCATTTCTTGGTCTCAAGAATAGTTAAAACTATGTACTTTAATGCATTTGATTTTCAGTTTTTGCAACTATTGTCTAGTGCTATTTGCAATTAGCCCTTAGCTAATAGCCAAGAGCTAAAAGCAAAAATTGATATTAAAAAATGATTTTCAGTCGTAACAAAATTATAGTACTTTTAGTCTATGGTGGTTTATTTTATTTCGGAATGAACCTTGAGAAACGTGTCATTTTCTCTGGAATACCAACCTCTGTCTTTTTCTGAGGTAATGATTGATGAGATTTTGTTTTACTGATATTATGTAGCTTAGAAGCAATTAAATTTACTGTATTTATAACATTTGCTGTTGGAGCAAAATCTTTAGTTATTTCATCTTCAACTAATGTTAATAATTCACCTTTAGCACTTTCTAATAGTAGCTCTTCATTTAATAAATCTTTGTGCGATAACTTATCTACAGCAGTAGTTAAAATGTCTTTAGTTGCATCATTTAAAGTTCCTACATCTAAAATTTCAGCTAAATCTTCTAATGTTGCTTTCAATAAAGCTTCTTCTTGAGCTGGAGTAGGAGTGATACCAACTTGCATTTCTTTTGGGAAATTAGGATCATTTAATACACCAGGGCGTTTTTGAACTACAGCTAATTTATCAAAATACTTGACCATGCTATTAATTTGGTTGGTGTAATTTGGTGCTGCGCCATCTAAAGGAAGATCAGCTAACCAATCTGCTCTATCTGCAAAAGCTTCCATACGTGTTTCTTCTGCTAGATTTTGATCAATAGTTTGATCGTAACGTTTTTCATTTAAAATGTTATTTGGAACTCTTGCAGGCCAAAATGTAGGTAAGTATGGATCGTAAGTAGTAGTGTAACCATCTCTACAACTTGCTGTATCAGTTTGCCAAGGAATAGCCATCCAACGTGTAATTCCACCAGCTACTTGTCCGCCTAAAATAGGACCTTTCGCTAGAGTTAAGGTATCACTATTCATGGTAGGACCGTAGTAGATATTATTTACAGGAGGCGTAGCTTTTGCATGTTTTACCCTAAAAGCTTCCATATACATACCAGAAGATCGCATTGGCCAAGTCATTTCACATCCAGGATGAAAAGCATCTGCTAAACAGAAATCCATAGCAGCTTTAGTTAACATATTTGGTTGCTCATGAATAGGTAAATCATCTATTTTCTTTGGTTCAGCATGAAAAGGACAACCTTCAGTATCCATATAATCAGCATCAAAGTCTCCAGTAACCCATTGATCTAAAAACTCCAATTGTAATTCAGATAAAGTTGCATGCTGACGTACTGAACCTGTTGAGGGAATACTAATGGCATCTCCATATAACCAAGGCCATAATTGAGGCGCTTCTGCACCAGTAACATCAATTCTTCTAAAATTATTTGAAATAGTTCTTCTCATTTCAAGAAAAGCAGGAGATGGATTACCTAATTTTTTAATCCATTCTTTTGATGTATAGTTGAATTGACCACCCCAACCAAAAGCTCCAGCAAATCCAGCATTTACCCATTGTAAATCTGTCATACGTTGGAAAATTGGTAATATATCTTTAGTGAAAGATGGTCTTTGTGGTCTGGTTAACATTCCCGATTTTACAGCTACACTTCGCATTAAATCCCACATTGTTCTTACTGATTTTTGCATTGGTGCATAATCCGGTGGGGCGCATACTACCCAAGCAGGAGCTACTTTTAACTTTGTTCCGTTATATTCAACTTCAGCAGTGATTGGTCCATCAGAAGTGTCATCATACCAACCTTCATTGTTTGCAAAAGTTATGGCAATATCCCCATCTATATTTTCCGATTTTCCATGGCCTCCTAACATAATTAATCTTCCCTTTTCATCAGTTCGCATTTCACCTAAATATACTTTTTTAGATAAAAACTCACCTTCAAAGCCTGGTCCATCCTCTACATTAGTTCCAGAAATAGATTGTGCACCACCATCTATTAATAACGATTCACGATTAGGTACATTAATATTTCTTAAAAATGATGGAGGGGCATCAGCAGCTTCAGGAATATCTAAAGCTAATTGAAATTGATACCAAGAAGCTTTTTGATTTGCTAAGTGACAATGCCAAGTGATATTAGCATTTTCAGCGGTTAATTCTTTTACAGCTCTACCAGCTGCGTTAAACCCGTATATTCTAAATTGTGCAGCTTGTCTTTTTAAAGCACCAACTTCATCTCTGTATGCATAAGGATCTTCGTGTGCAATAGGCTCATCTACTAAAGGACCTACAAAATATTCATTTTGACTATTTCCGACACGCATAATTCCAATAGGTGGGTAAATGCCTGCGGTAACGATACAATCATCATCTTCATCTGTGTTTCCTTCAAACTGTGGATTTCTTTCTTTAGGCTCTTCTAGTAGTTCACCATTAGCTTGATGACGAGCTTCAGCACTAGCCGCATACACTACTTTTCTTACTTCAGCAATAGAACCCAATGGCTCATGTTCTGATAAGGTTCTCCAGATATTAAAGGCTAAATTACTTCCAAATTCTGCCTGACCTATACTTGCCACATTTTGTTGAGGTAAATGTAGTTTTGCAATACATATATACGGACTCTCTTCAGTACTCCAGACTACTTGAGCGTTGTCTATAGGCATAGTTTTTGGATTTGTACGTAACTGGATTTCAAACCTGAAAGTAGCTTCTTCTTTTAACAAACGTCTTTCAAGATCAATTTTTAAATAATCATTTTCATTAAAAGGCGTTCCTTTATACGTCTTTTCAGGGACTAAACGATATTTTACAATTTGCTCGTCTCCTAATTTAAAAGGAAGTATAGCCCAGTAGCTAGCACTTAAAACACTAGCTTCCTCTTTTGTCATAGCTTGTAAAATAGCAGCTAATTCAGGATGTTTTTCTATGTAAGAATCATAATCCCTATCGATAACACCAGCAGTAGTGAAGCTACACATTTGTTGAGCATCTCTAGCAAAAAAACGATCAATGTTTTGCATGATAAAATCAGCATTTGTCCCTCCATCTAAAATATTTTCACCATCTACACCAAAAAGTTTTAATCCAACACCTAAAGTTGAATGTAAATCAGGGGAAGTAGGAGTGGTATCACTAGAAAATCGAACAGCACATTCGTAAGAATCTCCAGCAAATATTCCTAACTTAAATCGCTCTTGAATATCCTTATTGATTACGAAATTACCATAAGCAATTCCATGTTGTTTTCTAAATACAGCTCTTTCTGCAGGTTGTTGTCCTCTTTCAATTCTAGTTTTTTGTCCCATTTCTACAAACATCTCTTTCAGACGGTTTGTAACGATTTCAATATCACCATCACAGTTCCAGCATGGTGATGACTTATCATTTTGAGGTTTTTCCATTGATTTGTTGTTTTATTTTTGAGATTAACTATGTATTAAAAATAAAAATTAACGGGGTATTTTCCTCAGGAATAATCCCCGAACGTAGTATTTTGAGTAATAAATGAGTCTTTTTTAAGTGTAAAGAGAAAATGTTAGTTAACTCTTTTAAATATCTCTTCTTAAGTATATATTATTAAGAAATTTTAACAAATTATATATTATGTAAATACTGCCTGTTTTGTAGCTTCGTCCCAGTAAAATGGCAGTTTCTTCTTTTTTTAATTATATACAAATTATGAAATTTATATTCTGAATCTGTATTGTGATTAGATGAATGAAATGATTGCTGTTTTTTTTGATAATAAGTCAATTTTTTTAACATGAAAGCTACGATATTCACAATCATCTTGTGCTTAGTTTCACTTCAACTAACAGCACAAACTTTAAAAGGAAAGGTGATAAATGGAAAGAAACACCCCCTGCAAGAAGTAAATGTTTTAAATAAAACTACTGATAAGCATACCCATTCTGATGAGTTTGGAAATTTTATCTTAGAGAATGTGTCTAGAGGAGATACTTTATATTTTTCACATATTGGATATGAAGGAATGTCTTTTGTGGTAGAAAATATAGATGAATTAGTAACTATAATTTTAAAGCCTAAATCCATAGCTTTAGAAGAGGTTGTTTTAGCTCCTAAAGTAAATACATTAAATATTATTACTGCTATAGATATTCAAACAGATCCTGTTAATTCTTCTCAAGATATTCTTAAAAAAGTACCAGGACTTTTTATTGGTCAACATGCAGGTGGAGGTAAAGCAGAACAAATATTTTTAAGAGGATTTGATATTGACCATGGTACAGATATTAACCTTATTGTAGATGGATTACCTGTAAATATGGTATCGCATGCGCATGGTCAAGGATACTCTGATTTACACTTTGTAATTCCAGAAACAATAGAGAATATAGATTTTGGTAAAGGAGCATATTATGAAGATAAAGGAAACTTTACTACTGCCGGATATGTAAATTTTGAAACGAAAGAAAGTTTAGACAGGAGTACAATTAAATTAGAAGGTGGACAATTTGATACATTTCGTTTATTAGGAATGTTTAATGTATTAGATGAAGCAAAACATAATGCTTATGTAGCTTCAGAATATATAGCAACAGATGGACCTTTTGAAAGTCCACAAAACTTTAGTAGAATTAATATATTCGGTAAATATTCAGGTTATGTTAATCCAACAGATAAAGTAGGAGTTACTTTTTCTCATTTTACAAGTAAATGGGATGCTTCTGGTCAAATTCCACAGCGTGCAGTAGATAGTGGATTAATTACTCGTTTTGGAGCTATAGATGATACAGAGGGAGGAAATACGTCACGTAGCAATGTTTTAATCAACTACGATAAAATGATTAGTGATAAAGAATCTTTAAAGAGTTCTGCATTCATCAGTAAATATGACTTTGAGTTATTCTCTAATTTTACGTTTTTTTTAGAAGATCCGGTTAATGGAGATCAGATTAAACAAAAGGAAGATCGTACTATTTTTGGTTTCAATAGTGAATATAAAAAACAATTTTACGGAGATAAAGTTGATGGATATTTTACAGCAGGTATTAGTTTACGAAATGATCGTAGTGTAGGTAATGAATTATCACGTACATTAAATCGTAAGCAGACATTACAGCAAATTCAATCAGGAGATATAAATGAAACTGATATAGGTGCATATGTTGGTACTACTTTAGAAGTAGGGAAATGGATGTTTAATCCATCAGTTCGTTTAGATTATTTTAATTTTCAATACAATGACGCGTTATTGACTCAGTATCAAACGCAAAAAGAAACGAATGCTATTGTAAGTCCAAAGTTAAATGTAATTTATAACTCATCAGATAAATTACAGTTATACCTAAAAACAGGTAAAGGATTTCATTCTAATGATACAAGAGGTGTTGTAGCAGAAGAAGGCATAGAAATTTTACCGGCAAGTTATGGTTTTGATGCAGGGTTTGTGTGGAAACCTACTTCTAAAATGCTTTTTAACCTAGCGTATTGGTATTTATATCTTGAGCAAGAGTTTGTATATGTAGGAGATGCAGGTATTGTAGAACCAAGTGGAGAAACTAGACGTCAGGGAATTGATTTAAGCTATCGTTACCAGCCTATGTCTTGGTTGTATTGGAATATAGATGCTAATTATACACATGGCCGTTCTATAAACGATCCAGATGGTCAGAATTTTATTCCATTAGCTCCAGATTTTACTTTAGTGAGTGGATTAAATGTTAATTTAGAATCAGGATTCTATGGAGGAATAAATGTTCGTTATTTAGATGATCGTCCAGCAAATGAAGATAATTCTATTGTTGCAGAAGGATATACTGTTGCGGATTTAAATATGGGATATAGATGGAAGGATGTAAGTTTGGGAGTACAAATTCAAAATTTATTTGATACTGATTGGAACGAAACTCAATTTGCTACTGAGTCTAGATTACAAAGTGAAACTACTCCTGTTGAGGAAATTCATTTTACACCTGGAACTCCATTTTTCTTTAAAGCTTCTATTCAATATAATTTTTAAAATCACAGGCGTTTTTATTCATAAATTTTATATAGAAAATATTAAAAAACAGAACCACAATATTAGTTGTGGTTCTGTTTTTTAATATTTAAAATTATTTAATGTTAATGCTGCAATAGAAACTGATCGAATTCTCTTTTCTCTCTAGAAAAACTTAAAGTTTCCTTTAACTTGTAATATTGATCTTTATTATGACAATATTGAAAGCTAAATTTTAGAAGTTCTAATTTATCTTTACCAAAGTTAAACTCATTTACAATAGCTCTAATTCTAGCTACTGAAAAGCAATTGCGTTCTATATGTTGCTTAGCCAGTTTCATACGCTCTTTAGTAAATCTTACATCTTTTATAGATTGTAAAACATAATCGTATTCATTTTGAGGTAAAGGTCTACAATCATCAAAGTCAGAATGGTTATTGAGTTGAGTTATTTCCTGATCTATAAATCTATGTAACTGTTGTTTTAAGTATTTATCATCAATTAGTTGTTCAGTATAATAAAAGTTCTCAAGATCATAAGAAAATGGGAAAGAGAATTTTAATATTTCAAATCTATCTCTATTCGTTTGTAGTTTTTCAGTCAATTTCATGATTTGCTTAGTACTTAAACAATTATTTGAAATGATATCTTTTAAATTATAAGTGCTCTGATTTCTTCGATTACCAATTTCATTATAAATACTTCTAAACTGATATGCTGGCATAGGTTGATTACAATTGCTAGTTGTAGGACCTCTGTAGTACTCCGCATTCGGGTAATCTATTTGAGAAATAGCATTTTGATTCGCTTGTGTATTATGATACAGTTGCATAGCGAAAGAGAAATTTCTGAAAAGATCGTATACTTGAAAAAAATTTCTTTTATCAATTATATTAGGATAAGCATTAACGCAAATTCTATATTTTCTTCTATCATTTGAGAAAAAACGACAAGCATCTATCAATTCTGAAACGTAAATGTCATTATGAGAAGAATAGTTCAAAGCTTTATCTAAAACAACTTCTGTTGAATATTTTTTTTGATCCAATTCTTTTTTAAAAGTAGCATACTTCGTTTTCTTTTGACTAAAAGAAGAAACGGTAATACAAAGACATAAAAATAGTAGTGTTCTTAATTTCATAAGTTTGTTATTAAATAATACATAGGCTGTTTTCAAACAGCGTGCCAACTATTCGAAAGTGTATAGATTACAAGCATATTTGTTAGTAAATGGTTTAAAGTCAGTTAATTTTATATTAAAAAACCACAACATGAAGTTGTGGCTCTAATATATTTAACTACAAAGAAAGTTTATTACTTCAAACTTCCAGTCATATCTTCAGGTTTTACCCACTCATCATACTCTTCAGCAGTAACATAACCTAAATTAATAGCTTCCTCTTTTAATGTAGTTCCATTAGCATGTGCAGTATTTGCAATTTCTGCAGCTTTGTAATAACCTATTTTAGTGTTTAATGCGGTAACTAACATTAATGAATTATTTAATAACTCAGTAATTCTGGTTCTGTTTGGTTCAATACCAGCAGCACAATTTACATCAAATGAAGTACAAGCATCTCCGATTAATTGAGCAGACTGTAAAACGTTAGCCGCCATCATTGGTTTGAATACATTTAACTCATAGTGTCCTTGTGTTCCTCCAACAGTTACAGCAACATCATTACCCATTACTTGCGCACAAACCATTGTTATAGCTTCAGCTTGTGTAGGGTTTACTTTTCCAGGCATAATAGAAGAACCAGGTTCATTTGCAGGAATAATTAATTCACCAATACCAGAACGAGGTCCTGAAGCCATTAAACGAATATCATTAGCGATCTTATTTAAAGAAACAGCTAATTGTTTTAAAGCTGCGTGTGTTTCTACTAAAGCATCGTGTGCAGCTAATGCCTCAAATTTATTTTCTGCAGTAATAAATGGTAATCCTGTAAAGTCTGCTATATATTTAGCTACTAAAACATCATATCCAGCAGGAGTATTTAAACCAGTACCTACCGCAGTACCTCCTAAAGCTAGTTGGCTTAAATGTGCTAAAGAATTTTTTAATGCTTTTAATCCGAAGTTTAATTGCGCTACATATCCAGAAAATTCTTGGCCTAAGGTTAGGGGAGTAGCATCCATTAAATGCGTACGTCCAATTTTAACCACATCTGCAAATGCTTCTGATTTTGCTTGTAATGTATCTCTTAATTGCTCAACACCAGGAATGGTAACTTCAACAACCTTTTTATAGGCAGCTATATGCATTCCTGTAGGGAAAGTATCATTAGATGACTGCGATTTGTTTACGTCATCATTCGGTTGAATTGTTTTATCACCTTCACCGATTTTCTTTCCAGCTATTTCATGTGCTCTATTTGAAATTACTTCATTTACGTTCATGTTACTTTGAGTACCAGAACCAGTTTGCCAAATGACTAATGGAAATTGATCATCGTGCTTACCTGCTAAAATTTCATCACAAACCTGAGCAATTAAATCACGTTTCTCTTCAGCTAATACACCTAACTCACAATTGGTGTATGCTGCAGCTTTTTTCAAATACGCAAAACCGTATACTACTTCTAAAGGCATAGTTCCAGCTGGACCAATTTTAAAGTTATTTCTTGAGCGTTCTGTTTGCGCACCCCAGTATTTATCTGCGGGTACTTTTACTTCACCCATGGTGTCTTTTTCAATTCTATATTCCATTATTGTATTATTAATTTTAAACAGTGATCAAAGTTAAGAAAACTACAAGAATTGTAATATGAAATATTTATAAGAATAATTAGAAAAATAATAAAATATGTACTAAATTTGCCTTCAGTAATTTTCAAAAAAAACAAATGTTAAATTTTTCAGAGTTTTCAGGATTCGTATTGTTTATGTTCATTTTTACAATTGGTTTTTGGTTGTTAATATTCTTATTAACATTTGTAGTTCCTTATTGGATTGGAGGAACTATCTGGGAAAATTTAAAACTTAAGAAAGAAGCTAAGAAAGCTGCTGAAGGTAAGTAAGCAGTTATCACATAATATTGAAAAGCCCGCATATTGCGGGCTTTTTTGCGTATATAGATTAAACTTATACATATATTCTTGTTTTCTGCACGATTTTATAAACACACAAAATTTATTTAACAGAGGTAATTAATATTGTTATGAAATCTAAAACATGTCATATTGAAAAAGTTTATCATATTTCTTGTATTCTCTGTATTCAGTTTCATTGTTTCTGCTCAAAGACCATTCATTACAACATGGGAAACTACTACTGTTAATGAAAGGATTAGAATTCCGACAATATTAACTATAGGAACTTATAATTATAATGTGGATTGGGGAGATGGTAACATAACTACAGGGGTTATAGGCGATGCAACACATAGTTATGTTACACCAGGAATTTATGTAGTCCGTATTACAGGAGATTTTCCAGCTATATTTTTTAATAATTCGGGAGATAAAGATAAAATATTGACTATAGAACAATGGGGAGATATAGAATGGGAAGAAATGACCCATGCGTTTTATGGTTGCTCTAAATTAGATATAACGAATAGTTTTATCGATACTCCAGATTTAAGAAATGTTAACTCAATGGAAGGGGTATTTAGAGAAGCAACTTCTTTTAATGGTTATCTTCCAGGATGGAGAATTCCAGATGGTCTGAAATCTTTAAGTTCTATGTTTGAAGGAGCAGCCAGCTTTAATAGAAATATTAATGATTGGGATTTCGGTCAGGTTGATGACTGTTCATCAATGTTCAAAAATGCAATTAGTTTTAATCAACCCCTTGATGGATGGTCCTCGAATATTGGAGGAGTAGAAAACTTATCTTCTATGTTTGAAGGAGCTATTAGTTTTAATCAAAATATTGATAATTGGTTTGTTACAATAGCTAAAGATGTATCCTCAATGTTTAAAAATGCAACAAGCTTTAATCAACCATTAAATAGTTGGAGTGTTGTAGGATTTAGAGATACTACTTCTATGTTCGAAGGGGCTGTTAATTTTAATCAAGATCTCTCTTCTTGGAGATTATCCCTTGTTCAAGACACGTCATCGATGTTTAAAAACGCCACAAGTTTTAATGGAGATATTAGTTCTCTTATAAATACATCTTTAATCAACAGTTTTGAAAACGCTATTTCCATGTTTGAAGGAGCGATTAATTTTAATCAAGATATTAGTACTTGGGATACTAGTAATGTAACCAATATATCAAACATGTTTAATGGAGCAGTAGCTTTTGATCAAAATCTGGAGGATTGGGATGTATCTGAGGTTGCCGACGCTACAGGTATGTTTGATGGAGTGACTCTATCTACATCAAATTATGATGCTTTGCTAATTGGTTGGAATAGCCAAAGTCTTGAAACTGGTGTAGTATTCAGTGGAGGAAATAGTAAGTATTGTTTAGGAGAAGCGGCAAGAGAAAATATGATTGTTTCTGATCTATGGGGTATTACAGATGGAGGATCTGTAAAACCTACTGTTGATATGTTATCTGATGTTTCTGAATGTATTAGCTATACCTTACCTAATTTAAGTACAGGTAATTCTTATTACACAGGAAGTGGAGGAACAGGAACATTGCTAAATGCAGGAGATGTTATTACAAGTAGTCAAACAATTTATATTTATACAGGTACAGCTAGTTGTAATAATGAGAGTAGTTTTACGGTAACGCTTAGCGGCTTACCAAGTGTTGATAGGTTATCTGATGTTTCTGAATGTAGTAGCTATACCTTACCTAATTTAAGTACAGGTAATTCTTATTACACAGGAAGTGGTGGGACAGGAACTTTATTAAATGCAGGAGATGTTATTACAAGTAGTCAGACGATTTATATTTACACTGGTACAGCTAGTTGTAATAATGAGAGTAGTTTTATGGTAACACTTAGCGGCTTACCAAGTGTTGACAGTTTATCTGATATTTCAGCATGTAGTAGTTATACTTTACCAATTTTAAGTTCAGGTAATTTTTATTATACAGGAAGCGGTGGAACAGGAACTTTATTAAATGCAGGAGATGTTATTACAAGTAGTCAGACGATTTATATTTATACAGGTACAGCTAGTTGTAATAATGAGAGTAGTTTTACCGTAACACTTAGTGGCTTACCAAGTGTTGACAGTTTATCTGATGTTTCTGAATGTAGTAGCTATACCTTACCAACTTTAAGAACAGGCAATTCTTATTATACAGGAAGCGGTGGAACGGGAACATTGCTAAATGCAGGAGATGTTATTACAAGTAGTCAGATGATTTATATTTATACCGGTACAGCTAGTTGTAATAATGAGAGTAGTTTTACAGTAACACTTAGCGGCTTACCAAGTGTTGACAGTTTATCTGATGTTTCTGAATGTAGTAGCTATACCTTACCAACTTTAAGTTCAGGTAATTTTTATTACACAGGAAGCGGTGGAACAGGAACTTTATTAAATGCCGGAGATGTTATAACAAGTAGTCAAACAATTTACATTTATACAGGTACAGCTAGTTGTAATAATGAGAGTAGTTTTACCGTAACACTTAGTGGCTTACCAAGTGTTGACAGTTTGTCTGATGTTTCTGAATGTAGTAATTATACCTTACCAATTTTAAGTACAGGCAACTTTTATTACACAGGAAGCGGTGGAACAGGAACTTTATTAAATGCCGGAGATGTTATAACAAGTAGTCAAACGATTTATATTTATACTGGTACAGCTAGTTGTAATAATGAGAGTAGTTTTACGGTAATGCTTAGCGGCTTACCAAGTGTTGACAGTTTATCTGATGTTTCAGCATGTAGTAGCTATACCTTACCAACTTTAAGTTCAGGTAATTTTTATTACACAGGAAGAGGAGGAACAGGAACATTATTAAATGCAGGAGATGTTATTACAAGTAGTCAAACGATTTATATTTATACTGGTACAGCTAGTTGTAATAATGAGACTAGTTTTACGGTAACACTTAGTGGCTTACTAAGTGTTGATAGTTTATCCGATGTTTCAGCATGTGGTAGTTATACCTTACCAACTTTAAGTTCAGGTAATTTTTATTATACAGGAAGT
>NZ_MSMP01000050.1 GCF_001936575.1 Tenacibaculum agarivorans
ATAATCTATCATTTGTAGTTGTTTTAAAACTTAATCTTTCTGAATCGTTAATTAAGTTTCAATTTTCAAGAATTATTAGTCATCTTTTAAAGAACTAATCAATTCATATTTTGAAATTTTACCATCTTTGTTTTTGTCGGTTTTTTCAAAATTTTGTCTAACTAATTCTTTATGTGTTATCCCCTTTTTTTTAGCTAATTCTTTATCTTCAGTATCATTTTTTAGTAACAACCAAGTTTCATCAAAAGATAAAGCTCCATCTTTGTTTTGGTCTCCCTGTTCTAAAAGTGTATTTGCTTCATCTGTAATATTACTGGTACTTACACAACTACTTAAAAGTAGTATTCCTAGTGTAATCATTGATAGTTTCAATTTGTTTTTCATTTTTTAATTATAAAGGTTAATACATATCATTAATTTATATCTAAGTTTATTTATTAATGTTATTTTAAGGTTAATACTATTTGCTTTTTTAGGTTTATATGTTAAATTCAATTTCATCATAAATTATGTATAAAGTATAAATAATTATAGGAATAAGGTAATGAATTAGAGAGTGTGAATAACGTTAGAGAAGTTTTTGAATTTAATATTTTGTGTGCTGATATTAAGTTTTTTTTAGAGCATAAGTATGCTTATATACAATATTTTAAGAAAGAAAATAATGACAATAAAACTTTGAAAATGTTTACAATACAGATTAATAAATTTATAAACACTAATTTTAAGGTTAAAATTAATAAAAACAATTTTTGTTAAAGTAATTTAAATGTCATTCATCTAAATTAAACTACATTTCAACGATGATTATAAGAAGGTTAGCTGTTTTATATTTAATTTTGACATGTCCCAATATGTAAGAATTATGTTTAATAAATCCCCTTTACTAGTTATAGTAATACTATTATTCGTTGGTTTACAAAATATAAGTGCACAGAATGTAGTAGTTAAGAACGGAGTTGAGTACTTAGAGAAAGATGATAATATAGAAGATTTAAATTCTATAGATACGCCGTCTAATGTTGTTACTATTTCTGTAAAATTAAAAAAAACGAACAAAGCATCAGTTTCGAAAGAAGCAGCTGCAATAGAAAAAATAGGGAAACTAACTACCAAAAGAAAAAAGTTAAGATTTAGAAATAAAAGAACAAATAAAACTACTAAGTGTTTTAAAGAAACTGAGAAGAAGTGCGATAAAACAAAAAAGTAGTTTAAATTTTTTAGAATCTGATTTAATAGTTGTTTTCCCCGTAAACTTATCTGTTGTGTTCGGCTATATTTAAGAATGTATAGAATAAACATAAAAAGCATAAAGATGGAGAGAAAATCAAAACTTATAATCACATTACTATTATTAGTTTTTGTAAAAATACAAGCACAAAAAATAGCTTCTAAAAATGGTTTTAATTTTAAAATTGAAGAACTGAAGCATAATCATTTTGATACCGTTGATGCACCCTCGTTTATTATGAATGTAAAAATTAAAAAAGGGATGAACAATAAGAAAATTGTTACAGCAGAAATAGAAGAGATCAAAATGTCAAACGAAAAAACAAGAGAATTACGATTTAGAAAGAAAAGAAAAAAATAGAGAAGTAATCCATTCTCCACAACTAAACTATAGAAAGTAAGAAAAGTCGCATTTTTAAATGTGGCTTTTTTACTTTCTATAGATTTTTTAAAACTTACGCCTTAATTGTAATTAAATATAAAAGGGAAAAAATAGTTCAAATTCTAAAGCTTAATAAACTGTTTTCATATTGAATTTCAAGATTGAATAAAATGTATAAAAATTAGTTGGAGACATTATTTATAATTTCTTTAAGAGTTTTTTTTAGAATGAAATGTAATTAAATAGGAAATAATGAGACTATAATAATAAGCATGCTGAAAATAAAATAAACCAATTTAGAAATTAATTATTATGACCTCAACAATTAAAAATATACTAACACTTATCGTTTTAGTGTTCGTTTTAGGTATTCAGCAAACAATTGCTCAAGAAGTTAAAGTTCAGAATAAAGTAGAATTTATGGAAGAAGAAACCAGTGATTTCAATTCTATTAAAATACCTAGTAAAAAAGCTGTAACAAAGCAAAAGGTAGATCAAAAATTAAATACAGAGATTAGAACTATAGCAGATTTTGACAGAATTATTGAAACGAAGAAGAGATTACGTTTCAGAAATAAAAGAAGACAACCAGAAAAATGTTTTAGAGATGCTCCGACATCTTGCCATACTGAAGAAAAATAAAAGAGCACATATGTGCTCTTTTTTATTTTAAAACTTCTTCAATAATTTCACCATTAGTTCCATTTGGAAATTCTATTCGCAATAAGTTTGAAATTGTAGGTGCTATATCAGTAATTTTATATGCCTTTTTAGAAGATCCTTTTAGGATTCCATTCCCATAAAATATAATTGGAACATGAGTGTCGTAAGAGTATCCTGAGCCATGTGTTGATCCTTTTTTAGGGTAAATAATGGTAGAAGGGTTTGGAACTAAAAGAATATCTCCAGATAGCTTTTGATTATACCCATTTTTTAAGTTGTTTAAAATCCCTTTTTTAAAAGAACCATTCAATACTTCTTTAGCAGTAAGTGCTTTATATATTCCTTGGTATAAAACAGCATTTTCAGCAATAGTTTTTGCCACATGGTCTACTGTCAGTTTTTTTTTCTCAATAGTTTCTTTTTTCAAGAATATTTGAAGATTAGAAATGTTTTCAACAAAATCATCTGAGTTAAAATATTTTTTCGTGATTTGATTGACATAATCAGAGAATTTATCAGCGCTTAAATAGTTGGCTGGTATCTTAACTGATTTTAAATAATTAGGAACTTGTACAGCGGCATGATCAGCAGTTAAAAAAACAGTGTAGTTATCTTGACCTATTCTCTCATCTAAAAATAATAGTAAGCTTTCTAGGTCCTTATCAAATCTGAGATATGTATCCTGAATTTCCTTTGAATCTACTCCAAATTGATGACCTACATAGTCTGTTGAAGAATAACTCAATGCTAAAAAGTCTGTAAACTCTCCTTTTCCTAATTCTTCTCCAATAATGGCTGCCTTTGCAAAATCTGTAGTAAAAGAATTACCTGCAGGTATGGCTTTGATAATGCTGTAATTATTGTTTTGACCTCTTAAATTGGGTATATCATGTGGAAAAATAGGTTTGTTTTCACCTTTAAAAACTTGCTCAAAATTATTATCATCTTGTATACTCTCAGTATATGAATTAATGTCATATAATGTTTCCCAAGGTTGTTTTAAATATTCATCGGCTTTTTCTGAAGCATTGAATTCAATTACCCAATCCGGTAACTTATCAAGATAAAAAGAAGAAGAAATCCATTGACCTTTACTTCCTCCATCAAACCAATAAGCGGCATTTGCAGTATGTCCGGCCGGTAAAATAGCAGACCTGTCTTTTATACCTATTCCAATGGTTTTACCCATCATGTTTTGAGCTAAACGTAATTGATCTGTTACTGTAGTAGTTAACATTCTGTAAGGTGATTTTTTTCCACCTTTGCTATCATTTCCAATCGTTTTATAATTATTATCATCAACACAATAAATCATTTTCTTTTCGAATTTATCATACCAATGGTTTCCAATAATACCATGATGATCTGGGGTAGTACCAGTGTAAACAGAAGTATGTCCAACAGCAGTATATGTAGGAATATAATTGAAATGTGCATTTTCTAGGGAAAAACCTTCGCGAATTAATCGTTTAAATCCGCCTTCACCATATTTATCTTCAAAACGAGTGAGGTAATCGTAACGCATTTGATCTACTACGATACCAACAACTAGTTTGGGCTTCTGGTTTTTACTAATTTGTTTAGGAGTATTGGGTTTACAACTACTAATATATACTGTAAAAAATAACAGTATAGATTTTATAAAAAAATTCATGGTTTAATAATTTGGTCATCAAAAGTAAATAAATGAAGGCTAAGAACTATTTTTTATTGCTTATGTTAATGATTTTTTAATCTTAAACGAGAATGTATTCAAGTAAATATTCTTTAGTACATTAGCGAAATAAAAAGAACTAGATGAATTATATCGAGCATGTGGGAAAGTATTTTATGATGCTTGGTCAAGTTTTTAAAGCACCACAGAAGTTTCGCGTATTTTGGGAAGCATTCTTAAGAGAACTTGAAGAATTAGGTTTAAAGTCAATAGGGATTATTGGTTTTATTTCTTTTTTTATTGGAGGAGTTATTGCTTTACAAACTGCGTTAAATATAAGTGACCCTTTAATTCCTAAAATGCTTATCGGTTTTGCAACAAAACGTTCTATTATTTTAGAATTTGCACCTACGTTCTGTTCTATTATTTTAGCAGGTAAAGTAGGGTCTTACATTACATCCAGTATAGGAACTATGCGAGTGACCGAACAAATAGATGCTTTGGAAATAATGGGTGTTAATTCTTTGAATCATTTAATTTTACCTAAAATTTTTGCTACTATTTTCTTTTATCCTTTTTTAGTTATACTAGGAATGTTTTTAGGTATTTTTGGTGGTTGGGTAGCAGGAAAAGCAACAGGAATGTTTTATGAAGCGGATTATGTGATGGGGATTCAATATGATTTTAATGAATATCTAATTATTTATGCATTAATTAAAACTATAGTATTTGCATTTATTATTGCTACTGTGCCATCTTATCATGGGTATTATGTAAAAGGAGGTTCTCTCGAAGTAGGAAAAGCAAGTACTCAATCTGTGGTTTGGACTATAGTTATTATAGTTGTAGCTAATTATTTTCTAACTCAAATGCTCTTAACCTAGTACTATGATTCAAGTTAATGATATACATAAAAGTTTTGGAGAAGCTCAAGTATTAAAAGGAATTTCTACATCATTTGAAGCTGGACAAACAAGTTTGATTATCGGGCAGAGTGGTGCTGGAAAAACAGTTTTTTTAAAAAGTTTATTAGGCTTACACACTCCTGAAGAAGGAACCATAATATACAATGGTCAAATGAATACAGAAATGACCATAGAAGATAGGAGAGACTTTAGAAAGGAGTTAGGAATGGTTTTTCAAGGAAGTGCATTATTCGATTCTTTAAATGTGGAAGAAAACGTAATGTTTCCTCTTAAAATGTTTACACAACAGTCTAAAGAAGAGATGTTAGAACGTGTAAATTTTGTATTGAAAAGAGTTAATCTAGAAAATTCAAATGCAAAGTTTCCAGCAGAATTATCAGGAGGAATGCAAAAGAGGGTTGCTATAGCTAGAGCTATAGTGATGAATCCTAAATATTTATTTTGTGATGAACCAAATTCAGGTTTAGACCCAAGTACCTCCATCTTAATAGATAACCTGATTAAGGAAATTACTGAAGAATATCAAATCATTACGGTGATTAATACACATGACATGAATTCTGTTATGGAAATAGGAGATAAAATTGTATTTCTGAAAAATGGAGTAAAAGCTTGGGAGGGGAGTAGTAAAGAAATCTTTAAAACAGATAATAAAGCAGTGGTAGATTTTGTGTATTCATCTAATTTATTCAAAAAAGTTAGGCAAGCGTATTTAAATGATTTGTAGGTAAAACACTCTTTAAGAACGGTTTAATTTTATAGGGTAAAAAAAGAATGAAATTAATTGCAAAATATTTTGGTGGAAACGAATAACCTTTATATATTTGCAACCGCTAATAAAAAATGACCGGGTAGCTCAGTTGGTAGAGCATCTCCCTTTTAAGGAGAGGGTCCTGGGTTCGAGCCCCAGCCCGGTCACTAAAAAAGCTTCTCTCCAGGGAGGCTTTTTCTTTGAAAATTTGGGGAGATTCCAGAGCGGCCAAATGGGACGGACTGTAACTCCGTTGTCTTTCGACTTCGCAGGTTCGAATCCTGCTCTCCCCACAAATAAGACTTTTAATTGGGGATTATTAAAGACGTTTGATTTATGATGGTTGAGCGTTTTTTTTATTTAATGATTTTTTTTGTTTAAAATTATTTTTACTTAGTTAAACAAAATGTATTTTTGTTGAACAAGAATAATCAAAACTTCATGAAAAAATTACTGTCCTTGCTATTTATATTAATAATAACTACTTGTTTATCAGCGCAAGAAATAGGTGTAGTCAAAGGAGTTGTATTAGATAAACAAACTCGTGAAAAATTACCATTTGTAAATGTAATTGTTGAAGGGACTACTAAAGGTAGTACAACTAATGATAAAGGAGAGTTTGAAATAAAGAATGTGCCTTTAGGTTATATAAAAGTTAGCGCTTCCTTTGTTGGTTACCAATCAACCACAAGTTCAGATTATTTAGTTACTAAAGAGAAGACACCATTTGTTACATTAGTTTTAATAGAAGCATCTTCTCAATTGGATGAAGTGGTTGTTAAATCTTCTTTATTTAAGCGAAAAGCTGAAAGTCCAGTATCACTACAAAGTTTGGGGGTTGAAGAAATAGAAAAAAACCCTGGAGGAAATAGGGATATTTTAAAAGTAATTCAATCCTTTCCAGGAGTGGCTTCAAATCCGGGATTTAGAAATGATATTATTATCAGAGGTGGGGCTACTTCAGAAAATAAATTTTATGTAGATGGAATTGAAGTTCCAGTTATCAATCATTTTCAAACTCAGGGAGCTTCTGGAGGACCTGTAGGTTTAATCAACACAGATTTAATTCGAAATGTAGACTTTTATTCAAGTGCTTTTCCTGCAAATAGAGGTAATGCATTAAGTTCTGTTATAGAATTTACACAAAAGGTTGGAAATCAAGAAAAATTCGAAGGTAGAGGGAGTTTAGGGACTTCAGATGCAGGAATTACATTGCAAGGACCACTATCTAAAAATACTTCTGTAATTGTATCTGCACGACAGTCGTATTTGAAACCACTGTTCAGATTATTGAAATTAGTATTTCTACCTACATACAATGATTTTCAATTAAACTTAAAATCTAAATTATCGGATAAAGATGAGCTAGCTATTTTTGGTCTGGGTGCTATAGATGATTTTGAAATTAATACAGGCGTAAACGAAGGAGAGACTGATGAGGAGACATTTAAGAGGAACGAGTTTTTCTTAAACGTAATTCCCGTACAAACTCAATGGAATTATACAGTAGGAGCATCTTATAAGCACTATGAAGGAAAAAGTACACAAACCTATGTTTTAAGTAGAAATGAATGGAAGAATGATATCATCAAGTTTGTAGATAACACGAATAGGCCTGAAGATTTATTAAGTGATTACCAGTCAAAAGAAATAGAAAACAAATTCCGTTTTGAAAATGATACACGTTTTGATAATGGAATTCAATTGAATTTAGGATTTGGTTTACGTCAGGCGACCTATCAAAATAGTACTTTTGAGAGAAGAGCTAATATAAATGATGTGCAAGAAATTAATTTTAGTTCTGAATTTTCGCTATTTAGCTATGCAATGTTTGCTCAAGCCTCAAAAAGATTTTTTTCAAATAGATTACAATTATCCTTAGGGGTTAGAACTGATGGAAATACCTATAACTCTAATATGGAAAATCCATTGAATCAATTCTCGCCACGGATTGCAGCATCATTAAAAATAGCAGACAAATGGTATGCGAATACTTCAATTGCAAAATATTATCAATTGCCTTCATACACAATTCTTGGTTTTAGAGACAATACTAATGTTTTAGTGAATCAATCGAATTTAAAATACATTTCTTCTCAACACACAGTAGCGGGAATAGAATATAGACCAGAAAATAGTACAAAGATTACTGTTGAAGGTTTTTATAAAAAGTATGACAACTATCCTTTTTCTGTAAGAGATCAAATTAGTTTAGCAAACTTAGGTGCTGATTTTGGAGTAATAGGAAGTGAAGCTGTGGTTTCAAATAATGATGGAAGGGCTTATGGTGTAGAGTTTCTAGCTCAAAAAAAATCATATGATGGTATTTATGGAATTTTGGCTTATACTTTTGTGAGAAGTGAGTTTAGAGATGTAAACAACCAGTTTGTGCCTTCTACATGGGATAATAGACATTTATTGACGTTTACTGGAGGAAAAAAGCTAAATAGAAACTGGGAAATAGGAGCAAAATTTAGATTAGTAGGAGGTAGACCTTTTACACCTGAAGATAGAGATGCATCTTCAATAATTGAGCGTTATGATGTTACTAATAGAGGAATTCCAGACTATACAAGATTGAATACTGAACGTTTAGATTTATTCACACAGTTAGATTTTAGAGTAGATAAAACTTGGTATCTAAAACGATTTTCCCTGAATTTGTATCTGGATATTCAAAATGTTTATGCTACAAGTAATGAAAGACCACCATTGTTATTAGAAGATGGTGTAGATCCTACTGATCCTACACGATATATTTTAGAAGAAATAGATAACACAGGAGAAGGGAGAGTGATTCCAAGAATAGGAGTTATAGTGGATTTCTAATTTATTGTATTGGTAATTTTACATGAAAAGTAGTATGCTCTTTAGGTTTAGAAGTTACCCAAACTTCACCTTTGTAAAGTGTTACAATTTTTTTTACAATAGCTAGGCCTATACCTGTAGAATTATGATGATCATCTAAAGTTTGAAAAACTTCAAATATTTTTTTATGATATTTTTCATCAATACCAATTCCGTTATCTTGAATGGTAAACTCATAAAAATCTTTGTGTGTATTATATTGAATTTTTACAACACCTTCTTCAGGATTGGCATACTTTACAGCATTGCTAACTAAATTTTGAAACAATTGATGAAGTCTAAATTTATCGCCAAGAATATAAGGGAGTTTGTTAGGAATAAGAATATTTACATGTTCAGGAACGTGAATATTTTCAATGACATCTTGTAAAACAGAATTCAAATCAACTTTAACTTGAGCTCTTTTTACTTTGTCTACTCCTGTATATTTTAAAATACCATTAATAAGATGATCCATTTTATCAATCTTTTTAATTAGTAAATCAAAGTTTAATAAAATGTCTTTATCAGTTACTACTTGTTTTAAATCTTCATGTAACCAGGTAACTAAAGCATTCATACCTCGTAAAGGAGCTTTTAGATCATGAGAAACTACGTGTGCAAAATCCTTAAGTTCTTGATTACTGACTGTAAGGTGGTGTAGTAATTCTTCTCGTTCTTGTCTAGTTTTTAGTTCTTCAGTAATATCTCTAATTGCTCCATGAGCAAATAAAGGTTTATGATCATCATCGTAAACTAAGCTAGAATTTACTTCAACCCATCGAATTTGCTTGTCTTTTTGTTGTAATCTAATTTTAAAACCTTTCGAAGTCCCTTTTTCTAAGAGAGTAGCATAAGAGTCCATAACTTGACTCATGTCTTCTTCCAGTATGGCTTTGGAAATATTAAATTGACCTTTATTTAATTGATATCCGAAAAAATCTTCTGCTGCATTATTCATTTTTAGAACATTACCATAAAGATCCATAAGTATATAAGGGTCAACTACTGTTTTAAATATACTTTCTAATAGTACATTTTTTTCATTGATGACTTTGATAAGACTTTGATTTTTTATGAAAAGTTCCTCAGACTTTTTTTGAAGCATTTTTTCAGTTTCCTTTCTTGCTGATTTTTCACGCTTTAGTGCTCTTAACAGTATTTCTGCTTTGGGGATACTCATAATTAAAATATAAGTTATGTATTGTTTGTAATAAACAACTTTAAAATTAGGTCTAAAAAATCAGAAAGACTTTAAATATGAGTTAATAATTCACTACTACTCCAATAATCTAGCATAGTAGTAATATGTCTACTGTAATCTTCATAACGAATGGGTTTAATAATATAACCCGCTATTCCAAGTTCATAACACTTTTTCAAATCATCCATATTATCAGAGCTTGATAAGATTACAATAGGTATAAATTTTAAACGATCATCAGCTTTTAAAATTTCTAAAAACTCGATTCCGTTCATTTTAGGCATGTTTAAATCTAAAAAGATTAACTGATAGGAAGATGAGCCTTTTAATTTATTAAGGGCGTCTTCTCCATTAGTAGCTTCGGTAATGACAGTCTTATGTTCGCTTTGACTGCAAACCCTAGAAAATTTCATTCTCTCCACTTCATCATCGTCAACAAATAATATGTTTAACTGCTTTACCATTTTTATCAAATGTTTATAATAATTCTAATTACTGTCGAAAGGTATAAAATATAGGACCTCGTAACATTTGTAATTTGTTTAATCATGTTTAAGTTTAGATTATTGGTTAGTTACTATAGATGAATGTTTTTAAACGATTTTATAAAATCATTTTATAAGCCAGATCTATTATTTTTATCTTTATTGTATCTTTCGAAAAAAAAATAGAACTTACATATGAATGAAAATAAGCAAGGAGAGACGATTGATAAGTCAAAAGAAGCAGTAAAGCAAGATGCCAAGGGGCTTTGGGAGAGTTTTAAAACGTTTATGAATGAGCTTCTAGATTTTAGACATGATACCGATCAAGAGGCAACTATAGAGGCTATAAAAAGTGATATTGCACTTAAAGGAGCTACTGCTTGGATATTAATTTTTGCGGTATTTATAGCATCGATAGGTTTAAATGTAAGTTCTACAGCAGTGGTAATTGGAGCCATGTTAATATCACCATTAATGGGGCCTATTTTAGGAATAGGTATGTCGTTAGCAATTAATGATATTGATACGTTAAAAAGTTCTTTTGTAAACCTTCTTGTAATGATGGTGCTAAGTGTGATAACAGCGTATTTGTATTTTTTACTTTCTCCATTAACAGAGCTAACACCAGAACTAGAAGCCAGAACGCAACCTAATATATTAGATGTATTAGTGGCAATTTTTGGTGGATTAGCGTTAATTGTAGCAAGAACTAAAAAAGGAACTATAGCTTCAGTTATTTTTGGAGTTGCAATTGCTACAGCCTTAATGCCACCTTTGTGTACAGCTGGGTATGGTTTAGCTGTTGGTAATATTAGTTTCTTTTTAGGAGCTATGTACTTATTCGCAATCAACACTACTTTTATAGCATTATCTACATTTTTAGTATTGAAAGTTTTAGGTTTTACAATGATTCGTTATGTGAATTCTAAAAAAAGGAGGAGAATTGCTCAAATGGCTACATTTTTTGGATTGATAGCGATGGTGCCAGCGGTGTGGACTTTCTTAAATGTGTTAGAAAAGAGTGGTTATGAGAGAGATTTTAAGGATTTTGTAGAAAAAGAAATCTTATCGAATGATGATTTATGGTTGCAACGAAATAAACTAAATATAGATGATAGAACAATAAATCTTTATTTTAATGGAAAAATAGAACAAGCAACAGTTACTGACTTAACTAACGAACTTGATAACTATGAGAGAATAAAGGATTTTGAATTGAATATCAATGCAAATGAGTCTAGAAGTGCAGATGATATTTCTAAATCATTAACAAGAGCTTATGCTGATATTGATGAAAAAAACAATATTATTAATGGATTACAAAAAGAAATTTCTGATTACAAAAAGGAGGTATCTGATTTAAAAGGTACTATTGAATTGGCAGATAGAAGTAATATTCCGTTTATAGAAATAGCTAAAGAAGCTAAAATTAGATTTAGTGAAATTACCGAGATTAGATTTTCTAAAGTTTTATCTACAAAAGACTTTATCAAAATAGATACTATTCCAGAAGCAAAAGTTACTTGGGATAAAAAAGTGAAAAAGTTTGTAGTATTTAAAAAACAAAAAGAACTGCATAATTGGCTGCAAAAAGAAATGAAATTAGACACTTTAATTTTAAGGAAATAAATAAAAAAGGACTCATTTAAATGAGTCCTTTTTTTTATTATAATTAGTTCTCTTTTTTACATTTCTTTAAAATATTTTTAGCCCTTTCTATTCCACCTCTAGGATAAAATTTTGGTAGTTTTTCTTTTTCAAATAAAGGAACGGTTTTTTCTACATCTTTACAATAAGGCTCAATGGACTGACCAAAAAACTCAGCGCTTCCCATATCCCATTCAGCTTTACTTAAAATAACTCTAGGATTATTAGGGGCTAGTTCTAAAGCTTCTTTATAAATAGCAGCGTTTTTTACAGATAATGTCATTCCATATTTTTGTCCATCAAAAGCAATATAAGCAGTATTTAGTAAAGCCTGATTAATCATAATTTCTGGATTCTTAGGCGATATACTTTTAGCTTCATCTAAAAACTCTTGTGCCTTTTTTAGTTTAGAATTCAATTTTGCCTCATCTTTTAATCCAAAGCTACCTAAAATTTCTATGGTAGCTACATAATAAGAAGGTAACCATTCATTTTGTTCTGCTTTCGAAATTCTTTCAAACAACTGTGCTGCCTTATCGCTTTCTTTGGCTCCCCATAACTCAAAGGCTTTCATCATTCCTTTTTCATACTTTGTTTGCGCCGAAATAGTTATAGCAGATACTAAAACTAATAATGTGATAATTTTTTTCATGGTCATTAATTTTTATTTCATTGTTATAGCTAACGTGATGTTTTTATCTACTGTAAACTTAGCATCCTTATATTTTGGAGGTCCCATAAACCCTTTTGCATTATTAGACATTCCAATAGGTTCTTTAGGAATTCCAAATATTTTAGTGTCCATTTTTTTATTGTCATTTTCATCATGAAAAGCAGAAATCGCATATTCACCAGGGGTAACATTTTTAAATGTAATTGTAGCTTTTTTATCATTAACCTTAGCAATCTCTCCAGTCATTGGTTTTTTTAGGAAACTATCTTCAGTATTATAAAGCGCTACATAAACATCGCCATCATCAGATTTCATTCCAGAGAATTCTACTGTTATAGAATAGTTCTCTTGGGCTGTAAGTTTAATTATTGAGTTAAAAATCAATAGGATCAGGAGTAAAAGAATTCGTTGCATAGTTTTTGTTTTTAAATTCATTTCAAATATCTGTTGTTTTCTTGTTTTATTATCAAAATTCTTACCGAGTTGTTATTTTTAGGTACTGAATTGTTGTTTTAATAATTAATTGTGATTTGTTTATTGTTCAGTGATAATTGTTTACTGTATTAAAGATTGTTTAACTGATTACTTTTATTATCATCACTAATAGACCAAAAGAATCCTATGAAGAAGAACTGATCAGCATTAGGACGTAAAGCTTGTCGATCAAAAGTTCCGTTAGCATTAGGTTGATTTCTATAGTTGTATCCAAAAACGTTTTGTGTACCTAAAACATTGTTTACAGAGAAGTATAAAATCTTTTGTTGACTGATTAAATAAGCAGCATTTAAGCTCACTGAATTGTAATTTTTAGTTTTTTCGTTTAAAAAACCTGTAGTATTAGGATTTGTATATGTTCTACCTGTAGCAAATCTATAAGAAATACCTAATTGAGTTTTCCAATCATTTACCCAATATTTTCCTACTACTGACATATTGTGTTTAGAAGCAAAATTAGGAGTAGCTTTTGTAGGGTAGTTTCTGTAATCTCTTTCGGTATCTAAGAAAGAATAGGATACCCAATACTCAAGATTTTTAATATTTTTGCCATCTCTCCAAAATAGATCTACACCTTTTGCATAACCTTCTCCAGTATTTGTATAGTTAGATAGAGGGGAGGCTACAACCCCATCGAATTTTACTAAATCATCATATGATTTGTAATATCCCTCAATTCTAAATTGTTGTCTGTCTTTGATGTATTGATAATTAGCAATATAATGTGAAGCATTTTCAGCAGATAATGAGTTGGTAAACTTTAAAAATTCACTACTTGGATTCTGATAGAATTGTCCATAAGCTAGCGAGAATTGTGAATATTTTCCAGCCTTATAAGCAATAGATACTCTAGGCGAAACAGTGAATTGATTAGTTACTTCACTATTTTCTAATCGAATTCCGATTTTAGTAGCTAACTTTTTTGAAAAGAAAATATCAGCCTCAGCAAAAGTTCCTAAAATGTTATTGTTAAAAGTATAATCAAAATTTGAATTAGAGGTGTTTTGAAAAAAGTCTTCTCTAAAATTAGTAATAAAGTATTCAGAACCAAAGCTTAATTTAAATCGATTAGAAAACCCTTTAGTTGCTTTTACTTTAAAATGAGCTGAATTTTCAACATCATTAACCTTATCTTCCTCAAGATTAATATCAGTATTCTCATTAGTATAACTCATTCCTCCAGAAATAGACCATCTATTCCCTAAACGTTGCTTATAAGATCCATTAAAGTACAAGTTGGTATTTTCCAAAGCAAAATTAAATCCGTTTTCAAAATTAATATCATCCTGAATTAAATCAAAGTTAGAATAATTAAACGCTCCGTATAACTTGATTAATCCATCTTCATTAGGTTTGTACCTGTAAACCATTTCTCCACTTGCCCCTTCAAAAGGTTCGTTCCATTCATTTCTATCTGGAAAAGCAAGTTGGTATGGGGCCAAATTAATATACGATGTATTTATACTGAACGAATTTTTACCCCAGATTTGAGTGTTACCCGCTCCTAAACCTACTGACATAAATTGTAATTCTGTTTTTTCTTGATCTGGTTGATCAATAGTGTTAAAAGTTAAAACACTCGATAAAGCTTGTCCATATTCTGCTGAATAACCACCAGTAGAAAAAGACAACCCTTTAAATAAAAAAGGAGAAAATCGTCCTCGAGTTGGAATATTATTTGCCGATGGAATGAAAGGATTAAATACACGGATACCATCAATAAATATTTGAGTTTCATTCGCATCACCACCTCTTACAAATAATCGACCATCTTCATCGTTAGCAGAAGTTCCTGGTAAGGTTTGTAAGGCGCCTACGGCGTCACCTAAAGCGCTAGCAGTAGTAACAATATCTAAAGGCTTTAGTGCAACAGCTCTAGCTTTATTACCAGCATCAAAACTACCTGCATTAATAACTACCGCATCTAAGGTATTTACATCTTCTCGTAATTTTATATTTAAATTATTTAGATTATTTACGATATCTGTTTTATAAAATGTTTCAAAAGATATGAATGAAACTACCAAAGTTTGTGTTCCTGTTTCAGAAGATGAAAAGTTATAGTTTCCATTTTTATCAGTAGAAGTCCCATCATAGGTGCCTTCTAAATATACATTAGCTCCTTCAATAGGTGTACCTTTATGGTCAATTACTTTACCTGAGAATTCTACTTGACTAAAAGAAGTAATAGTAAAAAGGAATAACAAAAATAAAAGTGTTGGTTGTTTCATGAGTATTGTTGTTTTACGCAACAAAAATGAATGAGATGTAATTCTTTTCATAAAAAGAACTACCGAACTGTTTAAAAATTAGGTTGAATTGTTGTTTATAAAACAGGAATGTAAATCGTAAGATTACATTTTTTTTCAGGATGTTGATTGAAATCGTTATGATACACATCAAAGGGATCTAATTGATCATTAACTTTAAACCCTTTATTGAATATCCATACAAAAATAGCTTCATATGTTTTTTTGAATTCATGTATTTCTAATTCGAAAGTTGCACTCACATATTTACCTCCAGATATAACTCTAGTATTTATCTCTGAAGTATCTACTGACAGATTTTCTAAACTAATACAAGCGCTTGTTTTTAATTTATCTGAGGTTGTAACTTTAGGACTGTCATGATAAATAGACATAATTCGATGTTTACCATTCATCAGTCCTCTAGGGTATGCCCATTGCAATAATTTTTCAAAAGCCTCACCTACAGTGTCGAAAGGTCCAATATGTGGAATGTAAGCTACTGGAATTTCATCAATATCAACCACTTCTAAGGTTGTGGCTTTTTCTTCAATATAATTTACAAGATTTTTCATGTTGTAAATGTATTGCTGTATTTCGGTAGCTACTTTTCCATTCTTGCTTTCTGTTTTACAAATCTTGCTAAATCTACTCGGACTTTCTTCTTTGAATTGTTTTGGAGATATGCCATAGAATTTTTTGAAAGCTCTTGAAAATGAAGAAATACTAGTAAAACCTGTAGCATAGGTGATTTCAGTAATACTTTTGTCTTCTTTATGTAATAGAAAATTAGCGGCTTTTTCTATTCTTTTTCGAGTTATAAAATTATTGAATGTTTCTCCTGTAATGGATTTAAAAATTCGATGAAAATGATATGGAGAAAGAAAAGCTTTTTTAGCTACATCTTCTAACAATAGTTTAGCTGAAGTATTTTCTTCAATAAATTGAATCGCATTGTGAATTCTTACAGAAAGTGTATTGTTTTGTGTATTCATTTTCTTGTTAGCAAAGGTATCTAAATAATGAAGAAATTTGATTTTAGACCATAACGAATTTAAATATTTATGTTTAGCTTTAAATTAGTATTAGTGCAGTTTTTTTTATTCCTTTTCTGGAAAATGAATTAGGGATGTCGTATTTTTACAAGGCTAAAACCATAAAAAATGTCACAAGATTTAAGTGATTACAGAAAAACGTACGAGAAGTTTGAATTAGTAGAAGAAAACTGCCCTGAAAATCCTATAGAACTATTTAGAGATTGGTTTTTGATAGCTAGTGAATCAGAAATGGTAGATGAAGCTAATGCTATGAATATTTCTTCAATTGGTATAGATGGGTACCCAAAAAACAGAATGGTACTATTAAAAAAATACACCCATGAAGGTTTTATTTTTTATACCAATTATAATTCAGAAAAAGGGAAAGCTATAGCGGTTAATAATCAGGTATGTTTATCCTTTTTTTGGTCAGGTTTAGAGCGTCAAATTATTATTAAGGGAAATGCTGAAAAATTAGCCGAAAACCTTTCTGATGGTTATTTTGAGTCAAGACCAGACGGTAGTAAATTAGGAGCTTGGGCATCTAATCAAAGCGAAATTGTGGCTAATAAAGAAGAATTGGTAGACAGTCTAGCAAAATTTGAAGCACAATTTAAGGATAAAGAAATTCCAAGACCTAAACATTGGGGAGGCTTCTTGGTGAAACCTATTTCAATTGAGTTCTGGCAAGGTCGTCCGAACAGAATGCATGATAGATTAAGATATACTTTACAAAAAGATTTTGCTTGGAAGCTTGAACGTTTAGCTCCGTAACACTATATTTGAGCTTTCTTTTTTGAATTAAATGAAAACTATTTACATCGTACGTCATGCAAAATCTTCTTGGAAATACACAAGTGTAAGAGATCATGACCGGCCATTGAAAGAAAGAGGAATTAATGATGCGCATTTAATTTCTAAATATCTGGCTAAAACCATACAGCGACCAGATGTTTTCATATCTAGTAGTGCTAATAGAGCATTGCAGACTGGAATTATTTTCTGTGAAAACTTTGGTTATCCTATGGCTAATTTAAAAATTAGTAAACAGTTGTATAGCTTCAGTGATGGTTATTTAGTGAAAACAGTAAAAGCACTAGATGATAACTTTGATAGTGCTATAATCTTCAGTCATGACCATGGAATAAATACCTTTGTAAATAAGTTTGGTAGTAAACCAATTGCACACGTAACTACTTGTGGAGTTGTAGGTATTCAGTTTAAAGAAAAGAATTGGAAAGACATTAAAAAAGGAGAAACTACATTAATAGAGTTTCCAAAGTATCATAAATAAAAAACTATTCTCAGTTGGAAATTAAGAAATATGCAGCTATTGATATTGGTTCTAATGCCGTTCGTTTATTGATAGCTAACGTAATTGAGGAAGAAAAAAAGGAGCCTAAGTTTAAAAAATCATCATTGGTGCGTGTACCTATTCGTTTAGGAGCTGATGCATTTGTAGCTGGTGAGATATCTGAAGGAAATATAAAAAGAATGTTAGATGCTATGAAAGCCTTCAAATTGTTGATGAAGGTACATGGTGTGGTAAAGTATAAAGCCTGTGCTACTTCTGCAATGAGAGAAGCGTCTAACAGTAATAAAGTTGTAAAGAAAATAGCAGAAAAAACTGGGATAGAAATAGACATTATTGATGGCGCAAAAGAAGCAGCCATAATTTCTTCAACAGATTTAAAAGAATTAATTAGCACTGATGAGACCTATTTATATGTAGATGTTGGTGGAGGAAGTACTGAATTTACCTTATTTTCAGAAGGAAAGATAATTAACTCAAAATCTTTCAAAATAGGTACAGTAAGATTAATCAAAAATACTAAAGAAAAGAATAAAAAAATCTTCGCAAAAGTTGAAGAATGGATTACTAAAAATACTAAAGAATATAAACGAATTTCTTTAATTGGTTCGGGAGGAAATATCAACAAGATATTTAAAATGTCAGGTTTAGATGCTGGACGACCTATATCGTATATCTATTTAAATGCTCAATTTGAGTACTTGAAAAAGATGACCTATGAGCAACGAATTTCAGAGTTAAGTTTAAATCCAGATCGAGCGGATGTGATTGTTCCTGCAACCAAAATATACCTTTCCGCTATGAAATGGAGTGGTGCGAGAAGAATTTTTGTACCTAAAATTGGACTGTCTGATGGTATAGTTAAGAGCCTTTATTTTAATAAATTATAATTTTTTTTAACAGGTCTTTAACACTCGTTTTTTTTAATTATATTTGTGTAGTATGTGACTTCGTCCCCTGAAAAGTGTCATACAAAAGAATAGCTTAAGTAATCAAAAAAAACATTTATTCATTATGAAAAGACTTATGTTGTCTGGTGCTTTAATAGCCATCGGACTTACTGTATCTGCACAAGATCTACCAACAAATGCAGAACCAGGAAAGTGTTACGTTCGTTGTAAGACTCCTGAAGTATGGAAAAATCAAGATGTTACTATCGAGGTTGCACCTGCATACAAAAGAATTGTCACTTATCCTGCCAAGTACAAGACAGTTACTGAACGAGTTTTAGTAGACGAAGGAGGGGAGAAGTTAGTAGTGGTGCCAGCTAAGTATGAAACACAAAATTTTACGGTTGTTAAAGAAGAAGCTAGCAAGCGTTTAGAAAAGTCAACTCCAAAAGCAGCAATTCAAAATATTTCTGTTGTAACTAAAGAAGCATCAAAGCGTTTAGAAGTTGTGCCAGCACAATATGAAATGCGTGATGTTGTAGTCACTGTTAAAGAAGGGTATAAGAAATTAGTTCCTGTACCTGCAAAATATGAGACCAGAGATGAGGTTATTACAGTTAAAGAAGCATCAAAGCGTTTAGAAGTAATTCCTGCTAAAATGAAAGTCATTACAGAGAGAGTAGTGGTTAAAGAAGCATCAAAGCGTTTAGAAGTTGTACCTGCAAAATATGAAATGCGTGATGTTACTGTAACTGTTAAAGAGGCTACAACTAAAGTAGAGGTAATACCTGCAAAGTATGAGATGCAAGATGTTACTGTAACTGTTAAAGAAGCAGCAAAGCGTTTAGAAGTTGTGCCTGCTGTTTATGGTACTGAAACAGTTTCTTACAAAAAGAGAGAATATGGTAATAGATTAAAAGTTGTACCAGCTTCTTTTAATAAAGATAGTGAAGTAATTGAAGTGAAAGCAAAATCTGCAAAATGGCAAATGAGTGAAAGAGCTCCTGATTGTACTTCATCTGATCCTAACGATTGTCGTTATTGGTGTTATAGAGAAGTACCAGCTCAATTTACTACGGTTGATAAAACTGTATTATCGGCAGATGCTCAAGTTGTTAAAACTCCTGAATGTAGCGAAGCTAATCCTGAAAATTGTGGTAATGCTAGTTATGTAAAGAGAGTAATGAAAACACCTCCAACAACAAGAACAATTGACATTCCAGCAGTAACTAAAGTAGTAAAGAAAAGAGTAATGGTTACACCTCCGTCTACAAGGACTATTGATGTTCCTGCTGTAACAAAAGTAGTGAAGAAAAGAGTAATGGTTACTCCTCCAACTACGAGAGAAGTGGTAATTCCAGAAGTTTCAGAGCCTGTAAAAAGAACGGTAGTAGATGTACCTGCAACTACTAAAGTTATAGATATACCAGCAGTTACTAAGGTGGTAAAAAGAACTGTAATGGTTACTCCTCCAACAACAAGAGAAGTTGAAGTGCCAGCGGTAACTAAAGTGGTTAAGAAGAGAGTAATGGTTACTCCTCCTGCCACTAAAGAATTTGAAATACCTGAGGTTTCTACACCAATGAAGAAAACTGTAATACCAGTGCAAACAACAAGAGAAGTTGCTATTCCTGAAGTTACAACTACAATGAAGAAAACAGTAATGGTAACTCCACCTACTACAAGAACAGTGAAAATAGAACCTAAATATGCTACAATTAAAAAGACTGTTTTAGAGAAAGATTCATATTCTACCGAGACCAGTGTAGATGCTAAATTTAAAACAGTAACTAAAGAAGTATTAGTGTCTAAAGGTGGTTTAACTACATGGAAGGAAGTAGATTGTAAAATGGTTGTTAACACGCCATTACCAATCAACTGGAATTTAGGTAGTGCAACATTAACTACTGGTGCTAAAAGAATTATTGATGCTCGTTTATTACCAATTTTAAAAGATGGAGTGGCAGTAGCAATTGAATCTCATACAGATGCTAGAGGATCTAGAACTAGTAACCAAGCTTTATCTGAAAGAAGAGCACAAGCAGTTGTTAATTACTTAATTTCTAAAGGAATTAATCCTAGTAAGTTAACAGCTAATGGTTATGGAGAGGCTAGATTAACTAACAGATGTAAGGATGGTGTTTCATGTACAGAACGTGAGCACGCAGCAAACAGAAGAACTACATTTAGAGTTATTGATCAAAAATAATTGATAACTATTTGTATATTCCGATCTAACAAAAAATCGAGAAACCCGAGCTGAAGCTCGGGTTTTTGTTTTATTTAACTTTTCATGTTGTTTTTAATTCTTAATTTAACAGAATGACTCATGAACTCTTAGAAATAGTAAACACTGCCCTTGTAAATCAGGAAAAAGGTATTAAGAATGTTTTAGCTACTGTGGTATTTTTAGAAGGATCATCCTACAGAAAACCTGGAGTTAGAATGTTAATTTCTGAAGAAGGAATCATGATTGGAGCTGTCAGTGGAGGATGTGTAGAAAAAGAAGTAAAATTAAGAGCGCAATCTGTTTTTAGAGAAGGTAAGGCAAAGGTTATTTCGTATGATGGTAGATATCGCCTTGGTTGTGAAGGTATTTTATATATTTTAATTGAACCTTTCTTCATATCTCAAACCTTTTTGAATGATTTTAAATTGTCTCTCACAAAAAGAGAAACATTAACAATAGAATCACAATATCAAATAGGGGATGAAATTACGGGTAATTTTGGAAGTACTATTGAATTTACGAATGGTCATAGACATGTATTTACATCTGAACTCCATATAAAACCAGAGCATGAAACGTTTATTCAAGAACTTTCACCTAGAACTAAATTACTAATTATAGGAGGAGAGCATGATGCTGTTAAACTCTGCAATATGGCAAGTTTATTGGGTTGGGAAGTAGATGTAGTAACATCGATTAAAGATCCAAAAACAGTATCTGATTTTCCAGGAGCTTCATCAGTTAGCTCTCAGGCTCCCGAGTTAGCTAATTTACAAGTTGATAAGAATACCGTAGTTGTGTTAATGACGCATAACTACGTATTAGATTTAAAATTCTTACTAAAAATAATTGATTTCAGCCCTCAATATATTGGAATTTTAGGTTCTAGTAAAAGAAGAGATCAATTACAAGATGATTTATTTCATTATAGAGAAAATTTAACCGAAGAAATGCTGGAATCTATATACAGTCCTGCAGGTTTAAATATAGGAGCAATAACTCCCGAAGAAATAGCCCTGTCAATTTTGTCAGAAATCTTAACCGTATTGCGAAATAAAGATCCTTTTTCCTTAAGAAGTATAAAAGGTAAAATTCATGTCAAATAAGTGAACCATGAAGATTGCTATTTTAATACTTGCTGCTGGTACAGCATCTAGAATGGGGGAAATAAAACAACTATTACCTTATAAAGAAACTTTTATGGTAAATCATGTCATAAAAAATGCTCAAGAAGTTGTAGAGGATGTGTATGTTGTTTTAGGTGCTAATGCTGAAATTATAGAACAGAAGCTACAAAATAATAGCGTGAAAAAAATTACCAATCAGCATTATAAAAAGGGCTTAAGTTCAAGTATTATTTGTGGAGTTAAAACATTGTTGCACTATGATGCTATTCTTATTTGTTTGGCTGATCAGCCTAAAATAGATGTTACCTACTATAAAGAATTAATTGCTGTATTTAAAGAAAATAGTGATGCTATAGTAGCATCTAGATATGAGGGCTTTAATGGAGTGCCTGCAATATTTCCTAAATCTTATTATTCAAAACTTCTGGAATTGAATGGAGATAAAGGAGCAAAACATCTGTTAAATTCAAAGTTAAATTTTATCAAAACAATAGCTTCTTCTGAAAAATTATTAGATATTGATACACCAGAAGATTATAAAAAACTAACCAACTTATGATATCAGTTTCTGAAGCAATTCAGCAAATAGAAAACTATTGTAAACCAAATAATTTCGAACAAAAATCAATAAAAGAAGTATTAGGTTTAGTACTAGCCGAAGATATTTTTTCGCCAATTAATATGCCGCCTTTTAAACAATCATCAATGGATGGTTATGCATTTACTTATGATGACGATTCAAATTATGAGATTGTAGGAGAAGTGCAAGCAGGAGATTCAAAAAATATTGAATTAAAATCTGGTCAGGCAGTCCGAATATTTACGGGTGCTCGAGTTCCTGATCATGCAGACACAGTAGTGATGCAAGAACATACCAAAGTTGAAGGTGAAAAATTAACTATAGAAAAGCTTCCTACAAAATTTTCTAATGTAAGACCATTAGGAGAGCAAATAGCTGAAGGAGAATTAGCGCTTGCTAAAGGAACTTTATTAAATGAGGGAACAATTGGTTTTTTGGCTGGTTTAGGTATAGCGGAAGTAAAAGTATACAGTGTGCCAAAAGTTAGTATTCTAATCACCGGAGATGAGTTACGACAAGTGGGAGAAAAATTGGAAGAAGGACAAGTATATGATAGTAATTCAATCACTTTACAATTAGCCTTAAAAAAACTAGGCATAACAGAAGCTAGAATAGTTAAAATCGAAGATGATTTTGAAGCTACAAAAAGGGCAATACAAGAAGAGTTAGATGCTGCTGATATCATTTTAATCTCAGGAGGAATCTCTGTAGGGGATTATGATTTTGTAAAAAGGAGTTTAGAAGAAAATAAGGTTACTGAGATTTTTTATAAGGTAAACCAAAAACCAGGTAAACCGTTGTGGTTTGGTCATAAAGAAGAGAGACTAGTCTTTGCATTACCAGGGAATCCTGCATCAAGTTTAAGTTGTTTTTATGTTTATGTATTGCCTGTGATCCAAGCAAAACTAGGCCATAGTAATTACCATTTACAAAGAGGTGAAGCTAAGGCAGCTAATGGAGTTAAAAATGTTTACGGGAAAACGTTGTTTTTAAAAGGAGTAGTTGCTGATGGAGTTGCTACACAGTTAACAGGACAAGCTTCTTCAATGTTAAAATCATTTGCTACTGCAAATACATTATTAGTAGTTCCTGAAAATAAAGAAGTGATACAAGAGGGAGAAGAAATAACGTATATACAATTGAATTCGTAAAAGTGGAAGTGTTGCAACTAGAAATATTAGTGCCATTTTTGCTGATTCTTGGTATAGTTGCGTTTTTGTATGCAAGTGTTGGTCATGGAGGAGCAAGCGGTTATTTAGCATTAATGGCATTGTTTGCTTTCCCTGTTTTATTTATGAAACCTATTGCTTTGGTCTTAAATGTTTTTGTGTCCGGGATTTCATTTTGGTTTTTTAGAAAGCATCAACATTTTAAATGGACATTATTTTACCCATTTGCGATTACTTCCATTCCAGCAGCTTTTATAGGTGGATATGTTTCCGTTAATGCTAATTTTTATAAAAAAATACTAGGTTTTTTTTTGATTTTCGCAATTCTGAAAATGTTGAATGTATTTGGTAAAGAAAAGAACGAACTAAAAGATAATAATTTAGTAATTTCACTATTAATTGGAGCGAGTATTGGATTCTTTTCAGGAATGATAGGTATCGGTGGAGGTATAATTCTGAGTCCAGTTATTGTCCTTTTAGCATGGGGGAATATGAAACAAGCCGCAGCAGTTTCTGCATTATTTATTTTTGTGAATTCTATAGCGGGGTTAGTTGGCTTTACAATGCATAAAGGTCAAATTCCTACAGAAGTTTTATATTTTATTCCAGTAGCTTTATTAGGTGGAGGTTTAGGAGCAGTTTATGGAAGTAAAAAATATTCTATGAGTACATTAAAATATGTATTAGCAGGAGTATTAACTATAGCAGTAGTAAAATTATTTTTAGTGTGAGTATAAAAGTTATTTACTTTGGGAAAATAGCAGATGTAGCCAAAAAATCATCTGAAGAAATAGACTTAAAAGAAAGTTCAACGAGCAATTTGATTGCATTTTTACAAGAAAAATATAAGCTTTCTTTAGAAGATATTAAGATCGCAGTAAATCAAAATTTAATTTCTAAAGAAGATAATTTAGAACTTAAAGAGACAGATGAAATTGCAATTTTATCCGCTTTTGCTGGAGGATAATCCGGTGTTGTAAAATTTTTCGGAAAGAATAAGATTAGATATTGATTTTAGATGAAATAATAATACTCTTAGAAGCTAGAAGCTAGAAGCTAGAAGCTAGAAGCCAAAAGCCAAAAGCCAAAATTATATAAGATGGAGAAAAAAACAGTATTTATTGAGGGACAAATCACTTCAGAGTTTATTGCAAGTGTAATAGCTAAACATCAAGAGAAAACACAAATAGGAGCACATAATATTTTTTTAGGTCAGGTAAGAAAAGATGTTGTAGAAGATAAAACAGTTAGTGCAATTGAGTTCAGTTGTTATCAAGAAATGGCTGATCAAAAACTTGAGGTTATACATAAGGAAACTTTTGAGAAATATGACTTAAGTAGTATGCATATTTATCATAGTTTAGGTAAAGTTAATGCAGGTGAGGTATGTTTTTTTGTTTTAGTGTCCGCTCCACATAGACCGCATGTATACGAAGCAACAGAATATACTGTAAATAGAATAAAATCGGAAGTGCCAATTTTTGGTAAGGAAGTTTTTGAAGACGAATCTTATCAATGGAAAACGAATGTTTAATTTCAAGTCTGAAGCTATTTTCCAATGATCAAAAAATAATTATCAATAATCAATGGAGGTTGAAAAAAGTTGAATAAAAACCTGGATTTTATTC
>NZ_MSMP01000051.1 GCF_001936575.1 Tenacibaculum agarivorans
AATAAAAAAACCAAAGCAATTGAATGCTTTGGTTATATATCTTTAGGTAAATCGCTAACTAAAAATGAACTTAATGAATTAAGATTTCTTTATTGGACGAGCACGAATCTTACTTAAAAATTCAGCTGACATTCCTAAATAAGAAGCAACTACATATTGTGGAACCCGATTGATAATCTCTGGGTATCTATTAGCGTATTCCCAATAACGTTCTTCTGAGGTTTTCCCCATATTAGAAACTATTCTATTTCTGGAATTAGCATATGATTTTTCTAAAATCATCCTCCAATATTGACTTATTGCATGACTTTGTTGACATAGTTTTTCAACATCCTCATAACTCATTTGAAAAATGATCGAATCTTCAAGCGCTTCAGCAAAAAATTTAGATGGCTTTTTGTAGACGTGGCTGTAAATATCAGTGAAGAACCAATCTTCAATTCCAATACTTATAGTTTGTTCTTTACCATTATCATCTAAATGAAACATTCTGAAAGCTCCTTTAACAATATAATTACGGTAATTGCATGGATAACCTGGTTGGATTACAAATTGGCGTTTCTTTACACGAGATGTTTTTATAATAGAAGTGAATAATACTTTTTCTTCTTGAGTTAATTCTACGTTACGTGCAACGTGTTTTAGTATTGGCTCATATTTTTCTAAATCCATTTTATATAATACACAGATAGAATTACCTATGGTTTTTTTCGATTGATAGTCTTGTAAATTTAATATTTTCAAACGATTTGTTATAATATCTGTTTCATTAAATGAATTATTGGAATCAAATAATAAAGCCTCATTATAAGTGAGGCTTTATTAAATAAAAAATTAGATAC
Source organism: Tenacibaculum agarivorans (assembly GCF_001936575.1). Taxonomy (GTDB): domain Bacteria; phylum Bacteroidota; class Bacteroidia; order Flavobacteriales; family Flavobacteriaceae; genus Polaribacter; species Polaribacter agarivorans. Next base: position 843 of record NZ_MSMP01000051.1, read on the forward strand.
TTGGAACCTCTGGCCAATCCACTGGAATTTTTGTAAAATTGTGCAGGTAGTTACTGATTATTTTATCACCAATTACCATTATGATATCTACCACGTTAGCTTTTGTAAATCCTGCTTTGAATAAATTATCAGCTAAATCATTAGAAGGACGGCCTCTATTGATTGCAGTATCTTTTACAAACTTTGCCAAAGCATCATATTTATCGTTAAATGAAATTTCTCCTCTTCTAATTTCTAAGATTTCTTCATCACTAAATCCATGCATTTTTTTGCTTATAAAAGTATGTGCAGGTAAACAGTAATCACATTCATTTACTTGACTTACTACTAGATTAATGATTTCTCTTTCTTTTCCTGTCAAAGTGCTCTTACGATTTTGTAAAGCTAAGTAATCTGAAAGTGCAGTGTCATTTAATGCGAAAGTTGCATATAAATTAGGAACTGTACCAAATGACTTTTGCATTTGATCAAAAATTGCTTGATTGTTTTCTGAAACCTGTTCTCTTGTTGGTACTTCAAATGTTACTTCTTTTAATGTTTCCATCTTATTTAAAATTTAATGTTTATTTGTCAATATCGACACTACAAAGATGCAACCGACTCTTGAAGACAAAAATGAACCAAGACAGGAAATACTCTTGAAATACAACAAGGCAAAATCTTGAACTAGTTCAAGATTTTGCCTTGCTATTAAACATTTACTCAAGACTAAAATCAAATCAACTATTTAAATCACTCTATTCTTATCACTTCTTTGATACAAAGTAGAACGCGGTTAGAAAATTAATCGCTAGTTTAAAGAATGACTTTTGATATATTCTTTGGGACTTACCCCAACTTTTTTCTTGAATAATCTTGTAAAATATTGAGGGTATTCAAATCCTAATTGATAGGCTGTCTCTGAAATAGAAATGTTTGGATTCAACAATAAACTCTTTGCTTCTTCTACTAAAAATAAATTAATTTGTTCTTTAGCTGTTTTTCCTGTTTCTGCTTTTATGGTATCACTCATGTAGCGGTGACTAACATTTAACTGTGCTGCCATCCAGTCTACGGAAGGAATTCCCTCTTCAGCAAATAAATTTTGCTCAAAATAGATGTTTAATATGTCTTTGAATTTTGTGATGAGGATTTTGTTATCCTCTGTTCTATCTAGAAATTGCCTTTTGTAAAATCTGTCTGCATATTTCAATAAGGTTTCTAGCTGAGAAATGATGATTTCTTTACTGAATTCATCTTGATTATTATGGTATTCAAGTTCAATATTCTTGAAAAGTTCTTTTATGATTTGCTCTTCCTTTGGAGATAGATGCAACGCTTCATTGACATTGTAATTGAAATAATTATACTTTTTAATTTTTTGATAAATATCTAAACTACGTATATAGTCCTTATGAAAAGCTATATGGTAAGATTCTGAGCTGAACACCAAATTCTTAAATGATAATTTCTGGTTTGGAGCTGTGAACAGTAAAGTTCCTTTAGAACAATCATATTTTGTCCTGCCATAAGTTATCTCTCCTGAAATTATATTTTTAAGGCTAATACTGTAAAAATCACAACTTAACTCAATAGGATCTTCAAAAGTATCAAAACTACAAGTTTCTTCTTCCTCTTTTTCTAACTTGGTATGAGACACACTAAAGAAAGGATTTTCAGGTTCTGAAAGCCCAAAATAATTGTGGTAATCAGGTATATTATTAAAGTTTAAACTAGGCATTTTCTTTATTTTACTTTATTAAATTTAAGGCTTAATTTTAATACCTACTCCACCAATTTGCGTCTAATTGATTTTCCTGATTGATCTCAGTAGGTGTTCCTATCTCAGGAGTTACGACTTCTATTTTTAACTCCTTTGCCTTTTGAATTACTCTTTCTATGGGATCGGTCCAAGAATGTTGTGCTAATTTAAATGCTCCCCAATGAATAGGCATAATCTTTTTAGCTCTTATATCTACTCCAGCTTGAGCTGTTTCTTCTGGAAACATATGTATTTCTGGCCACAACTCATTGTATTGACCACATTCCATCATTGCAAGATCAAAAGGACCATATTCATCTCCTATTTCTTTAAAATGTTCTCCATAGCCACTATCTCCACTGAAGAAGATATTTTCAGTTTGAGATTGAATAATCCATGAACACCAAAGTGTTTGGTCTCTATCAGATAGTCCTCTTCCTGAAAAATGTTGAGCTGGTGTACTTATGAAGGTTATATTCTCAATTTTTACTTGTTCCCACCAATCTAACTCTATAATCCTATTTTGTTCTACTCCCCATTCCTTTAAATGGCTTCCTACTCCTAAAGGTGTAAAGAATTGATCTACTTTATTCTTTAACTTTTTAATTGAGTTATAATCCAAATGATCATAGTGATCATGAGAAATAATAACTGCATCAATTTTTGGTAGCTTTTCAATCTCTATAGGTAAACCTTTACTGAATCGTTTTCCTCCAAGCAAAGGATGTGGAGCTGGTACTTCACCAAACATTGGATCTATTAAGATATTTTTATCGTTCATTTGTAATAAAAATGTTGAATGACCAAACCAAATAAAACGAGTTTTACCATTGTAATTAGCAATATTAGTAGAATCTATTTTATTGGAATTTAAAAGTGTATTAGGTTTTGCGTTGGGTATGCTTTTAAACATCCCTCCTATGGCTTTTATCATATCACTTCCACTCATTTCATTTTTTACACCTCCAATATTAATGAATTGTCCATTTTTATAATTTGGAGATTTACTAAAAATAACTTTTTGTTTTTCATTTGGTTTACCTCCAAACTGAGGACTTAAATTGACAAATAAAACAGCTATCATCACAATAATACCTATAAGTGCTCCTATCGCTACTATCATTTTTTTTATAATCTTTATTGTTTTCTTCATTATCTGAACTTTTACACACCTCTGGGATTATTTCAAATATCAGGATCTCTAATAAAAGTTAACCTTAAAAAGTACAGAAAACATTATACCTATATTATTAAATTGTACTTTTCTTATTCTTAATAAAATTATTTATTAAAAAACTCTGCAACAGCATTAGTAGATGCTTTTACAGCCTCTGGCTTGAAATAGAATTCCACATGGCTAAATTCTTCAAAAGTCAGAACTTCAGGGTTATTTGTTAACTTTTCAATCCAGTTAGTAGAACAGATTGCCGTTGGTGCACTAGGGCTGTAGATTACAAGAGTTGGTTGAGTAATTTTATCAGCGTAATGTTCTCCAATTGAAATTAAAGATTGCATCGCTTGATCAGCGATATGATCATTGGTAAAATTTTTAACTGTGTCAGGACCTCTGAATCCATCTTTTCCATAGTAGCTATAAGTATCCGCAGCCATTGGAGTTCCTGTTGAAACAAATTCCTCTTCAGTCATACTATCATCGATAACATTCACCCAATGATAATCTGCTTCTCCTGTTTCGTACATTTTTTGTTTTGAAGCATTCGCCCCAGCAATCATTTGATCTACAATGTTACGATCACCCCACTGGAAAGCATCTGCTGCCATCATTCCAGAAACAGTAGCAATCTTCTTAATTCTATGATCTGTTACCGAAGCTGATGCAAGGATTGACCCTCCTTGACATACACCTAATCCATAAACCTCATCTACAAACGAAAGTGAAGTCAAATAAGAAACAGCATCCCAAGTGTTTTCAATCAATCTAAACATATATCTTGATTTTTTATACTCACCTGGAAGAGCTGGTGATTCACCCATTCCTAAGAAATCAAACCCTAGATAAACAAATCCTCTTGCTGCCATTTCAGGACCATAAGTTGCTGGCACTTGCTCTTTAACTTGGGGAAACGGACTGGTCCCAATAATGGCTTTGTATTTTTTGTTTTCGTCAAATCCTTCTGGTAGGTATAAGTCTCCTACTAAATCTACTCCGAATGATTTGAATGTTACTCTGTTTTTTCCTGATTGTAATGCCATAATATTATTTTTTAAAATTTGATTTAATTCGATAAGACAAAGTTACTTCTGGAGTAAAGTTTTGTACTTAAACAATTTTGCATAAGACTTATACTTTTTGGTTCTAAAACTTCTTCTTTTAACTTAAAATAACCTCTTTTGATAAGATTTACGCTAAAAAGTATAAGTCTTATGTTATTTTGTTCAAATTGTAGGGATTCCAAAACATTATTTTTGACACCTTAAAAACTATTCGAAAGACTCATAGCAATACAATATTTGATATAAAGATTTACTGATATGCTACATTTTACTACTATTAAAGAAATGACCGATCACTTTAGGATGGATCCTCCCAAGATTCCTTTATTCTTTCCTAATCGTCCTTCTAAAGAATTGATTGCAATGGCTCATAAATATGTAAATCGAGAACCTTTTACAAGTGATTTTTTTGTTATTGCTTTGAAAAAAATCAAAAAAGGTAGTGTTGCTTATGGTAGAACTAAATATGATTTTGAAAAAGGAACTCTTATGTTCTTTGCTCCCAATCAAGTATCAATCATGGAAGAAGCAGAATTTGAACACGGAGGATTTAGTATTAGTTTTCATAAAGATTTTTTACTTGGACATAACTTAGCTAGAGTAATCAATAAATATCATTTTTTTGAGTATTCTATGAATGAAGCTCTACACTTATCTGACTCGGAAGAATTGACACTCCAAAGGATTTATGATAATATTGAAGCTGAATATTTTAGAAATTCTGATGAGTTTAGTAAAAATATCATTCTTTCACATTTAGAAACACTTTTAAAATATGCTCATCGATTTTACAAAAGACAATTTTTAAATAGGAATAGCTTACATAAAGGACTTTTACAGTTGTTTTTTGAATACTTGAAAACCTATATTCAAAACAATAATCTACGTGAAACAGGATTACCTACAGTTGAACTTATAGCTAATGAGCTATCAGTAAGTAAGCGGTATCTTAGTGATTGTATAAAAGCTGAAACGGGAAAAACAGCTAAAGAACAAATTAATTTATTTTTAATAGATGAAGCTAAGAATTTATTACTTACACCTAATGTATCGGTTTCAGAAACCGCTTATCAATTAGGTTTTAAATATCCTGAGTACTTTTCAAGACTCTTTAAAAACAAAACAGGTGTAAGTCCTAAACTATTTATTAAACAACACATTATGAATTCATGATTGATTAAAATGTAATTATTTATCCCAATTCTTATACGAATTTAAAAAGCCTTATAAATCATATGATCTATAAGGCTTGTTGTTTCAGTCGGGGTGGCAGGATTCGAACCTGCGACCTCCTGCTCCCAAAGCAGGCGCGATGACCGGGCTACGCTACACCCCGAATAACGGGCGACAAAGGTATGAAAATTTTTTAATATAAATATAAAAATGAATTAAAAATACTCGTAAGATCAACATCTTTTATCGTCTAATAAGAGAAATATATGTATATTGCTTTTTAGTACAAATAAAAAAAAATTACATTTGTAACCCTATAATAAATACCCAATGTCAAATACTGTAGAAAGAATAAAATGTTTAATAATCGGTTCAGGGCCTGCAGGATACACTGCTGCTATATATGCTGCTAGAGCTGATATGAAACCTGTAATGTACACAGGTATGCAAATGGGTGGTCAGTTAACTACGACTACCGAGGTTGATAATTTCCCTGGATATCCTAATGGTACTGACGGAACAGCTATGATGGAAGATTTAAAAAATCAAGCTGAACGTTTTGGAACTGATGTTCGTTTTGGAATGGTTACTAAAATTGATTTTTCTAAAGAAGAAGGTGGAATACACAAAGTTGTTGTTGATGAAGCTACTGAATTAGAAGCTGAAACGGTTATCATTTCTACTGGTGCCACTGCTAAATATTTAGGTTTAGAAAGTGAACAACGTTTAATTGGTGGAGGTGTTTCTGCTTGTGCTACTTGTGATGGTTTCTTTTATAAAGGTCAAGATGTAGTTGTAGTTGGTGCTGGTGATACTGCCGCTGAAGAAGCTACTTACCTTGCAAATATTTGTAGTAAGGTTACCATGTTAGTTCGTAAAGATTATATGCGTGCTTCTAAAGCAATGCAGCACAGAGTAAATAAAACTGAAAATATAGAAGTATTGTTTAATACTGAAATTGATGAAGTTTTAGGTGGTAATGTAGTTGAAGGTGTGAGAGCTGTAAATAATCAAACTGGAGACAAAACAGAAATTCCTGTTACAGGAGTATTTGTTGCCATAGGTCATACTCCAAATACACAATTATTTAAAGGTGTATTAGACATGGATGATACTGGTTATTTAATTACCAAAGGAAAAACAACTAAAACAAATGTTCCTGGTGTATTTGCTGCTGGTGATGTTCAAGATAAAGAATACAGACAGGCAGTTACCGCTGCTGGTACTGGTTGTATGGCTGCATTAGATGCTGAACGTTATTTAGGTGCTTTAGAATAAGCAACTAAAACATAAAATATAGGAAAGAGATTACTTGAAGTAATCTCTTTTTTATTTTAACTCTAATTTATCTATCGTATTTAAAAGTGTTTTTGCTTTCATTTCATCTTCCAATGCTTCAAAATCTTCTTTCATTACTTTTTTCACAAAACTTCCTTCTTTTAACACATGAATTTCATCGCATGTAGTAGCTAGAGTTGAGAAAATATGAGAAGAAATAATAACCAATTTGTTTAACTTTTTTAATTGATGTATAATTTCTGTTATAATTATATTACTTTGAATATCTACTCCATTAAAAGGTTCATCTAAAATAAAAACAGTATTCTCTTGTAACAGAATAGCTGTTAACGCTAGTTTTTTCTTCATTCCAGTAGAGTAATTCATCGCATATTTATCTAATGGTAAATCGAAAATATTACGTTGATCGATATTCTCAACCCCAACATCTCTTGCATTAAGTAATAGTTGAATATATTCTCTTCCTGTTATTTTTGGAAAGAAATAAAATTCTGTCTGTAAAAAACCTATAATATCTTTTAAATTCTTTACTGAATCTATTTTCCCTTTATATTTCTCTATTCCTGATAAACAATTGAAAAATGTTGTTTTCCCTGCTCCATTTTCTCCTACAATTCCATAAACGTTTCCTTTTTTTAAATCTATATTAATATGCTTTAATACTGAATTTGTTCCGTAATTTTTAGATAGATCTTTAATGCTTATCATTTAAAACAGATGTTAAGTTTTGAATAGATTTTCTATAAAAATAACGAAATGTCAATAATGCTAACGGAAGAAAAGACATACTCATTCCAAAAATCATACTATTAGGCAAAGTAATTTGCATTGGAAAATCACAATACTTAGCAATAATTGCTTGTATTAAGTATAAAAAGCACAACAGTTGAACAACTATAATAATTCCGATGTAATCATAAAAAAATACACCTAAGGATACTACAATTGGAGCACTGCTAAATAATGCATAAATAACACCCGTTTTTATTTTTTCTATCAGAAATGTTTTAGGTGTGTATTTAAACATCCAAACAAAATACCTGTTTTCTATTTTCGTATAATATGAAATCAACAGTACAAATAATAGTAATAAAGAAAAGATTCCTAGATTAAAATTTTTTACTTCTATAGATTTATAAGTAAGAAAATATATAATCGGATATAAAAAGAAAGTATTTCTAAATCCTAAAGAGAATTCAAATGGCTTTTTTCCAAACGGGGTTGGTATTGTATAACTTGTAGATAAATCCAATGTAAATTTACTCAAAAGTAATCCTACCAAATAAAGGTATACTATATACCAATACTCTTTTTCATAGATTAAGTACAATGCAAATGGTGTTGCTAACAATACGTTTTCTAAGGCTCTTATACTAGCGTACTTTTTTTGGGTAAAACTAAGTTTTAAGAAATCATTTCGTTTCCTCTCACCTAATTTAATAATCACTGATATCGCAATAAACAAGTAAACATACGAAGCATAACTCTCACCTACTGCATAGAAGACAAAGTTTGAGAGTAATAAAAAAATTGATACTAATGTTGGATAAATTAATAGAGTTGGTATTCCGAAGTCTTTTAAATGCCTATTTAACATTTTAAATTGAAGCACAAAATACCACTTCATTTACTCCTTTTTAGTCTTAGGAAACGCGTATTTATTAAAGATAAATAACAAAGCTACACCAATAGTTATCCAACTATCTGCTCCATTAAAAATAGCATTAAAAAAAGTAAAACTTTCACCTTTATATAAAGGAAAATATAGCATATCTACTACTTTTCCATAAAACAACTCTCCATAAGGATTATCTGAAAAAAGCGTTGCAATTTTACCTCTAGAAGAATCGAAAATCACTCCATAAAAAACAGAATCTATAATATTTCCAACAGCACCTGCAAGTATTAAAGATATCGCTATAATAACTCCATTATGGATTTTATTTTTAATGGTCTGCGCCAACCAATATATGATTCCTGTAACGGCTACCAATCTAAAAAGTGTTAAAAATAGCTTCCCTGCTTTTCCTCCGAACTCGAATCCCCATGCCATGCCATTATTCTCTGTAAAATGTATAATAAACCAATTTGGGAAGACTACGACTTCTTCTCCAAGAAAGAAATGAGTTTTTACATATATTTTACTAACTTGATCTATTACTATTGCTAATATAACAGTAAATATGGCAATGCTTCTTTTAGACATTTTTAAATTTTAATAGCGACAAAAATAAGAAAACTATACAGAATACTTTACCTTATATTTTGTTCTATTTTATCTATTAACAGTTTTTTATAAGATTTTCCTATTGGTAATTTTTCATTTTCAGATATCATCACTAAGTTTCCTTCTATTGACTTTAATTCATCCAAGTTTATAGCGTAGGATTTATGGATTCTTATAAAGTTTTCTGGAAGTTTTTCTAAAAAATCTGAAAGTGTTTGTTGTGTTAAAATCATAGACTCTGAAAAAATCTTAACATAGTTTCCATAAGCTTCTATGTAATTGATACTATCAAAATTGATTTTAACAATTTTTTTATCACTCTTTACAAAAATTGATGTTGGTGTTTTTTTCTCTTTCTTTATTTCTACTACTGTGTTTGAATACTTATTTTTTACCTTCATAACAGCTTGTAGAAATCGTTCTATAGAAAATGGTTTTAACAAATAATCTACCACAGCTAGTTCGAAACCTTCAATAGCATACTCCGAATATGCGGAAGTAATAATAACATTAGGTGGATTCGTCAATGTTTTTAGCAAGCTAATTCCTGATAACTTAGGCATATTAATATCTAAAAATAAGATATCGATTTCATGTTTTTGCAACTCCTCCATTACTTCAAATGCATTCTTACATGATGATATCAATTCTAAATACGGTATATCTTTACAATAATTTTCTAGTATTTGACGAGCTATTGGCTCATCATCCGCTATTAAACATTTAAATACTTTCATTACAACGTTACTTTTAAATCTACTTTAAAATAATGCTCATCTTTATGAATTGATAAATTATATTTCCCTTGATATAATAATGCTAATCGTTTTTTAACATTATTCAAACCTATACCACTTCTTCCTTTCTCTAAATTTTCTTCTACAAGTGAGGCATTTCTTGAATTTTTACATTGAAAAATTAATGTATTTTTCTCCATTTTGATATGTATCATTACTTCAGGATCTTCTCCTAAATGTTTAAACGTGTTTTCAACAAAAACAATTAATAGCATTGGGGCGATTTGATACTTTGAAAAATCTCCTTGTTTATCAAAACGTATTGAAGCATCATTCAATCTCAACTTTTCCAGAGTAACATAGTTTTCTAAATAATTAATCTCTTTTTGTAATGCAACATATACTTCCTTTGTTTCGTATAAACTATAACGTAACAAATCAGATAATTTTAACATTAGACTAGGTAGTTTTTCTGATTTAATTACAGAAAGTCCGTATAAATTATTGAGTGTATTGAATAAAAAATGTGGATTTAACTGGGCTTTTAATAATTTTAATTCTGCTTCTTTTTCTTGCTGTGCAAATACAAAACTGTCTCTAGCAACTTTAATAGCAGAAGAAAAAGTTAGTGTTAATAATTGAAGACCTAACACATTACCTATTTGAGCAGTAGCTATATCTATTTCCTTTTTTAAAGAAAACTGTACTGTTACGGCCATTAAAAACGCAAAAGTCAATGCATTCAAGAAGAATAATACGAAGAATTTTATTTTATTCTTTTTAAAAACTGGAAGTATAAATAAACTATTAACATATACTGATGGACAAAGTAAAAGAATGCCTAAAAAAGCATCTATCAATTTATTATCTGCTGTTATCGTAGCAACTAAAATGATATAAATTACACTCCAAACTAATAGATTCTGAAGAACTTTGTTATTTAGTATTTTTCCATACGTATGCATCATTCAATTTTTATGAACACAAATTCAAATGTAGTTTTTAATGTGTTAAAGTACATTTTTTAATGACAAACGTACTTATTTCATATTTGAATCTTCATTTTTAGCTTTTATACCCTCATTTTTACATTCATCACTTTTCTGGTTACGCTCATCATTAATCTTTTCAAAGACTGTTTTTATCATAGAATTTTGACAACGAATCTTAATACAAACAATTATGATGAACTTGATAATAAAAATTTTAGTCCTAACCTTATTTCTAATTATAAAGCCTTTAGCTGGTCAATCTAATGATCTAAGTCGTATCACTAAAAAGTACAATCCTTATTTAACAGAGTTAAATGTTGGTATTGGTATTCTTGTTAAAAAAGACGGTCTATTTATTGCTGAGGGAATTGGTACTTACAGTTTCAATGAGCACACCGTTTTTAATATTGGAAGTGCCACTAAAAAAATTACTGCTCTATTGATTTTACAAGAGCAAGAACGAGGAAATTTAAAGTTATCTGACTCAATAGCTACATACTTAAAGCCTATGAAAAATGTTGACGGTAGTTTAACTATAGAAAGTTTACTACGTCATAGAAGCGGTTTAGGGGAAATTGTTGGAAAAGGCTATGAGTCAGATTTTTTTGCTCAAAATGATTCTATTTACAATCAGAGTTATTTAAGTACTATTCCTAAAGGGAATCCAGATAAAAAAGGGAAATATGAATACTGTAATACTAATTATCTTTTGTTGGGTAAGATTTTAGAAAAAGTAACTGACAAAAGCTATTTTGATTTAGTTAGAGAACGTATTTTTATACCTGCCTCAATGGATGAATCTTATCCATATGTATCTAAAAACTTAACAAACTTAGCACCTCCAACTTACAATGGAAAAGATGTATCTGAATATTTAGACTATCGATTTTTTGCCAACTTTGCTAATGCTGCCGGTGCTATAGCTTCTACACTTTCTGATATGGAAAAATTCTATACCCATTTATTTGAAAAGCAAACCTTTATTAATACTACATCACTAGCTAAACTTATCGACTTTGATGATGCTGATTATGGTTTAGGAATGATGAAGTTTAAAAATGGGACTATTGGACATGGTGGAAATAATTTAGGGTATGCTTTTAGAGAATACTACAATCCTGAGACTAAAGATTTGATTTTATTTTTCTCAAACTCAAGGATGGTTCCTTTCAACAAAATGATTAAAAAAGAGCTATTCGACTATTTAGATGATAAAATAACTACGGTTTCTTTCAACAAAAATATTACAAGTGATTTTAAAAAAGCTATTGGAAAATATCTTTTTGATTCACACGGAATGAAAATGGAAATGGAAATTGTAGCTCAAAATGATCATCTATATTTTACTGCGCAAGGTGCTCAAGTTATTCTAATCAGTAAAGAGAAAAATAAATTATTTAATGGAAGCTTTGGAGTAGAATTAGAAGTAAATCCTGAAAATCCAAATGAATTAATTTTTAGACAAAATGGATTACAAACAACAATTAAAAGAATATAATATGAAAAATTCAGAGAACAAAAGCGTATACAAAATAGTGTTCATTATAGTAGTAATTATCACTTTTATGATAGCAATTGCAGATAAAGTGCACTTTGGAGTTTATAATGCTCATTAAAGTTAGTTGACAATTTGAAGTAACCTTAACAAGTTTTTAATCTTACGCTAATATGCTTTCGTGTTATTTAAGTTTTTAAAAATAAAAATAACTAAACATTTTAAAATGAAAGAAATCAAAAACTTAATTATTGCACTAAGCTTAAGTCTAATTGTATTCTCTTGTAGTGATGATAATACAGATGATAATATGAACACCGGCACTACTATAAGTGGATTTAAATTTATTGGAGAGCAAATCATACCTGATGGGACATTATTTGAAGGGGAAGTAATCGGTGGTCTATCTAGTATCGATTATAATAATGGTACATATTACATCATTAGTGATGCTCCAAATGCTCCTATACGTTTTTATACTGCTACATTAGATTTTAATGAAACAAAATTCAACAGTGTTAATATTTCAAGTCAAGTAGAATTACTCAATAAACAAGGGGCCTCTTTCGACGATAAGCAAGTTGACCCAGAAGCGATACGTTTTGATCCTATTTCTGGGAACATTATTTGGACTAGCGAAGGTTTTGCTAATGATCAAGTAGATCCTTTTGTTAGAGAAGCTAATGTAAGAGGTAAGTTTATAAAAGAATATACATTACCAACTATTTTTAAAGCAACAACAGCAACTGAAACTGGTATTAGAAATAATGGTGTATTTGAAGGGTTGTCTTTGAGTTTAGATGGAAAAGGGTATTGGGTAGCTATGGAGCTACCTTTAAAACAAGATGGAGAAGAACCTGTATTTGGATCGGACACAAACTCTAAAGTAAGAATCGCTTATATTGATAGAGCTACAGGAAAGTTTGGTCGTCAATTTACGTATGATCTTGGTCAGGTTAAAAGAGATGGTGGTTTTACAGTTAATGGGCTTGTTGAAGTATTAGAATATGATACAGATAAGTTTTTAATATTAGAACGTTCTTTTGCTTCTGGTCAAGATGATGGAGGAAATGACGTATTTATTTATGGAGTAGATGCTTCAAATGCAACAGATGTATCATCTCTAGAAACTTTAGATAATACCGTTATTTCTTCTAGCAAAAAACTTTTATTTGACTTTAATGATATTAGAACTCAATTATCTTCTGTTCCAGGTGGAACTGCCAAAGTTGTAGATAACTTGGAAGGGATTACTTTCGGTCCGAATTTAGCTAATGGAAATAAATCACTTGTTTTAGTTGCAGATAATAATTTTAGCGCTTTTGGAGCACAATTAAACCAATTCATAGTATTAGAAGTGCTTCCTTAAGGGTTAATATTAGTAATCCCTAGTACGAAAAAGAGTTCAAATTAATTATTTGAGCTCTTTTCACTTTTCATCAATAAAAACATTTGCATTAATAGCATCAATCTTTATTGTTTTATCTGAAGATTTTGTTTTTTGTATGTATGGAGACGCTATGCTTTGACCTTTTTTAGTTATCCGTCCTTTAGAAGTCGCGATTTCAAAATCTGTATTTTCCGCAATAAAATGTATATTTCCTTGAAATAGTTTGATCATAGCATTTTTCTTAACTTCATTCAAATTCACATATCCTTTATCAATATATATACTTAAGCTACCCTCATAACTTTCGGAGATCACATCAACATATTTACCTAGAATAATTACTTCTTTATTTTTAGGTAATTGGATTACAGCAGATGCTTTATGAATTCTCTGTGTGATATATTTTCTAAAAATACCTGAATCTTCTTTAAAAGGATTTGCTTCTATTTTCATTTTCAGTACATTATTGAATTCTTCTGTACTTATAGTATGTGATTTTTCTGCTAAACTAACTACTCTAGCTTCTACTATATTCGCATTTGAGTTTACAATTTTTATTTCATCTAAATCTTCTACTACTATCTCTATCGATTCAGATATAGTTTGAAAACTCTCTTGCACTGTATTTTGCCCTAAGGCAGCACTATAAACTAGGATAAAGATAAATCGAACTATGTCTTTCATTATATAAAAAAAGCTTCCCTAAGGAAGCTTTTTGCTATTGTTTTCTTTTCGCCTCTATACTTAGCGTTGCATGAGGCACTAATTTTAAACGTTCTTTCTGAATCAGTTTTCCTGTTACTCTACACACTCCGTATGTTTTATTTTCGATACGAATAAGTGCATTGTTTAAATCTCGTATAAACTTTTCTTGACGAATAGCTAATTGCATATTTCGCTCTTTGGCCATAGTTTCCGTACCTTCTTCAAATGATTTGAATGTTGGTGAAGTATCCTCTGTACCATTATCTTCTCCATTTTTATAGGAAGATTTTAATAGTTCTAAATCTTCTTCTGCTCGTTCAATCTTATTAAGAATAATCTCTTTGAACTCTTGTAAATCACCGTCTGAATATCTTACTTTAACGTCTTCTGCCATAATACTATGCTTTTTCGATTAACATTCTACTTTTAATGGTATCAAATTCAATTTCCGTACCATTGTCCAAGGCATCAACAAAAACTAACTCTTTCGTTAATGTTTCTGTCTTAATATAGTCTTCATTTGCTAATATAGATTGTTGTAATTCTTCAAGGTTTAAAAACGTTAAGTTTATTTTATCTGTTACTTCAAAACCAGAATCTTTACGAGCATTTTGAATTCTATTGACTAACTCTCTAGCAATACCTTCTCTACGTAATTCATCTGTGATTGTAACATCTAAAGCTACCGTTAAACCATCAGCATTTGCTACTAGCCAACCTTCTATATCTTTTGATGAAATTTCTACATCAGCCGTACCTAAAGTAATCATTTTCCCGTTAATTTCAACAGAAATCTGACCATCTTTTTCTATTAGACTGATTTGTTCTTGCGTAAAAGACTGAATTTCAGAAGCAACAGCTTTCATGTCTTTTCCAAATTTTGGCCCTAATGCTTTAAAATTTGGTTTAATTTGTTTTACTAAAATACCAGAAGCATCATCTAACAACTCTATTTCCTTTACGTTTACTTCTGATGTAATTAAATCTGATACTGCTAAAATTTCTTCTTTTTGCGTGTCATCTAGTACAGGAATCATGATTTTCTGTAGCGGTTGACGTACTTTTATTTTCTCTTTTGCTCTTAAAGAAAGTACTAAAGACGAAATAGTTTGTGCATTTTCCATCTTACGTTCTAAAGCTTTATCAACTACACTCGCATCATATTTTGGAAATTCTGCTAAATGTACGCTTTCGAAATTCTCTTTACCTGTAGCTGCATTTAAATCTTTATATAAACGATCCATAAAGAAAGGGGCAACAGGTCCTCCTAATTTCGCTACTGTTAACATACAAGTATATAAGGTTTGGTATGCAGAAATTTTATCTTGTGCATATTCTCCTTTCCAGAAACGTCTTCTACATAAACGAACATACCAGTTACTTAAATGATCCTGCACAAAGTCTGAAATAGCTCTTGTAGCTCTTGTAGGTTCATATTCTGCATAGAATTTATCTACTTTATCTACTAAAGTATTTAATTCAGAAAGAATCCATCTATCAATCTCTGGACGTTCAGCTAATGGAATAGCTGCTTCAGCATAAGTAAATTCATCAATATTTGCATATAAACTAAAGAAAGAATACGTATTATATAATGTTCCAAAGAATTTACGTTTTACTTCTTCGATTCCTGCAATGTCAAATTTTAAATTATCCCAAGGATTTGCATTTGAAATCATATACCAACGTGTAGCATCTGGTCCATGATCAGCTAATGTTGTAAACGGATCAACTGCATTCCCTAAACGTTTTGACATTTTTTGTCCGTTTTTATCTAACACTAATCCGTTAGACACTACATTTTTATAGGCTACAGAATCAAAAACCATAGTTCCAATAGCATGTAATGTATAGAACCATCCACGAGTTTGATCTACTCCTTCTGCAATAAAGTTTGCTGGATAACTTTCTTTATTATCAATTAACTCCTTGTTTTCAAATGGATAATGCCATTGTGCGTAAGGCATTGAACCAGAATCAAACCAAACATCAATTAAATCACTTTCGCGTTGCATTGGTTTTCCTGAAGCAGAAACTAACACGATTTTATCAACTACATTTTTATGTAAATCAACTTTATCATAGTTTTCTTCGGCCATGTTACCAACTTCAAATTCAGCAAAAATATCTGAATCCATAACTCCAGCTTCTACAGCTTTTGCTATTTCTGATTTTAACTCTTCTAAAGAACCGATACAAATTTGTTCTGTTCCATCTTCTGTTCTCCATATTGGTAATGGAATTCCCCAGAAACGAGAACGAGATAAGTTCCAATCGTTTGCATTTTTTAACCAATTTCCAAAACGACCTTCTCCTGTTGATTTAGGTTTCCAATTGATCGTTTCATTTAAATCAAACATACGATCCTTTTTATCGGTTACTTTAATGAACCAAGAATCTAATGGATAATATAAAACTGGCTTATCAGTTCTCCAACAGTGTGGATAACTGTGTACATATTTTTCAACCTTAAAGGCTTTATTTTCTATTTTTAATTTGATTGCAATTTCAACATCAATAGATTTCTCAGGAGCATCTTCTGTATAATATTCATTCTTCACATATTTTCCACCGAACTCCTTCAATTCTGGTCTGAAACGACCTTGTAAATCTACTAATGGCACAGCATTCCCATTATCATCCAATACTAACATTGGTGGAATTTCTGGTACTGCTTGTTTCGCTACAAAAGCATCATCAGCTCCAAACGTAGGCGCCGTATGTACAATTCCTGTACCATCTTCTGTAGTTACAAAATCTCCTCCGATAATACGAAATGCATTTTCAGCATTTTCATATGGCAATACATAATCAATTAATTGCTCGTATTTGATGTTGATTAAATCAGCTCCTTTAAACTCTTTTACTATATAAAATGGAATTTGTTTATCTCCTTCTTTGTAAGCTAACAAGTCTGATTTTTCTTCAACTTTATTAAATTTCTTACCAGCAAATTGTTTAGCAACTAAATTCTTTGCTAAAACTACATTTATAGGTTCAAAAGTATATTGGTTATAGGTTTCAACCAATACATAATCAATCTTAGGCCCAACTGTTAATGCAGTGTTACTTGGTAATGTCCAAGGCGTTGTCGTCCATGCTAAGAAATAAATTGTTCCTTCATTTTGTAAGAAATCAGGCAACGTTTCTTCAACTGCTTTAAACTGAGCAACCACTGTAGTATCCGTTACATCACGATAACAACCTGGTTGATTTAATTCATGCGAGCTTAAACCTGTACCAGCTTTAGGCGAATACGGTTGAATTGTATAGCCTTTATAAATTAAATCTTTATCGTACATCTGTTTTAGTAACCACCAAACAGATTCCATATATTTAGATTTATACGTGATATATGGATCTTCCATATCTACCCAATATCCCATTTTATGGGTTAGGTTATTCCAAATATCTGTATAACGCATTACTGCTTTTTTACAAGCTTCGTTGTATTCTTCAACAGTAATTTTAGTTCCTATATCTTCTTTAGTAATTCCTAATTCTTTTTCAACACCAAGTTCTACAGGTAAGCCGTGGGTATCCCATCCTGCTTTACGCTTTACTTGATATCCTTTTTGCGTTTTATAGCGACAAAAAATATCTTTAATAGAACGTGCCATTACGTGGTGAATTCCAGGTAATCCATTTGCAGATGGAGGACCTTCAAAAAACACGAATGGTTCATTTCCTTCACGAGTTGTAACACTTTTTTCAAAAATGTTGTTTTCCTCCCAATAGTTTAAGATTTCTTCTGCTACATTAGGTAGGTTTAATCCTTTGTATTCGGTAAAGTTCTTACTCATTTTTTCGTTCTATAAATTGAATTTGCAAAATTACGTATTTTATTATAATTGCCATATTTAACAACGAAAAAACGCTCCTTTACTGGAGCGTTTTTATCTATTTTCTAGTATTTCGTTGTTTTTATCGATTAATATACAACCATCCGGTCTTTGGATCGTCTCCATTTCCTGGATTTATAACATAATAATAGGTTCCAACTGGTAATTTTTCATCTACATTAATTGTAGCTCTTCCACTTGAAATACCTTCAAACCTTTTTGACGAATCTGTATTACTATAACCTTGTATTTTAAATACTGTATTTCCCCATCTGTTAAATATTTCAACGGTATTATTAGCATACTCAGGATTGTCGATACATCGAATAAAAAAGATATTATTCTCTGAATTTCCATTTCCTGGGGACATTAAATTATACGGATTCAAACACTCATCATTATTACAATTTGCTCCTTCAACTGGATCACAAGGATCATTAGGATCAGAAGTGGGTCCTTCTACATAAGTAGTAGGATCTAAAGGTGTACTTGGATCATCTACTCCATTCACTTCTTCGTTATCTGTTAAACCATCACCATCTGAATCTGGATTCAATGGATCTGTATTGGCTATAACTTCATCTCCATTGCTAAGACCATCACTATCACAATCTAGAGTATTCCAAACCGCAGAAACATCAGCTATTATTTGATTATCTGGATTATAAGAACATGGGTCAGTAGCATCAGTACCATCAATTATTTCTTGGCCATTGGAAACACCATCACCATCACAATCTGCTGCCTGCCAAATTGGATTACTCGTATCTGCTGTTGGACTACCAATAAACGAACACGGGTCAGTAGGATCGGTACCATCAATCAATTCTTGGCCATTAGAAACACCATCACCATCACAATCTGCTGCCTGCCAAATTGGATTACTCATATCTGCTGTTGGACTACCAATAAATGAACATGGATCGGTAGGATCGGTACCATCAATCAATTCTTGGCCATTGGAAACACCATCACCATCACAATCTGCTGCCTGCCAAATTGGATTACTCGTATCTGCTGTTGGATTACCAATAAACGAACACGGGTCAGTAGGATCGGTACCATCAATCAATTCTTGGCCATTGGAAACACCATCGCCATCACAATCTGCTGCCTGCCATATTGGATTACTTGTATCAGCCATTGGATTACCTATAAACGAACATGGATCTGTTGGATCGGTACCATCAACTATTTCTTGACCGTTAGAAACACCATCACCGTCACAATCTGCCGCTTGCCAAATTAAATTACTCGTATCCGCAGTTGGAGTCCCAGTAAATGAACATGGATCTGTTGGGTCGGTACCATCTATTACTTCTTGACCATTGGAAACACCATCGCCATCACAATCTGCTCCCTGCCATATTGGATTACTTATGTCTGCGGTTGGACTACCAATAAATGAGCATGGATCAGTAGGATTTGTACCATCTATTACTTCTTGACCATTGGAAACACCATCACCATCACAATCTGCTGCCTGCCATATTGAATTTGTAATATCTACCGTTGGAGTTCCAATAAATGAACATGGATCTGTTGGATCAGTACCATCAATCAATTCCTGACCATTAGTAACACCATCGCCATCACAATCTGCTCCCTGCCATATTGGATTACTCGTATCCGCCGTCGGAGTACCAATAAATGAACATGGATCGGCAGGATCGGTACCATCAATTAATTCTTGGCCATTAGAAACACCATCACCATCACAATCTGCTCCCTGCCATATTGGATTACTCGTATCTGCCATTGGACTACCGATAAAAGAACAGGGATCTGTTGGATCGGTACCATCAATTAATTCTTGACCATTGGAAACACCATCGCCATCACAATCTGCTGCTTGCCAAATTAAATTACTCGTATCTGCTGTTGGGCTACCAATAAACGAACATGGATCAGTAGGGTCGGTACCATCAATCAATTCTTGACCATTAGAAACACCATCGCCATCACAATCTGCTCCCTGCCATATTGGATTACTTGTATCCGCCGTTGGACTACCAATAAATGAACATGGATCAGTAGGATCGGTACCATCAACTAATTCTTGACCATTGGAAACACCATCGCCATCGCAATCTGCTACTTGCCAAACTAAATTACTCGTATCTGCTATTGGGTTTCCTGTAAAAGAACATGGATCAGTAGGATCTGTACCATCAACTAATTCTTGACCATTAGAAACACCATCACCATCACAATCTGCAGCTTGCCAAACTGTATTATTAATATCTGCCATTGGAGTACCAATAAATGAACAAGGATCAGTAGGATCGGTACCATCAACAATTTCTTGACCATTAGAAACACCATCGCCATCACAATCTGCTCCTTGCCAAACTGAATTACTAGTGTCTACTGTTGGATTTCCTGTAAAAGAACATGGATCAATAGGATCTGTACCATCAACTAATTCTTGACCATTAGAAACACCATCACCATCACAATCTGAGCTTTGCCAAACTGTATTATTAATATCTGCCGTTGGAGTACCAGTAAATGAACATGAATCATTTGGATCACTCGTTCCTGAAGGAACTCCTATAGTTGTAGGATCATCAACACCTGTAGTTTCTTCACAATCCGTTAAACCATCACCATCAGTATCTAAAGAAGGAGCTACTGTTATAGCGTACTCTGGAGAAACTAGAGAATTACACCCATTTGCATCTGTAACAACATACGTAATATCTACTGTTCCAAAATCTACTCCAGTTATTACTCCCGCGTTATCGATAGTGGCTACACTTGTATCAGATGAGAACCATGTAACTGAAGTACCTGTAGTGCCTGCTGTAAGATTTATTGTTTCCCCAATACATACTGATGAATTTCCTGTAATAGGTAATGCTTCAGGCCTTGGATTAACTGTTACTGTATAAGCAAATGAATTTCCTATACATCCTTCAGCACTTGTTGGAATAATAGTATATACTACAGTTTGATCAACACCACTAGTATTCGTCAAAGTATCAGTTATGGTCGATCCTACACTTCCTGAAATAGTCTCTCCTGAAACATTAGGATTATCTATTGCTGACCAGATAAATGTTGTTCCAGATATGTTAACATCTCCATTTAAATCATGATTTAAAGCAACATCACTACACACTATATCTGTTGGTGCTATAGGATTAAATGGCTCTGGATCTACTGTGACAATAACATCAAAAGTTTCTCCATTACATGCTGTTCCATCATTAATGGTAACTGTGTAAGTAACAACAATAGGTGCTCCACTTGTATTTACATAAGTATCTGTAATGTTTGCTGCAATAGCTGTAGTTCTATCTAGCCCTGCCGGTACATTCACTGGATCTGAAGATGTAACCGTATAGATTGCCGTGAATGATGAAATTGCGATATCTAAAGATTCACTTGAACACACTCTTTCCGTAAAATTAGGAAATGGTGGAGATACAATATGCAATACAACTTCCTCTCTAATTGGGTTCACACATGAAGTACTTGTATCTGTAATTTCTGCATAAAAAGATGTTGGAACATTCTCTGTATTTATAGTAGGGCTTGTTATAATATTACCTCCTGCTGGTGCATCATACCAAATAATACTCGTATTAGGATTTAATACTATTCCGTCATTCGCATTTAAAGTCTGTATAGGCGTTTCAACACATTCAATAATATCTGTAACTGAACTTAAAGTCGGATTAGGATTAACTGTAGCTATAGTAGAATTAGATAAATTAGTTGAACATCCAGTACCAGAAAATGATAATGATACTAAGTTTATAGTTGTGTCTACAACAGCTCCAATATTTGTTATTGTAGCATTTCCTGATCCATCTAAAGTTATAGTCTGATTTGCGTTTCCATCGAGATTATATGTTAATACACTATTTGCTGATCCTGAAATATAAAATTCTACATCATTTCCTTCACAAATAGGTGAATTTGAAGTCAATGATGTAAAAACTGGTTGTGACTCAACAGTTACCGTATATGTATACGGTTCTCCTAAACAACCACTCGCACTTGTGGGGTTAATTGTATATATTACTGATTGTGTAGACCCGCTAGTATTGATTAAAGTATCAGTAATACTTGAAGTATTTGTTGTAATTAATGTTTCTCCAGTAATATTGGGGTTATCAGTTGCTATCCAACTAAATGTTGTTCCTGACAAATTCACATCGGTGCTTAAATCATGATTTAAAGCAATATTACTACAAACGGTATCTGTCGGCGCTATAGCATTAAATGGCTCTGGATTTACAGTAACTGTATAGGTAAATGAATCTCCCACACAACCATCAGAACTTGTTGCTGTTATAGTATAGATTACAGTTTGAACACTTCCGCTAATATTTACTAATGTGTCCGTAATTGTTGTTGAGTTAGATACAGTTGTAGTTTCTCCTGTAACAAATCCATTATCGGCTGCTACCCAATTAAATGTTACTCCTGCTAAATTTACATCAGTAGTTAAATCATGATTCAGAGTAATATCACTACACACTATATCAGTTGGTGCTGTAGCATTAAATGGTTCTGGATTTACAGTAACCGTATATAAAAAAGAATTCCCAATACAACCTGCTGGACTTGTTGGTGTAATAGTATACACCACCGTTTGAATACTTCCACTGGTGTTAGTTAAGGTATCTGTGATATTTTCAGCAGTTGTTGTACTAGTGGTTTCTCCAATAACATTTGGATTATTCGTTGCAAACCAACTAAATGTTGTTCCTGTAACATTAATATCTGATGCGAGATTATGATTTAATGTAATATCACTACAAATAATATCTGTTGGAGCTACAACATTAAATGGTTCTGGATCTACTCTTACCGTTAAAACATAAGGATCACCTATACAACCATCTGAGCTTGTTGGAGTAATTGTATATGCTACATTTTGAATACTACCACTTGTATTAATTAGTGTATCTGTTATACTTGATGTATTTGATGTAATTAATGTCTCACCCGAAACATTAGGGTTGTCTAATACACTCCAGGTAAAAGTTGTCCCTGTTAAATTCACATTACTTTGCAAATCATAACTCAAAGAAGTATTACTACATATAGTAATTATTGGAGGAACATTATTAAACGGTTCTGGGTTTACCGTAACCGTATAAGTATATGAATTACCAACACATCCTACCCCGCTAGTAGGTGTTATAGTATACACCACAATTTGATCAACACCACTAGTATTGGTCAAAGTATCAGTAATTATTGAAGTATTATTAACTATCAATGTTTCTCCTGTTACATTAGGATTATCTGATGCACTCCAAGTAAAACTTCCACCAGACACATTTACATCTGTCTCTAAATTATGATTCAAAGCAACATCACTACATACTATATCTATAGGTGCTATAGTATTAAATGGTTCTGGATTTACCGTAACTGTATATGTAAATGGATTCCCTACACACCCGTCAGTACTTGTTGGAATAATAGTATATACTACTGTTTGATCAACACCACTAGTGTTGGTCAAAGTATCAGTAATTGTTGAACCAACACCTCCTGAAATTGTTTCTCCTGAAACATTAGGATTATCCATTGCTGACCAAGTAAATGTTGCTCCAGATATGTTAACATCTCCATTTAAATCATAATTCAAAGCAACATCGCTACACACTATATCTGTTGGTTCTATAGCATTAAATGGCTCTGGATCTACTGTAACAACAACATCAAAGGTCTCTCCATTACACGCTGTTCCATCATCTATAGTAACTGTGTATGTAATAGTAACAGGCACTCCACTTGTATTCACATAACTATCTGTAATGTTTGCCGCAATAGCTGTGGTTCTATCTGTCCCCGCTGGAACATTCATAGGATCTGAAGATGTAACCGTATAGGTTGCCGTGAATGATGAAATTGCGATATCTAAAGATTCCCTTGAACACACTCTTTCCGTAAAATTAGGAAACGGTGGAGATACGATATGTAATACCACTTCTTCCCTAATTGGGTTCACACATGATGTACTTGTATCTGTAATTTCTGCATAGAAAGATGTTGGAACATTTTCCGTATTTATAGTAGGAATTGTTACAATATTACCTCCTGCTGGTGCATCATACCAAGTAATACTTGTATTAGGATTTAATACTATTCCGTCATTCGCATTTAAAGTCTGTACAGGCGTTTCAACACATTCAATAATATCTACAACTGAACTTAAGGTTGGATTAGGATTAACCGTAACCATAGTTGAATTAGATAAACTAATTGAACATCCAGTACTAGAAAACGACAATGATACTAAGTTGATAGTCGTGTCTACAACAGCTCCAATATTGGTTATTGTAGCATTTCCTGATCCATCTAAAGTGATTGTCTGATTTGCATTTCCATTGAGATTATATGTTAATACACTATTTGCCGATCCAGAAATATAAAATTCTATATCATTTCCTTCACAAATAGGTGAATTTGATGTTATTGATGTAAAAACAGGTAATGGGTTAACGATAACTTCCGATTCATCTGAAGT
>NZ_MSMP01000052.1 GCF_001936575.1 Tenacibaculum agarivorans
TGGTTATAACTTATAAAGAATTTTGAAAGTTCTTTATAACCGTTAAACTATAAAATTATACCCCTTGTAAAGAATTACAGGGGGTATATTGTGGAAATATACTACAATTTAAACTCTAGAATATGTTTTACCATTCATATCGTTTTAGGTTTATGATACTCTTTTAGATTCCATCATAACGGACTCATAAATCTAAAGGTAAATTATACCTATTAAAATAACACATTAAAAGCAAGTCTTACCTTAACCCTAGTCTTCCTTTTCATAACTTTATTAAAATTAAAATATTCTACGTTTATAAAATTTATTTTACCTTAGTTATAATAATATAGTTGGAATAAACACAATTGTGTTTATTCCTACATTACCTGTAATTCCTTTAGATAATGTCTATTTTTAAGGTGTTTTTCAAAAAAGAGTGAAAAATCATAAAAAAGAGGGAATTCAACTAAAATTGACATTAACTAGAATATTATGAAGCAAACCAAAATAGTCCTTTTAATACTTTTATGCATACATTCTTTCTATATTTATCCCACAACTATTAACAACATAGTAATATCTAATAATAGTATTTATAAGCTTGACCAATACATCAAATTTAAAGAAAGGATTGAAATAATTTTTGAAATTTATTCTATTTTTAATAAAAATCTTACTAGTACTTCGAATGATAATGTGACCTATAAAAATATCGATAGCGAAATAGAGCTTGCTAAGGATACTATCAACCATTATAAAATCAAAGCAAAATTTATAGATGCAAATGTGTTAGAAGGAATTGGTCGCATTACCTTCTTAACAAAGAAAAGAGAAAAAATATCATTTTATTTTAATATTTGGATTGATCGAAATCATCACTCCAAATACTTTCTTAAAGAGGCTCTACCGAATGAAGAATTACTAGGGCAATGGTTCAATATTGTTTATAAAACTGAATTTATTGTACCTGAAGAAACTTTGGAGAAAATAAAAGTAAACAGAATTATAAGTTTCAGTAAAATAACCAAGTAGTTCATTCGGTTGTTTATATTGGAACTTAACAAATTCTTTTACTGGATTAAAAAATAAAAACAGGTAACAATAGCTATAAGTAATTGCTTATTTTTGATTACAATACAAATTTAAAGAAAGAATAAAGTGAATTATGAAAAAATGTAGTGAGAACTTGAATATTAGTGCATCAATCTATTAATTTCTTTGCATGAAATATAAAAGGACATAACAAAGTATGAACATAATAGTGGTTTAATATTTCACTATAAACTTTGTATCTTTATCGAAACGTAATAATAACTCAAAAGAATTTTAGACTTAAAATTCCGCTACTAAGCTTATACAAAACGTTGTAACGCATTGCCCAAAAAAACAATGAGAATAATATATTGTGATAATGTATTCGATAATGAAATAATCGAGCCTGATTATGAAGAAGAAAAGAAATCTGCTATTAATGCTGGATTTGACTTTTCTCTAATCAGTTTCGAAGAATTGACGGATGGAAATATTACTACAGCTCTAAGATTCGTAAAAGAACCTGAAAGCAGAGAATTCGCAATATATCGAGGATGGATGCTTACCCCAACTCAATATCAAAATCTCTATAGCGGACTTTTAAAAAAGAATATTGAGTTGATAAACTCTCCAGAAGAATATAAACATTGTCATTATTTACCTGATTCATACGAAAAAATAGAAACGAAAACTCCAAAATCAAACTGGACAACTGAGTTAGATAATGACTCCATACTTAAATTGGCTGAGGAATTTGGTGATAATCCAATAATAGTAAAAGATTTTGTAAAATCTGAAAAGCATAATTGGGAAGAAGCTTGCTTCATTCCAAATGCATCCAATTCGAACAAAGTAAAATCTGTTGTTGATAAATTCATTGAATTGAGAGGAGATTCACTAAACGAAGGATTAGTATTTAGACAATTCCAAGAGCTTGAGTATTTAACTGAACACTCTAAAAGTAGAATGCCTTTAACCAAAGAGTTTAGAATCTTTTTTGCAAACAAGAAGATAGTTAAAGTATTTGATTATTGGGACGAAGGAAAATATGGAGAAACGAATATAGAACTTGATGATTTTATCGAAATAGCTCAGAAAATTGAGAGTAATTTCTTTACAATGGATGTTGCTAAAAAGAAAGACGGAGAATGGATCATTATGGAACTTGGAGACGGACAAGTTGCTGGATTACCTGATAATGCAAACAGAAACGAATTTTATAATAAGCTAAAAGAAAACACACTATAACTATTTGTATAGTTCATTTACTCTCTTCGAAAAGCGAACGGAACATACAAGAGAAACTGTGTATAATGGAATTGAATAACGCTAAAAACAGATGAGTTCAGGAATAATTTTTGTGGGATATGAGCATTATTGCTCAAATGGTATGGCTGAATATTTACTTGATCTTGCTATTGAGATTTTTCCTCAAGTTAATGATCAACATAATTATCTTCATCTTCTCGAATTTTTGAAAACTCAAAAAGAGTGTTTTTTTACAGGAATGTATATTTTCATTGATGAAGATGACCTTATAAATCCAATGGATGCAGATTTCTTAGCAAGATTGTTTGAGAAAGTTTTTAAAAAAGCACAATCAGAAAACGAACTAACTGAATTAGGAAAAACAACACTTTTGAATGAGTTTAGTACATTACTTAAAGAATTCAAGTCTTATTCACAAGGCACTCTAGAGATAAGAAAATGAGAGCTACAAAGTATAAAAAAACAGCAACTGAACGGCATAAATATAGTTTAGCCAAACCGTTAGACTGAATAAAAAGAGAATAGAAATGAAAGAATTCACAAAACTTTAATTAGTGAATTAATAATCAAGAACTAAATTTGATTTTAGTCAGAATTATAAAATAGCGCTGCGTTCATAATAAGTCGATGTAATGAATAATAAAGTCAAATTAAAGAAGGAAATCACACAACTCAATGAAAAAGTAGATAGCTCTTTTTTCCCTAATCATTTTCAAAACGAAATTTACTATTCTTCAATTGAGTATTCTTCAAAAGATTTTATCTCTTATACCTCTAATTTTTCCATCAAATATGTAACCCAAGGAAACGAATATTATGTAATTGACGGAAAAAAACGCAAACCTAAAAAAGGACAATATTTATTAATAAATGACGGAAGAGAAGTTGAAACAATACCGATAAAACATTCAAAAGGAATTTCTATTTTTTTAGATAAAAAACTGATAACAGAAGTACATGAAACCATACAAAACACACAAGAACATCTCTTAGACAATGGACTTTCTAATAGTAACCTTTTTGCTCTAAATTTTTATGAAAATATTTTTAATTCTAATGATGCTTTGGGTAATACATTAAGTTACTTACATCATAAAATTGAAAAAGAAAATATAATACACACACAACTACAAGATGAGGATTATTATTTAATTGCTGAAAAACTAATTCAATCTCAAAACAAATGTAGATTTGAAATTAATACTATTGCTCGAGTAAGACAACAAACAAGAGTAGAATTATACAATAAAGCTTTACTAGCAAAGGAATATATTCACGATAATTTAGTAATGAAATTTGATTTAGATGCATTATCTATAAATGTAGGCTTGTCTAAATACCATCTTATAAAGGTTTTTAAATCTGTTTTCCTAATGACACCTTATCAATATTATTTATTTCATAAAGTAGCTATAGCTAAAAAACACTTAAAAAACAATCACTTAAGTATTGAAACAGTAGCATTTCTTTGTGGATTTAATGATGGTGCCTCTTTTAGTAAAATATTTAAAAAAATAGTAGGCCTTTCTCCTTCAGAATATAAAAAACTTGGATAGGCAATAATTGACAAAATACTTATTGAGTAACAATATAACTTTGTTCTTCAATTTTTAAATATTACAAATGAAATACCTCATCATAAGTTTAAGTTTGTGTCTTTTTTTTAATTCCAACACAGTCAAATCACAATCAAAAAATGACTTTGAATATGCTGAAAACTTCCCTGCAGACAGTTTAAAAATCTGGACAAATGAGCTTATGAAAGAACTAAGCAAAAGCCACCCAGGATTTTACAGATACACTCCCAAGAAAAAATTTGATTCGATAATACATGCAACGGTAAATAGTTTTACAGATTCTTTGAATACAATTGAATATTATAGAAAAATCAAACCCTTAATAGCACAAATTGGTTGCTTGCATACCTCATTAAACCTTTCTGAAGAATATGAAAATATTTTCAATAAAAAACCGAACCTTATTCCTATTGAGGTTTTTATTGATGAAGGGAATCAAGTATTTATAACTAAAAACTATTCGGGAAATAACAATTTAAAACGTAAGAGTAAACTTCTTTCAATAAATGGTAAACCCATAACAATCATACTTGATATTTTGATGAAATCAATTCCATCTGATGGATACAATACCACACTCAAAACACTATTATTAAATAAAAGATTTGCTTTTTGGTATCGGTCAATGATCGATGCAAGTGAAAACTTTGAAATAGAAACAAAATTTAACGACACTAAAAAGACGTTGAAGTTAAAAGGAGTAACATCTTCGAAATTTGAATCGATAGCGTCATTACAATCTATTACGAATTCTAAACAATTGGCATTTAATATCACTAATAATACAGGAGTTCTTACCATAAAAACATTTGCTAAAACAGAGATTCGAAATAATGGTCAAAAATTTAAAAAATATATTAAATCTGTTTTTAAAACATTGAACGAAAAGAATATTGAAAATTTAATTATCGATTTGCGATATAATTCTGGCGGAACTGATGGGAATGCTGTTTTTTTAGCTTCTCATTTTTTTGACACTCCATTTAGATACTGGGAGAAAATTGAAGTAACAAAAAATATCGCTGAACAAATTAACGGTAGTAATCGTCTTTTTTACAAAAAACCAGTAAAAGTAGGTTCCACATACCATTGGATTGGAGCTCGCTCTTGGATTACTAAAGAATTTGATTATTACAAAATTCAAAACCCCGCAAAAGATAATTATAAAGGTAAAACCTATATAATTACAAATGGACTATGCATGTCTTCTTGTAGCGATTTTGCAGCAATAATTTCGGATAATAAAAAAGCTATCATAATCGGACAAGAAACTGGAGGTGGATTTCAAGGAAACTCAAGTGGAATGATGCCAACTACAGAAATTAATGGGAATATGAAATTTACAATTCCATTACAAAAATATACTAATGCCGTAGATGTAAATAAAAACTATGGTAGAGGGACAATACCAGATTTTACAATAGTACCAACTTTAAACGATTGGATGAACAAAACAGATGTTGAAATGGAATTTGTAAAGAACTTAATCAAGAGTACGAAAAACAACTAATATACAGCTACAATTAATTATCTTTCCACCATAACGGAAAATGATTTGCTTCTTTTTCCTTAAAAAAATCATATACAAATGCGCTAACAAAATTTATAATCTATACGACGCAACCTATATCAAAATTGTTTATCTATAAAGAAAAAACAAAATGAAACATTTTACATTGTATTTACTCGTACTTTTTAGTTTATTATCGCTTTCTTCTTGCAGCAGTGATGATCATACCCCTACAAAGGAAGTTATATTAAAAGTTAATCATTATGAAGTTATAGGCTTTGGTCCATTTCTTGGATTATACAATTTAATACAAGAAGAGGATAAGTTTACTACTAATGAATGGGATATCTTCTATAATAACATCTCTGGATTTAATTATGAGTTTGGATATATTTATGAAGTAAAAGTATTGGTAACAAAAATTGATAATCCTCCAGCAGACTCGCCTGCTTATAAATATGAATTAAAAAATATAATCTCAAAACAGAAGGTAGAGCAAAATACTGAGTTCGAAATTACTCTTAAAAAGGCTTACTCTGATACTTCTGATATCTATTTAACCGGAACGATTGATCAAGGATTTAAAATTATAGATCAACTTGATATCGAATGTAAAGAAAAGTGTGAACAACTAAAAGAAATTCAAAACATTAAGGATATAGAAAATGTTATAGGAATATTTACTCACGGTAATAATCCTAATACAATAGAACTAGTTAGGTTAGAAAAAAACTAAAAAGGCTATTAACCCAATATACACCATAAGACTATAACCTATCATTTTAGAATGACATTTTATTATTAATCTGCATATATAATTTTGATTTCCGATATAATAGACTAAATACGCAGTAAACAAAAAAGTATATACTACTGCTCTACCAAAGTTTCTTTAAATTTTACAGCCATATATATTCAATATTAAATATAATCACAAAATTATAAAGACTAATAAAGCTCTTTACACTCTCGAAAGTATAGAATTAAAATTTAAAATCTCTCTTAAAATATTTATACTTTAAGAGAGATTTTTATTCAAAAAAAATTTAATTCACAATAAAAACGTGGCTTTCTATTTCATCATTTGTTGAAATTCTAATGATATACTTACCTTTTTTATATCCACTAACATCAATTTGGTTTGAACCTTTTAACCAGCCTTTCTCTATAAGTTTAGCGTTAAAATTATAAACTTCGTAGTACGAATTTTTATTAGAGATATCGTTATTATTTATAGTCCTAAGAGATCGAGATGATCTTGATAGTATTTTTTCTTCAGACGCTCTATTTTGTATCGTTAGCGTTTCCGAAACAGGATTAGGATAAGCACTGAAAAGAGCTGGAAACCCTAAACCTCCTCCATCATCACCACAACGTTCTGCTGTAACATAAATTGTAGCTTGTTGTGAACCACAAGAGTTTCTAGTTGTAAGAGTTATTCTGTAATTACCAGGTCTACTTGCTGATATATTAATACCATGTCCAGGAGTAACAACATTATCTACAGTAAGGTATGGTGAATTAGAAGTTAAACGATATGAATCAGCTCCTGGAGAAACAGGAAGTATATAACTTTCATCTTGTTTAAAAACATTAGCACATATTTTAGGATCTTGAGATCTAGTATATGCTAAAGGCTTACCTATCCAAATATTTTTGACTATAACATTAGAACCTACCTTCGATTTTATATAAGCATGTCCCTGAGTAGAACTATTTACAGGTCTTACTGTTATACTATTATTAGTTTGAGAAACAATTCTTAAATTATTACTTACAGACCATTGATTAGATATTTGACATGGTAATGCTATTGTGTAATTAGTATTCGAATAGCACATAGTAGTTGAGCCTACTATTGGTGTAGTAACAAATACTGTTGGCTCTTGAGGATTTCCCATAATTTCTTCAGTAAGCCAAGCTACATTTTTAGGTGTTAGAAAAATATGTTCTTGGTTATGATCTGGAACATAATAACTTTCAAATGGTGTTTTTCCTCCACAAACTAAATTTTGATTATTTAAATTTTCATCCAGTGCATCCCTTCCTATATAAGCCAAAGCGCTTTTTGAAGGAATAAAGCCATGAGTTTTATCTGTAACTCTTGCTAATGCAACTTGGGAGAAAGCAGTAAATAGTAAACTCCCAATACTAAAATTATTTATCTCTGCTCCTTCTGATTCATCTGCTAATAAGGTATGAGCATTAAAAAAACTTCCAGGTGCAACATCATAACTCCCTGTTTTATAAGGAGACGAAAAAGATCTATTTCTACTTAACCAAAACGAAAGACCTAAAAAACTTCCTTTAATACCTCCTTGAAAAACTAAACTTTGTATACTACCAGATTTATCATTAGTGCTGTGTCTAAATTCAGCTTCCACTTTATCCGCTAATGTGTTGAATATACCATTATTAATACTTAAAAAATGTTGTAAATCAATATCTATTTGTAAATAATTGGATTTAGGAATACCATTTAATGTTCCATTTATTGGTCCGTTAACTAATGCTATTTTACGTAGGTTTTTAGGCATTCCTAAAGCATTTAAACTATTTACAAAACGATCTCTAAATCCAGCTGCTCCAACTGGTATTGTAGAATTATTAGTCAAATGATTTACTAACATCTGTTTAGGCGCAGGTTTATTTAGTTCGTCTTTAATAAAGTCCTTAGCATTCTCCACTTCTAACTCATCCGCAAAATATTGAATCCCTTTTTGTACACCTATAGGTATATTAGCCCCTTGATGTGGAGCATCAAAGCTTACCCATAAGCGCGTGTTATGATCCCATTTTTCATGATTTCCTGTTTCAGCTAACTTTTTTTCCATATAAGCTAAAGCATATCTAGAGATTAATCCTCCCATACTAGGTCCAATAACCACTGCTTTCTCATTACCTTCTTGTTGTTGTTTTATCTCACGTAGTAAGCTAATAAAAGTATAAGCATTACGCTCTATATAATCACTTCCTCCATCTATTCCATTATTTAATATATGATTAACAATAATTACATCATAGCCTTTAGAGTTTAATTCCTCGATTAAATCTATATTAGTGCTTCCATTTTTATAACTCATTAATTCTCTAATACTTTTACTACTCTCATGATTAGGATCATTTCTTTCTATTTTTCTTTTATCACCTGGATCATAACCATCAATTATATATAAAGGTTTCCTAACAATAGCATCATTAGTAGCGTAGTAGATTCTATATTCATTTTTACCCTTTATAAATCGGGTTTCATCATACCCTTTAAAAGTTAAATCATCATGTGCTATTATCTCTTTCAAATTAGACATGTTGGTATTACGTGCTAAAAGTGTTTTTTGTACAGAAACGTAAACACTACCATATGTGGTTTTAACAGTGTTATCTGAAAAAGTTATAACAAAACGTAAATATTTGAGTCCTGAATGTGAATACCTTGTGGTAAAAGATTTAACACTTAACACATAATTATTAATTAATGAAAATGAAGTGTTATTGGCATACAACCTTAAATGCTTTATTCTTTTACCCTTTTTATGAAGTTTAAACAAAGAATTGGTTAGAAATGTAATATTAGGTCCCGAAACTTTATCTTTTAATGGAGCTATAATCGTCGTTTGCTTTTTCTTAAAAGGGTTTTTACCTGGTTTATTAGTAAATTCTCCAGTAATAGGATTAAAGTTTACATTAGCGTTTTGCGCAGTTGTACCAAAATTAGCTTGATGAAATTCAGTATTTATAATTCCAATAGGTATGGTATTACTCGAATATTTTGTACTATTCAGTTGGTTTTTAAAATTAGTAATTGAAGGAAAGTTTTTACTGTAAGAAGCTCTATATAGTTCACTCCAGGCCTGTTTAAAATGATTAAAACTAGAGGTATCCTTACGTATACCTTGGTTAAAAGCTGGAATTCCAGAAGCAGAAAATACCCTATCTATAAGTATGTTTGAACTAATAGTAGATTTACTGAGTTTTTTAAAACGATTATCTACATTGGTAGTATAATTCTGGGCTTGGACATACAATAGTCCGAAAACAAATAAAATTGGTAAAAAATTATTTTTTTTCATAACTTTAAAGTGTTAAGTATTAATAAATAATTGCGTTTATAGTATTTAATTCGGCAGTAGTGGCAGCTACTGCTTTTTCATAATCTTGAACAATTTAGATCTAATATGATCATCAATCATATTAACCTATGTCATTAAAATCATCTTTTTTAAAAAACGGTTAATTGAAAAGTACTTGGATTTGCATTAGATAAATACCTTTTTCATCGATTTTAAATATCAAAAACCTTCTAAAAAAAAAGACCACAATGAATTTCATATGCTGATATTGATTCTATAGTACTTAAAACAAAAAGGTACACCCCTTTATCTTTCAAGATATAAACCTAAATATCATTTCATATTAGATCTCTATTTTTTTAGAATCTATCTCAGAATTTTTACTCAGATCTCTTTTTCATGGTCCTCCTAGTATTTTTTTATCTTCAGAAATAGATGGTTGTTGATCTTGATTTAGTTTAGTTTCATCAGAACAATTTATAATAAATAAGTGTAGAAGAAATATTAAATTTAAAATGTAGTTTTTTTTCATACTACTAGTTGTATTTGGGATTATATTAACTTCAAGCAAATGTATTTTAAATAGTGATTTCATAGTCCTAAAACTTCCAGAATGCTTAAAACTGGACATGTTTGGATGTTTTAGGACTATTTTTCACTACTTATTTTGTTTAAACTACTATTAAATCATCCATTGGTTATCTAAATTATGTTACTAGGTCTATACTTATTAAAAATAACTACACATAACTTAGGTCCTAGCCTTCTCTCTCACTAATAACCTCTTTAGAGTTAAAAACGTTTTTAGATTTATAAAATTTATATTAGTTTAGTTAAACTATACAATTGGAATAAACACAATTGTGTTTATTCCTACATTATGCAAAATTGAATTAAGAATAAGATGATAAGCAAAGAAGTTTGGAATAATACTATAGTTCCTGAAACGGGAGATGTGGAATTCGATTGGTTTGGAATAGACCAAAACGGGTATTTAGGAGCGTTCTCAACTTTTAACCGTGGGTATATTCCTGAAATAATAAAATCTTCTCGAATCGAATACCTTGAATTATTGACAGAAATTGAAAATTTGCCATTTAAATATAGAGCACAATTAATAACAAAAGAGAAAGGTAGATATGACGATTGGTTAGAATATTCCCAGCAAGGCTTTATTGGATTTGATTATCGAGATGTTCACAGAACTACAAAAACAGGAATATTTGACCTAATCTCAAAGCCTGAAAAATTAATCACTGTATCTGAATTAGATATTAAACCTAATTTGATAGAAAAGATGCCAAAATTTAACTTGTCATTCAATCAAAATAATGGAATTGATGAACAAGAATTAAGAAATAAAATTGCATAACACTATATATAGCAAATTGGGCGATTAGTTTTTAGTAAAAAGATTTAGCTTGTGACTAAACCGAAAATAATCGCTTGTTTTCTACCCAACTTGCCATATATTAAACGTTGGCAAACATTTAAGATGAACAGAATCATAATCATATTTTTAGTAATTCTTACAAGCTGTTCTGACAAAAAAGAGTTCGAAAAACCAAATCGAATTAGTCCACCGATAATGGAATTTGACAAAAATCAAATTCCAACAATCACTCTTAAAGAATACTATTTTCACGGAAAAGATAGTTCTGAAATAAATCTTCAAAAAATAACTAAATTTTATTCAGAAAATAAAATAGCATTTGAAAAAGAATTATTGACTTCTTCTAACACTATAAAAGGTCGCAAAATTTTTTATGATTATAAAGATAGTCTGTTAGTTCAAAAAAGAACTGTTAATGCTAATGCAGACAGCACGAAAGTTGCCTATTTCTACGACAGCAAAAATCAATTAATTAAAAGTGAACATTATTCTTTTAAGAAAAGAATAAGTCCTGAAGTAATTGAAAAACATAGAAAAAGCACTGATATACTTTTAAGTGAAATAGACTATGAAGAAAACCGAAGTTGGGATAAGTATAGTGAAATTGACTTTATCTATGATTCATTGGGTCGAAAAACTCAATATTACGCACCAAATTTACATTGGGACAATCAGAATAAATATAAATGG
The DNA here is from genome assembly GCF_001936575.1 of Tenacibaculum agarivorans. Taxonomy (GTDB): domain Bacteria; phylum Bacteroidota; class Bacteroidia; order Flavobacteriales; family Flavobacteriaceae; genus Polaribacter; species Polaribacter agarivorans. The sequence continues at coordinate 11,524 of NZ_MSMP01000052.1, forward strand.
TTTTACGACGAAAACGGAAATATTTCAATTAAACAATCTTGGAATCATAACGAATTAATTTGGACCGAAAATTACTCTCACAAAAATAATAAATATAGTTTCACTAGAAATTGGAACAATGAAAACACTCAAAAGGAGTTTAAATTTTACGTTTATAAAAATGAACTTGGACAAAAAATTAAAGAAGTGACTACAATAAATGACTCAATTCAAAGTAAAAAAACAACATACGAATATTATAAAAAATGGAATCATCAAAAGGAAAGTCGTTTATGGAAAAAATAATGAACGACTGACAACATATACTTACGAAAAATAAAAACGATTTGCCAACAAGGTATATTATTAATTGCTTGTGGATTTATTCCTTCGGACTAAATCTCTCAAAACCAAAAGTTAATCACCTTTTAATTAACTTTACAATCAAAAATCGCAAATAACAATACACAAAACGTTATCTGCAAGCTCAAAATAGCAAATGAACCAATCAAATAACATAGAAAAAATAACTTCTAAATCTTGGGAACTGGATAAAATTCATATTTCTCATAATATTATTGACTATGATTCTTGTGGAATAAACCAATCAAAAAACGACAAAGAATATGTAAAACTTCATTTTGGACTACAAGGTTCGTATGACTTTAAATTTGCTCAACTGAATTCTTCTTTTCAACTTTCTGGGCATCATAATAATATTATGTATTCGGATGGACTTCATATAGAGGTTGAAAATAAAACGAAACGAATTGAAACTTTTGGAATCAATTTTACAACAGAATTGTTTGTGGAAATAGCACAAAATGGAAACGAACCGTTAAAGAAACTTGCTGAAAAAGTAATGAATCGTGAAAATTCAATTCTATCATCTGAATGGAAAACCAATAATTTCAAAATTCAATCGGTAATCAACGAAATTATACATTGTCAATATTCAAATGAGCTTAAGGACTTATTTCTTCTTTCAAAAAGCATTGAACTTCTTGTGCTTCAAGCTGAGCTATATAATGAACACAGTACTCAGAATTACATAAAATCTCAAAAAGACAGAACTAAACTAATAGAAGCTAAAGAATTATTAGCAAATCGAATCGAAAATCCGCCAACGTTAAGTGAACTTTCAAAGTTAATTGCAATGAATGAGTACAAACTTAAAAGAGGATTTAAAGAACTCTTTGGAACTACAGTTTTTGGTTACATCCATCAAGTTCGAATGGACTTAGCAAAAAGACTATTACTTGGCACTTCAAAAACAGCTAAAGAAATTGCCTATGAAATAGGTTATAGTTCACCACAATATTTTTCAAAAGCATTTAAAGAACAGTTCGGAATTCCTCCAAATAGTATAAGAAATGTTCCCGATTCTACAATCAAGAATAACCATAATACATCAAATTTAAACCTTTAAATCAAAATTCAAAAAAGATGGAAAAATTGATGATTATCAAAAAAACAGTAGATTTTAACTCTAACAAAGAAGAAGTTTGGGATTTGCTCACTAATCCCGAAAAGACAAAACAATATATGTTTGGTTGCGAAGTATTATCCGAATGGAATATTGGCAGTCAAATAATTTGGAAAGGTAAAACAGAAAATGGACAAGAAATAATTCACGTAAAAGGAGAAATTACTGAAATTAAAAACGGAGAAAAAGTTTCATTTACTATGCTTGATCCAAATATCGGAATTAAAGACATACCTGAAAACTATGTAAAACTGACCTATGAATTGAATGAATCTGAATCAGGAACAATTTTTAAATTGACACAGGAATTTGAGGGAATCGAAAATGCTGAAAAGAGATATGAAGAATCTATTAGTGGTTGGAATATGGTGATTGATGTGATGAAAAAACTTGTTGAGTAAAAAGCCCGCAGATAACAATGTATAAGAAAACATAGGAATTTTGAACATAATCGATAAGTCTGTGCTTATCCGCTATCTCACCAAATATAAAATTTGGTGTTTAAATATTGAAGATAAACACAAAACATTATATTTGGCTTAGTTATAAACGTGGAGTTAGTGACAACCCTCTGCCCTACGTTTCTTATACTCATCGTTATCTACAATTCCAAAAAATGAAATTTGAACTTAAACATATTAATGATTTAACTCCAACAGATTTTATAAAACATAATATTTGGGTTCAATATTATTCTGGAGATGAAATTGATTTTATAGAAGAAGAAGGCTACGATAGAAAAGAAGTTGAATCTAAATTAGAAAAAGTCAATTGGTCTGATGAATACTGGTTTAAATCTCTTACTACTAGAGCTGTAACCCCATATATGTTTACTAGATATTATGCTCAATTTGAACTTCCAAATAAAAAAATAATTGACGGATACATCGAATATACTGAATATAGTGGAATTCAAAACTATTGCTTATATGTTGATGGAGAGTTTATTGGACTTAACATACATCACTCAGATATGAACCAAGAAGATGAAATGAAGCTGAAATATAAATTGAGCTTGAATGAACTTTATCCAATGATTGTTAAATGTTCAAGTAACATAGAGCTAAATGAAATATTTAATCCGAATAAAAGTAGATAACACGGTGTATAAAAACATAGTTAATAAGCTTATTTTTGGAAATAAACTGACCAAATAATGAAAAAACTGCTATACTTATTCGTAATACTTTTCAGTTACAATCTATTTTCTCAAGATTTATTGGATTTAGCTTTAGTGGATAAAACAAAGATTGTTAATAAAGAGAGCTACAAACCTAATTTAAAAACGGACAAATGGAACATCAATAATTATCTCTATGATTTAAATGAGAATACACAGATTTTTAATGACTCGACAATCTTAATTGAACTCATTTCAAAAAGCACTACTCAAAACTTGACGGAATGGAAAGTAGACGAACTAAATGAAGTTTATCTGACAAAAAAGAATCAGAAAATTAGTATAAATGCTGCTCTAAAATCTATTAAACCGAAATCTAAAAAACAACAAAGAGAGCTGAAAAGAAAGATAAGACAGTATAATAATAATCCAAATAAATGGAGAAACTGGCCATTATCAATATCTAGACCTGTTTTTTCTGATGATAATAAATATAGCATTATTAGCTATAAATTCGGTAATAATGGAGGCTACTCCAACCTATATCAAAACTTGAATAAAGAATGGAAATTGATTGGAGTTTTCAATCGATTTGCCTATTAAAACTATACACAACAATTTATATATTGCGTATATCGCCTTCGACAGGTCAGACGCAATATACAAGGAACGTTGAACGTATTATGAAAAAAAATAATTGAACTGATATTGATTCTGCTAATTCCTCTTGTTTCTCTTGGACAAGTTAAAAAGTATGACGAAATAAAAGTGAAAGTGATATTAGACAAACAACCACTACCTGGGACTTCAATAATAATTGAAAATTCAGAAAACCAAGATTCTTTCAATACTGATTTTGATGGAGAAGTAAAAATAAAAATACCGAATGATAAAGACCGCATTAGACTGAGTTTTATTGGGCCTATTGTACGAATGAAAATTTTGAGACATGTGGATTCAATTGTTGTGAATCTGGACACTAAAAAAGTCTATTATTTTATGGATGGAAAAAGAATGAAAAAGCGGAAAATAAAATTCAGTGGGTATTAAAAAGCATTACGTACAACAATATATATAACCACAATTACAGCTGATTCGACTACGTCCGAATCCACTCGGAATTGCTAAAATCTATGCCAAACCGAAAAAACAGTAACTTAAAACCCATAACTGACGTTTATACCTCGCCGTCGAAAACAAACTAAAAAATGAAAAGATGTATTATTATTTTAATTTTTATTCTCTCAAACGCTATTTATTCCCAAAATAATTCAGAGGAAACATATATGCTAAAGTTTATTGATTCTCTAAAATCAAAAAAATTATTAAATGGAAATCCTGCACTAGTTATTGACGGATGCCAAAGAGATTATGATTTGAAAAATAAAAATTCACTATCAATTCGAAAAGAAAATATTTATAGTATTAACTATATAAAAAAAGAAGATGCTAAAATATATGGTAGTATAGCTGAATATGGAATAATTTCAATATCTACAAGACTATCTCAGATAAAAAAATTAGAAAGAGCCTCAATACATTACGTTGAAAGAGGATATATTTTGGATAATAAAATTGTGAATAAAACAGTGATTGACAAACTTGATAGAAAAAAGATTGATTCTGTTAATATAATAACTGACCTTGAAGTTATTAAAAATCGTACGGCTGGTTCTTTTGATGAACTTATAGTTATAACTACAAGAAAACTCAAAGAATAAAAAGTTCTAGCTAAGTGTTTAATTGGAAATTAATCCTTATTAATTCCCACACTAATCATAGCCGAAGTCGCTGTACACAACCTTAAAAAATGATACAGAAAATATTAACTGGAATTGCATTTTTTGTCATCGGATTTGGAATAGCAGTCTATACTGATTTATTTTTCCGTCAACTAATTCAAGATTTATTTCAGTGGACAACAAATAATCGGATAAAATTTGGAGGGAAAGACTTTTATCTTTTTGGAAATCCAATTTATTTTGCAAGCTTAGGATTAATATTTCTAATATTCAGTATTGCCAATAAGAAAAAGGAAATACAGGAAATAGCGCTTAATGGAATAATACTTGTTCTAATATTTGGAATCCTATTGACTGCAATTAGTGCATTAGATGCAAATCTGAAAATAATTGAATGTACTGCTTGTGATGACGGAACTAGGAGATTAAGTTATAACGAAATAAACTATGGACTAATTTTAACAACAAGTACTTTATTATCTATAATTCCAAGTTTGATAACAATATTAAAAAAACGAGGTAAAGCCAATGTATAACAAAATATATAGTTAATTGCTTGCAAATGCATTACTTCTCTAACATATATGGCAACATCTAAAGTTCAATCTTTTTAATTAATTTTGAAGCTGAAAATCACAAATAATTGATCAAATGCTATGTATAATCAAAACCATATGAAATCCAAAAACCAAATAATTGGAAAAATAGTATTCTTAACTATAATAATCACATTTTCATCATGTGGCATCAAACCAATTATTTCAGAAAAACCATACATAAAACTACCTAGTTATCAAGTCGACTTAAAAAATCTTGGAAATGGAAGAATAATGATATATAACGGGGATTACTATTGTCCAGTAGCGGTATGTGGAACCTCTACTAAAGTCAATGTTGAAATGGACAACCAAGCCCTTGGACAAATAAATTATGGAGAATACTTTATTGTAGACTTAGGGGCAGGGAGTAAAAATTTTCATCTTGAGCATGTTGAAGTATTTAAAATAAAAAGTGATCATAAAATAATCATTGATGAAAATACCAAGGTTTTAAAATTAGAGCCAACTGATTTTTCACACAAATTAACAATAACAAACGAGTTACCTACTTCTCTACAAACCTTTAAACAATTGACAAATTAAAGCTATAAAAATCTAAAAAATATTGCTTACAGATCTCCTTACATGTAAAAATCAATCGTAAAATCAAAATTGGGTATACTTTATAAACTAATAACGAAAATTAGCTCAATAACTTCGTAGATGAGGTCATTATACAGCATAAAGAAAATAGACATGAGAAAGACACTATTGCTATTTTTTACGCTTTTTACAGCATCTTATGGATTCGGACAAAATATTATTGATATTTTTTATAAGTTACCTTCTGAAATAATTTTGAATAAGACTATTGATCAAAGGAAAAAACTAGTTGACTATTATTTTACTAAAACAATAAAGGTTCCAGAAAGTAAAAGAATCCCATCTTCGCCTCAAGAGTTTATAAAAACTATAGACAAAGCAAATGGTTTTATGGAGATTTATGACGGTAACGAGGGGGCTATTCAAATATGTTATTGGAATCAGAATAATAATGAAAAGCTCATAGCCATAAACTATGTCACTTCTGCAACTTTTAAAGAAACTGTCCAAGTAACTTTCTATAAACTGACCCCTGAAAATCAACTAATAACACTAGAAAAGGATAACGTTATACCATACTCAAAAATTCATAATAGGTTACTAAAATCTGGATTATCACAATCAGATAACCACAACCTTAACACATCTGGAATACTATCTAAGCAAAACATTATATTCGACTTACCCAGATTTGGAAAAAAAATAAAAGCGAAGTTTGGATGGAACGAAATTGATGATAAGGAAAGATATATAGCGAGAAAAGAATGTGCTTTGATTTGGAAAAACTATCAACTAATAATAGCAAACTAAATAATAACGCTACACAAAAAAGCATCATCTATAAAAAAACAAAAAAACCTCAATCAAATGATTAAGGTTTTTAGTTGTGGAGACGCCGAGTATTGAACTTATTTTACTTTATTATACCTTAACCTACGCCACAACTACTAATAATACTAAGTTTAATTTTTTTTTATAATTCTTTTTATGGTAATTTAGATATCAAATACTACCTTTACTGACACCTAAATTGACACCTATTTGCTATGACATATACATTTAACCTAAAGGATAAAAATAAGGACGGGCTAACTTTAATTTATTTAAAAGCTTATTTCAAGAACGAAGGGAAAAGATTCGTATATTCTACAGGAGAGTCTATTCACCCAAAAGAATGGGATTTAAAAAATAGACAACCCAATAACTTAACAGGTAGGACTTCAAAAGCAGATACCCATAGAACTATAAAAAGACAGTTAGATCGATATTCTAGTTTGTTTATGTTAGTAACTGAAACTTATAAAAACACGAACCAAGAACTAACAGTTGAAAAAATCAGGCAAGAATTTGATAAAGAATTTAAAAGAGTATCTAGTGGGAAAAATAAATTCTATGAAGCCTATGATGAATTTATGTTATTCAAACAAAAAAATCAAGAGTGGTCTAAGGCAACGGTAAAAAGATATAATAATATTAAGGCTTTACTTGAAGATTTTGAAAAGACAAAAAAATATAAAATAACATTTAACTCTATAAATCAAAAATTTTACACGGAATTCACAGATTTCTGTATGGTTAACAGAGGTCATATAAACAATACTTTTACTAGAAACGTCGGATTGGTTAAAACATTTCTTTTTTGGGCTTTGAAAAATGGTCATACATACAAAGCAGATTTCATAAACTTTAAAAAGAAACCTAAAGTAATAACAAATCAAATTGCACTTAGAAAAGAAGATTTAGAGGTTTTATACAAAACAGAAATGCCTTCCAAAAAATTAGACCGTGTAAAAGATGTATTTATATTTTCATGTGTAACTGGCATGAGATTTGGTGAATTAAAATATGTCTCAAAAAACACCATCAATGGAAAAACACTATTCCTCAAAGAAGAAAAAGGTTCTGGAAAAAAAAGTAGAGAAATACCTCTAACTACTATTGCTCTATATATTTTAGATAAATACGATTCTAACTTACCTTTAATAGCTAATCAAAAATTTAATGATTACATAAAAGAGGTATTTGAAGAAGCAGGTTACACGCATAATGTAATGAAAACATCTACTAGAGGTAAAGAAGTAATACGAGAAGAAATGCCTTTTTACAAAAGAATAAGTTCTCATACAGCTAGAAGAACTTTTATTACTATGATGAAAAGAAACGGAAAAAGTGATAAACTCATTGCTGAAATTTCTGGACATAACGATATGAAAACGCTGAATCAATATTATCAAATATCAAATGATGATGTAAAAGATGCTGTTAATGAAACATTCAACATTGAGATTTAAAAAATTATTATGAATTACGGAAAAGAATATATAAAACTGCACAATAAAGAACTATCTGCCTTTAAAAAAATAATTACAAAAAGAATTGAAAAAGACTATAGCTCTCCTGAAATAGCTGATGATCTATTTACTCGTTATAACAGTGAAATTCAGCAAAGAATTAATGATATAAGAGAGAATGATAAAAAAGGTTATAAAGAATCATCTATATCTGGTATATCTCAAGGTTATATTATGAATAAACAATATAAATTTGATAGAGTAGAAAATATAATAAATAGAGATGTTTATCAGTATTTCTTAAAAAATGCCGAATACTCTCAATATAAAAATTTTAATCACTTTATTGAATACTTTTCAGAACTATCAGTTCTACTAACTTATAAGAGCTTTTTACATCAAAACAGAAAGCTTTTCTGTTTACTGCTAGATAAAGAAAAAATAAAAGATTTTTTTAATATAAGATACGTTAAAGATGACTTAAACATATTAACTTTAAGTAAGGAAAACATAGCAATTATTGAACAAAATTTTCAAACTGAAAAAGTTAATCATGAAACCAAAGTAAAAATTACAGAAGCAAAAAATCAAAATCATAACAACCCTTTCACAGAAGATGAAAAATTTATCTTAATTCATTATCTATTTAAACATGAAAGATCACAAGATAGAAAACTATCAACTTATGAATTGACTTTAATATTAAAAATCTCTTGTAGTGTCTTTGCTAATAAAAAACTCGATAAGATTAAAGATACTCCTTATGAAAAATATCATAAAGGTTATGATTATTACAAAATACCCAAAAAAGAAAAAAAAGAAAAACTAAATATTTTAATTGAAAAATGTGAAACATTTGAACTAAAAATATTTTCACAATATCTGTATAATCAACTTTCTAAAATATAGTTTTTTTTTACTCCAAGAGTTGTAACTTTTAAAATAAAAAAACAAAGCAAACCTATAAAAAACAACTCTTTAACTTTCTCCAAGCTCACTCCAAGCTTACTCCAAATATTTAATTTTTATCACTAAACATATAATCTTTGTGGTAACAAAACATAAATATTCAATCCATGGATATTAGTAATTACTGAATATGATATGTTTTTAAAATTAATAAGAATTAAAAAAGCATATTATGAAAAATATAATTGTAACCACACAAGAGGAACTTGTAGAAATTATTGATTCTGCTGTTTCATCAAGAATTAATTAATAATAAGTTAAATCCAAAAAAAGAAAATGTAACAGTAAAAGAAGCCGCAATCAGACTAAACGTATCAGAATTAACTATAAGAAATTACATCAAAAAAGGGGTTATAAAGGCATCTAAAATAGGCAGAAGAATAGTTATAAACTTAGAAAGTTTAGATGATACATTAAAGGAAGTTAAATCTTTAAAATATCGCAGATAATATGGAAGATTTAAACTTACAAAACGAAAATTTTGTCAATAATTTGATTTCCATTGCTAATAATATGCAATCAGAAATAAGTAAGCTCAAAATTATTAGGCTCTCAGATACATTGTTAACTAAACATTTAGATTTTTATTCAAATGAAATAGAAAACATAAAAGATTTAGCTACCAACAGTCCTAGATTTAAATGGCAACTCATTGAACAAGAAATCGATTACTGTTTCAAAAAAGACAAATCTATTACAGGTGTAAATATTGTTTTTGACTGGAAAGATACTCCAATACCTAATAGATCTTTAATTAAATTAAAATTATAAAGTTTATGGAATATGTTAGAATAGGAACAGATTATTTTAAAATTTGTAATGTCCCTCTTTTTAGTGGCGACACCAACAAAACTTTAATTAAATGGACTAAAGGAGAGTTAATTACAGATAAAGGAAAAGACTTTTTAAATACGATTAAGAAATATGACGGTTTTATTACAATACCAGATCATCAAAATTACCAACAAGAAATAAGCTCTTTCTATAATCAATATGAAAAGTTAGAACATAAATTCAAAAGAGGTTCATTTGACAAAACAGAAGGATTTTTAAGACATATTTTCCAAAATCAGTATGAATTAGGTTTAGATTATCTGACTATACTCTGGCAATTACCAACACAAATTTTACCTATCTTATGTTTAGTAAGTAATTCTCGAAACACAGGTAAAACTTCATTTCTAAAATGGTTAAAGTTGATTTTTCAAGGTAATATGACCATAAACAAAAATGAAGATTTTAGAAGTCGATTTAACAGTGACTGGGCGTCTAAACTTATTATTTCTGTTGATGAAGTACTCTTAGACAAAAGAGAAGATAGTGAACGAATTAAAAACTTATCTACAGCGGGTTCTTACAAAGTAGAATCTAAAGGGAAGGATAAAATTGAAACTAATTTCTTCGGGAAGTTTATTTTGTGTTCAAATAATGAAGAGAATTTTATTCAAATAGATGAAAATGAAATTCGTTATTGGGTTATTAAAGTAAATTCCTTTCAAGTTGAAGATGTTGATATGCTTAAAAAGTTAAAAGAAGAAATTCCTCATTTTTTATATTATTTAAGTAATCGAAGAATAGTATCGGAAAGAAAAACTAGAATGTGGTTCACTAAACAACAAATTTACACAACTGCATTAGATAAAGTTGTAAAAGGAAACAAAACCTATCTGAGTCAAGAAATTAGAGAAATTTTAACTGATGATTTTGTTGCGTTTGAAGCTGATGTTTTACGTTACACTGCAACAGATTTATTTGAAAAACTAAATAAAGGAGTAAGAACAAATCGTTCAAGAATCTCTAAATGTTTAAAAGATGATTATAAACTAGAGCCATACAATGGTAGTTATAAGAAATACTTTTTGACTCTCAACACTTCTCAAAAAACAATTGTTGATTTTGAAACAAAAAAAGGGAGATATTACGAGTTTTTGAAAAGTGATTTCCTAGAAAATTCGTTGATTGTTGACAAAACATCCAATTTGTGAGTAAAACAGAAGCTTTCACGAGTATACAAATGTTCAACAGTTCATCAACAACAATCAACAACAGTTGTTGACGAACTGTTGATTTGTTGTTGAGCTTGTAACCTTTCTTTTACAAAAGGTTGTAGTCATTATTCAACATAGCAACGGAAATTTTACTATTTATTTGTTTCATTCTTAATTAAATGAATTATTGCGCTTTTCATTCAGTGTATTTCCTTTACAAATAAAAGATCAAACTTAAGTTTCTCTTATTCAAATGCGGTAATCCGCATTAAAAAAGATTAAATTTTCCTACATTTATCTAATTGAAAAAAGTAAGAGAGAAAAAGAATTGATGAAGTCCCCGTTTCATAGCCAAATTCTTCCTTTATATAGATGATTCTCTCTATAATTAATTATAGTTATCGATGAAAATAACAAAAATTAAAGTCGAAAATTTTCGATTGTTAAAAGATTTCTCAATTGATGTTGAGAATAAATTATCACTAATTATAGGAAAAAACAATACTGGAAAAACCTCTTTACTAGCTGTAATTGAAAAGTTCTTGACTGAAAAAAGCAATTTTTCAATACATGATTTTAATTTAGATGAACAAGAGAAATTAAAAGCATTAGAAAAAAAAGAGGGTATTAGTATACCTGAAGATTTTAAATTTAGTATTTATTTATTGTTTGAAATAAAATATGATGATACAGATAACTTAAGAAATTTATCCTCTCTAATTCTTAACTTAGAATCTGAGAATACAGTTGTTTTAGGTTTTGAGTATTATCTAAACCCCATACAGTTTAAATATTTAATAGATGATTTTGTAGAGTTTAAAAGCGAG